>JANRLJ010000260.1:0-4976 GCA_033762735.1 bacterium | reverse complement strand
GGCATTGGGGAGGACTTCATCCCCTCCAACTACGATTTCTCGGTGATTGACGACATCGTGCAGACCAACGACAAGGAAACCATGCTGATGACGCGGCGGTTGGTGCGCGAGGAAGGCATTTTCTGCGGTGTGTCGTGCGGGTCGGCGGTGGCGGGTGCGCTGCATTACGCGGCAGATCGTGACCTGGGACCGGATAAGCTGATGGTGGTGCTGCTGCCGGACGGCGGTTCACGCTACCTGAGCAAGGTGTTCGACGATAACTGGATGCGCGAAAATCGCTTCCTGGAAAGCGACTGGGTCGAGGCGACGGTCGGCACAGTGCTGGAGCGCAAGACACGGCATGAGATGGTCGTGGCCCGCTGCAATGAACCCGTCGGCGAAGTGATTGCCAAGCTCAAGAGCGCGGATGTGTCGCAGCTTCCCGTAGTGGGCGAACGCGATCAACTGCTCGGCGTGGTGACGGAAGTCAGCCTGCTCAATCATCTGCTGCGCAACACCGGGACCGATGCGTCCAGCATTGCCATTCAGGACGCGGGAGTCATCGACTACAACGTGCCAACGCTCAATCTGAATACGCCGGTCGAGACGCTGATGAGCATGTTCAATACGTCGAAAGTGGCGCTGGTGACGGAGCGCGTCCCCGGCAGCGATGATCGCCGTGTGGTGGGCATCATCACGCAGATCGACCTGCTCGATTTCCTTGCCAAACGTTAATCCGTAGGGGCAAGGCATGCCTTGCCCTTATTTTTATCACCAATGATGCCCAAAGAAACGATCATCCGCTTCTGGAAGCCGTATGGTGTGCTGACGCAGTTCACCGATAAGGAAGGCCGCCCGACGCTGGCTGATTACGTCCAAATCCCCGATGTTTATGCCGCCGGACGGCTTGACCTGGACAGCGAAGGGCTGCTGCTGCTGACCGACTCCGCACGGCTCAAGACCCGGCTGACCGACCCGCGCTTCGAGCATCCGCGCACCTACTGGGTGCAGGTCGAGCGAGTCCCGGATGAAGCGGCGTTGAATGCCCTGCGCACCGGGGTTGATCTGAGTGATGGCCGCACACGTCCCATAAAGATACAACGCATTGACACGCCTGATCTTCCTGAACGCCCGGTGCCGATTCGCTACCGCAAAAATGTGCCGGATAGCTGGATCGAGATGACTTTGACCGAAGGCCGCAATCGTCAGGTGCGGCGCATGACGGCGGCGGTCGGTCATCCCACGCTGCGGCTGGTACGGTGGGCGATTGGGCCGATCACGCTGGCCGGGTTGCAGCCGGGTGAATGGCAGCCTTTGACGGACACGGAGCAGGCCGCGCTCTGGCGCAGTGCATTGAAGAAGTAATCCCCATCATCTACCAGGGACGACCGCGAAAGTCGATTTCGCCCTCCGGCCAGGGCTGATTTCCGCAACTATAGACCATCACATTAAACTCTGGTGGCAGCACATCATCCCCGGTTGTCTGCTGATACCGCGCTGGATTGCCCACTACCTGCCAGCCGAGTCCCTGATACAACGAGACACGATGATCCCCGCACAGCAGCATGGCAAACGCGACCCGCTGTTCCTCACAGAGAAACGCCATCGCCCGCCGCAGCGCTGCATGGGCATACCCTTTTCCGCGATGCTGCTCAGGGGTATAGACCCCGCCGATACCCCCGACAAGCAAAGGCAGTCCGCCTACTGTGATTTCGCGTTTGCTGAGTTCGATCAGGCTCACCCACTCGTCGCCCACATAGGAGATGAGCATCCACTCTGCAACCGTCCACTCCTTGATGCGATTGATTTCAAAGGCGAAGGTCTGCTGATAATGGTCTTCGATCTCGGCGGCCAATTCCGGTGAAAGTTCGGTGTGACGAATAATGGTGTGAACGAGTTCGGTATCGGTCATATTGATCCCATGAGTGCTTGCTGCAAATCGGCGATCAGATCATCAACGTGCTCAATCCCCACGCTCAACCGCACCAGTTCCGGCGGGACGGCAATCGGGCTGTTAGCGGTGCTGGCGTGCGTCATGCTGTGCGGATGCTCAATCAGGCTTTCAACCCCGCCCAGGCTCTCGGCCAGCGCGAACAGTTTCGTGCGGCTGACCATGCGGCGGGCGGCGGCTTCGTCTTCTACCAGAATCGAGATCATTCCGCCGAACAGCTTCATCTGTCGTCTGGCGAGTTCGTACTGTGGATGGCTTTCCAGCCCCGGATACATCACCTGTTTGACGGACGGATGATCTTCCAGAAATTGTGCGATCTGCATGGCATTGCTGCTGTGCCGCTCCATCCGAACGCCGAGAGTCTTAATGCCGCGCATCACCAGAAAGCAGTCCATCGGTCCTGGCACCGCGCCGACCGCATTTTGCAGGAACTTGAGATCGGCGTAAAGCTGGTCATCGTTCAGCGCCAGCAAACCGCCCACCGCGTCGCTGTGGCCGTTGAGATACTTGGTGCTGCTGTGCATCACAATATCCGCGCCGAACAGAAGCGGCTGCTGAATGGCGGGGCTGGCAAAGGTGTTATCCACCGCCACGATTACACGCTGTTCAGCGCTTTGCGGCACGGATCGCGCCAGCGCTGCCATATCCGCCAGCGCCATCAGTGGATTGGTGGGGGTTTCCAGCCACAGCAGGCGCGTCTGTGGGGTAAATGCGGCTTCCACCTGCTTCAGATCGCTCAAATCCACCCAGCTAAAGGTGAGGCCATAGCGGGCGAAAACACGCATAAACAGCCGATACGTGCCGCCATAGACATCATTGCCGACGATGACATGATCGCCGGGGTTGAGCAGACGCAGCACAGTATCAATCGCTGCGAGGCCGCTGCTGAACGCCAGCCCGTATTTGCCGCCTTCGATGGCCGCGATAAGTTCCTGTAAGGCCGTGCGCGTGGGGTTATCGGTGCGGCTGTATTCATAGCCCCTGTGTTCAGCAGGCGCGGGCTGCACGTAGGTTGAGGTCTGGTAAATCGGTGTCATGATCGCGCCCGTCGTCGGGTCGGGTTCCTGCCCCGCATGGATCGCAAGGGTATCCAGGTGATAATTGTCACTCACAGCAAAATCCTTCCCTATTGGGCACTCTGGAAAAACGACCTGGGGTAATTATAATCTACGCCTCTCCAATCGGGATATAGACACCCACGACCCAAACAACGATGTCATCGGGTGATGTAAAAGGTTGGTTTCTTCTTACGATAAACGATCCTGAAAATCTTGATTGCATATCTTGATTTGATATATAGTCAGGGCAGGGCATGATACAAACGTTCGATGCAGGTGGTGAAGGACTAGAATGCGTTTACTGCTTCTGATAACCAGTCTGGCGATGCTGCTTACTGCGTGTGGCGGCACGACAGGCGATGTGCAAAGCGCTGCCGGGACCACTGACGGTGCCGTCACCATGACGTTTCCTGCATCGGGAACGGTGATCTACGCCGAGTCGCTTTATCTGGCGGGACAGGTCAGCGGCGACTCGCCACAGTCATTTCGGCTGGAAGTGATCGGCACCGATGACAGCATGATTGCCAGCACCCAGGTCGCTAACGCCAGCGGGGACTGGCAGGTCGAACTCATTCATGGCTACACGGGCGAACCAACGGAAGTCACGATTCAGGCCGTGTCGCTTGATGGTCAGAATGTCCTCGCGTCCTCCAGTGTGCTGTTGTCCTCGAACGATTATCGTCCCGAAGGCGCGTATGGCTTTATTCTGCTGCCGGGCGAGGGCGATGCTGTCGGCGGTGACAGCATCCCGGTTGAAGGCAGCGTCTCCGGCGTGTTTGAAAATACCTTCACGCTGGTGCTGGTTGACAGCGCGGAAAACATCCTCGACGAGCAGATCATCACCGTCCTGAATCCCTATTTCATTGATGAAGTGCCGTATCAGGCCGATCTCGCCCCCGGTTCATACACAGGTGCGGCTGTCATCCGCGCACAGGCGACCAACGCCGAGGACGGCGGCCTGATCGAACTCGGCAGCGTCAGCATTACGATTGACTCCAGCGCTGGATAAGGTTTTTCCGCAGGATGCCTTCAAACGGCGTCCGCGTTTTCGCGTCTCTTTTTTGGAGTTTTTGACCTATGCACAACTTATTTATCGCCATCGCGGGCAATATCGGCGCGGGCAAAAGCACCCTGACCGGAATGCTGGCCGAGACATTCGGCTGGCAGCCGTTTTATGAGGCCAATGCCGAAAATCCCTATCTGGCGGACTTTTATCAGGATATGGAGCGCTGGAGCTTTCATTCGCAGGTGTTTTTTTTGGGCAAGCGGCTGGAGCATCATCGGCAACTGCTGGATTACCCCGGCAGCGCGGTGCAGGATCGCACGGTCTATGAAGACGCGGAGATTTTCGCCTGCAACCTGTATAAGCAGGGACGCATGTCCGAGCGCGATTACGACGCTTACAAGCGCTTGTATCAGGCTGTGAGCGCGTTTCTGCCACCGCCCGATCTGCTGATTTATCTGGAAGCGGATGTGGAAACGCTGCTGGGGCATATCCGCAAGCGCGGGCGAGCATTTGAGCAGGACATCGCGCCAGCCTATCTGGATTCTCTGAATGCGCTTTATGACTCGTGGATCAGCGATTGGACGGTGTGCCCGGTGGTGCGCATCTGTGTGGACGGGATGGACTTTCAACATCGCGAAGCCGACTATCAACTGATTGTCGATCAGCTGCAGTCGGTGCTGCACCCGGCCAGTTCGTGAGAGCGTTTGGCCGATTGAGTGTGGGCAGGTTTTAAAGCTGCCCCTACGAAAAAATTCTGGAAGGCGTGCAAGTCCTTCCTGAATTTTGTTAAAAACAGAACCGGGCTATAGACAAGTTCATCAAATCGGCATAAGATAAAAGGTGAAAGTATTCATCAGATGAATCTTATTTATGCCATTGATTGATCTCGGTTCGGATTTGCTCAACTATATCGTTGACCAGGAGTTCAGCCCCGGTGATCGACTGCCGACCATCACCGAACTCCAGGCCGATGACCATCTCG
>JANRLJ010000259.1:0-12749 GCA_033762735.1 bacterium | reverse complement strand
CGCCTGTACTACCTGCCATTCTCGATTGCTCAAGTCACTGGTATACCGCTTCGTTTTGTGCGACACTTTCCCTATTCCTGTTCGGTAGTCTGGTGTTTGGCAACCCTTATTCTACCGGATAGGAATTTTCAGATACCCTCTCACAATGTCTAAGGATGTGGTGCGTGAGACATCATCTGGCGGATTTCCTCTGCAACAATTTGTGGTGCTTCCACCATTGGAAAATGACCACAGTTGTCCAGATAGCGCACGACTGCGCCGTGCTTTTCCAAATCCTGGGGGAAGGAATGGGGCAGATAGGGGTCACGCTTGCCCCATACCACCCGGACGGGGACCGATTTCGGAAGCTGGTTCATCCGATCTTCCCATCCCCGGAAAATTGAAGGGGTGCTTGCTCGATAGAGCCGCAGCATCATACGCCCGACGCTCGGTTTGAACAGACTTGCGGTGTGCTGGATGTGACTCCAGGGGAGTCGACTGCCGCCATGAAGGCGCGTTTCCAGCAGCATAAACAGCGCCATCATGCCGGGAATACGCGCCACAGCCGTATGCAGTTCACCCAGAATTGGTGTGCGCCATACTTGCCCCCAGAAGTGCCATACGTAATCTGGCCGCAACAGCAAGGCGTTGATGAGGACAATACCGCGCACTTTTTCCGGGTTGCTGACTGCCCATGCCAATCCGAACGGCGCACCATGATCGTGCAGCACCAGCGTAACAGGCTCATCGATGCCGAGGCCATTGACCACCGTCTCTACGAAATGCCCACGATTTTCCAGCGAGAGGTCAAAATTCCCGTCAGCCGTCGAGCGGCCAAAACCCGGCAAGTCCGGGGCGATACAGCGGTAATCGGCTTGAAGACGCTCGATTACGGGATGCCAGAGATCACCGCTGTCGGGGTTGCCATGGAGGAACAGGATGGGTGCGCCCTGACCGATCTCCTGCACGAAAAGCTGTGCGCCCGGCATTGCAATGGTGTGGGGTGTTGTTTGAAGTACGATGGACATGATCGCTCCTGCAACAAAAAACGGCGAAGAAAATTCCTCGCCGTTCACGATCTCTTTTGGGGTTATTTTACATCCTGCCAGGCACGGTGGATTTCCTGCTCGCCCCGGCGCATCGCCAGCAGCAGCGCGTCCTGATCCACCGGGATGGAATATACCCGCACACCGACCGCATTGTAAATAGCGTTGCAGATGGCGGGGGTGGTGTTAATGGACGGAATTTCGCCCACGCCCTTCGCGCCATAGGGGCCATCGGACGAGCGATCTTCCACCAGCCGTGAAATGATCTCCGGCGCATGTTTGATGCTCGGCATCTTGTAGCGCGCCAGCAGCCGCGTCCAGGGAACCCCGTCTTCTACGATGAAGGCTTCCGTCAGACAGTTGCCGAGCGCCATGACGATGCCGCCTTCGATCTGCCCTTGCAGCATCAGAGGGTTAATGGCACGGCCAATATCAGTGCTGGAGAGAATTTTCAGACAGTGGACTTCGCCCGTTTCGATATCGACTTCGACCAGTGCCGCTTGCGTCGCGTAGCTGAAGGCGAAGTGCATATCGCCACCTGTCCCAAGCGGTTGCGTCTTGGGTGCCCAGTATTCATGCCGGGCGCGGGGTGAGAGGCCGTTCTGCTTCATCCAGGCTACAACCTGTCCCACCTCGACCGCCTTGCCGTTGTGCCGCAGCAGCCCTTCCTCATAACGAATCGTCTCCGGCGGTACATCCATCATTTCCGCGGCAGGGCGGGTCATCGCTTCCCGCAACGCAATCGCCGCGCCTCGTGCTGCGTTTCCCGTCATGAAGGTCTGGCGGGAGGCAGTGGTCGGGCCGCCGTTCGGTGTGAGGTCGGTGTCGCACAGCAGCACCTTCACCCGCTCGTAAGCCAGGTGCATTTCTTCTGCCGCGACCTGCGCGACCACATGGGCGATACCCTGTCCCATATCAGCGGCGGCGGTGCGAACTTCGATAGTACCGTCCTCGAAGGCTTCCACTTCGGCTTCGGATTTATCCGGTGCGCCGCCGCCCAGGCCGGTGTTTTTGTACGCGCAGGCAATACCCCAGGCATACGCCTTGTTACCCTCACGCCACCCCCAGCGGAAGCCGCTGCCATTCGCAACGCTGTGCATGTCGTTCTGCACATCGTCAATTGTTTGCAGCAGCCCGACCGATTCGCGCAACAACTGCCCGGTTGCGGTCGTCACCCCCACTTTCTGCGCGTTCATGCGGCGCAGTTCAATCGGGTCGATGCCAAGCGCTTCCGCCACCATGTCCATGTTCTGTTCGACGGCGAAGGCTGACTGCGTGACGCCGAAGCCCCTGAACGCGCCTGACGGGACGTTGTTGGTATACATGGCGTAGCAGTCGATTTTGGCGTTGGGGACATTGTAGGGGCCGGTGGCATGAGTCGTGGCGCGAGTCATGACTTTGTCGGAGAGTGACGCATACGCGCCGCCATCGCCATAGAGCGTTGCTTCGACCGCCGTCAGCCGCCCGTCCTTCTTCGCCCCGGTTTTGATTTTGATAATCGTCGCGTGGCGCTTGGGATGGAAGATCAGCGACTCCTGCCGCGTATAGAGCATCTTCACCGGACGGCCTGTAACGGTCGCCAGCATCCCAACGTGAATCTGCCCAGCAATGTCTTCCTTCCCGCCAAAGCCACCGCCGATGAGCGTTCCGATCACGCGCACCTGATCTTCCGGTAGCTTCATCGCCAGTGCGATCTGGTTGCGATCCTGATACGGAATCTGCGACCCGACGTACACCGTCAGCTTGTCGTGGTCGGGATAGCCCTTCGGCACACCAATCGCACATTCGGGTTCGAGGAAAGCGTGTTCCGTCGTCGGGGTACGATACTCATGTTCGATAATCACATCGGCGTCGGCAAAACCCTGCTCGATGTCGCCGTGCCGGACTTTGATGTGCTTGAGCAGATTTCCAGTCGGATGGTTGGGATGCAGAATCGGCGCTTCGGGCGAATGGGCATAGACCGGGTCGGCCACCACCGGGAGCGGTTCATATTCGACGTCGATCAGCGCCAGTGCTTCTGCCGCCAGTTCCTCACTTTCGGCGGCCACAATTGCGACTGCGTCGCCCACGTAGCGCACCCGGTCGCCACACAGCACAGGCCAATCCCGATAGACAAGCCCGTGCAGGTTTTCGCCAGGCACATCCTCATGTGTCAGAACGGCGTGGATACCGGGAAGGGCACGCGCTTTTTCGGTGTGAATGGCCTTAACCAGCGCGTGCGGGTAGGGGGAGCGCAGCGTTCGCGCGAACAACATGTCGGGGAAGACGTAATCGTCGGTGTATTTTGCCGCGCCCGTGACCTTCTCCACCACATCCTGCGGCGGCACCGAACGGCTCACTACGTTCATGGGTTCGCTCACCGCCGGGTCATTGACCGGAAGCGGTTCGAGTCCCCGTTTTTCGCGGGCGGCGGATTTGATCGCCTGAATCACGCTGGTGTACCCCGTGCAGCGGCAGTAGGTGTCCTTGAGCGCCGCCTTGATGTCGTCATCGTCTGGCTCCGGTTGTTCTTCCAGCAGCGCCGCCGCTGTCATCATTAACCCTGGTGTACAGAAGCCGCACTGTACCGCCCCGTGCCGGATGAAATTGGCCTGGATGGGATGCAGCGTTTCGCCCTGGGCCAGCCCCTCAACGGTTGTCACCTGGCAGCCCTGCGCTTTAAAGGCGGGAAAGACGCAGCTATCTACCGGGATGCCATCCACGAGGACAGTGCAGATGCCGCATTCCGCTTCTTCGCAGCCAATTTTCGTCCCGGTTAAGCCCAGATCATAACGGAGAAAGTGCGCCAGGGTGCGCGACTCGGAAACGTCTAAACGGTAGTGCTGGTTGTTTACAGTAAGGTCTAAAATGGTCATAAGCGTATGCCTTTTTCGGGTTTAGCGGGTTGAAGCGGTGACCGACTGACGTGCCCCGTTGATGGCCGTCGTCAGCGTCCGCTGTAGCAGCACCCCGATCATCTCCTTACGATAATCGGCGGTGGCACGATACTTGCTGGTGCGTGGATGCAGCGTTTCCTGTGCCTGTGCGATGAGGGCGTTCAGGGTCGCCTGGGTCGCGGGCTGCCCGGCAAGCGCCTGCTCTACGTCTGACGCACGACCTGGCTTGGGGCCAATGGGTGCAATCGAAATGCGGGCGGCGGTGATCTGATCGCCACCTGGATTCAACTGCACCCACACCGCACACCCCAGCACGGGGAGCGCGACTCCCTGTGGACGCATAATGCGGCTGAACGCGGTGGCTTCGGCTTCTCCCGCCGCACGAAAACGAACGCGCAGCAGCAGATCACGTGTCGGGTTCAGCAGCGATTTGCCGGGACCGAGGAACAACTCGGTGATTGGAAGCCAGCGCCTTTCACCCTGATGTACGACTTCGGCCTCAGCATCCAGCGCGACGAGCGACGTGGTGCCATCGCCAGCGGGGAGGGCATGGGCGACGTTGCCGCCCAGCGTGGCGACGTTGCGCACCTGTGGGCCGCCGACTACGCCACAGCTTTCCGCAAGGCAGGTCGCGCCCTGCTGGATGAGGGAGGATTTGACGATCTGGGTATGAGTGACACCTGCGCCGATGGTAATCATATCCTGATGACGGTCAATGGTACGCAGTTCAGGGATGCGTGTGATGTCGATCAGGGCTTCCTGTGGCGTGTGGCCTTCCGCGCGCATATCGACCAGAAGATCGGTGCCGCCCGCGATGACCCTGGCCTGCCCGGCATAGCGCGACAGAAGATCGACCGCTTCTTCAATCGTGGTTGGGGTGTGATAGTGATTCCACAGCTTCATGGTCTGCCCTCAAACAGAACTTGGGTAAGACCACAAGGCACTTTTCGATGAGGTACTTATCAGGCAGATAAGCCGCTTTGATAAGCCACTCAACGCCGCCCGCTGGCGACCTGTGGTTTTTGTTTCAGATGTGGCTATTTTAACGTGAGATGAGTCTTTCACCACCTTTCAGCAACAATCGGGCACAAAATCGGACGGGTAGCACCAATTGAATCAGGCGCATTGCACAGTTGTCTCATTAGCGAAATAATCGTGGTGAAAATTCGCACAATACTAATAGGGGAAGAGCATCATGCCAGCACCAATCGCAGTACAACTTTACAGCCTGCGCGATGCGCTGAAGGAAGATTTTGAAGGCATCATCCGGCAGGTGGCCGAGATGGGGTATGTTGGGGTGGAAACCGCTGGGGTTTATGGGGAAAGCCCGGCTTCTGCGACGCGCCTGTTCGAGGAACTTGGGTTGCAGGTGTGCAGCGCTCATGTCGGGCTACCCCTGGGCGACCGGAAAACCGAGATTCTGGAGACAGTAGCCGCGCTGCACACGACGAATGTCATTGTACCCTGGCTTCCACCGGATGAATTCACCAGCGAGGACAAAATCAAGGCGGTGTGTGACCGCCTGAACGAAGGCGCTCTGGTGGCGCAGGAAAACGGGCTGACGCTGGCCTATCACAACCATGACTGGGAGTTCCGCCCTGCGGAGTCGCTCGGCGGCAAAACGCCGTTTGAGGTGATGCTGACGTATCTCGATCCATCGGTGCAGTTCGAGATCGACACCTATTGGGTAAAGGTGGGCGGCAGCAACCCGGTTCAGATTGTCCGTGAGTGTGGTGAACGGGCGCCGCTGCTGCATATCAAGGACGGGCCGCTGGATAAGGAACAGGCGATGCTGGCAGTCGGCGCGGGCGTGATGAATTTCCCGCCGATTGTGGCCGCTGGGGAAGGGTATACGCGCTGGCTGATTGTGGAACTTGACAGGGCGGACACAGATATGGTGGAAGCGGTACAGCAGAGCTATACGTATCTGATTCAGAATGGTCTGGCGCAGGGCAAGCAGTAAACCGTATTCGGGAAAGTGGAGGGAGGCAGGAATAAGCGCCTCCCTTGCACCTGCTTAGATTTCCAACCGTGCCTGATACGCTTCCAGCATGGCCGCGATTTCTGGCTGATTTGTCTCCTGCGCCCGCTTCAACGGGGTTTTCATCTGATAATCGGGCGTGTTCACATCCGTTACGCCGTTATGAAGCAGCCATTCCACCATCTGCGGCAGGCGTTGGGTGATGGCCGCATGTAAGGCATGATCGTAACCTGTGGTACAACCGCGTTCCCTGAGCAGCTTGACCAGTTCCAGATTCCCACTCAGAACCGCATGGTACATCAGGGGGATACCATGCGCCCCGCGTCCATTTACCTGTGTGGGGTCAGCATCAAGAAACGCCCGCACGTCATCAATCCGACCAAGCATCGCCGCCGCATACAAAGTAAACGGCGCTCCCTGCTGCAAAAGATATTCCGCCACATCGCGTGTGCCGATATGGGCGGCTGCTGCCAGCGCATCCTCGAAATCCCCTGGTCGCCACTCGAACGCCTGGTTGAGCAAATCCGGGTATTCGGCCAGCATCGCCCTGACCTTCTCAAGATCGCTGTGTCCGGCGATGACAAAGGCTTTAATCAGTTCCGTATCCATGCGGCTGCTCCTGTTTTGCATCGTAATCTGAGCGCATTGTAGGCGCAGCTAGGCGGAAAAACTTCTTGAATGTTGCGCGTTTCGGTAGGCGCGGGGGGAAAGCCCGGTATGCCGCTGAAAAAGGGTGCTGAATGAACCGAGGCTTTCAAAACCGACTTCGAGACAGACGTCCGTGATGGGAGTATCCGTCGTCTCGATGAGATGCCGCGCCCGATCCAGTCGCTTCTGCGTCAGATAGGCATGAGGCGAGAGACCGAAAAGCCGCTTAAACGCACGCTGAAAGTGAAAGGGCGACAGCGCCGCCACGCCTGCAATGCGTTCCAGCGTGAGGGGTTCGCTAAGGCTGGCGTCGATAAAATCCCGTGCGAGAGACAGGCGGCGATAGAGTTCCACGCGAGTGCTGGCACGGACGGCGGGCAGCGTTTCGGTCTGGCGCAGGATGTTGAACTGCACCTGCATCAGCTGAAGCAGTACCAGACGCAGATGTTCTTCCAGAAAACCTTCGGTCAGTGATTTCTGTTTCACGCGCTGATGCAGTGTTGCCATCAATGGGCTGATGTGCGCGTCGTGTGGATAGACCCGCTCGAAAAAGCTGATCTGTTTATGATTCTGGAACGACTCCAGCAGGGCAGCTTCCGGCTGAGTCAATCCGCAAAAGACATCCTCTGCCCAGGTTTCCGGGAAGAACAAACAGAACGACTCTACAACTGTCGGCGACTCAATCTCAATCGTGTATGGCTGCCCCTGATTCAGAACAAGATAGACCGCATCGCTGACCACGAAGCGCCCGTCGTTGATTTCATAGCGAGCGTGTCCGTTCGACATCGATTTGATCGAGAGGCCGGGCGTGGGATTATGCTGGGCATAGTGGGTATTGCGCCCGTTGACGATGGTCTGTGCTTGCAGAGTCAAAGCAGGAGAAGTTAGGTGGGAAGTCATGCCCAGCATGATAGCACATTTTTTCGTCAACGGGTTCGGAGCGGTTTTCAGGGCTGCACGGGCAGACGCACCGCTGTTGCAGTCAGATTGACCATCCCGACGAGTGTTTCGCCTTTCGCGAGTTTCTGCGGCTTTTGCGTATGGAGACGGTCGAGATCGAGCGGAAGGATGCGCTGATTGGAGACAATATGGACGGTTTCGCCCTCGCGCCAGGGAAGGGTACTTTGCAGCGAGCGGCGGGTAAACACCTTCGCACCGTTTGTGTTCAGGCTTGACGCCATCGGTATTTCGGATGCAGTCAGATGCGTAACATAACCTTCTGCGTTTGCCACGAGAAAGTCCGTCGGTGTCGATAGAGCAAAGGCAGCGATCAGGCTGTCAGTGGTTCCGGTGGCAAATAAGCGTCCATCCGTCTGGTCAAGGTCTTCGACCTGAATTCGCACCACACGACCTGCTGCACTGAAAGCAAAAATCTCGCCGCGTGCTTCGAGCATCGTCAGCGGATTCCCTTTGATACGGGCAACCTGATAGGGTACAGGCTGTTCCACCCGCGCGACGAGTGTATCCAGAAAGATTTTGAAGTAGCCCGACGTGGAGAGCAGCATCAGCTTTCGCACCTGTTTGAGCGGCTCCCAGGGTGCAATCCCGCTGACATGCTCATCCCCGAAGATGTCGGTCTGGAAGCCTTCCGCGTCCGCCAGTTCCAGCCCTAGCGCCGAGAGCCGGGTAAGCTGGCGTGGCGTTTTGAGCAGCAGGCGATATTCCGACGTGAGCAGCAGCACCCGATCTTCTGAAGGCGTGGTGATGACGCGGGCGACCGACGACAGGGCATGTTCGGCTTCCGGTTCCAGTGAGGAAGCGACCTGTCCATCGTGCGTCAGGCCGACGAGCGCGGCAGTCTGTTGAGCGCTTTCGGTTTCCGTAAGCGCGATGAACTTCTTCATCACGTCGAAATCGACCGCCGGAACGCCGCTTTTGTTCCCGTTCTGAATGCGATCTTCCAGCACGAAATCCGCCGCACGATACCCTTGCAGATCGACCGTACCCTGCTCGACCTGATGGGCGATCAAGCCCAGCCCGGAGGTAACGCTGCTGAACACCTCGAGGCTGCGGACTTTCGCGGCTCCGAAACGTGCTTCCAGCATTTTTACAAAGGCCGGAATTTGCGACGAGCCGCCCGTGCGGATCACCATGTCGATGGCATCGGGTTTTAGCCCGGCCTGCTGGATCAGGTCATCCAGATAGGTCTCGATGGTGCGGATTTCCTGCCGGATGATGCGCTCGAATTCGTTGCGGGTGGCAATCTCACGCACATGAAATTCAGGGCCGTCCAGCTTAATCATCGCGTTCGTTGCGTTGGAAAGTTCGCGCTTTACCCCTTCCACCACATCATACATCTTCAGGCCGTAACTGCTGGAAACAAGCGAACGCAGCGCCCGAATGAGCGTGGGTTTCTGCGCGGCCTGTTCGATACGCTTAATCTCCTCGAAGAAGTCGGGACGCTGGAGCGTGAGCATCTCCTGCCAGTTGGAGAAGGCTTCATAAAAGCTGCTGGGGACGGGCAGCAGGGTATGGCCGCTGCGGTAGCTCGTACCTTCGCCGAAGTGCCGGGGGAGTTTGGCGCGTACCAGCTTTTGATCGAAGATGTCACCCGCAATCGGCACGCCGCCATTTGCGAGTACCGCCCGCGTCTTCGGGTTGCCCACGCGCAGGATGCTGATATCGAGCGTACCACCTCCGAAGTCGAAGATCAGCACGGTTTGTTCCCGCTCAATCGTGGACTCGTAGTGATAGGCGCAGGCCAGCGGCTCGTATTGCAGATAGACTTCCTCATACCCGGCGCGGAAAGCCGCCTTCAGCAGTCGTTCTTTCGCCAGTCGGTCGGCTTCAGCATCAAAGTGGAAGCGCACCGGGCGACCCAGAACAATGCGCTTGATCTCTGTTTGCAGGTGGCGTTCGGCCTGCTGCTTCGCGATGTAGATGTAAAGAGCAATGATGTCTTCCAGAAAGTAGAAGTGGCTGCCGACGACCGTCCCGACGTAATTGAGCGAGGACAGCGCCGTCTTGAACGACAGGAACAAGCGCCCCGGCGAGAACAAATCCTGATCGACATAGACATCGCGCACGAATGACGGAAGTTCGGCGAAGGTCAGTGTAATTTCGCCCACCCGCACCTGCTGAATGTTGACCGGACGATTGAGATTCTGGGCGTAGTAGGTGTCGATGGCGCCGCGACCGGTATAGACCTGACGGTCGTTGGTGATGTAAAGGGCTGTGCGGTCGATGGCGCCGCCTGTTTTGTTGATGGGGATGAGTTCCAATCTCTGGCCGTCATAATAGGCCAGGCCGGAGTTGGTCGTGCCGAAGTCCATGCCGATGATCATCGAATTCTCTCCTTTTCGACGGCAGGGGATGACACAGATGGCGCTGCCACGCAGGGTATCGGCTCGAAGCCATGCGCGTAGACAGCAGAAGCGAACGCTGTTCTGGTTGATCTTTTCACTCTGGAAGGGTCAGGACGGACGATTTTAGGTCAAAGCGTATCGGCTGGGAAGGGTGAATTTACCTGCCAACAGAGTACTACCCAAATTGTCAGGCCTGTAGCTACCTGAAAAGTGGATTGAGTTCGGAAAGCACTCTATTAAGATGGCACTGTAAGTAGTGACAATTGAGGCTTCGGTTCCCACAATGGAAAGCATCTCTGACAATTTCTCCAGTGCAAACGCACCACTGAACGCATCGGTTCAGGACGATCATGAACTGCTCGATGCCTATTCGCGGGCAGTGGTCAATGTGGTGGAGACGGTCGGCCCGGCGGTCGTCAGCATCAGCATCAAACGTCCCGCGCAGAACCGCTACGGCGGGGGCGAAGGCGCGGGTTCAGGTGTGGTGATTACGCCCGATGGCTTTATCCTGACGAACAACCATGTCGTTGAAAACGCGAGTTCGATTGAAGTCACCCTGACCGATGGCAGCACCTTCCCGGCGCAGCTTGTCGGCACTGACCCGGCCACTGATCTGGCCGTTGTGCGGGTGATGGAAAGCGGACTTCCTGCCGCTGTGCTGGGGGATTCCGACCGCGTGAAGGTCGGCCAGCTTGCGATTGCCATAGGCAATCCGCTCGGCTTCCAGAGCACCGTTTCCACGGGCGTGATTTCAGCCCTGGGGCGTTCGCTTCGCAGCCCGCAGGGACGGCTGATCGAAAACGTGATTCAGACCGATGTCTCGCTCAATCCCGGTAACTCCGGCGGGCCGCTGGTAGACAGCCGGCGTCGGGTGATCGGTATTAATTCCGCGATGATCTATCAGGCACAGGGCATCAGCTTCGCCGTACCCGTGAATACCGCCAAATGGGTGGTCAGCGAACTCCTGATGAAGGGTCGAGTGCGCCGTGCCTATCTCGGTCTGGTGGGGCAGGTGCGCCCGATCAGCCGACGGATGCAGCGCTACTTTGAACTGCTGAAAGATACGGTGGTCGAAGCGGCGTCAGTAGAGGCGGGTGGCCCGGCTTATCGTGCAGGGCTGCGCAATGGCGATTTCATCATCGGACTGAACGGTCAGGCCGTCGCTTCGGTTGATGATATTCACCGGCTGCTGCGCGGGGTGCACGGTGGCGAAACCGTTAAACTAGCCTTGCTGCGTGGTCGGCAGCGCCTCGAGCTGGATGTTCGTGTGGGTGAAGTGTAGGCCTCTTCGCGTCGTTGAATCACTTTTTCGCTCAAGCCGCGCCCGGAACGCGGCTTGACGCTTTTTCCCCTCGCAATTACCATTCGCGCTTGCTTGCCGGATTTCAGGGTTGCTACTCGTGCGGACGGTCATCATCATCGGCATAGGCGGTTTTCTCGGCGCGAATACCCGCTACTGGATTTCGGGTTGGGCGCTTGCCCACTTCACCCGCTTCCTGAACTGGCCGCTCCCCTATGGAACAATCTTCGTTAATCTGACTGGCTCGTTTGGGCTGGCGCTGTTTGTGGCTTATGCGCTTAAGCGCACCCCTTTCTCCAATGATGTTCGCCTGCTGGTCGCGACCGGATTTTTCGGTGCATACACGACCTTCTCGACCTATGCGCTGGAAAGCCTGATACTGATGCGAGAAGGCAGTGTCCCCGCTGCCCTTGCGAATATTCTCCTGACCAATGGCCTGTGTCTGCTTGGGGCGGCGCTTGGTCTGTGGTTCGGCACTCTCCTCTGATGTGCATTCATCTACCCTCACAAAGGACAACGACACACAATGGCTGAATGGATTAAAGTCATCATCCTGGGAATTGTGGAAGGGGTGACGGAATTTCTGCCGATTTCGTCCACCGGGCATCTGCTGGTGGCTTCCGCCTTACTCAATTTTGAGGGTAGTCTGGGCGGGACGTTCGAGATTTTTATCCAGATCGGCGCGGTGCTGGCTGTGATTGCGTTTTACCGGGCGGATTTGCTGCGGCAGGTGCTCACCGTTCGCAGCGACAAAGGCATTCAACGGCTGTGGTTGTCGATTGTGATTGCCGCGCTGCCCGCTGCGGTCGTCGGTTTTCTGCTGGAAGACTGGCTTGAGGACAATGTCTTTACCCGTGAAACCGCACCAACGGTCGTCGCCATTGCGCTGATTGTTGGCGGGATCATCTTCCTGCTGGTGGAGCGGCGTCCTGCTCGAACTGAAAGCGTCACACATGATCTGACGCAGATCACGCCCCGGCAGGCGCTTCTGATCGGACTGGCACAGATCACGGCCCTGATACCGGGAGTGTCTCGCTCCGGTTCAACCATTATCGGCGGCCTCATGGTTGGGCTGGATCGCTCGGTCGCGACGGCGTTCTCCTTCTACCTCTCGATTCCGGTACTGGGGGGTGCAACTTTTTTCAAGCTGATCACCAGCCTGGACGAGATCAACAGCAACGATGTCTTTAATCTTGCGTTGGGCACAGTCGTCTCCGCAATCGTCGCATGGATTTCGATTGGCTGGCTGCTTCGCTACGTTGCCCGCAACAACTTTATCCCATTCGGGTATTACCGTATTTTGGCCGGGGTGGCTATTCTACTTCTGGTCATCAGCGGTGTACTCTGAACATGCTGAATCTTAAGGCGGGACGAAAAAAAAGCACGTTATAATGACCTTAGTCGGTCGAAAGATAACTTCTGCAAACCAGCAGGGGTTAGTCGATGGATGATTTTACGATCAACATCACCAGTTATAAGGTTTTGCCTCATGACGAAAATACTGGTCATTGAAGACGCTGAACACCTCCGCAATGATATTCTGGAAATGCTGAGCTATGAGGGTTTCGAGGTCTACGGCGCGGAGGATGGGCTTTCGGGCGTGGCGGCAGCGCG
>JANRLJ010000258.1:0-13407 GCA_033762735.1 bacterium | reverse complement strand
CCCTGCGCTGCATCCAGAATCGTCGGCGCATTTTCAAGCAGTTCCATCGTGAAGTAGGGCTGGCGCTCATCATCGAAGCCATAGTCGAGCACTTCGATAATGTTGGGATGGCGCAGCGAGGCCAGCATCTTGAATTCCTGCGCCAGCGCGAGGCGGAAGTCGCCCATGTTGTAGCTGGAAGTCAGCTCAAGCACATCTTCGGTGTTCAGCACCCGTTTGAGCGCCACCAGCTGACCCGTCAGGCGGTCTACCGCGCGATACACCGCGCCCATCCCACCCTGACCGAGAAGCGCACTCTGTTGATAACGTTTTCCAATGAGGGTGATGTTGGACGCTTCCCCGGACGACATACCTGATAACTCCACTCCTACCTTTCCATCCAACTATAACACTTTGAAACATTTCAGGATGAGAAAGTTGCGTGAATTTTACATCAATTCGGGGTTCCGTGTTAGAAAGCGGGGAAAGACTGCACGGCTTAATGAGGAAGTACCTGCAGCGCGGCAATCAGCGCATAAAGCGAGGCAAATTCAGCGGTCGTACCGTCGTGGGTGTCCATATACCATTCTGTTCCCTCGCTGACGGAGCCTACAGTCACCACAACCGCCGCATCAGCCCGAATCGTATAACCGGCGCGTTCCAGCGCCCGCTGCGTCCAGTAAAAGGCTAACCCATGCTGTTCGCCCCGTAACGCCACTTCACCGCGCGGCGCACTGTTCAAGCGGAATGAACCCGTCTCTGGCACGAATTCCACACCTTCCGCCGCAAATACCCGCGCCAGAACCCCCTCAAGCACCAGGTCTTCCGGTGCGCCAATCGTCAACGGCCCGCCTTTTTGCAGCACCCACAGTCGGTCGGCACTGCGCAGCGCAAGATCGAGGTCATGGGTGGAAAGCAGCACCGCGCAGTCGGTTTTACGCGCTAACGTTCGCAGGACGCGCATCATCTCCACCCGGCGCGGCAGATCGAGAAAGGCGGTCGGTTCATCCAGCAGCATCACCACAGGCTGCTGCGCCAGCGCCCGTGCGATCATCACCTTCTGGCGTTCACCATCACTCAACTCACTCACGCGGCGGTGCGCCAGTTCCAGCGCCCCCACTGCCACCAGCGCATCATGAATCACTGCCTCATCCTGGGCATTGAGCCACCCTGACCAGTCGGTGTGCGGATGCCGCCCCAACCCGACAAGCGCCTCGGCGGTAAGCAGGCCGCCGTCTACCCGCTCCGTCAGCACAATCGCCAGCCGCCGCGCCAGTTCCAGCGGTGCCAGGTCAGCGACTTCATCGCCTGACAAACGAAGCGTCCCTTTAAGCGGCGGCTGCATCCCGGCAATCGTGCGCAGCAGGGTGGATTTGCCAACGCCATTCGGTCCAATCAGGCAGACCAGCTCACCCGGAAGCAGCGAAAACTGCATCTCTGGAACAATCACCTTTGGCGCACCACGACTGGCTTTATAGCCGATATCCAGATCGCGGGCCGCAAGCACAGGTGCACTTGTCGTTTGCGTGAAGGTTGGCGAGGCGGGAAACGTCATTCGTCCCCACCGCCGTTGCTCGTCCCCAGAAAACTGTCGATCTTCGCCATCAACTGCGGGAACTTGATCGGCTTGCTCTCGTATTCGTCGCATCCGGCGGCAAGGCACTTTTCGCGATCACCCGCGATGGCATGAGCGGTCAGCGCGATAATCGGAATGTGCTTAATATCCGGGTTGGATTTGATCTGGCGCGTGGCCTGCCAGCCGTCCAGCACAGGCAGGCTCATATCCATCAGGATCAGTTCGGGCTTTTCCCGCTGCGCCATATCCACGCCCTGTGCGCCGTCGGTGGCGATGATGATCTCATGCCCGCGCCGTTCCAGACGACGGGACAGCATATCCAGGTTCATCTCGTTATCTTCTACGACGAGAATTTTCGCCATGGTCTTTCAGACTCCTGCTGATGTAAGGTCTCGAATGTTTTGTAGAGGGTTGAAACCCTCCCCTGCGGTTTTCGCCTTTTTGTCCAAATTCTTTCAGGAATCTGGCTCATTAGCGCGATTCCGGCTTGACCTAGTCTTGACTGTTGTTCTGTTCGGGTGCGCCGACCTGCGCACTGACCAATGCGCTGAGTTCGTTCAGCAGTTCATCACGGCTGAAGGCGTGTTTGGTCATCACCTGTTCGACATATCCGTTCAACTGCTGACGTTCCTGCACAGTCAGGTCTTTCGCGGTGACGACGACAATGGGAATTCCGCGCCAGTCGTCGTGCTTGCGCAGGGCGGCTACGAATTCAAACCCGTCCATACGCGGCATCATCAGATCAAGCAGGATCAGATCGGGCTTCGACGATTTTACCCGTTCCAGCGCTTCCAGCCCGTCAACCGCTTCTTCCACCCACCAGCCGTCCTTTTCCAGCGTGCGCACGAGCATCTGCCGGGTTTCGTCGTTGTCTTCCACCACCAGCACCTGCCCTGCTGCCATTTCATCGCGGCTGCTGCGCCGGTAACGGCTGAGGATATTCACCAACTGCTTGCGGTCAATCGGCTTGGTGAGATAGCCCGACGCTCCGAGCGCGAACCCACGATTGCGATCATCCACGATGGTAATCATCACCACTGGAATTTCTGCAAGCTGTGCATCCGCCTTGAGCAGAGACAGCACCGACCAGCCATCCATCCCCTGCATCATCACGTCCAGGGTGATCGCGTCGGGTTTTAATTCGCGTGCTTTCAGCAGGCCTTCTTCCCCATCAGAAGCCGTTTCGACGAAGAACCCCTCCCGCGCCAGAGTACGCGAGACAAGTTCCCGCACAAAGGGGTCATCGTCAATGACAAGCACTTTGCCTGCCGTTCCATCTGCCCGCACAGGCCGCAGCGCTGCCGGAATTTCTAGCGTGGAGTGATCGTCAGCAGATTTGACCACCTCCGCCGGGAGCAGCACTGTAAACGACGTGCCCACGTCGATCTGACTTTCGACCTCAATGTCACCGCCCATCATGCGGCAGAAGCGGCGGCTGATCGTCAGCCCCAGCCCGGTGCCGCCGTACTTGCGCGTGGTGGAGGTGTCGGCCTGGGTAAATTCCTTAAAGACCAGATCCATCTGTTCGCGCGTCATGCCGATGCCAGTATCGGTGACTTTGAAGATCACCCAGTCCTGGCCGCTGTCATTGACGCGCCGTGCAGACAGCGTGATTGTACCATTTTCGGTGAACTTGGTCGCGTTGCTGAGCAGGTTGAACAGCGTTTGGCGGACTTTGGTCACGTCCGCCACCATCAGCCCCAGGTCTTCCGCTACATGGAGTTGAAGTGTGTTGCCGTTTTTGTTCAGCAGCGGCTTGATGGTGGAGACAACGTTATCCAGCATTTGTTCGGCTGCGAACGACTCCAGATAAAGCTCCATCTTCCCGGCTTCGATCTTCGACAGATCGAGGATGTTATTAATGAGGTCGAGCAGATGGCTGCCCGCCGAGCGAATTTTGTTCAGGTCAGGCACAATGTCCTGATAGCCCATTTCGTCGGCTTCTTCTTCCAGCATTTCGCTGTATCCAATGATGGCATTAAGCGGTGTGCGCAGTTCGTGGCTCATGTTGGCGAGGAAGGCGCTCTTGGCGCGGTTGGCGGATTCCGCCGCTTCCTTAGCGTTTTGCAGTTCGCGCTCGAACAGCTTGCGCTCGGTGATGTCCCGCGCCATACACGACACACCCACGACACTGCCATCGACCGCCACAATCGGGTTATAGGCCACCTCAACGAATACTTCGACGTTGGGAAATTCGATGCGCTGTTCGATGATAAAGCGTTCGCCTGTCAGAGCACGGTCATAGTGGGTTTTCCATTCCGCCGTGATTACCTCCGGCAAGGCCGCCAGAATATCCGTCCCTGCCCCGATCTCCGCTCCATAAGTCGCCTGATAGACCAGTTTAAAGGCAGAATTTGCGGTGACGATGCGGTAATCACGATCAACCGACCAGATCGAATCCTGGGTATTTTCGATCAGAGCGCTCAGGTTCGCTTCACCCTGTCGCAGTGCTTCTTCGACACGTTTACGCTCAAGGAGTTCCTGCTGCGCCGCCCCGTAGAGGCGGGCATTGTCCAGCGCAATCGCGGCCAGTTCAGCAAAGCGTGTCAGCAGTTCAACCTCATCCTCGCCCAGCGTATCGTCATTGTCGATATAGGCCAGACCAATCACGCCGATCACGCGGTTGCCATGTTTGAGCGGTACGGTAGCAGATGCGCCCATGCGGTCATAGACGCTGTTGGTCAACCGCCCCGGCCAGTTCTTATAATCCTCGACCACGAAGGGCTGCCCGGTCTTCCAGACGATGCCCGTCATCCCTTCTTCACGGTGAATGCGCTGGCCGATCTGCGGGTGAAAAATGCCCACCCCGGCAACCAGTTCGAGATCATCCATATCTGGTGCCTGAAGGTAGATATAGCCGTGCTCGGTGTGGGAAAGCTGCGCCGCCCGCCCGATGATGCTTTGCAGCAAATCCTCCACATCAAGCCGATTCAACAGCGTGAGCGCAGTCTCATGCAGCGTCGCCAGATATTCGTTCTGCCGTCGCAGTGCTTTTTCCGCTCGTTTGCGCTCGGTGATATCACGCACATGCAGCAAAAGTGCCTGCATTCCCGAATAGCTGATGCGCTTGGCACGGATTTCCACCGGTACGCCCCGGCCATCGCTGGTATAGCTGTAGCTTTCAAAGATGTGGTCGGTTTCTTCACCCGCCATCATCAGAAAATTCTCACCCACCTGCTGCTCGACGCCGGGCGGCACCAGATCGACGACGTTTCGCCCCACCAGTTGCTCGTAGGTAAGGCCATGCAGGTCACAGGCTGCCGGGTTCGCATCCAGCACATTTCCTTCAAAATCCTCGACGAAAATTGCATCGGGTGACCCCTCGAAAAGATCACGGAAGCGGCTTTCGGTCTGTTGCAGCGCGATTTCGGCTTCCTTCCGGTCGGTGACATCGCGGGCATTAAAGACAATACCGTTGATCGTCGGGGCGCCGAGCAGGTTGTTGCCAACCGATTGCAGAATGCGCCATGATCCATCCTGATGCAGAAAGCGGAATTCGACCAGGCCACCGGAACCGCGCTGGCGCAGCAGTTTCGTCAGTTGATCAACCACGCGGGCGGAGTCTTCGGGGTGGACAAACGCAAACAGACTTTGCCCGACGATGTGTTGGGGTTCGTAGCCGAGGATGTGACGGATTGATGGGCTTTGATACTGAATTTTGCCGTCCGAGGTCACAATCGTGATGAGATCGGAGGCGTTTTCGATCAGCAAGCGGAAATGTTCTTCACTGCGGCGCAGCGCTTCCTCCGCCTGTTTACGGCTGGTAATGTCGCGGAACGTCCCGGTATAGAACTTCTCTCGCCCGGCGGCGGCTTCTGTGACCATCACCTCCATCGGAAACACAGTCCCATCCGCCCGCCGCCCGATCATCTCCCGGTAGCCGCTGGCAGAAGCAAGATCGGCCAGAAGATGTTTCCAGTCACCATTGGCCGCTGTTCCATTATTGGGCTGCATCAGCAGCGTGACGGGCTGCCCGGCCAGGGCGGGAACCGGATAGCCGAAAATGCTTTCCGCCGCTGGATTGACGGTCACAATCGAGAGCGCCTCGTTGGTGAAGGTGACAATGCCGTCCATTGCCGTGCGTACAATCGCCTCCGTGCGGACGACGGCTTCTTCCAGCGCGTCCATTACGGTGTTATAGCGCAGCGCGATCTGCCCGACTTCCGTAAATGGCTCTACCGGGACTCGCAGGCTTAAATCCCCGGTTCTGGACTGGGCATCCATCACATTAAACAGATCGAGCAGTTCGTTGGTCGCGCCGTGTTCGGAGATATTCAGGCCGATATGCTCGTCTTCGGCGGTCACGCGCAGTGGATAAAAACGGTCGATAATGCGAGCGAAGAAATACGTGACGCCGAACGTCCACACCGCGCAGACGACAATGCCGACGATCTGAATGCCGATTTGTTCCATCCGGCTGTCGCCGACAAAGGGGTTATACGCCCGCATCAGCGCTAAATCGCCGAACAGCCCCGCCGCCAGCGTCCCCCAGATGCCGCCGCCCAGATGCACCGGAATCGCCCCGACTGCGTCATCAATCCGCAGGCGCAGCAGCAGTTCATCAAGTGCCAGCATGACCAGCCCCGCGATTAAACCGATAATCGCCGCCTCCTGAAGTGAAACCGCATGACAGTTGGCCGTAATCCCGACCGCGCCTGCCAGCGTCCCATTGAGCAAAAGGTCGATTTCCGCCCGTTTACGCAGCCACCATCCGACCAGCAGCGTACCAATCATCCCTGCCGAGCTTGCCATCAGGGTATTGATAATCACACGCGGCACATTTTCGCTGACACCGAGCGTGCTGCCCGCGTTGAAGCCGAACCAGCCGAACCACAACAGGAATACACCAAACGTCGCCAGCGGGACATCTGCGCCGGGAATTTTGCGCGGGGGTTCGCCTTTGGGGAAGCGCCCAACGCGCGCACCGACGATAAGCACCGCCGCCAGTGAAATCCAGCCGCCGACGCTGTGCACGACCGACGATCCTGCGAAATCCACAAAGCCCAGCCGCGCCAGCCAGCCGACTGGCTCACCGCTGCTGATATTGCTCAGCCCCCACACCCAATGCCCAAAGATGGGGTATATGATGGCGGAGCCAATTGTCGCCAGCGTCAGATATGCCCCAAACTGCACTCGTTCTGCGACTGCCCCGGCCAGAATCGTGACCGCCGCGCCGCAGAACATCACCTGAAAGAAGAAAAAGGTGGCGATGTCGGGCGTAATCGCGTCGAAATCAAAGGCGAACAGGCTCGTCCCGAACAATCCAGTGCGAGAGGCACCGAACATCAGGGCAAACCCAAAGAGCCAGAACAGAATGGTCGTGATGCCGAAATCGGCCAGGTTCTTCATCGCCACATTGATGTTGTTCTTGCGGCGTGTTAGCCCGGCTTCCAGGCACAAAAAGCCCGCCTGCATGAGAAAGACCAGACAGGCTGTGATTAAAATCCAGGAAGTATCGACAGGAGGACGTGGCATCGATAACACCTCTTTGGCGATGACGCGCTCTTGAGCGCATAAATGAAGAATGGAGGTTGGTTCGTCTTAATATCCCGGATTGTTCAGTAACCGATTGGCCTGCTCAAAAATATCCTGAACAGCCTGCTGTTGAGAGGGTGTGAGGGCGCCCATATCACCGGAGACAAGCGCCTGAGCCTGCTGATAAATGACTCGAAGTGCGTTCGTATCCATGCCAGCGTGTAACTGGTCACGGCTGCGTTTTTTATCGAGGCTGGCACTGACGCGGGCTTTGAGCAAAACCGGGTTAAAGGGCTTAAATAAGTAATCTTCCGCACCCAGCTCAATACACTTCACCACACTGTCCAGATCATCCACCGCCGAGATCATAATCACGGGGATATGACGGGTCGCCTGATCCGTTTTCAGCCGTTCCAGCACTTCATAGCCGTTCAGCTTGGGCATCATAATATCCAGTAAAATCAGGTCAAAAGCATTTTCTGCCACCAGTTCCAGCGCCCGCACCCCGTTTTCTGCAACGATGACGTGATAACCCTGCCGTTCAAGGCGGCGTGAGAGCATGTCGCGGTTCATTTCATTGTCATCAACAACCAGCACCTGTGCTTCGTTTGTGTCTGGCACGCTTCCCATCCCGTTATACAGCCGGACTTCAACCGGAAACCCTATTAAAACAGTTCTTGCAAAGCTCATCACCGCTAGCTTACATCATTTACAAAAAGGCTACGGTGAGAAAAAGACAACCATCGATACGATATAAAAGGATAACCATATCGTACCATTTAATTGATTTTACGACGCTCTCCTACCCTTAAGAATCAACAACGGCCTGTCCTGAGACAGACCGTGTTTTCTCGCATCCCTGCGTTTTTTAAGGGAGCGGCACCCCACGCCGCTGCAATCCCACTATCATCGCCTTTACTTCATACCTGTTGTGGCGATGCCGGTGGTGATGTAGCGCTGTAAAAAGGCGAATACCAGCGTAATCGGCAGCAGCGTGAGCACAGTCATCGCCAGGATGAGATCCCACTGCACATCGAGTTCACCCCCAAACGAGCTTAACCCGACCTGAAGCGTGAACAATTCACTGCGGCTGAGCACAATCAGCGGCCACAGCAGATCGTTCCAGCGCCACATTACGGAAAAGATCGCCAGCACTGCCAGAGCCGGACGCGCCAGCGGCAGGATAATCTGCAAATAGATGCGCCATTCGCTCGCGCCATCAATGCGGGCGGAGTCGATCAGTTCGTCGGGGATCGTGAGCATGTACTGACGCAGCAGAAAAACGCCTGTTGGTGTCGCCGCGCCGGGAATAATCACGCCGAGCAGGTTATTGTTCCAGCCCACTTCCGTAATCACCAGAAAAACCGGGACGAGAATCACTGACAGCGGAATCATCAGTGTGCCGAGCGTCAGCACGAAAATGGCATCGCGCCCATAGAACTTATACTTGCTCAGGGCGAAGGCCGCCATGCTGTTGACCAAGAGCGTGAGGATGGTCGCCGCGACCGTGACGATCACGCTGTTGCGGAAATATGTCCAGAAGTTAAAGCGCTGCACCCCGGTCGTATAGTTATCGAAGGAAAAGCTGACTCGCTCCACAGGCTGCGGCAGCGTTCGGGGAACGCGGATAATTTCTTCCGGGTTCGCGGGGTCAATCATCTGTGCTTCGGTGCCAACACGGCGCACCCAGGCCAACCGCCGCACCGAGCCGTCTTCCTGCGGCACGTCATAGAGCAGCAGCGGTTCATCGTACCCCTCGACCGTCACCGTTTCCTGTGAATATGGCAGGAAGCGCGGCGGGAAGCGCGTCAGTTCCGTGCGATCCTTGAAGGAGGACAGCACTAGCCAGATCACCGGGACGAACATAATCACCGTGCCCAGCATCAGGTAGCCATAGGTAAGCGCATCACTGGCAGCAAGGCGGTTACGCCCGCGTGTGCGTGTAAAGAAGTTCACAACCGTTGTCATCGCTCCATGCTCCTCTAAGACAAATTACTGGTTCTGCCCAGGCGAAGCTGGAGGAACGTAAACAGCATCAGCGCACCTGCCAGCACCACCGAGGCTGCCGATGCAAGGCCGAAGTTGCGTATCTGATTGGAAAAGCCTGTATCGTAAATGTACTGCACCATATACAGCGTCGCTGTGCCGGGGCCACCGCCCGTAAAGGCGTAGACCTGATCGAACACCTGCACCGCGCGAATGAGCGCCAGCACCAGCACCACCAGCAGCGTGGGCATCAGCAGCGGCAGCGTGACAAAGCGGAAGTCCTTCCAGGCGTTCGCGCCATCAATGGCCGACGCTTCATACAGTTCTGCGGGGATGGCTTGCAGCCCTGCCAGCAGAATCAGTGTGTAGAAGCCCATCTGTGCCCATACACTGATAACGACCATCCAGGTGCGCGCCCAGCCTGTGCTGCCCAGAAACTCCTGTGGTTCCGCGCCGAAGGCAACCAGTACAGCGTTCAGCACGCCGTTCTCCTGCAAAATCCACTTCCAGATCAGCGCCACAACCACTGGCGAGAGCAGCACCGGATAGAAGAACACACTGCGGAAGAACCCGCGCCCTGCGATTTTCCGATTTAACGCCAGTGCTGTAAGCAGCGAAAACAGCACCATAAAGCCGACCTGCGTGGCGACAAAAAGCGCAGTGTTATAGAGGGCGATCCAGAAATAATCCTGCCGACAACTATTTGGATTTAATATATTGCCGCAGTCCAGCAGCGTTTCAAAGTTCTGTGCGCCGACGAACGTGCGATCCTGCGGGAAAATATTGGTTCCACCCGTAAAGGCGTAGTAGAAGTTGAGCAGCATCGGCAGCAGAATAAAAATGCCGAAGATCAGCAGGTTGGGCAGCACGAAGACATAGGCCATCCCCCGCACGCCGACAAGCCGTTGTAAGGGCAGCATCACCATGTCGAACAGGCTGAGCACAGCATTGAAGAGTCCCGATCCCAACCCAGTAATGGGTCTGAACAAGGATTCCTGGGGGGTCGGTTTAACCTTCGGTAAGGTGGGTACTTGAGTCATGGGGAAACCACACGGGAACTCGTCTATCAGGAACAACAGGGGCGCAGCCGAACTGCGCCCCAGAAAAAACGACTTGACAGAAACGCTTACTGCTGGGCAGCCGCCACACCGTCGTCCACGTCCTGCTGGATGCGTTCGATGGCTTCGTCCAGCGTCAGTTCACCGACGAGCACCTGGGTCAGGCGGTCGCGAATGGCGTTGTTAATCAGCGTCCCGAACGGGCTGTACTGGAGGGTATAGGCCTGTTCCTGGAGCTTGGGGATTTCCGACAGGAAGACTTCCAGGGCGGCAGAGACCGCTTCCACGTCGGTTTCGTATTCGATGCCTGCTTCCAGCAAACCGAGGTGGCCGGGGATGAACAGGGTGCGGGCGGCGAATTCAGCCTGCGCTTCTTCGCTCGCCAGGAAGTCCATCACCGCAGCGACTTCTTCAGGATGTTCAGTCGTGCCGATTGCCATCAGCGCCGCGCCGCCGGGCATGCCCGTGCTGCCGCCGGGGCCGGTTGGGTTCGGGACGACTTCCCAGTCGAACGCATCGCCGATATCGTTGGCGAATGCACCCACCTGCCAGCTGCCCGACATATACAGAACGAGTTCACCGTTGACGAAGTAATCGCGGGCTGCTGCATAGCTGCCGCCGGAACCAATCCACACTTCTGCCGGAGTGATTTCGTTGGCGTGCCAGTCGATCAGGCGCTGCGCCATCGTGCGGAAGCCTTCGGTATCGACCGTGAAATTACCGTCAGCATCGAAGTACACCGCGCCTTCGCTCATGGCCGGGCCAGCGAAGCGATGACCGCTGCGGTCAATGGCGACGGCATAGGGCGTTTCGGTGGCCGCTGCAACTTCGGTCGCTGCCGTCACCCATTCGTCCCAGGTCACAGCATCATTCGTGTCGCTGGGCACTTCCACGCCTGCCTGTTCAAACAGGGTGCGGTTGATGTAGGGCGCAGAGACGGTGAACTGCGTCGGGAAGCCGTAAATGCCGGTGTCCTCTTCACCCGTGCGGGCGGCCTGCAGGAAAGCGGCGGGGAAATTTGCTTCCCAGTAAGCGGGGTCTTCCAGGTAGGGGCGCAGATCAAGGTAGTTGCCAGCCAGATCGGGGAACAGCGTCAGACGCGCGATGTCGGGGCCTTCGCCCGCTTCGATCTGGAGCGGAAGCTGTTCGAGGATGACCTGATAAGCGACCGTATCCACCACAACCGTGATGCCGGGATTTTCTTCCTCAAAGCGGTCGAGCAGGTCGCGCAGCACCGCGCCTTCGTTGCCGTCATCGTACCAGGTGATGCGCAGTTCAACCGCGTCCTGTGCGCTGACCGAGGTTGCCACCATCAGCAGCAGCGCGAGCATCAGTAAAAGGGCAAATTTTCTCACGGGGTTTCTCCTCATAAATCTTCTAAAGCGATATTCTGTCGCACCGGGTCGCTGGGCTACCTTGTGCTCAACCCCTTCCCCGATGCTGTCGCACGATTATGACGTGAAATTCTCAAGCCTGCAACCCTTATATGACCTATCTGATCGGTTATCTATGAAGGGAGAACGGACGATAAAATTCTGCCGCCTTTCAGATCAAGCCTCAGCACGTCCCCATCGGGCGCACGAATAGTCATCTCATCATCGCCCATCCCGGTATCCGTATAGGCATTGGCATAATGCGGGAAATCAGCATAGGTCACGGCTTTATCATCCACCCTCAGCGCATCGCCCCACGCATAGACCAACCGCTCGTTTTCGGGCGTTGTCCACATGATCTTCGCACCATCAGCGTGTGGCGAATGTGCCTGCATCCGCTGGCGAAATTGGGCGAAACTGCCAGCGCCCGCCGCATCATCAACACGGCACACCCAGGCATGACCACCGCCGTTGCTGCGGACTTCCTGCCCGGCGTGGCGGCCTGTTTCCGTCAGCACCAGGTTGCCATCCCCCCACAGCGCGATATAGCCTTCTCCGAAGCGGGCAAACGCCCATTGCCCCTCGATTGCCCATTCCTCGAACATCGCCGTTGGGAAATAGGCATGGCTGAAACCGAGGCCGATGTTCGGCTCAAAGCGGTACAGGCACAGCACCGCCTTTTCCCACAGCGTCACCTGTGGCAGCCGTGCCGACCCTGCCCAGAAATTGGGACGGGCGTTGCCGTGCTCCTGGCTGTTGCCGGGATAATTGGTGAAGACGACTGCTTCGGGACTGAGCGTTGCCTGCCACAAATGCTCCTGAATGCCAAATTCGCCTGGCTGATACTCGATGGCGGCGGACAGCATATAGTGAGCGTTGCGGCGCGTCATCGTGCGAACATCCCACCAGTCGCCGCGCATATCGAATTGTGGCCGGAACTGCGCCCGTGAGCGCACACTCGTGATGATCTTGGTGTTCACGTCTGCGCCGATCTTCTGGATGACTTCGGGGACACGATACTGCTTCGCCAGCGCCAGCAGCCCTGTTGCCCGCGTTTCGCCGTTCAGGATACCCATGCCCCATCCGATGCGCTGCAAATTGGATGTGTTTTCAACGCGGGCGGATTTCAACCCCGCCACATAGCAGCGGCCATGTGTGCTGCCGTGTGCGCCCCGGAAGGACTGGCAGGCGATCATGAAGAAGATTTTGTGCAGCAGCGTCGTCGCCATCTCGCGCAGTTTAGGGCTGTCGGCAAATTCCGTCAGCGCCAGCATCGCAAAGGCATCCAGCGTCATGTAGGCGTTGGAGTCCCATTCAGAGAAATTTCCCTGCAAGCGACGCAAAATCCAGTTCTCGATGCGAGGACGCGCCCGTTCCTGCTGTTCGCGCCCGGTGCGCCCGCTGTTGGTGAACGTCCAGTCCGGCCACAACTGCCCGGTGAGATAGGCCGTCACCTGGAACAAAATCTGATGGTTCTCGGTGAAGTAGCACATCGCATCCAGGCCGGGTTCATCCAGCCAGTATTTGAAGCCTTTAAACGCGGCTTCGATCCGCTGGCGGTCAGCATCACGGATGACGCCCTTATCGCCCCACCAGTACAGCAGCGCCAGCAGGCCAATCGAGTAGAAATCGGCACAGTCGCGGCGGTCTTCCATAAACGCGCAGGCCTGAGCGATGGCTTGTGATGGCACTTCGCTGAGCTTCCCCAGTTCCAGCGCAGCCATCGCGGACGGCACATCGTAGGGCATAGCGGCCAAATGTTCGAGCGCTTCCCGGCGGCGGCTTTCATAATCGCCATACGGCTCACGGCTGTAGGCGTTCCGCGCTGCCCAGATTTCGCGCTGATTCACCAGCGGTGTACCATCTGCCGGACGCAGCGTGAGCAGCAGGGTATTCTCACCGGGAACTCCCGACATCGAAGCGGCGACTTCGGGCGTAATCGGAAGTTCGGCCTGTGCGC
>JANRLJ010000257.1:0-14623 GCA_033762735.1 bacterium | reverse complement strand
CATCGTATACGCGCCGGGCTGCGCACCCCAGTCTACCGGGTCGCCGTTGTCATCCCCCCACAGGTGGAAGGGTGAACCATTTTCCACACGCTCACGGCTGCCGAAGCGAATACGAATGCTTTCCACCGTGCCCACCGTGTCAATGCGGATGCTGACGTAGCGGTTGGGCAGCGCAGCCAGGTTAATCACGTCGCCGTTGTTGATGACCTGCAGATCACGGCTGGTGATCGCGTCCACCAGCATCAGGCGCGTGACGGTCGGCCCCCCGGTCGAAGGCGCAGGTGTGGCCGGAACGCTCGTCGGTGCAGTGGTCGGGCGCGGTGTGTTGGTCGGCGCAATCGTCGGACGCGGCGTGTTGGTCGGCGCGACGTTGGTTGCAACCGTCGTGGGGCGGGGTGTGTTGGTCGGCGCAATCGTCGGACGCGGCGTAGCGGTCGCGCTGGTCGTGCTGTTGATGACGCGGAAGGCAACGGTCAGCAGTTGGCCTTCGATGCCCTGCCGCTGCGACAGGCTGTAGGCCTTGCCAGTGAGCGTATAGGTGCCCACGCGAAGCTGGCCGGGCAGATAGGCGCCGTCGTCATCGCCCCACAGAACATAGGGAGCCACGTTTTCCGTGCGGGCTTCGCTGTTGAGTGTCATGTACACACTGCCGACCGTACCGGGACTGGTATTGGCGCGGATGTTGATGCGCTGCGTGGGCAGGGTCGCCAGGTTGATCGTCTCGCCATGAACCAGGGTGCGGATGTCCTGCTGCGTATCGGCACTCACCAGCGTGAAGCTCGTCAGCGCGGGGCCAGTTACCGGGGCAGGCGTAGCAGGTTCGGTGGGCAGCGCCGTGGGCGCGGGGGTCGTCGCGACAATTGTCGGGCGCGGCGTGTTGGTCGGTGCGGCAGTCGTGACCGTCGGCTGCGGCTGCGGATTTGCACCGGGGTAGCCAATCGGCAGTGGTGCACTGCGATTCCAGGCAGGGATGCTGGTCAGGCTGCCGAAACCATCGGTAATCAACTGACCGTTGATTTCCTGCCCGGCGGCGCGGATGCCGCTCCAGCTCAGGCGCTGATCGTTCCAGCGCCAGTAGGTGTACGCGGCGTTGGCCGAGGACACGTAGTAGGCGTTGCGGTCGAAGCGGTTGTTGAACGTGCTCCAGAACGTGCTGCGGCTGTTGGGCCATTCGGGTTCCAGCATAACACCCGCCTGACCAGCACGCGCGGTGTGGACGATCACATTGCTGTGCACGAAGTTCCCCCGCGCCAGCCAGTCACCCAGGATGCCATCGCCGCGCTGCTGCTGCTGGATGCCGATGCCGTTACCGCGCTCCCCCACGACCACGCGGTTGTTGTAGACTTCCACCGCGCCGGAAGCGGAGATAAAAATCTGCGAGCCATACATCAGGTAGGTGGAGGAGACTCGCCCGTTGAACATCACCACGTTGTTGCGGATGACGGCGTTATAGCTGATCTCGTGGTAGATGCCTTCTTCGGTGTTATAAACGACCAGGTTGTTTTCGTAGACGATGTTGTTGTTGTCGATGTCCGTCCACAGACCCGGCCCATCGTTGTGATGCACGTAGTTGTTGCGCACGGTCAGGCCGTTGGTGCGCGCGAACTTGCTGCCACCGGAAGCCGCCCAGGTAGGGCTGAAGTGGGCATAGTGGTTATAGGCGATTTCGTTGCCGTTGATGACCGAGCCATCAGCCTGGAAGGTGTGAATCCCAGCCTGCCCATTGCGGAAGATGCGGCTGTTCATCAGCACCACATTCGTCCCACGCAGCTTGATGCCCGTGCCATGATTGAGCTGTGCAGTGACGTTATCCACCACCCATTCACCACCCGTCGTCAGCGCGGCGGACTGGGCAGGCGTGGCATATTTTTCAATTGTCAGGTTACGCACGGTGACACCACGCCCCGAACCCGTAAAGGCCAGGGGAGTCACACTGATTTCAACCGTCTTGCCAGTGGGGTCATCGGCGAAGAACACTTCATCGGTGTTGTAGTCGAAGTACCAGCGCCCGCTGGAAACTTCTGAGAGCGAGCCGACATGCTGCAGCGGTTCATTGTTGATGAACAGGTCTTCGGGATAGGTGCAGCGCGGGTAGCCGCTGGCGCATTCACCCACGCGGCTGCCCTGCTGCGTCTGCCCGGTGGCGACCCAGTAGCCGTTGCGCTGCTGGAAGTTGGTCAGCAGGCGGGAACCGTTGAGGACGGCACCGTTTTCGCCAACGAAAACATCCCCGTTGCGGGGGGCAATGGTCTGCATTCTGTGAACACCCGCCGCGATGGTAAAGAGAGTGCCTGCGGGGTAGCGGTTGATAACACTCTGGATGTTGTCGCCCGGATTGATGCGCACACCGCCGCCCTGGGCAGAAACCGATGTGACGCTGCTATTGAAAAACCCAAAGCCCAGCACCGCAAACAGGCAGAAGATCACCAGTGCGCGACGGTGTGAGAAGTGAGCGGTTTTTGCAATCATAGACTTCAATCCTTGTTGATCCGTTGTTGCGGTTTTGACGGTGCAGGTTAGGCGCTTGACCATTTCGTTAAGGTTGTATTGCGTCTTCATTGCACTTCCTTCCGATCTGCTTACATGTTCCGGTTCAACAACATCCGTTAGTGTTTACACTTCCTCAATGATTTCACGTTAATGATACGCCGAAACCATTTACGATCTTGATTTTTATCTCAATTCTTCTTCAATTTTTCTAGGTAAAAAGTACCGGATGGTAGGAAAGTACTAGCCAAAAAGTCAGGGAAAACAAACGATTAATCGTTTAAGTGAAAGAATATGAAACGATCAAAATCAAGTTTTAACGGTCAATGAAGCATTAATACAACTTTACGTCTTAATGATTTAGAAAACTGGTATAACTTGCAAATATCAATTTTTCTCTATGTAAGGGATAGACTACGGATGAGGCCGCATTGACTTTTGGTTTATGAGCTACCGTTAAGAAGACGCTGAAAAACTGTTTTCACTTTAAGGAAGGAACAGCAGAGGATGGGTGAGGGACTGGATATAACAGCGTACCTTCACCCAGGCGTTTCATCGTTATGCAACGTGGGAAATTGAATCAAAAAAGGCAGACAACCGCAGTCATCCGCCCCTTTGTTCGCTGCCTGTGCAAGCGCCAGATTACAGGACGATCATCTCCAAAAACTCGGCACTTTCAACTCGGTTCTCGGTACTTGTTTATATATCGCCGATCACCAGATGCGGCGTGGTCGGGTTGGTGCTGCCCCCACGCGGCTCGATGCTCACCCCAATATGGCTGAAATCTTCGATGCGTTCCGACGCACGGAAAATCAGCGTCCCCGCACCGTTGGGATCAACCTCGAACGTCCCCAGGCTGAGCGAATGGCCGTCACGCACCAGCCACAGTTGATAGGTCTGTTCATTTTCCAGCGCGGGCAGCCCGTTTACAACCACCGCCCCCACCTGTCCTATGGTTCCCGGCACTGCATCCCAGGTAAATATCCCCTGGGCGCTGCCGACCAATTCCCCCGGCAGGCTGACATTAGCGTTCAGCACACGATGATAATTGACCCCGCTCAGGTCGGTCACAGTCGTGGGCTGCTCCAGCCGCGTGACGAGCGACTCCAGAATCCGCTGCTGATCGCGCTGGTAGCGACTGAACTGCATCGTCCAGTAGACATTCACGCCCAGCAGCACCAGGGCGACTGCTGCCGCCACTGCTCCCAGCCACCACAGACGGCGGTCATTCCGGCGGTCACTCCGGCGGTCACTCTGGACAGGGGGTTCTTCCCGCGCCACAAGCCGCAGGTCAGGCATCGTGCCCAGGTCATTCACAAGCGGCTGCACGGCTTCCTGTGTAAAGCGGGACACTGGGGGAGGGGTGCGGTCGCGATTGTGTGTGGAGACAGTCCCTTCCTCAAGCGAGCGTTCGTAGGCCACCACCCGTTCCAGCAAGCCCTGCACCGGGGGCGGTGTACCCTTCGCGGGCGCAAGGTGCAGCAGGCTGTCGGTAATCGCCCGGTATTCGTCCAGTTCAGTGCGCGCCTTTGCACAGAACGGCAGCATCGACTCGACCAGTCGGGTTTCATCGGCATTGGTCGCGCCCACGCTGTAGGACGGAATCAGCGCCAGCACTTCTTCACAGGCTGTTTTGATAGACTCAGCCTGGTTGACATGATGATGACTGTTGGGAAAACTCGGTCTTTCGCTCATGATGTGATTACTTCGTCACTCATCAACCCAAAACGACTACGGTTCACGTACAGCTTCGCGCCACAGCTCGCGCAGCTTCGCCAGCCCCAGCCGGATCCGTGATTTGACCGTGCCGGGCGGAATTTTCAGATGTGCGGCGATTTCCTCATGCGACATCCCGCGATAATACGCCAGCAGAATGACCTCGGCCTGCTCCTTCGGCAGTTGGCGCAGCACCGAGCGCATCAGGTCGGCATCCTCGGCGGCGGTCGTGCTGACGCGCTCGTTGAGCTTGTGCGCCAGCGTCTCCACCGAAATTGCCGCCGAGTCGGGCTTACGCTTCTCCCGCCGCAGCCGATCAATCGCCGTGTAGCGCGTGACAGCCACCAGCCAACTGCCCAGCCTGCCTTTGTCCGGCTGCCACTTGCCGGGGGTACGCCACAGCAGGAAAAACACATCCTGCGTGATTTCTTCCGCAGCGACGCGGTTTTGTAACACATAGAATGCCATATTGAAGACCGCGCCGCTGTAACGGTCGTAGAGGATCGTAAGCGCCTGCTGGTCACGATCCAGAAGGCGTTCGATCAGAACGAGATCATCCAGCGCTGAATCAGGTGTCATGGTCGTCGCATTATTCTATTCGTCATCCGTCCGGCATTCAGATGCAGCCGGGCGGGTATCATTTTGACCCAGGTCGAACGGTGATGGTATTGCCGATTGCTTTTACAACTATACCGAAAAAAGAGGGACGGTTGGTTCACTTTACGATCAACTTTTGCGTTATGATGGCAACTTTGCCCTGCATTTAAGCAGATTGCAAGGATTGCCTGTTAAACCAATGCCGATGGCGCAGGACACCAAGCGGGGCACCACGCAACATCTGTTTGAGGAAAACGGGCGTAGTGCTTTGTCAGAAGGCGCTGCCCGCTGACCGCAAAGAAGGGGAAAGCACATGGACGAAACAGCCGAGGCAAAACGGCTGCAAAGCAGTAACAGCGGCGAGGTTCGCTGGAAGCGGTGGGGGCCATATCTGAGCGAACGCGCCTGGGGGACGGTGCGCGAGGATTACAGCCCAGACGGTCGCGCCTGGGACTTCTTCCCCCACGATCACGCCCGCAGCAAGGCCTACCGCTGGGGCGAGGACGGCCTAGCCGGGATCAGCGATGAGCAGCAGTATCTGTGCTTCGCGCTGGCGCTGTGGAACGGGCAGGACCCGATTCTGAAAGAGCGCCTGTTCGGGCTGACGGGGAACGAAGGCAATCACGGCGAGGACGTGAAGGAATACTACTTTTATCTGGACAGCACCCCGACGCACAGCTTCATGCGGATGCTGTACAAATATCCGCAGCGTGAATTCCCCTATCGCCAGTTGATCGAGGAGAACCGCAGGCGCGGCCTGGACGATGACGAATTTGAGCTGCTCGATACGAACATCTTTGACGAAGACCGCTATTTTGATGTGACGGTGGAATATGCCAAAGCAGCCGCCGATGACATCCTGATTCGGATTCATGTGACGAATCATGGGCCGGAAACGGCTTCGATTACGGTACTGCCCACGCTTTGGTTCCGTAACACCTGGGCATGGGGCTATGAGGACGGCCCGCTGCACGATGTTCCCCGTAAGCCGACCCTCACCGGGCGCAACGCCGTCATTCATGCCGATCATCCCGCGCTTGGTCGCTACCAGCTTTATATGAAGGACGCGGCGGAACTGATCTTCACGGAGAACGACACTAATGTCCAGCGACTCTACGGCATCGGCAATCCTTCGCCCTATGTGAAGGATGCCTTTCACCGCTACATCATCAACGGCGAACAGGACGCGGTAAATCCGCAAAAGCAGGGGACGAAAGCGGCGGCGGTCTATCCGCTGGAAGTGCAGCCGGGCGCGACGGTGACAGTGGAACTGCGCCTCTCTGCGGCGGAACAGGCCGCACCCTTCGAAGACTTTGCCGAGATTTTCAGCCAGCGGCAGCAGGAAGCCGACGCTTTCTACAACAGCCTCAGCGACACGGAAGGGCTGACGGACGATCAGAAGCGCATCCAGCGGCAGGCGTTGGCCGGGATGCTGTGGAGCAAGCAGTTGTTCTACTACGACATGGAACAATGGCTGAACGGCGACCCGGTGGCGAAACCGCCGCAGGAACGCTGGAACGGGCGCAACCGCGAGTGGCGGCACCTGAACAACTTCGATATCGTCTCTATGCCCGACAAGTGGGAGTATCCCTGGTATGCAGGCTGGGATTTAGCCTTTCACTGCATTCCGCTCACGCTGGTCGATCCGAAGTTTGCGAAGGATCAACTGCTGCTGCTCACGCGGGAATGGTATATGCACCCCAACGGGCAGCTCCCGGCCTATGAATGGGCGTTCGGGGATGTGAACCCTCCCGTCCATGCCTGGGCGGCGTGGCGCGTGTACGAGATCGACGGGATGCGCGACCGCCTGTTCCTCAAGCGCATCTTCAACAAGATGCTGCTCAACTTCAACTGGTGGATCAACCGCAAGGACATGGAAGGCCGCAACATCTTCCAGGGCGGTTTCCTGGGGCTGGATAACATCAGCCTGTTCGACCGCAGCGCCCAACTGCCCACAGGCGGCACAATCAACCAGAGCGACGGCACGGCCTGGATGGGCTTCTTCTGCCTGACGATGCTCAACATCGCGCTTGAACTTTCCCGCGATGACCTGGCTTATGAGGACATGGCGATCAAGTTCTATGAGCATTTTCTGGCGATTGCCGCCGCTATGAGCGGAGAGGCACGGCACGGAGTCGGGTTATGGGACGAGGAAGACGGCTTTTTCTATGATGTGCTGGAACTCCAGGGCGGCGAGATCATCCCGCTCAAGGTGCGGTCGCTGGTCGGGCTGCTGCCGCTGATTGCGGTAGAGACGGTCGGCCAGCAGACGCTCGACCGCCTGCCTGAGTTTGCCCGCAGCATCAACTGGCTGCAAAAGCACCGTCCTGCGCTGACCAATAACCTGATGAGCATGGATTTGCAGAATGACGGTACAGCGCATCTGTTCGCCATTCCCACCGAAGATCGCCTGCGCCGAGTGCTGACATATCTGCTAGACGAAAACGAATTCCTCTCCCCCTATGGCATCCGGTCGCTCTCCAAAGCTTATCAGACACCCTATCACACAACCATCGGCGGGCAGGATTTCAGCATCGAATACTGGCCGGCAGAGTCGCACAGCAGTCTGTTCGGCGGCAATTCCAACTGGCGCGGGCCGATCTGGTTCCCGATCAACTATCTCTTGATCGAGGCACTCAAAAAATATTACCGCTTTTTTGGGGAGGCCTTCAGGATTGAGTATCCCACCGGGAGCGGCGTGATGATGACGCTCAACGAGGTGGCGGACGATCTGGCGCGGCGGCTGTGCAGCATCTTCCTGCGCGGTGCACGGCAGGAGCGCCCGGTGTTCGACCGCATGGGGCGCTTCCAGCATGACCCCCACTGGTGCGATATGCTGCTGTTCCATGAGTATTTTCATGGCGACAACGGCGCCGGGCTGGGCGCGAGTCATCAGACTGGGTGGACGGGGCTGGTGGCAGATTTGCTGCGGGTGTATGGGGCGAAATAGCCGCCTAAACAATGATAACAATTCAGCAATAGTTCATCCAAACCACAGGAGGCGCAACACCATGAAGGGCATTAAAGGCAAGAAAGTGCTCGTGACCGGAGGCAGCAGCGGAATCGGCCAGGCCATCGCTATCAAGTTCGCGGAGTATGGCGCGGACGTTGCCATCAACTATAACCGGAACCGGGAAGAGGCAGAGAAGACCGAGGAAGCCATTCAGTGGTGCCGCACCAGCGTTCAGCAGCACGCCGTCAAAGACCTGCTGATTCAGGCCGATGTGGGCAAGAAGGAAGACGTTGACCGCATGTTTGATACCCTGTTCAGCGAATGGGGGACGCTCGATTATCTGATTAACAATGCGGGGATTCAGATCGCGGCGGACAGCCATGAACTCACCTATGAGCAGTTCACCCGCGTCATCAACATCAACACCGTTGGCGCGTTCCTGTGTGCGCAGCGGGCGATTCAGCACTGGCTGGCGGAGGACAAAGCGGGGACGATCATCAATGTGTCCAGCGTGCATCAGATCATCCCCAAGCCGCGCTTCGCAGGCTACAGCGTAAGCAAGGGCGGGATGCAAAATATGACGCACACGCTGGCGCTGGAATATGCCGGGCGCAAGATTCGGGTCAACGGCATCGGCCCCGGCGCGACCATCACCCCTATTAACCGTGCCTGGGTGGACGACCCCGAAAAGCGGGCAATGGTCGAAAGCCATATCCCGATGGGGCGGGCGGGCGAAGCAGAGGAAATGGCCGAGGCCGCCGCGTTCCTGTGCAGCGATCTGGCCGCCTATATTACCGGGCAAACCCTGTTCATCGACGGTGGGCTGACGCTCTATCCCGACTTCCGCACCTCCTGGAGTTCGGAATAACGTGGCAAATTGGGGGCGGCCAGTTCGGTCGCCCCCACGCTTGGCAGGAACTTTTGCTATCGGTCGTTCGTCCTTTTGGGAGAAGGTTGATGTGCGCTGGATGACCCTGCTGTAGCGGGAGGGTCATTCAGTGGTACTTGATCAGGCAAACGCCCATGACAGCGCAGGTAGAGAATATCGGCATCATAATCAAGCGCATGACCGAGTCGTCGCATCGCTTCGTAGGTGAGCGCCCACGTCGGAATTTCACCCCTGAGAAGTGTCTCCACGAAACCCGGTCGGGTTCGCAATCGTTGGGTCAGCATTGGCGCGGTCAATCCACGCATAAACATGACCTGTTCGACAAAAAAGCCAAAACGCAGCGACTCGTCCTCCGCTGCCCATCTTCGCCTCTCCTCACGATACTGGCCGACCCTGGCGAGGACTTTTTGTCTCAGTGTGGTCTGCGATGGCTGTCTCTGCATACTGGTGCCTGGTTTATCGACGGAAGAGGCGAACCAATTCAAAACGGTCGCCTCGGTTTCATCAGTAGTGGGATCAGTGTCATTGTGACTCATGGTTTGAGTCCTCCTTGATTTTACGGGTGTGTGAAGCGAATGAACGGATGATGACTTTAGGCGCGGAAGGGTGGGGAAATTGCGCATTCATTTATCCTTTTTCCACGACAATTCTTGACAGTGGCAGGACAAAAGTCCTATCTGTGGCTGCATGAAGACGGTCAACTGCCATGTTCTTCCGTGACGACAGCACACGAAGGGTTAGCCAAAATGCGGTGATGGCTTACAGGAGCGCAGGCCTGTTGCGCCCCTGCAAACCGGGATAAATGCCATACGCATCACACGGCAGACACTCTGCTAAATCGCGTCGTTATCTTCAAACCACTTCCGCATTCGCTCCAGAGCGCCTTTGATGATGTAAGAGACACGAGATGGGGTAATGCCGTAGACAGCAGCCAGGACACTCTGTTTTTCATCGTAGGCGCAGTAACGAACCACAATTTCCCGGTCACGTCTCGATAGATTTTCCAGTGCCATCACCAGCGCCGCTTCTCTGCGTTTGAGTTCCATCATGGCTTCGGGATTATAGTCAGGGCGCTCGTCCGCAAAATAGCTTTTGGTTGCCTCTTCATCGCCGCTGTCCAGCGAGGTTTCAAAGCGAAAACGTGCGCGGTCACAGTGACGGCGGGCACAGTTGACAGCAATCTTGCACAACCATGCCTTCAGCGCGGCTTCCCCCTTCCATTCAAAGGTGATGATTTTGTGCTGGATTGTATCCCACACCTTATTCAGCACATTCTCGGCCTCATGTTCCGCGATGTTGTACTGGTCGAGAACACGGACGACTTCATGCAACAGCATCTGATTGTAAATGTCGAAAAAGAAACCCCAGACCGTTGAATCGTCATCGCGCTGCAGCAGGTGGAGCAGGTTCTTACCGACCACGAATGCCGGAGCGGTATCCTCAACTTCCGGTGAGTTCGAAGCATCTGAGAATAGGGACGGCTTCGGTTTTTCATCCCCTGCCTGGCCTGCGGGCTGTTCTGGCAGGCTGTTCGGCTTTGCGGGGCGATGTCGTTCTGGCTTGCGTGGTGGATAATTCTCTTGTGACTGTTCTGTCATGTCGCTCTCCATTTCAATTCTGGTACATCCAGTGGTGCGGAGCGTTGTTGTCGATGCGTTGATCGTTTCTCTGCTGAAAGGATCGTGGACAAATTGTGATATGGGCTGAACCCAGGGGAAGTAAGGTTTCTGGCACCACTCCTTATATTAAGACTACATTACTTAACTCAAAAAACCCGGGGGCCACAAACGATAGCGTGCCCTGAAATCATATGCTTTGAACACGGAAGATTTTGACTCAACGATTGAATATTCAAACATTCATTACGGGTTGTCAAGATTATCCGCTTGGGGTGGATTAGTAGGCAGACGAGCGCAGCAGTGAGCGCGCCGGCAGCAGACTGAGGCTTTCGTCCAACGACTGGTTCAACGAAGAAATGGAGACAGTACGCTCATGGCCTACACGGGCAAGTATGCACACAAGCTGGAAACGGATCTGAACGACTACAAGGGCAGCCTGGAAGCGATTTCGTTTGAAGGCCCCGCCCCCACGTTCCCGCCCAAGAACGTGATCCGCAAGGATCAGAACTGGGGCATCAACGTCAACTGGGAAATGTTCGGCCCGCTGGCGAACTGGCTGGACGGTGAATTCCGCGTCAACGTGTATCTGGAACGCATCGGCACTGGCGCGGACGTTGATCTGCCGCAGGCGATTGTCGCCACTCTCAGCGGTACGGAGAGCGCGGTGGTCGCGAACGGCAGCAGCGTCATCACCCGCGACTATCACCACACGGTGAGCATTCCGGCGGGTTCGGTGGCGGCGGGACTGTATAAGGTGTCGGTGGCCCTGCAGCTGTTTGAACGCGCGACGGGCAACGCGACACCGGTGGCGGGCTTCGCCCATGTGGGCAGCGTGTTCATCTTCGATCCCGGTCCGTAAGGGTTCATCCGCAAGGAAAGCGCGAAAGTGGGGAAGGGGAGTCCTGTGCTCCCCTTTTTTGATTCAGAGAGCGCAGAAACGCTTCGCAAAGGCTTAAAGCAGGTAGTTGACCCAAATATGGAAACTATGCAAAACAGACATCGACTCAGGTCATGTTGTCTAAAGGCGGTAGCTCTTACAGAGGCATTTAAAACCATCGCAATACATCTGCAAGTGACTTTCTTTCATAACCCCCAGGCTTTGGGGGCTAAAGAAAGGGGGGGGCGTATTGCCTACAATGGGAAATCTGCTTTAATGAGCTTTATCAACTCCATAAACACAGACATATACAGGTGGCACAGAAACCCAGAGGAGGGCGGTACAAAAGTACCGACACAGCATGGCATAATCACAGACGCAATTTTACACGATATACACAGATAGTTACGCTGGCACGGCATGTAGAAACACCCTTTCGTTCTGCGATAGAACTCTTGAAGGAACTTTACGATGAGCGCCGACACCAAAGCAAACCAGCACCAAAAGACCCTTTCCGGCAGCAGCAAAAAGTCTGCCGAATTCAAAAGATCGTTCTGGGTGTATTTCCGCTTTTTCGTGCCAGTCGTCTTTCTCATCGGAATCGCACCTATCACCGTCTTCTGGGCGCTGACCTTCGGCGATACGGTGCCGACACTCATCAAAGACCTGCTCAAGAACGTAACTTCCGAACTGTTGATGATCGTGCTGATCCTCAAACTGATCGATGCCAAGATCGACGGCGTTGATGAAGAAGTGATGGCAAAGATCGAGCAGCGGTTGGACAACTATCTGGAACAGGACCTTCCACCCATACTGCAATCCCAGATCGTCCAGGCAATCGACAGTTCCGCCCGTCTTGCCTCGCTACGGGATGACCAGCAGGAAAGCCGCAGCCGTCTGGGTGCCATTCTTCAAAAACTCAACCAGTTGGAGCGGTATCAGCAGAAGCAGGAACGCGCTTAGTGGTCTTCACCATAGCCTGTAACCCGAACCGTCTGTTCCCCACTTATTTGGGGTTAACTTCCAGGGCAAACCGCACTTATAGTGAATTTTCTAAACGTTGTGAGGTCGTCGTAGTCGTGATGAATTGGCACACAGAAAAACGTGCTCAGCACAATCACCCGCTTCAAGAAGCGCGTCTGCGGCGACCTTCGGTAACAGGTGAGGTGTTGTTCCATGTGGCAAAAACCGTTGCGTCTGGTCGGCAGGGTAGGGGAACCCAATTTCTGGACTCGTCTACTTACCCTGTTCTGGTTCTCGTTTCTGCTGTTAAGCGGTGCAGTGACGATCATACTCGCGCCCGTGCTGGTCGCCCTCGTCACACCGGAAGCACGTACCCTATATACCACCTTTGTCCTGTACGTGTTTGGGGTGGTGCTGATCGTCGTCTCGCTGATGTTTATGATGCTCGCCCTGCGGCGGCAGGGTCTCCACCAGGTTGAATCACAGCCAGTTGTGCAGCGGGCCGGGCAGACCAGTTCGCGCATCGCTTCAAGGGGGGTATCTCTCCACATCGCCGTCGAACTAGACCCTGAGCAACTGCCCTTCCGTAAGGTGATTCTCGACTTGATTCCGAGAGGAAAATTGCCCGAAAAGTCGGCTCAACCCAGGTCACCCAGGGTAAACATCACCACGAACCCATAGCAGACGAGCCGTTTAGGCTCATGGCAGCGAAAGGTACAACGATGGTCGATTGGAAAGACATGGTAGCACTAACCGCATCGATCCTTCTGGCTCTGTTCGTGATTGCAGGCATGATTAGTTTGTCCGGTGCGTCGTTTGGATCGCTGTTGAAAGTCAGTGGTCTCTTTGACGGTTCGGCACGGCTCGTAACATTGATGCTCGGTTTTGTAGCAGTTGCGCTGTTGGCAATGCTTGTAAACTTTGGTATCTATCCGCAGGTGAGAACGTTCGCGGCGCAGTTTTTCACGCCGACCCCGGCGGCCTCTGCCATTCCGACCCCCGCTCTCCCTTCAACGCCGCTCCCTGATTCCGACACGCAAGCACCCGAACCCCAACCCACCACACCCGAAGCGGTGGCAGGTGGAGTAAGCGCCCCCACGCCGACCGCGACGCAAACGCCCGAAATCGGCATCGGGTCACAAGTGGTAAATCCGACCCAGGTGCCTACGTTCACCCCGCCAGCGCCGTCCCCCGTAGTCCCTTCCGCGACCACCGCGCCAGCAGTTACTGTACATCCCCAGTGCCGAGCGGTGGTGGTAGCGGAGTTCACACATCTACGGGTAGAGCCGTCGCTGGAAGACCGCCGGGGCAGAGTCGCGCCGAAGGACGAGGTGCTCACGCCGCTTTACCGTGTCGAGGACGTGGATAATAATCTGTGGATTAAGGTCAACGCAGGGGCAGGGCAGACGCGCTGGGCATTGGAAGCCGATCTGCGGCTGGAGAACTGCGAGGGGCTGCCGTATGAAGGGGAAGTGCCCCCGCTGACACCGCAGCCAACGTGGACACCGTATCCCACCAGTACCCCGACTCCGGTCACGCCCGAAGCGACAGGGGAGATCACAGCAGAACCGACGGTCGAAGTGACCGCCGAAATCAGCGCTACGCCAGTTCAGAATGTGACACCAACGGTGCAGGTGACAGCAACAGGCACAGCGACCATGATCGTGCCGACGGCGACACCGACGTTCACACCGTCCTGGACGCCGACCGTCACGCCGCCGCTGGCTTCGGGGCCGAGCGCGACCCCAACTCTGGAGCCGACCTGGACACCAACCGAAGTTGTACCGAGCGCGACACCAACCTGGACACCGACCAGCACGCCAAGTCCAACTTTGGTGCCGCCGACCGCGACCTACACCTCAACCTGGACGATGATTCCGCCATCGCTGACTCCAGTGCCACCGACACCGACTCCCGTCTCAAACATCTCGCTCAGCATCATCGTGCCGGATGTGGACGGAGCAGTGGTCGATAGCCAGGTCAGAATCGAAGCCGTTGCCTATGACATCGCGGTCGGCACGAGCAATGGGGCAGGGATACGCTATGTCGATTTCAGCATTGTTGATGCGGCAGGGACGATCATCTACACACGCCGTGAGCAGATTGTCCGCTACTGTGCCGGGACGGGCGACCCCGAATGCCAGATCATCCCTGCGCTGCAAGGGCAAAGTGGGCAGTTCACCGTCTTTGCACAGGCGGTCGCGACGAGTGGTGTGGTGTCGAACGTTGTCAGCCGGACGTTTGTGGTGATGGGCGGCAATTAGCGCTTGGGTGTTGATTTGCAGGGGTGATTTAGGTTTCACCCCTGACGCAAGCAATCTGATCGAGAGGCGACCCAACGCGGTCGCCTTTTATGTTCCGAAATGGGATTGATACTGTTTGTCCTTGATAAAGGCGCTTACCTTGCCGCCGCGTGCGGCGGGGAAGTTATCGCACAGGGAGCGGGACGCGACCCTGCGATCACTCAAGGTAAGCGCGCAACGCTTTTATCAAGCCCGCCGCAGGCGGGTTTAGACTGAGCG
>JANRLJ010000256.1:0-2990 GCA_033762735.1 bacterium | reverse complement strand
GTTCTAAAATTATATCCGATTTCGCTTCTGTAGTCCACTTATTAAGCGACCAGATTTTCTATTTTTTGTGCTTAAGTTTGCTCATTTCACCCTTATTTAGCGCCTGCTTTTCTCATGTTTCCCTAACTGGACTTAAGGGGGTTACAGGTCTATATTTTACTTGTCAGTAGGAAATTTACTGAAAAGTAGAAACCCAAACGCGCACACAAAACGCAGATCGCAAAGGAGAGCGCAAGTGGCACGAGAAATCGTGGTTGAAGACCTCAAGAAATACTATGAAGGCGACGTAAAAGCCGTCGATGGCGTGAGCTTTGAAGTCAAGGCGGGCGAGATTTTCGGCTTTCTCGGCCCCAACGGCGCAGGCAAAAGCACCACGATTTCTGTGCTGACGACGCTCGGACTGCCCACCGGTGGGCGGGCGCTGGTCGGCGGGTATGATGTGGTCACGCAGGCGCAGCAGGTGCGGCGCGTGGCGGGCGTGGCGTTGCAGGAAATCGGCCTCGACCCGATTATGAAATCGGTCGAATTGCTCACCATTCAGGGGCAGTTGTTCGGCGCGACCCGCAAGCAGGCCCGCGCCCGCGCACAGGAACTCCTGGAAATCGTCAAGCTGGCAGACGTGACCAATCGTCCCGTCGGCAAATACAGCGGTGGGATGCGCCGCCGTCTCGATCTAGCGATGGCGCTGGTGCATGAGCCGGAAATCCTGTTCCTCGATGAGCCAACCACCGGGCTTGACCCGGCCAGCCGCCGCGACATCTGGAACGAAGTGCGCCGCCTGAACACCGAGAAGGGCATGACCATCTTCCTCACCACGCAATATCTGGAAGAGGCCGACGAACTGGCCGACCGCATCGCCATCATCACACGCGGCAGAATCGCGGCGGAAGGCCAACCGGAAGCGCTCAAGGCGTCGCTCGGCGCGGAGTCGATCAATGTCACCTTCCCCGATGTGGAAACGGTGGAACGCGCCCGCGAACTGCTCGCGCCGCTGGTCAACCGCGCTCAGGTAGACCGCCGCACCCTGCGCCTGTATCAGCCCAACGCCGCTAACGAGATTCCCAACGTGGTCAGCCGCCTGAGCGAAGCCGGGCTGAATCCGTCCTCGCTGACTCTGACACAGCCGACGCTGGATGACGTGTTCCTGCAAGTGACGGGCAACCGCTTCTCCATCGGCGGCGAGAGCGACGAAACCGAGGGCGAAGACTCGCTGCCCAAGACGGCGTAAAAATCATTGGTTATGGACAATTTCCTTTGCAAGGTTGATCCTTTGTAGGGGCGCAGCATGCTGCGCCCCTACGGACGCAACGCAGGGAACCATTTATCTGTAAGTTCTCAAGCACAACTCAAACTAACCTGTGGAGACTCATCCAATGGCTGTAGCAACCCGTAAACTGACCACCACCGAAGCCGAAATCCGGCAGGCACGGATGCCGTTCTGGCAGCAGGTGACCATGCTCACCTGGCGCAATCTCAAAATCGTCGTCCGTACGCCGGAAGGCATCATCCCGTCGATTGCCATCAGCGTCTTCTTCCTGCTGATTTATGATGGATCGTTCAGCGAAGCCGCCACCTTCATCCCCGGCCTGGGCAGCAATTATCTGGCCTTCATCCTGCCGTTCTCGCTGGTGAGTTCCGCGCTGAGCGGGTCGAGCGTGGTTGGGTTGAGCCTGGTGCGCGACATCGAAAGCGGCTATTTCGACAAGCTGCTGCTGACTCCGGTCAGCCGTGCGGCGCTGCTGCTGGGGCCGATTCTGGCGGGCGGTGTGGCGCTGGCCTTCCAGACCGTGCTGGTGATCGTGCTGGCGCTGATTATCGGCATGGACGTGGCGACGGGTGTACCCGGCCTGCTGGCGGTACTTGGTCTGTCGATGCTGGTCGGCATTGGTTTCGGTGGCTTCACGGTCGGTGTGGCGCTTCGCACGGGCAGCGCGGCGGCCACCAGCGGCGCAAGCTTCCTGTTCTTCCCGCTCAGCTTCCTGACGGCGGCCAACGTCCCGCTCGAACTGCTCACGGGCTGGATCAAGACGGCGGCCACCCTCAACCCGATCACCTACATTCTGGAAGCCATGCGCGAAATCCTGCGCTTCGGCTGGGACGGGGACATTATCGCCAAAGGGCTGATCGCCTGCGCCGTGCTGTTCTTTATCCCCTACCTCTTCGCGCTGACCGGGCTGCGCGCCCGCACCCGCCGGAAGTAGCGTAAATACCTGATCGCTTGCAGTTTTCCGCCATTGGCTCAAGCCAACGGCTGCCGAAAAGCCAAGTCCAATGAAGGGACTGTGTATAGCGCCTTTAGTGCGCGTCCCATAAATGGGCGGCGGTTCGGCAGCCGCACGTTTTAACGTGTGGCGGTGAATTGCGGTGTGCTTTGTCCTTACCCCTCGTCCTCAATTGCCGTAATCTGCACCCGAACGCCCCGAACAGCAGCGCGTTTCTGGTTGATGAAAATAAGCGCAAGGCGATGTGTCGGCATTTCCAGCCGACTATGAATCAGCACACGAGTCAGATAAGCATCCAGATCATCCAGCGTTTGATACACCGATGCCCGCAGCCGTGTATCATCGGCTTTGGTTGAACGCCACCATGCGACCACAGGCGCATTCAGCAGTTCGGCCAGTGTGGGACGTTCAGGATAACTTTCCGTGCCCCAGGTACGTTCGTGCGTCTGGATAAGGTCGATCAGATTATCAATACTGACTTCAGATGTAGCTGTCGGCTCAATGCGCGATCTTCGTGCGGTCATGTCTGGTTCCTGGATTGTGTCTATCTATTTATACAGATAGTAACAACAATCGCTGACCTGCACAATTGAAGTCGTCTGAAATCGTTATGAAATTTAGACTTATGCACTTGAACGTTCGCCCTCACCCTAAATAGCGTTGTCCGGTACTCTAAAAGGAGTTATGAAAGTTCACAACGGCTCATTTGCCCTCACCCTAAATCCCTCTCCCAAAGGAGAGGGACTTAACACGCTTCCCTGGTCTTCT
>JANRLJ010000255.1:0-47721 GCA_033762735.1 bacterium | reverse complement strand
TACCGTTCCTCGGCGAGTTCATCAACCCAGCGGTCGTTCATCCGCTCGAACTTGGAAGCCCGCATCCGCTCATAGGCCATCATACCCACCGCGACGCTGCTTAGTTCGTTGGCAACCCGTTCTGCTTCGTGTTCCGTGAGATTCGACTGCACCAGTTCTCCAAACAGTTTGCGGAGGTAATCTGGCAGCACGGAGGAGTCGATGTCATACACAGACTGATTGGCACGTTGTAGCTGGCGATATGTCGGCGAGAGTTCGTCCAGCGTGCGGCTCTTGCGTTCACGCCCGTTCCACAACAGACCAATGATTACACCCAGAAAGACCAGTAGCAGATTGCCTTGCGTTTTCATGCCGTTTCCTGTTCGACTCAGTGCCCGGCGGGCAGCGCGTACTGCTGCGATTCTTCAACGGCAGTTTCGTGCAGCACGGTGTCTTCCGCGTCGCGCTCACGGCGACCCTGGCGGCTGATCGTGGACAGCACGACCAGACCGAGCACAATATTGCCTGCCAGCAGTACAAGCGTCTGCGGGATGTTGGCGAGGAAATCACCCGCATTTTCCGGTTCAGGCGTCATGCCAATTTCCTGCATCACGCGCAGCAGGAAGGCCACCATCAGGATGTTGACAATCGCCACCGGGACGAGGAACTTCCAGTTGAACGACATCAGTTGGTCGATGCGCACACGGGGCAGCGAATTGCGCACCCACAGCGCCACGAAATACCATGCAGCGGATTTAATCATCAGGTAGATGAAGCCCAGCAGCGGCGCATCCAGCGCGAACGGCCCCCACCAGCCGCCGCTGAACAGCACGGCCATCAGCACACCGTTGGTGAACACATGGAGGAATTCCGCCGCGAAGAACAGCGCGAACTTAAAGCCGGAGTATTCGATGTTGAACCCGGCCACCAGTTCGGATTCGGCTTCCAGCAGGTCGAAAGGGGCGCGCCCGGTTTCCGCCTGTGAGGAGATGAAGAACAGAATGGCCGACAGCGGCACCATGAACATGAACCACATCCCGGCCTGCGCTTCCACAATGCCGACCATGCTCATGCTGCCCGCCAGCATCACCGGCACCAGCAGCGCCAGCGCCAGCGGCACTTCATAGCTGATAAGCTGCGCGACGGTGCGGAAGGAGCCAAGCAGCGCATACTTGTTGTTGCTCGACCATCCCGCCATGATGACGGCCAGTGTGCCGAGCGAGGCAACCGTAATGAAATAAAGTGCACCGATTTCGAGATCAGCGCCGACGTGATAGGGGCTGAACGGAATAACCGCCCAGATCAGCACGACCGCCATGACCGACATGACGGGCGCGACGTTATACAGCACCTTGTCCGCCCCTGCCGGAGTGATGAACTCCTTGGTCAGCAGCTTGAGCGCGTCGGCAATCGGCTGGAGCAGACCGAACGCCCCTACACGGTTGGGGCCGATGCGATCCTGAATGCGGGCGGCGATCTTGCGCTCCACCCAGATTAGCAGGATAGCCGTCAGCAGGGGGAAGGTCGCGACCGCCACCACGCCGAGCAGGATGGAGACAAACTGCGCGATGTCGGCATTCCAGCCCGATTCGGTCAGGCAGGTGGGAAGCTGGTTCACGCAGCGGGTGTTGGCGATGAGCGCGGCAACTGGGATCAGCAGCAGAACCGGCGCGATCACCAGCAGATAAGCGATGATCCGATCAAGCTGCGAAGGTTTGCTTTCTTGCATCGTGCCTCTCCCTGACCTTAAGACCATTCCAGCGCCCGCTTACGCCAGGCGTAAATGAGCGCATCCGTTAACAGGAAAATAAACAGCAGCCCAGCCAGGAACGCGGCAAAATCGAGCTGGCGGTAGGCCAACGCCCAGGGGAACAGAAAGACCATTTCGACATCAAAGATCAGAAAGATCAGTCCATAGATATAGTACTGGACTTTAAACTGCACCCAGGTATCGCCCACCGTCTCCACGCCGCATTCGTAAGTCGCCTGCTTGATGGCGTTCGGCTTGCGCGGGCTGAAGATCGCCGCACCCACGATGGGCAGCGCGGGCAGGAACGGGGCGATCAGAAAAAACACGCCAATATAGGCCCACTCACTCAGAACATTCATGCAATTTTTTCCTCACGGCTTTTGTGGGTCTTCAATCGACACCTTAATGCCACGTCAATTGAATTGCTCTGTTTGTCACAAACGCGCCTAGTATAGCACCCCCAAAAAAGGACTGCAATTATCGAGACGCGCCGCTTCAAAAATCCGAATTGAATGGACGGAAGTTTAACACAAAGCGAACCAAATTGAAAAAATTGAGGCGGAGGATCGCGTCCGCCCAAAGTCGTATCTCAAGTTCCCGCCAACAACCGACTACACCAGCGTGGCTTCTGGTGTTCACTAAAGGCAGATCATCAATCGTTCACATCAAACGAACCAGACAGAAGGAAATCAAATCATGAAACGCATTCTCATCGTCCTCACCCTCGTCATGCTCGTAATGACCGTCAGCATTGGCTCTGCTGCTGCTCAGAACAGCGACGGCACCCTGAGCGTTGAATGTACCGACGGCAGCAGCTTCAATAACGGTATGGAAATCAGCGTCGTGCAGATGCGCAGCGGCTTCACCTACACCGCCACCGTGCTTGGACTGAACGGCTTCGACCCGGTGCTGGCCGTGATCGACAACAGCAACGAAGGCCTGTGCACCGATGACTCGGTCGAAATCGCCGATTACACCGCCTCCCTGCCCTCGACGGGTGACGTGGACGGCCAGAGCCTGAACGCGCAGATTCGCTTCGACAACGGCGGCGACGGCTTCAACGATGTTCGCCTGGTGGTGGGTGGTTACGGCAACAGCGCTGGCGAATTCCTGCTGCTGCTGGAAGGCATGGCCGTGACCGATGCCGACGGCCAGGGCGACCCCTTCTCCGTCCTCATCAGCGAACCCATGATCGAGTCGGGCATCCCAGTGACGGCCTATGCCATCTCGGTAACAGGCGAACTCGACCCGCTGGTGGCGCTGGTGGATGGCGACCGTGAATACATCGAGGACGACAACGGCAATCTGGTCGCCTGTGACGACGCGGGCAGCACCGACCTGTGCTGGGGCGACAGCGAAGCCCTGAACGACTCCTTCGTCCCCCGCGCCAACGGCGACCTGCTGGGCGGCTTCCAGTACGACTCGATGCTGAGCCTGCCGCTGAACGAAGACATGGCGGGGATGTACTTCAACTTCGTGGTCAGCAGCTACAATCAGTCCACCTACGGCGACTACGTGATGGCCTTCCACATCGGCATCGGCGAAAGCGCTGGCGGCAGCAACAAGTAACCAACATGGTGTCACACGCTGCCGGGGGAACGCTTCCGGCAGTTTGAGTTTCACCCTGCGCAAAAATTTTTTTATTTTTGTTTGGGGGCAGAGGGGAAATTCCGTCATAATAGCAGTGTATGTTGAACCCTTAAGGAGCATGCCCAATGAAACGTTTTTCGCTCATCCTCGTCCTGTTACTGCTTTTTGCCGCCGTGAACGTCTCCACCGCCCAGAACGATGACGGTACGATTTCCGTCGAATGTGAAGATGGGGGCGAGTTCAACGGGGTTGAAGTGACCGTTTTCCAGATGCGCCCCGGCTTCAGCTACACCGCAACCGTCCTCGGCATCAACGACTTTGATCCGATTCTGGCCGTGCTGAATGAGGGCGACTCCGGCACCTGCACCGACGACACACCAGGGGTTGACGAATTAGAGGCGGAACTGCCCTCGACAGGCGAAATCGACGGGTCCGATAACAACGTCCAGATTCGCTTCAACAACGGTAACAGCAATGACTTCAACGACGTGCGGCTGGTCGTGGGCGGCGAAGACGACGAACCGGGCGAATTCCTGCTGATCCTCCAGGGCATGGCCGTGACCGAGGCCGACGGATTGGGCGACATCTTCATCGTCCGCCTGAACGAGCCGACGATTGAGTCCGAAGTCAACGTGACCGCTTATGCCATTTCGATCACCGACTCGCTCGATCCGCTGCTGTTCCTGGTCGATGGTGATGGCGAAACCATTCAGGACGGCGACGATCAGGATGTGCAGTGCGACGACGCGGGCAGCGACAGCCTGTGCTGGGGCGAAAGCGAAGAGCTGAGCGACTCGTTTGTCCCGCTGGCCGATGGCACCCGGCTCGGTGGTTACAGCCTGGACTCAATGCTCAGCCTGCCGCTGGAAGACCTGGAAGCCAACACCTTCTTCAACTTCGTAGTCAACAGCTACAACAACAGCACCTTCGGGGATTATGTCATCGCCTTCCACATCGCCATTGGCGAAGGGACAGGCAGCAGCACCAGCAGCGGCAAATAAGCCCCTCTCAACCAACGCTTCACCGACCGCCGGGGGACGCTCTCCCGGCGGTTATTGTTCCCCGCTTGATTTCCGTCCCGTTCTCCCCTAATGTACATAGAACTGAACCGAGATGCGCTGTTGCAGGGTTGCACTGTTCGTGTACGGGCGAGGCATGCCTCGCCCGTACGCTTTGCGACCACCGCATCGCTAACATCATTTCTGGCTATCTGACGACCGCTTATGCTGAGAACGCTTTCGCCAACGCCCGAACAATGGGATGCTTTCGTCGCCGCCCAGCCCCGTGCTCATGTGCTCCAGCTTTCCGCTTGGGGCGACCTCAAGGGCGCGTATGGATGGGGCGTAGAACGGATTGCCATCGGCGACGAAGCGGGGAACATCCTGGCCGGGGCGCAGGTGTTATTCCGCGATTTCCCGCTGCGTACCGGGAAGATGGCGTATCTGGCAATGGGGCCATACGCCCATACCGAGAGTGAATGGCAGTTCCTCTGGAAGCAGATCAGCCGCGTCTGCGCGAAACGTCGGGCGACCTTTCTCCGCTGGGAGCCGGGCATTTACCGGGAAGATGAGACATTGCCGGAGGTGAAACGCTGGGGCTTCCATCCGTCCGCGCAGACCATCCAGCCGCCTCGTACCATCCTGATCGACCTGCGCGGTGATGACGATGCCATCCTCGCCCGCATGAATCAGGGCACACGCCGCAAAATCCGCCAGTCGCTCAAAAACGACGTGGTCTACTATGAAGCGACCACTGCGGATGTGGCGAAGTTCAACAGCATGATGCAGGTCACGGGCAGCCGCAACGACTTCGGTGTGCATGAACCCGGCTACTATGAAAAGGCCTATCAACTGTTCGTGCCGCAGCACGCCGCGCTGATCCTGGCTGAGCATGAAGGCGACACGCTGGCAGGCGTATTCGTATTCGCGGTTCGGCGCACAGCATGGTATCTGTATGGCGCGTCCTCCAGCGAAAAGCGCAATCTGATGGCGAGTTACGGCGTACAGTGGAAGGCGATGCAGTGGGCAAAGGCGCGCGGCTGCAACACCTACGATCTCTGGGGCATCCCCGACGAGGATGAAGCGACGCTCGAAGCGCAGTTCCAGGAACGCGAGGACGGGCTGTGGGGGGTGTACGGCTTCAAGCGCGGCTGGGGCGGGCAGGTCGTCCGGTCGCTCGGCGCGTGGGATAAAGCCTATAATGCGCTGTCCTATAATCTCTACCGCACGGCGGTCTGGTTTCAGGAAAATCAACGATGAAGCTGATTCTGGTGGACGTTCATCCCGCTTTTCTTGAAGCGGCGAAGCACTATTTCGCGGAACTTCCGAATGTGGAACTGGTTCACGGCCCGTTTGAACTGCTCAGCGACTACGATTGCATGGTCAGCCCGGCCAATTCCTTTGGGCTGATGGACGGCGGCATCGATGCAGCCATCATCCGCTACTTTGGGGAAGACCTGATGCGCCGGGTGCAGGCGCGAATCATCAGCGAGTATCTGGGTGAGCAGCCCGTCGGCACCTGTATGCTTGTAGAAACCCTGCATCCCAGGCATCCGTTTCTGGCACACACGCCCACTATGCGCGTCCCGATGACCATCGCCCGTACCGATAACGTCTATAAGGCGATGTGGGCGCTGCTGCTGGCGGTGCATCATCACAATCAAATCAACGAGCGAAAAATCGAGTCAATCGCGTGCCCTGGCTTAGGCACAGGCACCGGACAGGTTCCCTTCCGGCAGGCAGCACGGCAGATGGCGCTGGCCTATCGCAATTATCTCAATCCGCCAAGTTACATCGGTTGGCGCTATGCGGATGCACGTCAGCAGGAAATCCGCTACGGTGGCGACTTTGGCTGCAACGTTCCACCCGAATTTGCTTAAGCGATGCTCACCGCTCATCTGATTACCGACCGCGACCAGTGGAACAACACCGTGCGAGCGCTGCCTTATGCCCATGTGCTGCAAACGTGGGAATGGGGCGAGTTCAAGCGCATCACCACCGGCTGGACACCCACCCGCTACTGCTTCACGCGGGGGGATGAAACCGTCGCTGCTGCCTCCATTCTCACCCGGCGTCTTGGCCCGGTGTGCGTGATGTATGTGCCCAAAGGCCCCGCGCTGAAATATGAGGATGCGGCGGTGCTGCGGTCGGTGCTGGATTTTCTGGAAAAAACGGCGCGGCGCAGACTGGCGATCTGGCTCAAGATTGATCCCGACGTGGTCGCCGCCTTTGGGCTTCCCCCTGGTTCGGATGATCCCGATCACGACCAGCCGGATACCCCCTATCTACCGGGTCAGGTCGTGCTGCACATGCTCAAGGATCGCGGCTGGCGCTTTTCCGACGATCAGGTGCAGTTCCGCAACACCATCACGCTGGATCTGACGCGCACGGAAGAAGACCTGCTGGCCGCGATGAGCCAGAACACCCGCCGAAAAGTCCGCACCGGGGAGAAGAAGGGCGTGACCATCCGTGCCGCAACACTGGATGATCTGCCCACGCTCTACAGCCTTTATCGCACCACAGGCCAGCGCGACGATTTCCTCACTCGCCCTGCCGAGTATTATGAGCGAGCCTGGCGCGATTTTATGCAGGCGGGGTTAGCTCATGCACTGATTGCTGAGTCTGACGGTCAAGCACTGGCGGCGGTCATCCTCTTTCATTTCGGGCGCAAGTGCTGGTATTTCTATGGTGCATCCTCTAACGAACAGCGCGAGAAAATGCCCAACCACGCGCTGCAATGGGAGGCAATGCGCTGGGCGAAGGCACAGGGTTATACGATTTACGACCTGTGGGGCGCACCCGATGCCTTTGTCGAGAGCGACCCGATGTGGGGGGTGTATGAATTCAAGCGCGGCTTCCGGGGAGCGGTCACGCGCTACATCGGCGCATGGGACTACGCGCCCTATCCACCGATGTATCGCGCTTATACCCGGCTCTGGCCGCGCCTGCTTGCGCTCCTGCGGCGCCGTTCGCAGAGGAAGGTGTCTGAATAGAACTCCTTTCAAAAATCGCTGTTGTAAGGGCGCAGCGCGCTGCGCCCCTACTGGAATTCTGAAATAGCCTCCAGGCATAGGAAGACGCATCCGCCTTCCCCTACATTCTTCCTTCCCCTTCGCGGCTTACGATGCCATCCCGGAGCCATTCGATCAGCAGGTGATTCACTTCTTCGGGCGCGTCGTGCTGCACCCAGTGGGTCGCGTGGTCGAGATAGACGTAGCGGCCATCGTCGCAGTAGTCGATACTGGCCGGGGCGAGTTCGGGTGAGAATGCAAAATCACCCCTTCCCCAGATCAGTAGCGTCGGCACGGTGATGCGCCAGCTTGGCAGCTTCGATGGCCGCCCTGCCCGATACCAGTTCAGCATCCCCGTTGCGGCACCGGGCTGCATCCAGGCCTGTTGATAAAGCCGGATGTCCTTAGGGGTGAACGCGCTCGTCCCGCGAAATGCCCACGGGGCCAGCAGTGCACCGCGCCCGAAGCGGATCAGCAGTTCCGGCAGAGTCTTCATCTGGAAAAACCGCATATAGAGGCTTTTGCGCCGCTGGGACGCGCTCTTTCGCAGCGCATCCCCAAAGGCGCGGTGATGCGGCACATTCAGCACTGCCAGCCTGCGAAGGCGTTCCGGGTATTTGTTGGCCGTCCACCAGGCCGCCGCCCCACCCCAGTCATGGGCGATCATGTCAATCTTTTCCAGACCGAAGTGGTCGATCAGCCCAATCACGTCCGCCGCGACCTGATCGAGATTATAGGCGGCAGGATCAGTCGGTTTATCGCTCAGGTTGTAGCCGCGCTGGTCAGGGATGATAAGGCGGAAACCTGCCGCCACCATTGCATCAATCTGGTTGCGCCAGCTATACCAGAATTCAGGGAAACCGTGCAGCAGAATCACGGGCTGACCCTGCGGCGACCCGGCCAGCACAATATGCAGGTTCACGCCGTTGCTGCGGATGGTGGTGTGTTCCAGTGAGGTTTGGATAGGCATCGATAGGACTACTTTCTCAGGCGGTTTTCGACCTTATTTAGTGCAGTTTTAGATCGTTCTAACACTTGTGACTTTGAATGAGGATGGTCGTTTTCAATTCGAACAGGAGCAAAGACCCTCATGAAAGTTCGTCTGCTTCTTCGCATTTCCGTTTTTGTCGTGGCACTGCTGCTCATCATACCCGGCATCCTCGCCCTCGCACAGGACGCCGAAGTTCGCCCAGGTGAAACCGTCAGCGTAGCCGTGACCGATCAGCCGCAGAACGTCTCACTGGTCATCGAGGAGCCGCAGGTGGTGAACATTATCGTGCGCGGTGTTGGGGGGACTGATCCCAGCTTCACCCTCTACAACGCACAGGAACGGTCACTGTCCTTCGTTTACGATCACGAGACCAACCTCGACCTTGCCGATACCGATGCCGCGCTGGAAAACGTCTTCCTGCCTGCTGGCACGTACACCCTGGAAATTACCGGGTTCGGCAGCGATGGTCAAGCGGAAGTCAGCATTGAACCGAGCGCACCGGGTATCACGGGGTTCGGCATCACGGAAACCTACACGGGCGAAATCGCGACCGGGGGACGCTTGAACCAGGAGGTGGATTTCCGCGAAAACGAAGTGGTCACGATTCGGGTGGTCGCCCAGAGCGAGGAGTTCGACCCACGCCTGATCATTCTCAACAATGATGGTCAGACGGTGGCGCAGAACGACGATTACTATAGTGCCGACAATCCCGATGTCGCACTCAACTTCACCGACGCACGTGTTGATTTAATCGTCGATGCGCAGGACACCTACACGCTGGAAATCACCAGCTACGATCCGTCCGACACCGGCGCGGTGGATATTTACGTCACGCGCTATGGGAGGATCGAGCCGGGTGATAATGCCCCTGAAGTCATTGAGGAGTCGGTGGTCGAAGGTGGACGCCGTTCGTTTGATCTGGAAGTGGGCGCAGGGCAGGCCGTCACCATTACGGTTCGTGCGTTAAGCGATGATCTTGATCCGCAGGTAACGCTGTTCGATGCCGATGGTCGTATTCTGGCGGAGAACGATGACCATCGCAGCAACAACCCTGAACTGGACTTCCTGGACGCGCAAATCGCCAATTACATTTTTCAGGAGTCGGGTGTCTACACCATCGAAGTCAGCAGCTTCTCCGGCGAGGGCGATTTTGAGCTGACGATTGACCGCCTGGGCACCTTCTCACCAATTGAAGGCGCACCAGGAACGGGTGAGGGCACGGAGGGCGAAGCAACGCCGGAAGCGACCGAAGCCGGGTCATAACTTTCTGACGGGGCAGAAATCAGAGGGGTGACTCCCATAGTCGCCCCTTTTTCGTTTTTACAAGGCGCGACGGCGTTCAGGCCAGAAAATCCCCAAGCAGTTGATTCACCTGATCGGCTTCGTCATGCTGCACCCAGTGGGTCGCGTCCTTCAGCATTACCAGCCGTCCATCGTCGCACAGATCAATGCTCGGCTGTGCCATCGTCGCTCTTAGCGCCACATCCTTCTCACCCCAGATCATCAGCGTCGGGACGGTCACGCGCCACGTGTGCGATGCGGCGGGCGGATGCTGGACATAAGCGCGATACCAGTTGAGCATCGCCGTCATCGCGCCTGGCTGCGACCACGCTTTACGATACTCCTCAAGGTCTTCCTCGGTGAAGCTGCCATCGCGGGCGGTCTTCTGCATCATCTGCAAGCCGACTTTCCAGTCGTTCAACCGAATGACCGTCTCCGGCAGGACAGGAAGCTGAAAGAACCCGGCATAGAGGCTGCGCATCATCTGCTGCGGGTCGCTCCGCAGGGTCTTCATCGCAATCCGGGGATGCGGCACATTGAGAATTGCGAGCTTTTCGACCATGTCGGGATGACGCAGCGCCACCCACCAGGCGACCATCGCGCCCCAGTCATGCCCGACGACACAGGCCCGCCCACCTGCCAGCGATTCAATCAGCCCCGCGACATCGGCGACGAGTGCATCCATCCGGTAGCTGGTAATACCCTGGGGCTTATCACTCAGATTATAACCGCGCTGGTCGGGGACGATCAGCCGCAGGCCGTGCGCTGCCAGCGCCGGAAGCTGGTTGCGCCAGCCATACCAGAATTCCGGGAAACCGTGCAGCAGAATCACCGGAGAGCCGTCTTCCGGCCCGGCCTGCACCACGTTGAGATGGATTCCGTTTGTCGCAATCGTCCGCTGCTGGACGAGAAATTCAGTCACCGTCATCAGTCTAACCTCTGCACTGGCCTGTTTTTGAGCAAAGCATAATCGCCGGATGAAAGAAGCAGATGAAGCTTTGATGAAGTTTGGCGTTAGGACTTGCGGCGGTAATAGCGCTTGAGCGTTTCGATCCGGTTTTTCTCTGACGGGGTGAGCGTTGCAGGGTCGCGCTGGAGGTAGTAGCGCAGTTCGGCTTCGATCAAATCTTTGGGGTTTGAAGGGGTGATTACCCAGTAGAGGTAGCGCCCGCTCAGGAACATCAGCAGCGCGGCAACGGCCAGACTGCTGAAGGTGATGGCCTGATTGCGCGAGGGGTCATTGATCGCGCGTTGGAGCAGGAAGGTCAGGCCGACGAACGTGAGGTTGAAAATCAGCAGGCTGAGGCTCAGCACCAGCACACTGTTTTTTCGCTTCCTCGCGCCCGCCCACATGACCGACCCCATCAGTGGGGAAATCATGAAGAACATCACGATCACAGCCTGAACCGCGATGGCTGCCGCGACAGCGAGTTCATCAAGGTTGATGATCGGGTTGTCCATGTGTCAATTCCCGCCTGCCGTGACACTTATTCAACGGTATCAACATTTGAAGGTTTTGTCTGGGCCAGCGGCGCATTTGCCTAAGAGCCGCTGGTCACGCCGACGAAGTAGGCGCCGATGCTCTCCCCTTCGATGCCCAGCACACGCACCCGCCATGTCCCGGTCTGGTCGATCATACACGTAATCGTCGTATTGGCCTCCCCGCCCAGCAGCCCTCCCTCGCCCATGCTGTAGCACTGCTCCGTTCTGGCGGGATTACCGGACGGCGTTATCACAACGACGTTCTTCGCGACACTGCTGGCTGCCAGCGACATGAACTGAATGTAGATGTAATACTCCTCGCCCTGCACTGCTTCAAAAAGATACTCATGCAGCAGACCATGATCGAGCACATCCGCGCCCTGCTGCGGCGCCTCGACGCTCTTGCTGGGCGGCACCAGTGCGGCGGCATCCGGCAGATTTTCAATCGGTACGCCGTTAATTTCGGTCACAGGAGGCCTGCCTCCGAAAATCTGTGTCACGGTCGCAATCACACCCGGAAACAGGCCAAGCAAGCCAGAGGTCAGCGCGGAACACGACGCAGACAGCAGCATGAAGCCAGCCAGTGTTGCAATCCGTCTGCGGCGCTGCTGGAGGCGACGCTGGCGCTGTTTTTCCTGATCGCGGGTGCTGCGCTTCATTTCGGGCAGCGGCGTGGTTAAAGGCTTTGGTGTCGGGGGAGGGGTAGCAGCTGCCCGTGCCTTTTCCAGCTTCAAACGGAGGCGATTCGCTTCCACATGCCAGGGATCAAGGTCAAGCGCCTGCTTGAGCAGCGCCAGCGCGACAGTCGTGTCATCCGTGCCCTGCGCTTGTCTGAACAGGTTGTCGGCAGTAATCCCGGGCTTCGGAGATTCAAAGAAGGCAGGGATATTTTCCACAACCGTCGGCACCGTGTTATCGCTGTAAGAGGCGTTCAGGTCAATCGTTACTCTACGCCCGGCATGGTCGGCCATCGCACGGGCATAGGCTTCGATGAAACTGTCAGCAGTGGGATAACGTTCCTGAGGCGCTTTTGCCATCCCCTTAAGCAGTACTGCGTCTAATGCCGGGGGAAGGCCGGGGCTGACGACGCTTGGCAGCGGCGGTGTCGCGTGGGCGTGTTGATTCAGGACAGCCATCACGTTTCCCGTAAAGGGCAGCCGTCCAACGGTGAGAATATAGGTCACAACCGCCAGCGAATACAGATCACTGCGATGGTCGAGCGTTTTTACACCCCGCGCCTGCTCCGGCGACATATAAATCGGCGTTCCAATAATATCGCCCGAGCCGGTATGCTGCGCCAGCCCGTCCATCTTTGCCAGCCCAAAATCGCTGAGCGAGGCCTCTCCGCGCTCGTCCAGCAGTATATTTTCCAGCTTGATATCGCGGTGTATGACGCCGTGCCGCTGGGCGTGGTCGAGTGCGCTGGCAATTCGGCGCAGCAGCCGCACCACTTCCTGCGCGGTGATTTCCGCCGGTTCATCAAAACGGGCAGCCAGGCTCCCGCCCGCCATGTACTTCATTGCGACGTAGGGGCGCCCCCTGAGCACACCGTAATCATAGACCGGGACGATACAGGGGTGATTGAGCGCCTTGACGATCTCGGCTTCTTTTTTGAAGCGCCGCCCCATGTCAGAGTCTTCGGCAAAGCTGGCCTGGAGCAGCTTGAGCGCCACCACCCTGCCGTCCCGCTCGTCGGTAGCACGGAAGACTTTCGCCACGCCACCGATGCCAATGCCGCCATGTACAACATAGGGACCGAACTGCCGCTTCTGCTGTGTTGGACTCATGGAGGCCTCATTGGAATGTATTCGCTGCTTAGAGCTTACAACGAAACCGGGCCTATGTTGCAATTAGGTTTTAAACTGGTCACAAATCTTCACACAGCATAAACCTGTTCAATTTCTTCCTATAATGATCATAGGGGTTTACCATCATAAGGGAGCAGCAGGCATGACCGACAAAAAACGTGCCCGTGAAGTCGCCAAAGAAGGCCTGGAAGCACTGAAAACGGGTGATATCGCAACCGCCCGCCAGAAGTTTTCGACTGCTGTTCGGCTGGACGATACCCTGGCCGAAGCCTGGTATTACCTGGGGAGATATACCGAGGAGCCGCAAAAGCAGATGGAGTATTTCCAGCGTGCCTTGCAGCTAAAGCCCGACTACGAAAAAGCACAGCAGGCGCTCCAAGCCGTGCGTGCCAAGCGTCCAGTCCAGACCGGCCCACTCTCGATGCCCACTGCCCCATCCACCCCCCCAGCATCACAGAGAGCAGCGACCAAGACCTTCAGCGATGATGATTTATTTGGTGAGTCTGAATCGGACGCAGCGACCTCGGCTGCAACCGCTGATCCGCACGTGAATGACGATCCATTCGCGGGCTTGGACCTGCCGCCCAAACCCAGACGAACCACCGCCACCGAAGACACGGGCAGTCGGGTCAACGAGGCCGCACGCAAGCTTCAGGCAGACGTGATGAGTGAACTCAGCGGCGAGAATCGAAAGAATCTCATCCGCGCATGGCTGGCCGCCCTGACCTTTGATTCGGAACATTCCTATGAGGCTTACCGGGGAAGGACAAACCCGGTTGTGACGGCCATCATGATCGGGGCAGTGCTGGCAGTTGCGCCGCCCATTTCGCTGGTGCTGACGTTTGTGTTCAGCGGCCTGCTGGATTATACGCCATTCAGCGAGGTCATCAGCTTTGTCCTGCGGTCGCTGCTGGGTGGCGTAATTCTGGGGGTGCAGACGGTTATTGCGCTGTACGTCGGGTCGCTGGTCGCCAGCAGCGTCGCGCGCCGCCAGTTCCAGAGCAACGTTTCCACGCAGGAACAGTTCGGGCTGGGTGGACTGCTTTATGTACCGCTGGTGATCGCCACGCTGCTGCTGATTGTCCTCAGCGCTGTGATTGCGCCTCTGTTCAACGGGACTTTTGCCGCATCGATTAGCTTCACAGTCATCGCCTTCGGGCTGTTTGCGCTGATCCAGTTTGTCTTTAGCAACTGTGCGATTCATCGGGTCGGCGCGTGGCGCGGGTTCCTTGTTACGCTCAGCCTTGCCCTGACCGCCGGGGTCATTACTGCCTGGTTAGCGCCGATCAGCCTTTCTCTCATCAGCGGAGGCCTGTGATCGGCGCTGCAGGACGCTTGTGTGGGTGAACAGCCGAGAGGGTGAGCATGCTCTCACCCTCTCGGAACTGGTTCAAGCGCCTACCGACTGGCTGGTTGCAGCGAATCGCAGCGGGCACCGCCGCCGATCACACCGAACTCAACGGTAAACGCGGCTTCTATACGCACATTTTCCCACTGCTCAAAAGGCAGAGGACATTCAAAGTCATTGTCGCCCGCGCTGAACTGCACCAGATAGCGTTCCTCTCGGCCACCATTCTGTTCGCGCTCACAGCCGACACTGTTACAGTTGGCGCGGCTGATGCGTGTGTCCGGCCAGTAGGGGTTTTCGCTGCGGCTGCCTTCCGCGCTGACCGAGCGCTCATAGTCCCACTCATTCACGGTGTAATAACACACCTCGCCCATCACGGCTTCCTCGCGGTAGCGGGTTTCGCAGACGCGCTCCTGCCGGAACGTGCCGTCGCCCTGATCGACCTGCCGATTGGAACAGGTTTCACCGTCGGGGACGCGGCGGGTATCCACCTGTTCTCGCGTCTGGCGCTCGTTATAGGCACTCAGCGGCGCAGAACTGCAACTGCTCTCGATGCGGCGCTCGACCGGCTCCAGCGCTTCGATGCGAATCTCGCGCTCCCAGCGGAACCCGGTCACGACAGCGTTTTCCTGCCTCGTCCAGAACATCGACACCAGGATAAAGCCGACGATCAGCAGTACAATCCCGCCGAGAATATACAGCCAGCGGCGGCTGCCCCCACCCGTTTTACCCGCGACCTGTGGCGCAACCCGACCCACTTCGGCATCGGCGGCGGCCTGCATTCGGAACACCACATCTTCGGCCTTAAACGCGCCGTCACGCTGTTCACGGGCATTCTGCACCCCGACTTTCGCCACGTCCGTGAGCGGCGTCCCACAGCGGCCACAGAACTCCGCCGCGCCGCTGCTGGTGGAGCTGCAGTTGGGGCAGGTCACATCCGCGCCGACGAATTTGTGATCGGCCACAGCGACCTTTTCATCATCCGCCGGGTAATAGCGCCACGATGGATCCTGGGGTGCGCCGCAGTTGGGGCAGAATTTATGCGTCTTGCCGAGGTTCTTCTGTGCGCCGCAGTATTTGCAGTCCCACAGCATTTCATACACGCCCTCGACCTCGACATTTTTGCCTTCCTCGCGCCGCTTGACCTCGACGGCAGAGGCGGCGCTCACGTCCTGCTGACGCGGACGAGCAGGGGCGGAGGGTCGTTCGACGGTGACAGGGGGTTCGGGAACGACCTGCACGGGTACAGCGGGCGCAGGGGTTCCGCCAAGCTGCTGCATTAACTGTGCCGCCTGGGGATGGTTCGCGTCCAGCCGGAGCGCCTGCTGTAAGGCGGTGATGGACTCCGAAGCGGAGTCGGCTGCGAAGGCCGCCAGCACATAGGCATCAGCGGACGGATCACTTTCGAGGACGGGGGTGAGTAATTCGCGTGCAGTATCCTTATCGCCCGCCTGGAGCGCGTCTCTGATCGCTTGAAGCTGGTCGTTCATGGGTTGTGGTTTTCCGTCGCTGAATGGTGGTCGTATTGTGACTTTATTATAGTCCCAGGCAGCAAAAGCAGTGTGGGGAGATTTGGAGACACGGCATCGTGTGTCCCTGTAATTTTCCGTTTAAACCCCGATTGCGCCTCAAAGGCGGATTTGCTGAACCTGGGTTCAACAACTCATCACTCATTGCTTCCCTTAAAGCGCGAACTGCCCGTGAATGCCCTGGTCGATCAGCCTGAGCATCACCGCGATGTTGGCGACCTCATCGCCGACTGCCCAGGACTTCGGCTGCTGCTGGCGGCGGAAAATCTGCAAAATCTGATAGTCGCGCTGCCAGCCCATCGCGCTCATCTCATGCCAGGCGACCCGCTCATGCTGGGTGCCGAAGCCGGTGCGGTTGAGCAGAAACTCACCGAATTCCAGCGTTGCGCCCCCGCGCACCTGCTGGATGCAGCGCGGGACAAGATGGGCGCTGATCCGGGTGATGACTAATCGCGCGAGGGCTTCCGGCTGGCGCAGCAGATAATCCACCGTAAAGGCAAGGTCGCCATCGCAGGTGTAGACCGTATAGGCGCCGTTGACCAGCACCGTAATCCCCCCCTGGCGCATCTCGACCGGGCGGCCTTTGACCGCGCCCAATTCTTCCCAGTACCAGAAGCGCTCTCCACGCCGTGTTTGCAGTGCGATGCCGCAGTCATAGACGATCACCCGTGCGCCACGCCACAGTTTAAAAAGCGCATCCCCGGCCAGCCACACGCCCCATAAAGCCGCCATGCTCAACAGCCCCGCTCCAATCAGATTGAGAAAACCGCCGGGGGTGGGCGGAATATCCTCCTGCCCCAGCGAGAGCAGTAACAACAGCAGCAGACCGCCGCTTAAGGTGGCGAAGATCAGCCGCCGGGCGATTTCGGCCAGGTTGAGCGAATAGAGTTGAAGTTGTGCGCCGCGATCCTGCATAACATGATTCCTTTTGAAAACAGACAGCATAAAAGCGCGACAAACCTGCCGCGCCTTCGAGTTCGATGTGAGAGACGTAGCGTACTCGCCTCTTAAGAATACCGCTACTTGTGAATTTGAAACGTAAAGATTGGTCTATACCAGATCACGTATCAATGAGTTTGAGGACTTCCAAGCATTACATAGAGCAAAGCTGTTAGAAATTCAGCGTTGGTTTCCCTGCTGTGTCGCACTAACATTCCAACGCCAGCGTTACCTTTACAACGTATCGTGACCTTACTTCCATCGGTCTGCCAGCTTTGTATATCATCGTAGGATACGAATTGTTCTCCCTGCCGAAGCCCATCGGGAAGAAATGTCACATCGGCTACACTGTATGATGCGCCACTTTGCAGAGTATCAAGCAACTGCCTTGCGAGAACTTCGCTCATTCGGGCATAGATAAGCGCACCAAGTGCCATCCATTGTGCGATGTCGTTGTTAATGTCAAAATGCTGATCTTGTGACAGATGGAGCCGATATACAAAACTTTGGCGAAGCAGGCTTTGGAATACTTTCATTCCTTTGATTTCCTGCCAGCGAACGAAATGTTGATTTCCGCGAGCGGCGATCACAAATCCATCATCATAAACGTCAATGCGTTTTGCACGCGCGTTAAGCAAACGTATCCCTAGATAAATAGCAATAGCTCCAGAGGCAAGAATAAACTCCCAGGGTGTGGTAGTCCATGAAAATGCTTCCGTCTCACTTTCGTAAGGACAGCAAGAGGCAGGGGTGCTAGAAAAGGAGACAAGGAAAACAACACCGAAAATCACTGATGTTAGAAGAAACCCAACACGCCTCCATTGAAGTGCAGTATCAGTGTAAAAATGATACCAAGCGATGCCATTCACCGATTTACGATTCATCCTTGCTCTCCCCTTTTATCGCATCTAGCAGAGGCAGAAGCAAAAATCCGTTGGGCAGCCATTGGGTGAAGATAATGCCCATTCCTCGTCCATTCCTATCACGTATTGATAAAGTCCCATCCTCGTCCTGGCTCCAGGATTTTGCTTCGTCCAGCAAAATAACTTGGTCATTTTGCAGAAGTTGTGTCTGGTGAATCGTCAGATTGCCAAAACGTAGCGTTTCACCCTGCTGCCAGCGTTCTATAAGTTGAGGCAGCTGCGTTTCCTCTATTTTCTCCCGAAGACGTTGAATAAGTTCACTCATAAGAGGTTCGACACGAGTGAGGATGAAGATGCCTCGTTCACCCTCAAAAAGTTGGAGCGTGGTACGTGGCGGTTGAGAGAGTTCTACAAAACTTAACAGCGTTAATCGTTCCCAGGAATATTTCTCTTCATTAATTTGCAAAGAATTATGCCTGAGGACAAATTCAGCACCCTTTTTCTTCCAGCGTGGTCGTAAGAAGAATCGAAGCGCGAAACCTATTGAAATAACTGCAAAAATCATGAGTGGCAACTGTTGTATAAGATAGGCATCATCAGGGGGATTATCGCGCGTGAATCTTGCGGCCAGAAGTAGAACACCTGGAATCATAAAAAAGGTGCCGAGTGTCAGTAGTAGAGCCATGGTCAAGATTTGGTTTTGCGTTGTACCCGGAAATTTGAACTGATTTTTGGCCTGCATACCAATCCTTTAACAAAAAGGGACATCGTTCTGTCTGATGTCCCTTTGTAAACGAGTCTATTTGATTATGCCGCCTATTCCTCCGGCGTGATGGTAAAGGTTGTGCCTGCGCTGCGCCCGTAGACATCCGGGAAGTAGAATTCGACGCCCGTCGCCGGGATGACGTTGTACACGCCCGGCAGCCCCGTGCGGATGGTGTAGACGAACTCATACGTCCCGGCGGGCAGGAAAGTGGCGTTCAGCACGACCATCTCGTCGCGGAAGTCAATGTTGCTGAACCACCAGTAGCCCCAGCCCCGGCTGAGCGGATCATCGACAAGCAGCGTTTCCGGTCGTGTGCCGATCTGCTGGCTGGTTTCCAGTTCAGGGTTGACCGCATCTGTCCCGGCGGGGATCGGGTCTTCGATCACCACATAGTACAGATCGTTGGGCGCGATGATGGTCAGATGCACCTCCACCAGTTCGCCGACCTGCGCTTCGGTGATGGAGGTATTGTCCTCGCTGCCCGCCAGCGTGTAGCGCCGTTCGATGATGATGCCGCGATTCTCGGCTTCGATCTCCGGCACGGGCAGATAGGCACGCAGGTAGGTGTCATAATAGAGCGTCCCCGGCCCTGCCCCGCGTGTGATGACCAGTTCGTTCACTTCATCGGCCAGCAGATCAGTCACAGGCGTGGTGATGACGTAGCCATCCACATCATCCGCGTTCGACGCCGCGCGTTCTTCGCCGTTGAGTGTCACCGAAAAGTCATAGTTAGCGCCCAGTTCGTCGCTCACCGCCAGCCATTCAGAAAGCGCCATCAGCGCCCAGGCCGTTTCCTGCGTCGTTTCCCAGTAATCGACTGTGCGGGCGGTCATCAGCCAGCGCACGATATTGGGGATCAGGTCGCTGTCGGGGTTGAGGCGAACGAAGGCCGTCAGCACCAGCGCGGTCGTGCGCGTGTCGGTATTCCAGTTATAGAGATCGCGCCCGTCCTCCTCCCAGTGTGCGCCGTTCGCGCTCAGGATGGCGTCGTTGGCGAGGTCAGAAAGCAGCGTATCGATGCGGCTGCGTTCTTCCGCGCCGATCACGTCGAAGGTCAGCGCCAGCATCGCTTTGGCATAAATGCTCAACCGTTCACGGAAGTCGTACAATGCCGAGGTGCGGGCAACGTCCGGCGCACCCGCCCGCGCCAGCGCGTACAGGATGAAGGCCTGACGGTCAAACTGCCAGTCAGGTGTGTCGTTCCCCGGCGCGATGAATTCCGTCCGCAGGAAGCCGATGGCACGTTCAAGCACTGCGTCATCCACCGCGAAACCGCTGGCGCGCGCTTCTGCCAGCCCGATCAGCGCGTAGGCCGTGACGAGCGGATTGCTCTGATCCTGCACGTACCAGCCCCAGCCGCCGTCGGGCTTCTGCTGCGCGGTTAGGCGCTGCAAGGCCAGATTGACCAGCAGGTTCAGCCGTTCTTCCAGTTCAGGGCGGCTGCCTGCGGGATCATTCTGCAAAACCCGGAAGGCCATCAGATTCGGCAGGAAGCGGCTGATGGTCGTCTCGATATTGTCACTGCGATAGGCCGCCAGATAGTCCAGACCACGCAGGACGGGTTCGACAATCGAGGTATCGACGTTCAGCCTCAGCTCGCCCTGTGTCACATCGAAGCGCTGCGGCAGCACGATTCCTTCGGTGCGAGTGCCTTCTTCCCGCAGCACACCGCCCGTCCCGGTGACTTCCGGCGCTTCATAGCGATAGACAGGCAGCAGCCGTTCGTCGCCCTGGCCGAGCGGCGGCTTGCTGGCGTCGCTGAAGGAGTCGTCGGTCGTGCGGGCGAAGAAGGTCAGATCAACCGCCGCCACATCATCAACAGTGACAGGCCAGTTCACGCGCTGGCGACCGCCCGCCGGAATGGTCACGGTCTGGAGCGACTCGCCCTCGAAGGTCACGCCTGTCGCCTGAAGGTTGACTTCGACGACCTGATCGGACTCGGTGTTATTGTTGACAATCGCTGCCAGCACAACCTGATCGTTCACCACAAAGAAGCGCGGCGTGACCGGGCGAATCAGCAGCGGGCGGGTGCTGAGCAGATCAAACGTGTCCTGCCCGACCAGCGTCAGCCCGCCGTCGCCGCGTGTGACCGCCCGTGCGTCCAATCGCCAGGTCGTCAGGTTGTCGGGCAGCGTGACTTCAAAGGTGGCCGTGCCGTTTTCGTCGGTCACGACTTGTGGATTCCAATAGGCTGTATCCACGAAATCCTCGCGGATGTCGAAGATACCGCCCTCACCCGCGCCACCGCCGCCGCCTTTGATTGTGTCCAGCACGGTCTGCGTGATCTGATCGGTGTTGATGGTCAGCGGTGTGGCCGTGCGGACGCTCAAGCCCTGGTTGCCATAGAAGAACGGCAGGATTTCCGGGCTGTTGGGGTCAGCGATGCTCAGCGAGGCGAGATCGGTCAGGCCGACGCCGACCTCTGCCGCAACCGGATTGCCCGCATAATCGGTGGTAAGGACGGTATAGGTGACGGTTTCACCCGGCGCGGCGGTCTCCACGTTCGGGGTGATTTCGATAGTCAGTTCCTTGCGCTCGGTTTCCACGCCGATCTGCACCAGCCCCAACCGGAAGGCCGCGACCGGGTTATTCTCGTCCACACCCTTGACCAGCAGCACGCTGACGAACACGTTGGGCGCGTAGTTGTCTTCAATCGGGAACTCGTAGACGTAGCTGTTGCTTTCCAGCGTGATCCGTTCGACCGTCAGCACATCGCCGCGCTCGACCGTAATCAACGCCTCGCTCGTCCCCAGGAACGGCGACGTAATCAACACCTGCGCCACATCGCCGATTTCATAACTGTCCTGATCGGCGATCAGTTCGATGCGGTTGCTGTTCTGCTGCCGCCACGAGACATATTCGCCGCTGCTGACCCAGATGGTCGTGGCGGAGCGCACCTCGTTCCCGGCCTCATCCATGGTGGTGATGATGGCCTTGTAGATGCCGCCCCGCGTGGGCGTGAAGGTGAAAGTGGCGCGGCCATCGTCCCCGGTGGTCACGCTGCCATCCGTGACCGGGATTTCCTCGACCTCGTAAGTCCAGGTGGTGCGCCCGTTCTCGTCCTGTTCCTGCACACTCGACCAGAGACGCTCCACGATCTGCACGTCGATTTCCTGTTGCGGGATGGGATTGCCGTCCCAGTCAATCGCGATAAAGCGGAAGGTGGTTTCCTCGCCCGCCTGACTCACGTACTCGTCCGCCCGCGCACCGATGTAGATCAACCCCTTGTGGACGATGATCTCGGCCCGCCCGCTCACGGCCTGTTCGCTTTCGTCCGTGACGGTGACTTCGATGGTAAAGGTCTGGCTCTGAGTGTAGTCTTCCAGATTGGCCGGGACTTCGATCATCAGCCGCCCCTGCGCATCGGTCGTGCCGCTGCCAGTGGCAATGGGTTCGCCAAAGTTGAAGCCGCCGTAGAACTCCGGTGCGCCCGCGTCATAGTCAAAGTCGATGAAGTCGTAGCGGCCTTCCGGCGGGGCAAACTGGAAGAAGTAATCCTGTGAGATGACGCTGTATTCCACCTCGGCATTGCTGACCGCCCCGCCGAAGAAATAGCGGCTGTCCAGCGTCAGGTTAATCGTATCGCCCTGTACGACTTCGGGTTGCTCAGGCGCGACTTCCACCTGGAATTCCGGCAGGCGATATTCGGCCACACCGAAGCTCACGCCGCCGCTTTCGGTCACGAAGCGCCCGCTGGAGGGCAGTTCGATGTTGATGTAGTAGTAGCCCAGCCCGGCATCCTCAGCCAGATCAAGCCGCCCGCTGAAGGTGCCGAAGGGCGTGAGCGCGACTTCTTCCTCGAAGATGATCTCGCCCATATCGTTGCTGATACGCACCGGGACAGTCGCCAGATCAGCAACCGTGTAGTTCATGTCGTCCTTCGACCGCAGCACACCCCGGAAATAGACAGGCTGCCCCGGACGATAGATCGGGCGGTCGGTGTAGGTGTAAATCTGATACTGGCGCGGGTAGAAGTTGTCCGGCTGGCCGAACAGCCAGGGGTCAATGCCCTCTGTCCAACTGCTCAGTCCGAGGCCGAACTGATCGCCGGTCAGCAGCACCGCCGCCACCGGAAAATACAGGTCGCTCAGGCGCGGGATGTCGGTCATCAGCAGGCCGTCCGCGTCGGTTGTGCCTTCGCTGATGACCTGCCCACCGGGGCCGTAGAGGGTGATCGGCGCATCGGGAATGGGCAGCCCGCTCTGCACATCAGTCGCCCATACTGTCACCTGGTCAATCGCCACCTTCAGCGACAGATTGGCGGTTGCGACTACCATCATGTGACGCTGCGGGGCATAACCAAGCGCGACGGTTTCGGGCGTATTCGCTTCCAGATAGTAGATGCCGGGCGTCAGCGGGCCTTCCTCGCCCGCCTGCGCGGTCACGCCGGGCACAGGGACGGAAACGCCGCTGCCTTCGATCTGCGTTTCGATAAAGTATTCTTCCGGCAGCCCTTCCGCAACCCAGGCCGTGCGGTCATCGCGCAGGGTGACTTCCCACCACGTCAGATCATTGGCGCACACGGGCCCGCCCACGATTTCCATCGCGTAGCCGTAGTACAGCAGATCGACAATTTCGCCATCTGGTGGCGTAGAACGGGCACGAAGCGGGTCGGGCGTGGTGATGACGACCGCGATGTCGCCGACATTGACGCGCGAGGGCGGTGCACCGGGGCAGCTTGCCGTTGGCTGTGCGGCTGCGGCATCGGCGGCGCTGGTGGCTTCCGGCGTGGCATCATCCGACGGGTCAGACGTGTCTGCGCCAGCGTCACGGTTTTCCAGGTCAACCCGTGCCCCTGTGCGCATGTCGATCAGGTCATAGCGCAGGGCGTTCACGGGCGCGACGTTCGGCACCTGCCAGGACAAAAGCTGTTCCGCCGGGTCAGGCGTAAAGCCCTGCATCGGGTCGTAGTAGGTGTCGGGATTGGTGGCGTTCGCCAGGAACGTGCCGAGATCAACGTTGAACAGCGACAGATCCACGCGGGAGACGTTGCGCTGTGTGACGAAAATCTGTGTGATGTCGTTATAGGCATTATAAAAGCCGACCGGCCCCGGCACACGCAGCCCATATTCCGGGCTGTAGGGCGCGGTCGTGAAGCTGAACGTAAACGATTCTTCGATCACGTTGCCATAAATATCGGCCATCCCCGGTTCGACTGTGACAGTATAGGTCGTGCTGGGTTCCATCGGGAAGTTGATGGTAAGCGCGTTGTTATAGTCGGCATAAAAGTAGTCCGGCTCACGCCAGGGTTCCGGCTCAATCGTGACCTTATCTTCCAGCGTCTCCACCTCCATCAGCGAGGCGAAATAGAGCGTCACGCCGCCGTATGGCGTGGCCTCAGTTTCGCCATCAATCGGTGTCGTTCCGGTGATAGATGGTGCGGGTACGGTCGCAAGCTGCCAGGTGGTCGCGGGGATGGCCGACTGCCCGGTGACTTCAAAGGCGGCATTCTCCGGGAAGCCAACTTCATACACCGTATCCAGCGCCAGCAGGCCTTCCGGCTCAAAAGCAAACCCGGTGTTCGTTTCGTTCCACTCAAACGTCCCGGCGACTTCACCGCCGCCATTGACCGGGCGCATAAAGAAGGCTTCTTCCACGCTGGCGCGATCCATCGGCTGGTTGAACGTGACCTGGATCATCGGTTCCAGCGAGACGGCGACCGTCTGGTCAAGCGGATTGACCTCGACAATCTGCGGCGCGGCAGTCGTGAACGACCAGGTAAACGCCTCTTCCAGCGTGGAGCCATCGACTGCGGTCAGCGCAGGATCAACCGTGATAGTGTATTCCGTGCCGCCCGCCCAGGCTGTTGTGGGACGGAAGGTGTAGATGGCCGTGTTCAGCCATTCGCCCTCGCCTTCGACCGCCGGGGAAATCGTGAGCGGGTCGGGCAGGTTTTCCATGTCTTCCACCGAACCCAGCGGAACAACCGGGCGATTAAAAATCACCGTCACCAGCGCATCGGTGGCAATGTCCACACTCCCCGGCGCGGGCAGCACATCGGTCACGCGCAGGAAGCCGGCGGTCGTCACCTCAAAGCGGACTGGCTCCGCCAGCGGTTCACCCTGTGCGCCGCGCAGGCTGTCGCTGATCGTCACCGTGTAGGTAGTAGCACGGGCGAAAGACTCGTTCGGCGTAAATACCAGCGCAGTTTCGGTTTCGTCGCAGGCGGTTTCCCCGGCGACTTCCGGTGAAATGCTGACGGCGTCCGCAGCAGTTGTGCAATCCAGCACATGGTCAAAATAAATCGTAATTGGGGCGTTGAGTTCCAGTTCAACCCCTTCGGGCGGGTCAAGCTCCACCACCTGAAGGACGGGGCGTTCCGGCGTTTCCTGCGCGGTGACGAACCCGCCCAGGCTCAGCGCCAGCATCACTCCTACGAGCAGCAGTGCAAATCGCGTTCGACGCATCAATGTCCCCCCTTTGGCAAAGGGCAAAAGTCCTGTAGGAATTATAATCGCTGGCGTGGCTTTTCACACCGACGCTCACCCCACGCCTGATCGACGAACACGCGAGCTGTGCAGAGATGAGTGCGGTGAAAGGGTGTGTTATAATGACGCACACTTCCAATTGAAGGTTCCAAAGCGGAGTTTTCGCGATGATGCGACGGGGCACGGCGGCCAACGAGGAAATCGTCAACCGCGCCAATTACCTGTTGGACGGCGCAGCCATGCACGATGCCCGGCTGCAAGGCCTGCGGACGCTGCATGTGGTGCTGCAAGCGGCGCTGCTGCTGACCGGGCTGGCGGTGGTGATCGTGCTGTTTCTGCTAAGCGAAGTCGTGAAGTCAGGGTTAGCGCTGGGGCTGTTGATTCTGCTGAGCCAGATGCAGCAGCGCGTCGGCCAGCGGATGCGCCAGCTCATCCTCGCCAGCGCGGAGGACGTGAACACCTGGCAGCAAAAGCTGATCTGCCTGGAAAATGAACTGCCGGAAAATCAGCGCTACTTCACCGAGTTCAAAATCGAGCAGAAGACGCGCGGGGCTGACGCGACCTACGTGGAAAATCTGCGGCAGACGTTCCTACAGCAGCGGCAGATCGACATGCAGGACGCCTATCGCCTTGTGGAGCGCGGCAGCGGGCATTTCCACTGGATGCTGGAAGATGAGATGCCGGGGTGGTTCAATAACCTGTGGCTGGTGCTGGTGCTGGTGAGCATCGCCTATGAGGTGTTTCTACTGGCACATGCGCTGATATGAGTACCAAGTTGTGAGTCAAGAGTACCGAGCGTTGATGGCCTGATTTAGAAATTGAATCACGAGGACTATGAACCTATTCGAGGGCAGGTTTGAAACCTGCCCCTGCACTTCAACCTGCTTATCTATATAGGCAGGTTCAAGCTCAAGCCTTGAAAAGAGCTTCCTGGCGATTCAACAACGACGGCGAGCGCACACACCGATGCGCCCCTACTCATTGATCCTCGCTCCTTACTCATTGCTTTTACTCGGCACTTTCAACTCACTACTCATTACTATAAATCCACCCGCGTCACATTCAGGTTGAACACATCCTGGAACGCCTGCCAGTGCAGCGCGATGATCTCCCGCGTGAACAGCCGCGCATACCACAAGCGCCGTACCCACTCGCGCGGCACCGGACTGCGGCTGTGCTCGACACCGACCTGATCAAAAATCCAGTCCGCCCGCAGCATGTGAAAGCTGTCCGTCACCAGCACCGCGCTCGACCAGTCGTTGGCGGCCATGATCTCCGCCGAATACAGGGCATTTTCTTCGGTGCTTTTGCTCTGTTCTTCAAGCAGGATGGCACTGTCGGGGACACCCCGTGCCAGCAGGATTTCGCGGCAGGCCGAGGCTTCACTGCGCCGCTGATTGCGCCCGATGCCACCCGTGCAGATGATGTTTTCCGCGATGCCCTGCTGATAAAGCTGCGCCGCCCACACACTGCGCCGGGTGAGCGCATCGCCGGGAGATCCATTGCGGCGCAGCCCCGACCCTAACACGATAATCACATCCGACGGCTGGCTGGTGTCGCTTTCGCCTGTGGTATAGACCAGCAGGCCTAACCCAACCGCCACCAGACCCCAGACCAGACCAACAACGAGGACGAACCGAACCAGATGTTTCAAACGAAGACGCCCTATGAATTTTCGCATAGGGCGCATTCTACAGAAAAGCGAAGGGTGGCGAGAAGTATCTGACGGGAAAGTCTCAGCCGGGTTTAATGCAGGCGGCGCGGCGCTCCGTTGATTTCCGCGTCGTCGTCCATGTCCATGTCGTCAATTGCCATCGCCTGACCAAGCATCCAACCATCGACCGCGTTCAGCCGAATGCGCATCATCGGGAAGCCGCTTTGTGCGAAGGAGATGGATGGCCCCGGCGTCAGCACGGTCGCGTCGCGCAGGTGCAGATGGCGCACGGGCGGCAGCATGGTGACTTCGTCTTCGCTCTCCCCTGCGCTGGGAAGTTCGGTTTCAGCCATTTCCTGAAAGCTGAAGGCGTCTTCAATCTCCTCCACTTCCTTTGAACCTGTGGGGCGGAAGGACTGTTTCGCCAGACTGGTGAACATTTCCGTCAGCGCGGCTAAATACTCGCGTTCGCTGACCAGCGTACCCGTCAGGACCGCGCCCTTGATGAACAGCGTGATACCAATCGGCAGTTCCATTAAATTGACCATCGTGGTCACAATATCAGCTAAAACGAAATCCGGCTCTAACCAGAACGCGGATTCGTCGAAATCGAAATCCGGTTGTTTCATGAGATTATGGGCTTTCGCGTCTACAGACAATTGAGTAACGAATTATACAATTAAGAGGCACGAAAACAGAGTCCATGTGGAACCAAAAGCGCGGGCGCAGCTTCTCGCCACGCCCGTCCTTCTGAAGACTGTTCTTAACTCCCATTGCCCTGTCTTGCAGTAGAAAGCGGTAGAGAGGGAGAATCAGGTTTTTAAGCCCCTCTCCATGAGGGAGAGGGGTTTGGGGTGAGGGAAATTTACTTTAGCACTCGCTGTAGCCGCACGTCAGGCACTTGCGGCAGCCTTCCGCCCGCACCAGCGAGATCGTCCCGCAAGACGGGCACATATCCGCGCCGGAGATGATGGTCTCCTGCACAAAGTGGTCATGCGTGTCGTCCCCCGGCTCCTCAACGATCTCGGTGATTGTCTGTGCCGGGAGTGCTTTCGCCGCGCCGTTGGATGCGCCGTTCATCAGCCCGTTCATGGGCAGCCCTAACTGCATCGGCTCATGCTTCGGGAAGTAGTTGTCTTCCATCGCCCGCGCTACCGCATCCGGCAGCGAGATCACGCGCTGCTGGCCGAAGCCGACCGAACGCGCCCCGCCGATGTCGCGCAGTTGGTCGATAATCAGCTTGAGCATTTCCAGCCGATTGTGCGGGTCGGTCGTCCGCAGCGAGAGCGAGATCATGCGGCCAAGCCCTTCCGCATCCGCTTGCAGATCGCTCCCCGCCTTGCCCGGCGCAGTGATGAACACCTCGAACGGATAGCCGTGTTCGTCGCTGTTCATGGTGATATAGGCCGTGCCGAAGGGTGTCGGGCAGTTGACCGTCACGCCTTGCAGCTTCTTCGGGCGCGGGTAGACGCGGTGCGGCGTGGCGACCTGCTCATAGCGTTCGGCTTTTTCGGCCTTCGCCGGGGCGGGCTTGGGCGCTTCGACAGCTGCCGCTTCGGGCTTCTTGTCTTCGGCGGGTTCTTCGACCTTGAGCATCAACACCTGCTCATCGCGGCTGCCATCACGGTAGACCGTACCGCCCTTGCAGCCCAGTTCGTACATATACTGGTACAGCTCGCTCACCTGCTCGACGGTGTAGCTGTTGGGCAGATTGCTCGTCTTGCTGATGGCGCTATCGACCCAGCGCTGAATCGCTGCCTGCACACGCACGTGTTCCTTCGGCGTGAGATCCATCGCCGCGACGAAATACTCCGGCAGTTCCTTCGCGCTCGGATTTTCGGCATAGAAATCGCGCACCAGCGGCACCTGTTCTTCGTGCAGCCCCAGGCGGCTCTTGCGGTAATACACCCAGGAGAAGAACGGCTCCACGCCCGTGCTGGTGTTGACCATCGTCCCCGTTGTACCGGTCGGCGCGACGGTCAGCAGCGTGACGTTGCGGCTGCCGTTTTCGCGGATGGCCTCGCGCACATGCTCCGGCATCTGCTGCATGTAGCCGGACGCAAGGTATTTTTCCGCATCGAACGCCGGGAACGCGCCCTTTTCGCGGGCGTTGTCTGCGCTGGCGAGATAGGCTTCGCTGGCGATAAAGCCAAACAGCCGATCAAGGAAATCCACCGACTCATCGCTGCCATAGCGCACCTGGCAGCGGATCATCAGTTCCGCCAACCCCATGATGCCCAACCCGACGCGCCGCTCCAGCATTTGCTGTTCGTAGTTGGCCTCGAAGAAATAGGGCGTCGCATCGATCACATTATCCAGGAAGCGCACGCCGTAGCGCACGGCCATGCCCAGGCTTTCCCAATCGACCTCATTCCCCTTCGCAAAGCGGGCGAGATTGAGTGCACCCAGGTTACAGATGCCGAAACCTGGAAGTGGTTGCTCCCCACAGTTGTGTATTACCAAACCATTAGACACGAAAGAATGACTTACAGGTTCAGTTAAGTCGTAAACCTCTTCAACACCGTCTTCGGTTATGGCGTCAACAGTGGCAACAAACCATTCAGGTCTTAGTCCTTCTGAGTATCGCGCTATAGACCCTAGCAACGCTTCCTGCTTACGTTCCAAAATGAACCCAATCTCCTGTGCGAACACATTGATGTTCTGTTTGGAGATGTCAATCTCATGCTGCGCCTTGCACCAATATTCTTTTGTACCCCCTTTACCATCAGGCAACTTACGATAATTTCCAACACGGCGATTGCGATATATGCGGCAAGCGATACCGAAATTTGCCAGAAGCATTTGAACTTCTTCAAGAAGTTCCGCTTCACTTGAGGCTAGTCGAACATGAGCGCTTCCACTTGACCACTGTATCCCGCCATCAGCCGTAAACAATGCCTGCAAAAATCCGCGCTGCATATCTTCGCTACCCTGAAAAACCTTCTCAGGGACATGATGCTTATTGCCCACCATCCCGTATTCTTCAGCCAGCCGAAGGAGTCGCTCTGATTGTACGCGAGCTTCATCTCGTCCCGTGACCTCAACAACACCGACGTTATAGACTCTCGTTCTTGTTGTCATCGGAGCAACTAATGTGTTGACATGGTCGGCGAATACAGGCGCAAGTTCACGTTTTTCATCGCCAAAAAACGACAGCACAGCGCGATCTGCTTTGATCGTGCCATCACCGACCAGCCAACCGAGGACGCGCCCCAGTTCGAGCGAGCCTTCCTGCCCGAAGCCGCCCTTGCGGTTGAGCACATGCACCTGATCGCCGGGGTTAAGATCGCGCAGTTCCACCCAGCCCTTCGGTGTCATGAAGCGGTGGTCTTCCGTCGCGCGGACGAAATAGCCTTCCTTCGTTTGCAGGCGGAACACAGGTTTGCGCCCGGTCATAAACACACGAGTCGAAGGTGTGGTACTGCGCGCTAATCCAAAACGACCATCAATCGCTACTTCAATGTCGGTTTCCTGGTCAAACAGTTCAATGGCTTTTACTAATCCATGATTGGTGTAAATGCGCGTATCGCCCGTGACGCATGGATTGGTGGCAATCAGCTTACCGTGCGGATAGTAGTAGCTGTTGCTCATTTTGTTAGAGCGGTCGCCGAACCAGACGCCCGGTTCCGCGCTGGCCCAGGCGCTTTCGGTGATGGCGTTCCACAGTTCACGCGCCTTCACCGTGCGATAGACGTTGACCTTCTTCCCGGCGCTGCGCCAGGCATCAATGTCGCCGTCCCACGCGGTATCGTATTCCGGGTCACTGGTGTCGGGGAACAGCAGCGGCCAGTCACCATCCGCCTTCACGGCTTCCATCAGTGCATCCGACACGTTCACGCTGATGTTGGCGTTGGTGATGTGCCCCGCCTCACGCTTGCTGTTGATGAACTCGAACACATCCGGGTGCCAGTCGTTCATGATGACCATCAGCGCACCGCGACGGCTGCCCGCCTGTTCGATCAGCCCCGTGACGTAGCTGTAGAGCGCCGCCCAGGACACCGCGCCGCTGGAACGCCCATTGACACCCTTTACATAGGCGAAACGCGGGCGCAGCGTGGAGACGTTGATGCCGACGCCGCCACCGCGCGACATGATCTCGGCCATCTGCTGCAAGCGCTCGAAGATGCCGCCGCGTGAGTCATGGATGGGGCTGAGCACAAAGCAATTGAAGAACGTCAGTTCGTAGGGGGTTCCCGCGCCAGCCAGGATGCGACCACCGGGGACGAACTTCCAGTCGTCCAGCAGCCAGCGGAATTTCTCCGTCCATTCCCGCTGTGTTTCGGGGGTCGTCTCCACGCCTGCGATACCCGCCGCTACCCGATCCATCATCTGGGCGGGGTCGGTTTCCAGCGGCTTATCGACGTGTTCGACATCGCGAGTCACGATCTCGCCATCCAGCAGTTCAATCGTCACCTTTGGCAGGCTCAAGGCCGTAACCTTGCCGACTTCGCGCTGACCAGTGGTGGAATTCACGACGACGATCACTGTATCCCCGACGGCCAGCGTGGCGCGGGTCATATCTTTCTGGGCATAGCGGTCAAGAAAAATCTTATAGCCGAGTTCGTGCAGGGCGTTTTTCCTGGCCTGGCTGGATGGCACCATATCTGTCTTCACCTCATTCATGCTCAACTGAACAAAACGCCGGGTATCCCCGGCAGCAAGCAGCACAAAGCAGAGCGCGATAACTCAACAGTCATCGAGCAAGCAATTGCAGAATAACTTTTATGTCGTATGTACCTTTTCGCGCTTGGGATGGGAAAGCCCCGTAGAGTTGTTCGCTAGGGGGCTGCTGCGCTGCTTGAATATGCTTCTCATTGTATCGCAATCGGCGAACAGTTGTCCACTAAAATTCGGTTTGGGTCGGTTAGAATTCAGTTGAGGTTTGACAAAGCTAACCCGCCACACGATTGTTATGTAGAGGTTTAGCCTTTGTTAAGTTTATAGTTTTCCTGCGTATTTTCGGCTGAAGCGGCGTTTTATATACCACATTTCTGCGTAGCGATATTACAACTGGCAAACAAAAAGGCGACCTTGTGGCCGCCCTTTCTAACGCAACATAACAGCTTTTACAGGATAGGTTTTCAGAAAAAGCGTACTGTATCCCTGCTTCCCCCTCTACCTGAGGGAGAGGGGGGTGAGGGCTTACCCTCTAATTCCGCTTACGCAGGAACGGCGGGATGTCCATATCGTCTTCGTCGTAGACGCGAGCCGAGAACCCACTCTGCTGCTGGGGAGGCTGCTGCGGCTGTGGGCGCTGCTGCGGAGCGGGCTGCTGCTGTGGAGCGGGCTGCTGCTGAGATGGCTGCTGCTGCACCGGCGGCATCGGACGCATCGGCTGCTGAGATGGCTGCTGCTGCATCGGACGCTGTGCTGACTGCATTGGGCGCATCGGCTGCTGCTGCTGTTCGATCTTGCGGGCAACGCGGCTCTGCTCGAAGCCTGTGGCGATGACGGTGATACGGATTTCGTCGCCCATGCTCTCGTCCACCTGCGCACCGAAGATCATGTTGACATCGGGGTGCGCGGATTCGCGGATGATGGCCGCTGCTTCGTTGACCTCGAACAGGCTCAGGTTCGGGCCGCCCGTGATGTTGAACAGGATGCCCCGCGCACCGTCGATGGTCACATCGAGCAGGCTGCTGTTGATGGCGAACTCGGCGGCACGGCGGGCGCGGTCATCGCCATCCGCCCGGCCAACCGCCATCAGCGCGGCGCCGCCTTCGGACATAATCGTGCGCACATCGGCGAAGTCGAGGTTAATCAGCGCCGGGAGCGTAATCAGTTCAGAGATGCCCTGAATACCCTGTCGCAGCACATCATCGGCCAGTGAGAAGGCCTGCTGGAGGCTGGCTTTCTTGTCCGCGATTTGCAGCAGACGGTCATTCGGGATCACGATCAGCGTATCGACCTGGCTTTTGAGCGCTTCAATCCCGGCCTCAGCGGCGGCCTGACGGCGCGGCCCCTCAAACGTAAAGGGACGAGTCACAACGCCGATGGTCAGCGCACCCAGTTCCTTGGCGATCTGCGCCACGACCGGAGCCGCGCCGGTGCCGGTGCCGCCGCCCATGCCGCCCGCGATGAAGACCATATCCGCACCGCGCAGCACTTCGTACAGTTCATCGGCGCTTTCTTCGGCGGCCTTGCGCCCGACTTCGGGATTACCGCCCGCGCCCAGGCCGCGCGTGAGCTTATCGCCGATGCGGACGCGCATCTTCGCCCGCGAGAGCATCAAGGCCTGATTGTCGGTATTAATCGAAATAAATTCAACGCCGCCCAGCCCCTCGTTAATCATGCGGTTGACAGCGTTGCCGCCGCCGCCGCCGACCCCGATAACCTTAATCTGAGCGAAATTTTCCCCGGTAGGCAGCGATTCCATAACTCATCCCCCTCCCCTGCTTGCGCGGTGAGTGCTCTAGTCGTTGCGAAAATCTGATAAGAACCTTAACCAATGATGTGTAATTGTACCCACAACCGCCCGCCGCGCAACACGCTTCATGGAAGTCGTGCGTTCGCCGTCGTGAGTAATGAGTCCCAAAACACGTTGGGAAAGCGTTTCGGGCGGCAAAAATCAACCGAAGACACCTATATGCACAGGTGAAATACCTTTCGGGGGTAATGAAATCCAGGGAGATGTACGGGCGTAGCGTGCTACGCCCCTACCGATGATGTCCTTAAAGTTCACCACTCCTTACCTTTCCCCTTTATGGACAGTTGCAACAGCAGCAGACTCATCGCTCGTTGCTCATTGCTCACTGCTTCCTTTACGGACTCACGAATTCCCATCCGGCAGCAGGCGCTTGAAGAAACTGCCGAGCATCTGCCCGATTTTAACACCAGTCCCCGGCTGGCTGGCGCCGTTGGCTGTACTGGTAGGTGCGGCGCTTTCCATCTCCAGCCCCAGCCGCAGCAGCCCCACGCTGGTGCTGTAGGACGGGTTCTTGAGCGCATCCGCCATGCCCGTGAGCTTTTCCGGCCTAGCCAGCCGCACCGGAATACCCAGCACCCGTGCCGCCACTTCCTTGATGCCGGGAAGCTGCGCACACCCACCCGTAATGACCGCGCCCGCCCGCAGCAGCCCATCGTAGCCGGAGCGCTTGATCTCCTTATAGACGAGATCGAAGGTTTCCTCCACCCGCGCTTCGATGATCTGCGCCAGCATGTGGCGCGACAGTTCGACCGGCATCCCTTCGCCGAACGGCTCGACCAGCAGCGTTTCCAGCGGATCAACCTGTTTCGGCATAGCGTGGCCGTACTGGACTTTAATCACTTCGGCGGTGTCGGTCGGGATGTGGGCGAGGATGCTGATGTCGTTGGTGATATGGTCGCCGCCGATGGGAATCACGGCGGTGTGCCACACCGTCCCTTCAATGAACACCGCCAGATCGGTTGTGCCGCCGCCGATGTCGATGACCACCGCGCCCGCCTCGCGCTCCTGCGGGGTGAGGACACAATCGCCCGCCGCCAGCGGGTTCAGGATAAAGCGATCTACCACCACGCCTGCCCCCTGCACCGCCTGTTCCAGATTGGCGATGCTCGACGACGAGGCGGTGATGATATGCGCTTCCACTTCCAGACGGAAGCCGTGCATTCCAATCGGGCTGCGGACGCGATCATGCCCGTCCAGCGAATAACTGCGCGGGACGACGTGCAGCACCTCGCGGTTATGGGGGATGGCAATCGCCCGCGCCGCTTCCATCGCCCGGTCAACATCATCCACCGTCACGCCGCGTGTCCCGGTCAGGCCAGCAATGCCCCGGCTGTTCATCGAGGCGATATGGCTGCCCGCCACACTGACGAACGCCCGCGCGATCTGATAACCGCTGCCCTTTTCCGCTTTATGCACCGAAGCCGAGATCGCCGCCGTAAGCGCGCTCATGTCGCTGACTACGCCTTTTTTCATCCCCCGGCTGGGTTCGATGCCCGCGCCGACGATGAAAATATCGTCCGGGCGAACGTCTCCGATAATCGTGCAGATTTTATGCGTTCCAACATCAATCCCAATAACCAGGTCGTGCATGAAATTTCGCCTTTAACCACCCTCAAGGCCGACAGCAGTACACCACCGCGTCGGGATTGGCAACATTGACCAGCGTCGGCACAAAGCCGCGCGCCTGGAAGTCCTGCGTAAGCGCTTCATAAATCAGCAGTTTATCGCGCATGTCCGTGCCGACACCGAACCAGACATCCCACCCTGCTGGTTCACGGAAACCGAGGCCATCGGTTGGGTTATAACGCAGAGCCGTCAGCCCTTGCAAGAGTGTCTGCAATTGGAGCGCCCCTGCAATCGCGTCCGTATCCACCAGAACGCTGCCCCCCGGCGGGCCTTCCACGCTGTCATCGGCCACCACGCGAATCAGATCAGACCGTTCGCCGTTGTCCTGCGGGAACTGGCGCAGCACCCGCCCCTGCAAATCCACCCACGAGGCCACCCCGGCTTGAATCCAGACCAGCGCCGGTTCACGCTCCTGAATCACAATGCGCACCATATCCGGCGGCCAGCCAATCGTCACCTGTGCATCGGCAATCACGTTGGTCGCATCGAGAATATTCTGCCGTACTTCTTCAGGATTCACCCAGAAGATATGGCTTTCGGCAATATCGGCGTAGCGGAAGACTTCCGAGGCATCCAGGTAGATCACGCCCGCGACCTGGACGCTGCGCACGTAGAAGAAATCCGTCACGAACGACAGCACCAGCACCACGCTCAGCACAGCGACGATCACCCCGCTGATATAGCGCCAGTTCAGGCCAAAACCACGCCGAACACCATGGTCCAGCGTCGGGCGGTCGGTCGGCTCTGCGGGTTGGAGCGGCCCACGCCAGACACCGGGGGCGCGGTCTGCTCTGCGGCGCGGCGGGCGCGTTCTCAGTGTGGTCATGAAATCAGGTCGCTTCTACAAAACGGCAGCGAGAGGTTACAGACATGAAACCTCGATCTGTCTCTATGGTATAGGAGAAGGGCAGGTTGAGCAATTGAAAGGATTGTGTCTCAACAGTGAGATCGGCGAATAGCGTAAAGGCGCACTATTGGAATTCAATCTCAGTAGGCTCTGTCTGGAATTGGAGTTATCCATTCTCAGTAACAAAATTCATGAAGTGATTGAAGTTCACCTTCGTCTGCTAGACGCTAAAGCGTCCAGCTACGAACAGCCAAGCGCACTAAAGGCGCTGTCCTTTGAACCTTAGTGAACCTTACAGCCCCTTTAGAGGGCTTGTCTTTTCGGAAGCCGGATGCTTTAGCATCTGGCGAAAAACTCACCGAAAGATCATTCAGTCCCATGTCCCTAAAAATTCGACTTCGGGTTCGAGATGCACACCGAACTGCCGCTCGACCTCGGCCTGAACCTTCTCGATCAGCGCACGATAATCCGCTGCTTTGGCCTCGCCCTCATTGATGAAGAAATTGGCGTGGACGGGCGAGACGATCACGTTGCCGATGCGCTGGCCTTTCAGCCCGGCGGCCTCGATCAGACGCCCGGCATAATCCCCCGGCGGATTTTTGAAAATGCTGCCCAGCGATGCACCGGGCGGCTGGGTACGCTTGCGATAGTCGATGTTGTGCGCCATCCGCGCTTTGATCGCCTCGCTGTCGTCCGGCGGCAGGCAGAAGGTCGCCAGCAGCACGAGGAAGCGTCGATCTGCACGGCGCTTGAGCGTGGACGTGCGGTAGCCATAATCGAGGTCTTCGCGGGTATAGAGCTTCGGGCCGGTCGGCTCCAGCACGACCACATCCGCCACACTCGCTGCGGTATCGCTGCCATGCGCCCCGGCGTTGTTGACAATCGCGCCGCCGACCGTGCCGGGGACGCTCACCGCCCATTCCATTCCCGCAAAGCCCTTCGAGGCGCATTTATGGGCGAACACCGTCAGGTTCACGCCCGATGTGGCCGAAACCGTGCGTCCGTCGTGCCAGTCCCCGAAGGCGATCTCGCTGATGTCGTTGATGACGACCAGGCCGGGAATGCCTTTATCCGAAACCAGCACGTTCGCCCCGCCGCCCATCACCTGCACTGGAAGGTCGTCCGCCCAGGCTTCCAGCACCACTTCGCACAGTTCATCCAGCGACTCACGGGCGATATAGAGCCATTCCGCCGGGCCGCCCAGACGGGCAGCGGTATAGCGTGAGAGCGATTCGTTGGGGAGCAGGCGATTGCCCAGGCGGGCTTGCAGGGCACTGAGGGACATGGCTAGACCTCGCTCGGCGCGGTTGAGGCGCGTTTGTGCTGGAGATACTCCTCCGCAATCTGAGTCGCGTCCCCCGCGCTCATCACCACGATCACAGCGGGCGCTTTCACCTCGCCCAGCAGAAATCCGGTTACGTCCGGGAGATCGGCGATATGACGCACATCCCGGTGCTGGATCGTTTTAACAGTTTCCGCCGCGCTCACGCCCTCAATCGGCTGTTCCCGCGCCGCATAAATATCGGTCACGATCACATGATCGGCATCGTCAAACGCGACGGCGTACAGCTCGGCCAGCGCCTGCGTGCGGCTGTAGGTGTGCGGCTGCCACACCGCCCAGATGTCGGCCTTTGGGTAGCGCTCTCGTGCCGCTTGCAGCGCCGCCCGGATTTTGGTCGGGTTATGCGCGTAATCGTCCACCACGACCACGCCATCGACCTCACCACGCACATCAAAGCGTCGCGCCAGCCCCTTGAACGTCCGCAGCGCGGCAGAGGCGATCTCAAACGTCACGCCCTGGCTTTCGGCCACGGCCAGCGTCGCCAGTGCGTTCAGCACGTTATGCCTGCCTGGGACACCCAGCGTCACCGTCCCCAGGACATTCCCGCGCCGGACGACCTCAAAGGCCGTTCCGCCTTCCGCCGGGCGCAAGCGCGTCGCCCGCCAGGTCGAACGCGGATTGATGATGCCGTACATCAGCACGGGCAGATTCACGATAAAGCGATTCTGCGCAAAGATGTTGGCGGTAGGGTCATCAGCGCAGGCGATCAGCAGGCCGTCCTTTGGCAGCAGACCGATAAAGCGCGAAAAGGCGTCGGTATACGCGCCGCGTGTGCGAAAAAAATCGGGATGGTCATACTCGATGTTGGTTATCACTTCAATCTGCGGGCGCAGACCGTGAAACATATTGTCGTATTCGTCGGCCTCGATGATGAAGGCACGGCCACTGCCGACCTCGGCGTTGCTGCTGGTGTTGTTCATCACCCCGCCGACGATGTAGCTGGGCTTCTGCCCGGCCTCGCGCAGCACATGCGTAATCATGGCGGTCGTGGTCGTCTTGCCATGCGTCCCGGCGACGGCGATGCCCACGTGACCGCTCATCAGGGCGGCCAGAATATCAGCACGCTTGACGACCGGGATGCCTTCAGAGTGCGCGGCCAGCACTTCGATATGATCGCTCTGTACAGCTGAGGAGATAATCACCAGTTCGGCATTCAGCACATGGGCGGGGTTATGCCCCTTGTAGATCGTCGCGCCTTCCCGCGCCAGTTCCTCAGTGATGGCGCTCGGCGCACGGTCGCTGCCAGAGACGCTGTAGCCCTGATGCAGCAGAATGCGGGCAATGGCGGAAAGGCCTGCCCCGCCAATGCCGACAAAATGCACCCGCTGCCCCGGTATCAGTTGCATAAATGGGTTATCCGAACACTTTTAGAGAACAATCAGCACCATCAGAAACATCAGAATCACCGCGACCGCCAGCAGATCACCGCTGCCACCCACACCACCGCCCAGGATGACCAGCGGCATCGAGCCAAGCTGCTGCGCACTGGGTGATGTTGGCGAGGGCGCGAGAATATACGGGTCGAAGGGGTACTGGTTAATGTCCATGAAGTACCACAGCGTCCCGCCGATCAGATAGCCGTTGATGAACCCCACCAGCGCCCCCAGCAGCCCGGCCTGAAAGTTCAGCCGACCGGGGCGCGGCTCCGCGATGAAGACGCGGTTCTGGTAAGAGAAAAAGACAATCGCAATAAAAATCGCCGCCTGAATAAAAAAGGCCTGCTCCGGCGGGAACGACAGCAGCAGCGTCCCACGAATCACACTGTCGAACTGGAACAGCGCGAAAAACCCCAGGATAATTCCTGACGTTGCGATCAGTTCCCGGTTCCATCCGCGTTGATAGCCGATGATGGCAAAAAACACGGCCAGAACCCACATCAGCGAATAAAGCTGGATCATAACACGCTCCGCACGGCGGTCGGGAAAGAGAAGTGAATCGTTGTTGGTTTTTAGCCATTAGCTGTTAGCGATTAGTTGTTAGCGCTTCGCTTGTGGCGATACACGCTGTGACTAATGGATAAAACATTTCAAAAACGCCTGATGATTCCGTAGGGGCAAGGCATGCCTCGCCCGGTCGCCCGGCGGATTTGTTTGCATTTCTCCATAAATTCTCTCAAGCCACGTTCACAATTTTACTTTCGTGATCTCGCTGACAACAACACGCCGGTCTTTTCTGAGGACAAAGCATGCCTTGCCCCAACGATTTGTAAAACAAGCCCACGAGTACATCAACAAAATGAGAATGCTGAGCTGTTTTGGTACGGGCGAGGCGCACCTCGCTCCACAGGTAGGTAGCTTTAGATGGTCGTTATACTAGTACACTAACAAGATGAGAATGACCGGTTGCGTTGGTACGGGCGCAGCGCGCTGCGCCCCTACAGGTAGGCAACTTTAGATGGTCAATGTACTAGTCGCTAAAAGCTAACTGCTAATCGCTAAAAACTATTCACTGAAAACTTCAAATCACAATCAACACAATCAGAAACAGCACGATCACCGCCGCCGCCAGCAGATTGCCCTCGCCCGCCGGCCCGCCCGCCAGCAGAAACAGCGGCAGCGACTCCACGAAATTGGCGCTGGCCGTCCCCGCCAGCGGTGCGGAAATATAGGGCGACAGCGGGTAATTGGCGACATGCTGAAAATACCACAGCGTCCCCCAGATCAGGTAGCCATTGAACGCGCCCACCAACCCACCGAGGATGCTGATCTGTAAATCGTCGCGGCCATCGCCCGGCCCGCCCCGTGCCCGCGTCGCTGCTTCGCCCACAATCGCACGGGTCTGATAGGCGAAGAAGACCACGATGATAAACAACGCTGCACGAATAGCAAACGCCTGTTCCGGCGGAAAGTTCACCAGCAGGCTGGTCAGCACACCATCGAACTGGAACGACGCGAACAACGCCAGGATAATGCCCGACATGGCGATGATCTCTTTGTTCCAGCCGCGCGTGAAGCCAATGTAGCTGAAGACCAGGCACATCACCCCCAGCAGCACCGTTAATTGTATCATGAACTCCCTCGTGCGAGTTGTTCCAGCGCCCGCGCAAGATTGGCCGCTGCGTCGTGTGCCGCCTCGTTTTGCGCCGCTTGATTGTGCGCCACATTTCCGCTCTGCGCCAGCGCATTTACAGCGGATTTCATCGCATTCAGCCGAGCCTCATCATTCAGAAGGCCGCGCACTGTCGGCAGCAGGTCTTCGGCCATGTGCGTCTCGTCCAGATGCACCGCCGCACCACGCGCCGCCAGGTAATCCGCATTCACCTGCTGATAGCGCCAGCTATAGGCCAGCGGAATCAACACCGAAGGAAGCCCAAAAGCCGGAAATTCACCGAGGATGCTGGCGCCCGCCCGGCAGATAACCAGATCAGCAGCCGCAAAGGCCAGCGCCATATCGCCGTGCAGGTAGGCGTAGGCGTGATAATGGTCAAGGTTGGGAATGCTGCCGAGCGCGGCGACCTGTTCCCGGCTGCGGTCTTCATCCAGCGTACCCGTCACATGGATGACCTGATGCCCATCGGCCAGAATCGCGGGCAGGAGGTCGATCACGCCCATGTTGACCGCGCGCGAGCCTTTGCTCCCACCAAAGACCAGCAGCGTTTTGCGCATGGGATCAAGGCCAAAGTGGGCGATTGCAGCGTCACGCTGCCCCACCTGCGCCAGCACCTCACGCCGCAGCGGATACCCGGTCACGACCGTCTGCCCCTTACGGAAATACGGCTGCGACTCCGGTGCGGTCACAGCGACCTTGCTGGCGAAAAAGCGCAGCACTTTGATGGTCAGGCCGGGTTCGATGTCGGGCAGGTAGATCAGCAGCGGAACGCCGCGCAGCCGCGCTGCCAGCGACACCGGAAAGCCTACCCATCCCCCGGTGGAGAGGATCACGTGCGGCCTGTGACGGCGCAGCAGTCCATAAGCCTGCACGGTGCCATGCAGCAGCCTGAAAACACTACCCACCGCCCGCAGGGGATTGACCCCATGAATCGGCCCGGCCTGCACCTCATGCCGGGCGACAAAGGGTAGGCGTGACTGATCGAGCAGAGGCCGCTCGAAACCGCCTACCGTGCCGACGAAAATCAGTTGTGTTTCAGGGTACAGGGCGATCATCGCCTCGGCTGCGGCCAGCGCGGGGTAGACGTGTCCGCCCGTCCCTCCGGCTGCGATCATAAGCCGTAACGGTTGTTCCAACGGCGATCCTCCGATCCGGCGTGTTCTTCTGCAAAACTGTCCCGCGATGCACACTCAGCAGCAGCCCCACCCCCGTGAGCAGCACCACCAGTGACGAGCCGCCATAGCTGATAAAGGGCAGCGGCACACCCGTTGTCGGCAGCAGCGCGGTCATCACCGCTACATTCAGCAGCGCCTTCAACGCCACCCATACAGCCACGCCTGTCGCCAGCAGCGCCCCGAACGCATCCGGCGCACGTCGCGCGATCTGGAAGGCACGGATGATAAAGGCCACATACAGCAGCAGCACCAGCGCCGCCCCGATCACGCCCAGTTCTTCCCCAATGACGGCGAAAATCGAGTCGGTGTGGGGTGCGGGCAGCGCCAGGAATTTCTGCCGTCCCTCGCCGAGGCCAACACCCGTCCACCCACCAGAGAGAAAGGCGATCACCGCCTGCTTGGCCTGATAGTTGGTCTGCGTCAGGTCGTTCAACCCTGCCCACCACGTATCGATACGATTGGCGGCGTAGGCGAAAAAATCCGGGAACAGTAGAATCGTAACCACGCTGAGCACGACCGCCGCGCCACCCGCAATCAAAATCTGCCGCATATCCGCGCCCGCAAGGAAGAACATCACAAACGAGGTCGCGAAGATCACGCCCGCCGTGCTGATGTCCGGCTGGAGCAGCACCAGTACCACGACGATGCCAACCAGCACCACGAACGGAATAAAGCCATAGGTGAAGCTGCGGATCCGCGCACGCTTTGACCCCAACCAGGCAGCCATATAAATGATGATGGCGAGTTCGGTAAATTCGCCCGGCTGGAAGCGGCCATTAATCAGCGCACGGCGAGCGCCGAACGTGCGATCCCCGAACAGCAGCACCGCGATCAGGAAGCTGATGGCGGCCAGCATGACGATCACGGCCAGGCGGCGCATCATGCGGTAATCCAATAGCGTCACCAGCCCCATCGCTACCAGACCGATGCCCACGTTGCTGGCGTGGCGGATCAGCAGCGCGATCTCACTGCCGAATTCGGTATCGCTCCAGTAGAAGGTGGTGCTGTACACCATCATCATGCCCAGCGCCAGCAGCATGACGATCACCACCAGCAGCGGGCGGTCAAGCGTACCGATGAACGACAGCCGCCGTTCCAGCGTGCGGGCGACCGTTTCCGGCTGACCCGGCAGTCGTGCGCCGCGTGGGGCTGCGCGCACCAGTGGACGGGGCGGTAATGCCTCGCCTGCCACCTCGTCGATAAACTGCGGTTGTTGCAGCGGTTGATCGCTCATTGTTTAGCCTTTGGTTAGCTTTTAGCGGTTAGCGATTAGCTTTTAGCGATTAGCTGTTGGCGAAAAGCAAAGCGCTGTTAATGCTGTCAGGACTTACGCAGTTGCAGGGATTTCCCTTGTAGGGGCAGGTTTGAAACCCATCCTTATATGCTCAACTGCCTGACTTCTATCTGTAAAATGGCGGTGACAGGTACAATTGCTCAGAAACACAATAGTCACGCTTACGGTTTGGCACGAAGGCGCTGCAAGAAGGCATTGAGCATCTTGCGGACTTCGGTCAGATCGTTGTTCAACTGCGTATAGGTTGTTTGCTCGATAAATCCCAAATCATGCGCCAGGAGCAGTTGATATTCCAGTTCACTTGCAGAAGCCATCGCAATCTGGAAAAACCGTGCCAGTTCGCTGTCGCCTTCTCGCCCACAGCCTTCAGCAATATTGGTCGGTACAGATGCGCTGGAGCGACGCATCTGATTGGTCAGACCATAAAGCTCCTCTTTGGGAAAGGTGCTGGTCACACGGTAGACGGCAAGAGTCACCTGATGCGCTTTCTGCCACACCATAAGCGACCGGAAATCCTTCATCCCACAGACATCCCTTTCCGCAATCGTATGACTCGACTTAAGCAATCAGCTTTTGCTAAAAGCTAAAAGCTAAGTGCTCATCGCTACCTGCTAAAAGCTAAGTGCTCATCGCTACCTGCTAAAGAATTATAGCGCAGCGACCAATTGGCGAAAGTGCGCCCCGCGTGCCTCGAAGTCCTTATAGGCATCGTAACTTGTGCCGCCCGGCGAGAGCAGCACCACATCGCCCGGCTCAGCCACCTTTGCCGCCGCCGCCACCGCCTCATCCAGCGTTTGCACCCGCGTGACGCAGTCCGACGGCCCGCCGAGCTTTTTGACCGTGTTGACCACGATGTCGCCATCGCGCCCGAACGCGACGATATGGCGGCATTTGCGCAGTGCCAGCGCGATCATCTCATCCCAGGAGAGCTTTTTATCCGCCCCACCCGCCAGCAGCACCAGCGGTTCTTCATAGCTGCGCAGCGCGGCCAGCACCCGCTCCGGCGCGGTGGCGATGCTGTCATTGACGTACTTCACGCCGTTGATCTCGCGCACCAGTTCCAGACGATGCGGCACAGGCTTGAAGTCGCGGATTGTCTCCGCCATCACTTCCGGCGCGATGCCCATTGTCCCGGCAATCGCACAGGCCGCCAGCACATTCAGCAGATTGTGTTCGCCGCGCAAAGGGATGTCGCTGGCCTCGCAGATAATGTGTGGGTCGCCGTCCGGACTGGACAGACCCGACACGGCCAGGCGCTGCCCGACCATAAACGCGCCGTCGCTCATCATCTCGTAGCGGCTGAACCAGACCAGATCGCCCTGCACGGCAGGTTCCAGCAGGCGCGTCCCCATATCATCGCGCCCCAGCACGGCGATTCCCCGGCTGGACTGATGCACGATGAGGTTGGCCTTCGCCCGCAGATAATTCTCAAACGTGCCGTGACGGTCAAGGTGATTGGGCGTGACGTTCAGCACCGCGCCAATCGGCGGACTGGTGAACATCAATTCCAGTTGGAAGCTGGAAAGCTCCATCACCACCCGATGATCGGGGCGAATGCCCATCATCACGTCCAGCAGCACATTCCCAATGTTGCCGCCCACCCAGGTGGTATAACCCACCCGCTTGGACATTTCACCGACGAGCGTGGTGGTGGTCGTCTTGCCCGCGCTCCCGGTGATGCCCGTAATCGGAGCGGGGCAGCGCTCCACGAATAACTGTGCGTCGTTGGTGACGGGAATTTGCCGTGCCTGCGCCGCCTGCACCAGCGGCGAATCCAGCGGGACACCGCCAGAGACACACACCATATCGACATCGTCCAGCAGCATTTCGGGGTTCGCGCCCAGCACAAAGCGGGCGCGGGGATAGTCGTCGATATTGATGCCGAGCTGCTCGGCGGTCTTGCTGTCGGTCACAACGACCGATGCGCCAACGGTAGGCAGCCACCGCGCGAGCGCCTGCCCCTGCCGGGCGAAGCCGACCACCAGCACACGGCGGCCAGCGAGGATGTCATCATTCTGTCGAAAGAACATAATTCGCCTTTGTAGTTTTTAGTGGTTAGCAATTAGCTTTTAGCTTTAAGCAATCAGACTTAACGTGTTTCTGGCATCTAATTTCCGTAGAAATCTTGGACACTTTGTCCTAATGGACAATACCCTTCAACAACGCCTGATGTTTCCGTAGGGGCGAGGCATGCCTCGCCCCTACCAAAGACCACAGAGGAAACTGTTAGGACTTACCGGACGCACCACTTGATGAGTCGAACCACTAAACGCTAAACGCTAAAAGCTAACCGCTTTCAGCTACAGCAGCGCCAGCGCAATCCCGATCATGGCGCTCAGGATGCCCACCAGCCAGAAGCGCTGGACGATCTGCGTTTCGCTCCAGCCGCCCCGTTCAAAATGGAGATGCAGCGGTGCCATGCGGAAGATGCGCCGATCCACACCCAGATAGCGGCGGCTGTAGCGGGCAGAGGCCACCTGCAAGATCACCGAGACGGTTTCCGCCACAGGTACGATGGCGATAATGGGCAGCAGCAGCCATTGCCCCGTCATAATGGCGACCGTGCCGAGCGTCGCGCCCAGCGCCAGCGACCCGGTATCGCCCATGAACAACTGCGCCGGGTGGGCGTTGTACCACAGAAAGGCGAAACACGCCCCACAGACCACAAAGCACAACTGGACGAGGTAAATCTGTCCCTGTAAATAGGCAATCACGCCATAGGCGGCAAAGGCGCTGGCGGTGATGATGCCCGCAAGGCCATCCAGCCCATCGGTGAGATTGACCGCATTGGACATACCCACGATGTAGAACATGGTGATCGGGATAAAGATGATCGGGCTGAGCGGGATAGTGATCGGAATCAGCGGCAGCACGATCTGGTTCGCGAACGAAAAGCCGCCGTCATAGAGCGAGATGATGCCCGCCGCCAGCCCCGCCAGAACCAACTGCCCGATGAACTTGGCGCGGGCGCTGAGTCCCTGTCCACGCGGCCTGCCCCGTGAGCGGCTGATGCCTTCCCAATCGTCGATCATCCCCAGCAGCGAAAACGTAAACAGCACGAACAGCGGCAGAAACGTGCTCGACCCGCCGCCGAACTGCACGACGTTGGCGATGTTGAGCGCGACCATAATCAGCACCACCGGGGCGATAATCATAACCCCGCCCATTGTCGGGGTGCCCACTTTTTTTTGATGCGCCGCGCTCAGTTCGGCCTGAATCTGCTTGCCGATGCGTAAGCGGCGCAAAATCTCGACAAACGGCTCCCCCCAGATCACGCCCAGCACGAACGTAATCAGGCCTGCCGCCAGCGCCAAAGGAAGTCCACCACCCATAAACCTGTTTCCCTAACGATTTCCTTATCAAGATAGCCCTCATCCCCCATCCCCTTCTCCCTCAGGTAGAAGGGGGGAATCTCACTTTGAATCCCCGCCCCTTACAGAAGAGGCAGTCGCTTGTGGAGTGAGGTTGAAGAGACAACAAACGTTCGATGTTTAGACGTAGAGCCTTCGTCATGAAGGCAAAAACGCATTGCTCATTGCTCGTTGCTTCTTTTACCGTACTTAACGCGAGCACCCGCGCAGATCGGTGTTGCCGCCCTCGGCGTTCAGCGCGAGGCGAATCTGGTCATTCGGGATTTCCAGCAGAATCACCAGCCGCTCCGCCAGCCGCCGGAAGACGGGCGCGGCCACCTGGCTGGCCCAATTGCCACTCGTTGGACGGTCGAGCTTGACGATCACGCTGATCTGCGGGTTATCCGCCGGGAGGAAGCCCACAAAACTCATGTTGTACACCCCCTGCTCATACCCGCTCGGCCCCGGAATTTCCGCCGTGCCCGTCTTCCCGGCGACAGTATAACCGGGAAGCTGAGCCGCTTCATCCAACCCCTGCACGGCTGTCACCATCATGTCGGTGACGGCGTTGGCGGTCTCCACCGAGATCGGATGCCCCAGCTGCACCGGGCGCGGCACTTCCACCCGGTCGCCGTCGATGACCTGACAGACGATGCGAGGCTGCATCATGCGGCCATCGTTGGCAATCGCATTCACGGCGGTGAGCATTTGCAGCGGCGTCACGGCCAACCCCTGCCCATAGGCGTTGGTGGCGAGGTTGCTCTCGCTCCAGATTTCGTCCCCCGGCACAGGCAGAATGCCGCTTTCCTCACCCGGCAAATCCACCCGCGTCGGCGCACCGATGTTGAAGGCATCCATCATGGCATAGAAGCGCTCATAGCCCATTTGCAGGCTGACACTGGACGCGCCCACATTGAGCGAGTTGGCAATCAACGTGGTCACATCTGTCAGCCCGTGCGCGGCGCGATCCCAGTTATAGACCGAAATGCCGCCGACGGTGAGGATGCCGTTGTCGTAGTACGTCCAGTTGGGCGTGATCGCCCCGGTTTCAATGCCAGCGGCCACCGTAATCACCTTGAAGATCGAGCCAGGTTCCCACGTGCTGCTGATGGCGGGGTTGTTCAAAAGCTGCTGGTTGGTAATCTCGGAAATCGCGTTGGGGTCGAAGGTCGGCCAGCTTGCCATGCCGAGGATGTCGCCCGTGCGCGGGTCCATGACGATGATCGTCCCGCCCGTCGCGCCTGTGCTGGCAATCGCGGCGGCCAGTTCGCTTTCCACAAAATACTGCACATCGCGGTCGATGGTCAGAATCAGATCGGCACCTTCGCCCATCGCGCCGGGGTCTTCCGGCAGGCCGAAGGGGATGTTGCTGACTTCGGTAGTGCGGACGCGCCCGGCAAGTTCCTGCTCATAGTAGCCTTCCACGCCGATGTAGCCGCGAAAGTTTTCTTCATCCCCCGCCACAAAACCGATCACCTGCGACGCCAGCGGCCCCTGTGGATAGTAGCGGCGCTGAATACGCTCGACTTCGATGGACAGCCCCATCTCCAGACGGTTAATCTGCTGCCAGGTATCAGGATCGACCGTGCCGAGCAGGTAGTAGCGCAGGTCGCTGTTGATGACCTGTAAAAGTTCCAGTTCATCGAGGTTGAGGATGGCGGCAAGCTGTGTAGCGGCGCGTGCCGGGTCAGCCACGAGGTTGGGGCTGATGCCCACACGATACTGACGGGTATTGACCGCCATCGGCTCGCCATCCCGGTCATAGATCACACCGCGTGCCGACTCAATGCGCTCTGTGCGCCCGTAGCCTGCATCACGCAGCGCGGCCAGTTCGCGCACCACACGCGGATCCTGCGGGAACTGGAAGGAGATGACGCGGAACAGCACCACCATCACCGCGACCAGCATGATTACGATCACCAGCGGCAGGCGGCGGCGCAGCATCTCCTGCTGAATTGAATTCCCGCTGGTATCGCCCGGTGTGCGGACATGGGTTCTGGAAGCCATAAAGTTGCCTCTGCTCTAATTTCGGGTTAGGAGTTCGCACTTGAACCTTCGCCCTCACCCTAAATAGCGTTGTCCGGTACTCTAAAAGGAGTTATGAAAGTTCACAACGGCTCATTTGCCCTCACCCTAAATCCCTCTGCCTCAGGGAGAGGGACTTAACACGCTTCCCTGGTCTTCTCCCCCTCTCC
>JANRLJ010000254.1:0-8020 GCA_033762735.1 bacterium | reverse complement strand
GTCGGGGTGACGGGATTCGAACCCATGACCTCTTGCACCCCATGCAAGCGCGCTACCAGGCTGCGCCACACCCCGAACTTACAGCGCAGTATACAGGACATCCGCGCCCCGTGCAAGACTCAAGCTTTTCTCATTCAAACGGTTGTCGCCAGTGCGCAAATTGCCTATACTCGCGGGGTCGTTCGGGTTCAACGAGGAACATTCGACATGAGTGGGATCAAACTCACGTCGCTGGCTGCCTGCGCGGGTTGAGCGTCTAAACTGGGTCCACGTGACCTGGCGCACGTGCTGCGTCCGCTAAAGGGTATTTTCGCAACTGAAGATTTTCCGGCGCTGTTGGTGGGTTTGGACTCACCGGACGATTCGGCTGTCTATGCGCTGGATGCTGAGCGCGGCATCGTTTCCACCGTCGATTTCTTCCCGCCTGTGGTGGATGACGCTTATGACTTCGGCGCGATTGCGGCAGCCAATGCGCTGAGTGATGTGTATGCGATGGGTGGCGATCCATTGATGGCGATTAACCTCGTCGCCTTCCCTGATGGACTCGACATGAGCATCCTGACGGAGATTCTGCGCGGTGGGGCGGAGAAGGTGCGCGAGGCGGGTGCCGTTGTCGCGGGCGGGCACACCGTCACCGATAAGGAGCCAAAATATGGCCTTGCGGTGACCGGCATCGTGCAGCCCAATCGCATCCTGACCAAAAGCGGCGCACAGCCGGGTGACAGGCTGATCCTGACCAAAGCGCTGGGGACAGGGGTGGTGACGACCGCCCTAAAAAACAGCCGTGCTGTCGATGAGCATGTACAGGCGGCGGTTGCCAGCATGAGCCGCCTTAATCGGGATGCCTCGCGAGCGGCCAGACAAAGCAATGTCCATGCGATGACGGATATTACCGGGTTTGGCTTGCTCGGCCACGCCCGTGAAATGATCGCGGGCGGGCAGGTGGATTTCCATCTATCGTTCTCATCCCTGCGCTGGCTGCCTGGGGTGCTGGACTATGCCCGGCAGGACACCTTCCCCGGTGGGATGCGCCGCAACGCCGACTTTTTCGGTGAGTTTGTGCGTTTTGGAGGTGCTTTTGAGGAGTACGAGCAGGCCTTGCTGTTCGACCCGCAAACGTCGGGCGGTCTGCTGATAGCCGTTGCGGCTGAGGACGCTGACCGACTTTTGGCGGAGATCATCCGTCAGGGGGATGAAAACGCCGCCATCATCGGGGAAGTTGCGGCGGGAGGTGGAACACTTCTCATCCGAAAGTAGTCTTACAGACGTAGGACAAACAATCAGGGTGAGATGATGTTCAACGAAACACAAGTCAACTATGGAAATTCAACCGGGATATTCGTCGCCCGTAAATCGAGTGGGAATGCCATTGTTCTGGGTGGCGAGACGGTCAATCATCTGAAATGGGCGCGGGTGCTTTCCTACCGTGCGGCGCAGATTTTATGGCTGTGCCTGGGGCAGTTGCTCTATCCACAGAAGGCCGCCGATCTGACCAGCCGCATCCGAACGGCACCCCTGCGCACCACGAATCAGCCTTCAATCACGACCCATATCAGTGTGGAGATGCTGCCGAACGGGCGCTTTAACCTCATTGGTTGGGTGGGCAGCAGCAAATGGCAGGCGCAGATTACGCGACAGGACATGCAGGAGGTGTGGACAGCGCTTGACTCAGCGTTGTTCCAGTCCACGCCCTACAACCACTAAAATGGGGCAAGGCACAAACGAGGAAATAAAACAGAGACAGGTTATCCTGTCTCTGTTCGTTCTGCTGGGTGAGTTTAAAACAGGCCCCAGTCGTCGGCTGCACCGTCTTCCATCATGCTGGGATCCCACATTTCCAGCCCCATCTCGATGGTGGTGGGGACGCCGAGATGCTGCTGTGCAGTGCGGCGCGTCTGCTCCAAAAGCTGCGGGGCATAGGGGCAGAAGGGCGTGGTCATAATCATGGTGATATGGGCGCGATCTTCCTGCAAATCAAGATAGCGGATCAGCCCCAGTTCGATCACGTTCATGCCAATTTCGGGGTCAATGACCTGGCGCAACGCTTCGCGCAGGCCTTCTTCTTTGCTCTGGATGTCTGCGGTCATGCAGCAGTCCTCTGTCTCCTGATGCGTTCGACTCGATGCCCACATACTAACACACCCTGAAAAGCGGGTCAATTTTAAAGATGAGCGTCTGAAAAATCATGCCGAAAGACCCCATTTCTACCCCGATTCTAATGTTGCAGGAGTACAATTGATCTCAGTAGAATTTTGCTGATAGACGTCATAAATATTGACACTCGATTACCCGACTGCTATACTTTTGCCAATTCTAACCCGTGTTCACTCATCAAAGTTAACACCCGTTAAACTACATCAATTGAACCGAGGAGGCAGTTCCCCCAATGGGAGCAACACTGGAAATTCGTAATCTCCATGCCCGCGTGGAAGGGCAGGAGAATGAAATCCTGCGCGGTGTGAACCTGACGATCCGCCAGGGTGAAGTCCACGCGCTGATGGGGCCGAACGGCAGCGGCAAGAGTACGCTGGCGAACGTCCTGCTGGGCAACCCTGCTTATGAAGTGACTGATGGTGAAATTCTGCTCGACGGCCAGAGCGTTCTCGAAATGGAACCCGATGAGCGCAGCCGCGCGGGTCTGTTTCTGGCGTTCCAGTATCCGGTTGCCATCCCCGGTGTGACGCTGGCGAACTTCCTCCGCCATGCCATCAACGCTCGCATGAAGGCGGTTGACCCCGAAAGCAAGGGCATCTCCATCCCCGATTTCCGCAAGCTGATGCGCAACAAGATGGATATGCTCAAGATGGATCACAGCTTCGCCGGGCGCTACCTGAACGAGGGCTTTAGCGGTGGCGAAAAGAAGCGCGCCGAAATCCTCCAGATGGCCGTGCTGGAACCGATGATAGCGGTACTCGATGAAACCGACTCCGGGCTGGACATCGACGCGCTGCGTGTGGTGGCCGAAGGCGTGAGTACCCTGCGCGGGCCTGATCTTGGCGTTCTCGTTATCACCCACTATCAGCGCATTCTGAACTACATCAAGCCGCAGTTCGTCCACATCATGTTCCAGGGTCTGATCGTCGAAGAGGGCGGGCCTGATCTGGCGCTGCGTCTGGAAGAAACCGGCTATGACTGGGTGCGCGAAAAGTACGGCGCACTGGCTCGCTGAGTGTGTTAATCACCACCGCTGACCTGATTTATCGTAACGATTGAAGGGAACGCAGCAAATGACTGACTTTATCGAGAGCGATAAGAGCCTGACCGAACAGGAAGCCGCCCTTAAGGACGTGCGCGGCTCTTATGACGATGCTTATGGCTTTCATGACGACGATGTGCAGTACAGCTTTAAAAGCGAGAAGGGGCTGACGGCTGAACTCGTCCGGCAGATCAGCCAGATGAAGAACGAGCCGGAATGGATGACCGAAATCCGGCTGAAGGCGTATGAAATTTTCCTCAGCAAGCCCACGCCTGAGTGGGGCGGTGAACTGGCGGGCATCGACTACGACGACATTTACTACTACGTCCGAGCCACCGACGGCCAGGGGCGTAACTGGGACGAAGTGCCGCCCGAAATCAAGGACACGTTCGATAAGCTCGGCATCCCCGAAGCCGAACAGAAGTATCTCCAGGGCGTGAGCGCTCAATACGACTCCGAGTCGGTCTATCACAACCTTCGCGCTGATCTGGAAAACAAAGGTGTGATCTTTCTCGACATGGACTCCGGTCTGCGCGAATATCCCGACCTGGTGCGCGAATACTTTGGGACGGTAATCCCTTCTGGCGATAACAAGTTCGCCGCGCTGAACACGGCCGTCTGGTCGGGCGGGTCGTTCATCTACGTGCCGAAGGGCGTGAAGGTAGAAATGCCGCTCCAAGCCTATTTCCGCATCAACACGCAGAACATGGGCCAGTTCGAGCGCACACTCATCATCGTGGATGAAGATGCCTACGTCCATTATGTGGAAGGCTGCACCGCCCCGACCTACAGCAGCAACAGCCTGCACAGCGCGGTAGTGGAGATCATCGTCAAGGACGGTGGACGCTGCCGCTACACCACGATTCAGAACTGGTCGAATAACGTGTATAACCTTGTGACGAAGCGCGCGGTTGCCCACAAGAATGCCACGATGGAATGGGTGGATGGCAACCTGGGTTGCCTCGCGGAAGGTTCTACCGTCACCACGCCTGACGGCCTGAAGAACATTGAGGCACTGGAAGCAGGCGATCTGGTGCTGTCCTACGACGAGAAGGCGGGCGAATTGTGCTTCCGTCCGGTGGTCGCCAAGCGCTTCTCTGGTTATCAGCCAGTGCATACCGTTGCGGCGGGCGAACGCAAACTGGATGTAACAGCCAATCATCCCTTCTACTCATATATTTATGATGCAGATGCTCCTAAGAAGCTGGGACGTTATCACCTGGGGTATGTCCGTGCGGATCATCTCACAAAGGCCATTGTTCCGCGTAAATCTCTTGATTACGGAGCGCCGTACCAACTGCAAGTGCCAAGCCTCGTAACGACTTTTGAGTCATCCAATCAGTATTCAGATGGACTGACGATGACTCGTACTCGTCGTTCAAAGATGACGCTGCCTGAATACACGACGACTGATCTGATGTGGTTGTTTGGCTATTGGGTAGGCGATGGCAACATCGAGATAGCACAGGGAAAAACCGAAGGCGTAATCCGTTACGCTGAGGTTGGTTTTTCTACGCCTCGTGAAGATCGTGCACGTGGCCGGCTAGTTGATACCATGACGGCATTGATTGATGCCGAGCCGACGGAACGGGCTGATGGGCATCATCTGGGCTGGAACAGCAAGGAACTGACCGAGTTCTTTCAGATCAATGGGTTTGTTGGTAAAGCTGCGAACAAACGTGTTCCAGCGTGGGTCTTTTCACTGCCAGAAGTACAGCGCGTCGCATTTATTGCAGGCTACCTTGACGCTGATGGTTCTGTTGCAGCCCGTCGCTTCCATCTGAAATCGGTGAACAAGGCGCTGCTGGAAGATGTTGCGGGGTTAGTGGTATCACTCGGTATCACGCCTCGTCTCTACGCCGAATTCAGTGAACCCAAAGAAGTCACAATTATGGGTGTGACTTGCATAGCACATGGGGCTTACCGTCTCAGCTTTGCTTTGGATGAGCGCATTTATGCTCATGTTAGCCCCTCGATGCGTGAAAGGGCACAGCGGCAACCCGCTGCTCAATGGGAAGCAAAGCGTTTAGTAGGACGTTCGCAGATCGAATTGAGCGATGAGGTCGAAATCGTCCCGGTTACAGTGTCGGAACCTTCAACCGAACTGGTGCCGACGTGGGACATTGAAGTCGAAGATACGGGTAATTTTGTCTCGCAGGGCTTCATTGTTCATAACTCCAAGCTCACCATGAAGTATCCCGCGGTGATTCTGGCCGGGGAAGGCGCACATGGCGAGGTGCTCTCGATTGCCTTTGCCGGACATGGGCAGCATCAGGACGCGGGCGCGAAGATTACGCACCTTGCGCCGAATACGACTAGCCAGATCATCAGCAAGTCGATCAGCAAGGACGGCGGTCGCGCCAGCTATCGCGGTCTGCTCAAGATCGTGGAAGGCGCGGACAACGCCAAAAGCAACGTCGTCTGCGATGCGCTGCTGTTGGATGACCGCAGCCGTTCGGATACCTACCCGACCATCGAAGTCGATGCCAAGCGCGTGACGATGGGGCATGAAGCCTCGGTCAGCCGCGTGGGCGAAGACCAGCTCTTTTACCTTATGAGCCGGGGGCTGAGCGAGGACGAAGCCAACGCGATGGTCGTCAACGGCTTTATCGAGCCGCTGGTGAAGGAACTGCCGATGGAATACGCGATGGAACTCAACCGCCTGATCCAGATTCAGCTTGAAGGCTCCATCGGCTAAGCTGACCATACCCTGACTTCCTGAACGAAGCAAACACAATCCAGCATAGGGGCACGTGACCGTGCCTCTATGTTCATCATGAAAAGGAGAAACGCACTGTGGTTGCAGTAAGACGGCGCACGTCCGGCGCTGCTACGCCAAGCTATACCCTGGCGGACGTTCATGCGCACAGCGACGCCAACAACGAACCGCTTTGGCTGCGCGAAAGCCGTGAAGCGTCCTGGGAAATTTATGAAGACCTGCCGATGCCCACCCAGAAGGATGAAGACTGGCGGCGCACCGACTACCGCCGTATCCGCTGGGATGAAGCGTCGAAGCTGATTTCGCCCAACGGGGCTGCCATGAGCGATGTCCCGGCGGCCAATCTCGACCCGCTGGTGGGCGAGGGCGAAGGCGGCAAACTGGTCTTTGTCGATGGCAAGCTGGTCAACTATGAAGTGGCCGACTCGCTCAAGGCAAAGGGCGTGATCTTCACCGATCTCCTGACAGCCTGCAAGGAACATGAAGCGCTCGTCCGCCCGAACCTGATGACCAAAGCCGTGCTGCCGACGGCGGGCAAGTTCGCCGCGCTCCATGCCGCGCTGTGGACACACGGTGTGTTTGTGTATGTGCCGCGTGGGGTTGTCGCGGAACTACCGTTCCATGTGGTGATGTACAACACGCACGACGGTGCGACGCTGGGGCATGTGCTGGTCGTGCTGGAAGAAAGCGCCCAGGCCACGATTCAGGTGGAGTATGCCTCTGCGCCGGGGCAGGCCGATTCGTCCTATATCGGCGCGACCGAACTGCTGGTGGGCGATAATGCTGTGCTGCAATATGTGGCGCTGCAAAACTGGAACCGCCAGACTTATGAGTTCAGCCATCAGAAGGCGCGCGTCGGGCGGGATGGTCGGCTGGACTGGGTGCAGGGGACGATGGGCAGCACACTTACGAAGGCCTATCTGGAACTTGAACTGGACGGTCTGGGCGCACATGGTCGTATGTCCGGCTTCTTCTTCGCCGACAGCGACCAGCTTTTCGACCTCGATACACAGCAGAACCACAACGCGCCGCTGACCATTTCTGACCTGCTGTTCAAGGGGGCGGCAAAAGATGTCGCCCGCACCGTCTGGCAGGGGATGATTAAGTCGCTGCCGAAGATGCAGAAGATCGACGGTTATCAGGCCTGCCGCAATCTGCTGCTGAGCGACGATGCGCGGATGGACGGCATTCCGGGGCTTGAAATCGAAGCCGACGACGTGAAGTGTTCCCACGCAGCGACCTTCGGGACGCTGGAAGATGAACCCATCTACTATCTCATGAGCCGGGGGATTCCCCGCGCCGAAGCGCAGTTGATGGTCATTGACGGCTTCTTTGATGAACTGCTCCAGCGGGTGCCCTTCGAACGGGTGCGGGATCGGCTGAAGAAAGCCATCGAAGCGAAAATTCTGAGCTAAAATACGACGGGGTGAATACGGGGTTATTCACCTCTTTTTCTATTGGATCATTCGGAAAATGACGATGAGCGAATTTATCACAGTCGCTACAACAGATGAGCTTCAGCCGGGCGAGAGGCTGGTGGTGGAAGTCAACCGTAAATGGGTGGCGGTGTTTAACGTGGATGGGCAGTTCTACGCCATTGCCGATGTCTGTACCCATGATGACGGCCCCCTGGCAGAAGGCAATCTGCACGAATATTCCATCGAATGTCCGCGACACGGGGCACAGTTCGACATTCGCACTGGTAAGGTACTCTCTCCACCTGCGCTGGTGGATGTACCGGTCTACCGGGTGCGCGTCGAAGGTGATGCGATTCAGGTTGCGCCTGTCATGCGGGTGAAATAGCATTGGCCTCACAATCACTGCTTGACGCGCTGAACCAGGGACGAATGCTTGTTTTCGGGCATCGTGGCGCGAGTGCTTATGCGCCCATGAATACGCTGCCCGCCTTTGAACTCGCTGCCGAACAGGGCGCGGACGGAATCGAACTGGATGTACATCGATCTGCCGACGGGCATCCGGTCATCGTCCACGATTTCACGGTTGATAAGACGACCAGCGGCACAGGGTATGTGACGGGGATGACCCTGGCACAGTTGAAAGCGCTCGACGCGGGGGAATGGTTCAACGAGTCCTTTCGCGGAACG
>JANRLJ010000253.1:0-20150 GCA_033762735.1 bacterium | reverse complement strand
CCGCCCGCCGAATACACCGAACACGTCTTCATCCACAAAGACAACATCGACGATTTTTACGCGGAATAACCTCACCCCCTGCCCCCTCTCCGTGCGGAGAGGGGGTGGGGTGAGGTTGATTACCCGCCCAACGTCCATTCGTGCAGGTGCGCGGCATAGCCGTAATACACCCACGACGGACCGGGGTTGAAGTTGCCGATACGGCTGTTCGCCACTTGGTAGATATTGGGCGTGAAGGTGAAGTCATACGCCACATCATCATGGGCGATCTGCTGAATCTGGTAGTAGATTTCGGCACGCGCTGCCGTATCGCAGCCCGGCACCGTGCGCGCCGCCCGCACCAATTCGTCAATTTGCGGGTTGATGTACGACGCGAGGTTGTTGCCAGACCCCGGCGTATCTTCCGAACTCAGGATGAGCGTCGTGAAGTCGTTCGGGTCAGGCGGGGCGGTGCCGCCGCTGTTGCTCATCGGCGTGGCGTCGTACCCCTGCCCAAAGTAGATTTGGTCGAGGTAATTCGCCCATTCCACCAGTTCAAGGTTGACCTCAAAGCCAATGTCGCTCAGTTGGTCTTGCGCCACCAGCGCGGTCGTCTCGAACAAGGCGAGGATGTTGCTGTAGCTGATGGTGAACGAGAGCCGGACGCCGTCCTTTTCGCGCACGCCGTCACCGTCGCTGTCCACCCAGCCCGCTTCTTCTAACAACTGCGCCGCCATTTCGGGGTCATAGGGGTACGGTTCGATGTTGGTGTTGTACGCCCAACCAATCGTCGGCACGACCACGCCCAGCAGCGGCGTGCCGCCGTCTTCGCCGCCCAGCGTGGCGAGGATATCCTGCTTGTTGTAGCCCATCGCCACCGCCTGCCGCACTGCGGGGTCGCTGAAGATGGGATGCGGGGTCTGTTCGACCAGCGCATCGCCGTCATAGGCGCTCTGCGGATTGGTCGGGTCTGCCCAGTTAAGCGCCAGGAAGTTGACGGTCAACTGTGGGAAGAATTCATACTGGAGGCTGCTGGTGTCCGCGATCTGCGCGAACAGGTCGCCCTGGAAGTAGGTGTAGTCGATGTCGCCGGACTGAATGCCCTGGAGCGCGACGGCCTGCTCCCCAACGACGCGGTTAATCAGGAACGGGATCGACGGCGCGCCGCCCCAGAAGGTTTCGTTGGCGCGGTAGCGCTGGAATTCGTCGGGTGCCCATTCTTCCAGAATGTAGGGGCCGCCGCTCACGTCGGGGTTGTCGATGAATTCGCCTTCCACGAAGTCGCTGTAATCCGCCGCGAACTTATGCGCGGGCAGGAAGCGAATCGCGCCCAACTGGCTCAGCGCGGCGCAGTCCGGCTGGCTCAGCACGATTTCGTAGGTCTTGTCGTCAATGCGGTTGACCGCCGACACCAGTTCGATGTTGGATTCAAAGGCGGTGGCGATTTCCTCGTTCTGGATTGCGCCGATGGTGAAGATCATGTCGTCCGAGGTGATCGGCGTGCCATCACTCCACACGGCATCCTCGCGGATGGTGAAGGTGTAGGTCAGGCCGTCTTCGGAGACCGTCCATTCCGTCAGGCCGGGAACGGGCGCACCGGTGAAGCTGTCCACTTCCACCGGAGAAGGCCACAGAATGGCGAACGCCTGGAAGGATGCACCATCGGTCGTCATCAGCGGGTTAAACGTTGTGATGTTGCCGAGGCTGCGAATGACGACGGTTTCGTCGTCCTGCGCACTTACGACGCTCAGGCTGAGCGGCAGCAGCGCCAGCAGCACCAGCGTGAGCAGCACTAATCGCTTCATAAAAGACTCCTTTGTTGTGAACTCTATCGCCTGTCCTGCGGTGTAAGATTGGGACATGCGGCCCAAATTTTAACGAGCCTTGATGAATTTCACAAAATTCCTATTCGCGTTGTGACCATCTTCTTTCACGTCTTCCATCACATGAATCTGATGATAGATTGCACTCATGGCAAAACGGGGCTGGTGCTAGAGTGGAGACAGAGTCAATCGATTTCAGCACTTACGGTGCGGTGAGCTATGAACATGAAGGCAGGTTTCAAACCCGCCCCTACAAAATCATCGACGTAATTCTGAATTTATGTGAGGAGCTTTTTGCATGATTCCCGAACGAACCGCCGCAAGGACGGGCCTTGATCTGCTGCATGATCCGCTCGTCAACAAAGGCACCGCCTTTACCGCCGACGAACGCGACGCGCTTCACCTGCGTGGGCTGCTGCCACCGCGTGTGCTCACCCAGGACGATCAGGCGCGGCGGGCGCTGGAGCAGATGCGCGCCAAGCCCAACACCCTGGAAAAGTACATCTATCTGCGCAGCCTCCAGGATCGCAACGAAACCCTCTTTTACCGGGTGGTGACGGACAACCTCGAAGAAATCCTCCCCCTGATCTACACCCCGACCGTCGGGCAGGCCTGCCAGGAATATGACCACATCTTCCGCCGTCCGCGTGGGCTGTACATCTCGATTGAAGATCGCGGGCGCGTGGCAGAAGTCATCGCCAACTGGCCGCAGGACGATGTGCGTGTGATCGTTGTCACCGACGGCGAACGTATCCTCGGCCTGGGCGATCTGGGCGCGAACGGCATGGGCATTCCGGTCGGCAAGCTGTCGCTTTATACCGCCTGCGCGGGCATCCACCCGGCGCAAACGCTGCCCGTGACGCTGGATGTCGGTACGGAGAATCCACATCTGCTGGATGACCCGCTTTATATCGGCCTGCCGCAGCGCCGGGTGCGCGGGGAAGCCTTCGACGCGCTGTTCGAGGAATTTGTGCAGGCGGCGGCTGATCGCTATCCCAACGTGCTCATCCAGCTTGAGGACTTCGGCAACAGCAACGCCTTCCGGCTGCTGCACGATTATCGCGACCGCATCTGCACCTTTGACGATGACATTCAGGGCACGGCCAGCGTCACGCTTGCCGGGCTGGTGTCGGCCCTGCGCATCACGGGCGGAGCGATCACCGACCAGAACATTCTGTTCCTCGGCGCGGGGGAGGCCGGAATCGGCATTGGCGATCTGATCGTCACGGCGATGACGACCGCCGGGCTGGATGAGCAGAGTGCCCGCGAACGCTGCTGGTTTGTGGACAGCAAGGGGCTGGTGGTCAGCAGCCGCACCGATCTGGTGGAGCACAAGCGTCCCTACGCCCACGACTTCGAATACATCCGCGACTTTGAAGCGGCGGTGGCAGCGCTGCGCCCGACGGCCATCATCGGCGTCTCCGGTCAGCCGCGCACCTTCACGGAAAGTGTCGTGCGGCGTATGGCGCAGATCAACCCGCATCCGATTGTCTTTGCCCTGTCGAACCCCACCTCGAAATCCGAATGCACGGCAGAAGAAGCCTATGCGTGGTCAGATGGCCGCGCCATCTTCGCCAGCGGCAGCCCGTTTCCGGTGGTCGAGTTCGAGGGGCGGCGCTTCTTCCCCGGCCAGGCCAACAACAGCTACATCTTCCCTGGCGTAGGATTGGGCGTGGTGGCATCGGGTGCGCGGCGTGTGACGGACGCGATGTTTTTCTTGGCGGCGCAAACCCTGGCGGGGCTGGTGAGCGAGGATGATCTGGCGCAGGGGCGTATCTTCCCCCCGCTGACCCAGGTGCGCGAAGTCTCGGTACAGATTGCGGCGGCGGTGGCGCGGGAAGCCTACGCGGCAGGGTTGGCTTCTATCCCCGAACCGACCGACCTTCTGGCCTCTATCCGTGAGCAGATGTACAGCCCGACGTATCCGAGCTTGATCTGAATCCTCTGTGGACTTGCGTAGGGACGACTCGCGGGGTCGGTCCTACGCAAAGCTCAGAGTCATTTTACGAGACGAGGCATTCAGCACAATCAAACAAGGCGTTGGATGTTTTGCAGCGGGATACGACGTGCCGTGTCCCTCCGATCCTACGACTTCGATTTGTCTGGACTTCCGTGCCGGATTGAGGTAGTCCATCCCACCTGTGATGATGGTCTACAGCACCAGTTCGGCCATCGTGCGCACCGTTTCGAGGTTCTGCGCCATGATATTCATCGTTGTGATCGGGCTGTCCTGCCACAGTTGCAGGCGGTCTTTGATCCGCGCCTTCGGCCCCACCAGCGCGACCTGATCGACCAGTTCATTGGGCACGGCCATCATCGCCTCACCCTGCTTGCCGCCCAGATACAATTCCTGAATCGTCTCCGCCGCTTCCTCAAAGCCGTAGCGCCGCGCCAGATCGTTGTAAAAGTTTTTGCCCTTCGCGCCCATGCCGCCGATATAGAGCGCCAGCATCGGCTTGACGGCGTTATAGGCCATCTCCAGATCGTCTTCCAGCACCACCATCACGCTCGGCGCGATGTCGAACGTTTCCAGCCCTTTGCCGTTCCCGGCCAGCTTAAAGCCTTCCTCGATCTGATCCTTATAGGCGCGGTCATAGGCTTCCGGCGAAAAGAAGATCGGCAGCCAGCCGTCGGCGATTTCGGCGGTCAGCGTGACGTTTTTGGGGCCGATGGACGCGAGGTAAATCGGCAGATCAGCCCGCCCATGCAGGATGCTCTTGAGCGGCTTGCCCAGCCCGGTCGCGTCCGCGCCGCGATAGGGAATCTCGTAGTATTCGCCCTCGTGCGTCAGCGGTGCTTCCCGTTTGAAAATCTTGCGGACGATCTCGACATACTCGCGCGTTTTTTGCAGCGGCTTGCCATAGGCCACGCCATGCCACCCCTCCACCACCTGCGGCCCGCTCAACCCCAGGCCGAGCAGCATTCGCCCGCCGGAAAGCTGATCGAGCGTCATCGCGGTCATGGCGGTATTCGCCGGGGTACGCGCTGGCATCTGCAAAATCGCCGTACCGAGATGGATATTTTTGGTCTGTGCGCCGATCCACGTCAGCGGGGTCACGGCGTCGCTGCCGTAAGCTTCCGCCGTCCACACCGCATAATAGCCCAGGCGGTCGGCCTCTAAAATCAAATCCATTGGCAGTTCGATGCGTGCCCCGGAATAGCCAGCATTCAGTCCTAAACGCATTTTTTATGCTCCTTAAAGGGTTATTTTGATGAGGGCGGATTGTAACGCGATTCTGGCAAAACCGAATCAAGATTTGATTAACGCCCTTTTTGCGCCATTCATCTCGATCACGTTCTATCGAAGCATCATCGCAGGCGTTACCCTGTTATAATTGGAGAAAGTGTGAGAGGGATTGAAGAATGAGTATTGATGAAATTTTCGATTCTGTAATACCCGTGTTCTCTGTGGTTCAATCTTTGTCTTTCTAACCTATTACCCGCATGAACCCCTACCGTCTGCTTTTCATCCTCCCCACCCGCAGGCCGCCCGCCAATCCGCGCCGGATTGTGCTGATTCTGCCGTGCTGCATCGGCGATGTGGTGATGGCGACGGCCACGCTCAAGGCGCTGCGCTCGGCCTATCCACGCGCACAGATCACCTGGGCGGTGGGCAGTTGGTCACGCAAAGCGATTGAAGATCACGACCTGCTCGATGACGTTCTCGACACGGGGCCCGATGCACTCCCGGTCAGGTCGCGGGAAGAAATCATTCAGTTCGCCGCCCTGCTGCGAGCCGGGAATTACGATCTGGCCGTGTCACTGGTGCGGTCGCCGCTGATGAGCCTGGCGGTGCTGATGAGCGGGATTCCCTATCGCGCCGGACTGGACAGCGCCGGACGCGGCTTTGGCTACAACCTCCGCGCCAGGATTAACCCTCAGGTCGCGCGGCACGAAGGCGAGATTTACCTGGATGTGGCGCGGGCGCTCAACATCGACACGAACGGCTGCTATGCCAATGTTCCAGTGCGCCCGGCGTATGCCAGCAAGCTGCGCGGGCTGGTGGGCAGCAAAGGCGCCTATCTCGTCATCAACCCGGCGGGCGGCAGCAACCCCGGCATGACACTGGATGCCAAACGCTGGCCGCCGGGAAATTTCGCGGCACTGGCAGATCGACTGACGGAGGACTTACAGGCGCGTGTTATTCTCATCGCCGGACCGAAGGATCAGCCGATTGTCGATGCTGTGACGGAGGCGATGACCCACTCGGTCTATGACTACAGCGGCAAATTCTCGTTCGGGGAAATCGCAGCGCTGGCGGCGGGCGCGGTGGTTTATATCGGCAATGACACCGGTCTCACGCATCTGGCGGCGGCGGCGGGCGCGAAAACCGTGATGATCCTGGGGCCGACCGATCCGGTACGCTATGCCCCCTTCACACCCGACTCGCTGGCACTGTGGAAAGCTGTGTCGCTTCCTGACGGGGGTGTGGCGGCAGGCGCTCCGGCAGACTGGGACTGGTCGCGGGACGGAATCAGCGTGGAGGAAGCCTACAGCGCCATCCGCCAGTTTCTCAGCCAGTCTCCACCGTGAGTTCTGCGGTTGGCACCACATCGGGTAAACGGATGATGAATGTGGAACCGCCGCCCTCGGCACTGATGACCTCAATCGTCCCAGCGTGCTGCTGAATAATCGTTTGCACAATCGACAGCCCTAACCCGGTTCCTTCCACGCGCTGATGCTGGCTGTGCTTCACACGGTAGAACGGCTTAAACAGATGCGGCAGTGCATCTGCCGGAATCCCTATGCCTGTATCCTCAATCCGGATAAGCACCGCGTTTTCGGCGGCTTCTGCCCTGATGCTGATCTGACCAGTGGAGGGGGTGTATTTCATTGCGTTGGAGAGCAGGTTGTGCAAAACCTGTTTCATGCGCTCGGCATCGACCGTAATCATCAGTGAGGAAGGCACGGCTAGGTCGATGCGCTGCTGCCTGCTCTGCAACAAGGGCTGAACCTCCTCTAACACAGCTTCGATCAGCAGCAGCAGATTCACGGACTGGCAGTTCAGCCCTCGTCCGGTTTCCACCATGGCTTTATCCAGCAGTTGATGGATGAGGTTGCGCATTCGGGTGGCATCCTTTTCCAGCCGTTCCAGATGCACCCGCACCTGATCTGGCGCATCGCGAAGATGGCGCTGGAGCAGCGTGAGGTTGATGAAGATGCTGCTGAGCGGGTTCTTGAGGTCATGCGAGGCGGTGCTGATAAATTCGCTTTTCAGCGCGTCCATCTGCTCGAAGTAACGGCGATCCTGTTCGCGCTGCTGGCGTTCGCGCCGCAGATCGTCCTCCATCTTCTCAACATCGTAGCTGATCCTGAACCGTTCGATCTCGGTGCGGCTCTGCTCGTTCAGCACCCTCTGTTCCACCTCATGGTACTGCTTGTAATGGTGGAGCGCATCCTGGAAGTTCCCCTGTTTCTCAAACGCCTGTGAGAGCGCAAAATGCGCCTCAAAAATCCACTTACGGTAGCCGAATTCGTCTGCCAGCGCCAACGCCTGCTGAAAATACTCCAGCGCCAACGGCACCGCCTCCAGCCGCAGGTGCAGCCGCCCAAGACTCAGCAGTGTGTGCGTTTCCAACGGGCGGTAGCCCTGGCTGCGGGTGAGCGCCAGACGCAGATGGTAATGATCACGCGCCTGCTGCCAGTCACCGAGCTTGCTGTGGACAATGCCCAGGTTGCCCAGGATGAGCATTTCGGACTGCGTGTGTCCCAGCCGACGGCTGATCTCCAGCGCACGAGTGCCGTAGGACAGCGCTTCGGGGTACCGCTCGGCGGTTTCACAGGTGACGCACAGGTTGTTCAGCAGGACGGCTTCGCGTTCTTCAAGGCCAAGCTCGCGGTAAATGCTCAGGCTGCACTCGTAATGCGCAATGGAGTGCAGCGGGTTTAGCTCGTCCTCCACAGCGCTGTAAATCGCGCCCAGGCTGTTATGGGCTTCGGCCTCCCCTTTGCGGTAGTGCTGTTCCTCGGCCACCTTTAACTGACGTAGGGCGGTTTCAGTCGCTTTGGGGTAATCGCCCAGATTGTAGTAGTTCCAGGTCAGGACGTAATACAGGCTGCACCGCTGGGCGATCAGGCCTGTCCCTTGTGCCAGAACCAGCCCTTCACTGGCGTGGCGGATGGAATCCTTATATGCGCCGCGCCGTTCGTCCACCGAGGCCAGCGTCAGGAGTGCTTCCACCGTGCCCTTACTATAGGAACTGGCACGAGATGCCTGGAAAGCGCGTGTCGCAAGTTCATAGGCCGCAACCAGATCGTTTTCCTCAGCAGCAGCGGCCTGGGCATTCAGGTGGTCAATGTGGTGGTTGTCGGTGGTGGCGCTGGTGGTCAAGGTTAGACGACCTTTTCAGGAAATGGGGACTGGAACACAATCATGGCCTGGCTTCTCAATTTTACGCTATTCTTGATGGGTGGACGTGTATGGATTGTTCCAGCCGATCTATCAGAATTTGAACAACAGCATAAACGCTTACAGGTAAAGCCGATGAAATTTCCTGAAATTCCCCTGAACGACATTACCGCCCTTCCGCTGGCGCTTCGCCATGTAATCCCAAAAGACTACGAGGACGAGAACGGCCATATGAACGTGCGGCATTATCTGTCCGTGTTCGATGATGCAGGCTATCCACTGGTGGCGAAGGTCGGGCTGACGCCGGAATATCATCAGCAGCACGGCACAGGCGGCTTTGACCTGGAGCATCACATCCACTATCTGAACGAGGTGCATATCGGGGATACGGTCGCGGTCTATTATCGGCTGGTCGCCCGCAGCGCCAAGCGCCTCCACTATATGATGTTTATGGTGAACGAGACTCGCGGGAAGCTGGCGGCGGTGTTCGAGTGTGTCAATTCCTTTGCGGATTTAACCGTGCGCCGCACCGCGCCCTATCCGCCGGAGATCAGCGAGCGGATTGACGCAATTATGGCGGAACACGCCGTGCTTGACTGGCCCGCGCCTATGTGCGGCATCATCAGCGCTTGAGCTATTTGCGTTCCGTGCCCATCGCGTAGATCGCCCGGCGCTCCCAGCCACTTTCGGCGGCGACGGCTTTGGCGGCGGACGACAGCGGTTCGCCCGCATCCAGCCGGGCATACAGCGCTGCCCGAACACGGTCTTCACCCCAGGTGATCGGCGCTTCGGGCAGTTTACCGCCGATCACCAGCGTGATCTCGCCGCGCGGGGGTGTCTCGCGGAAGTGTGCCAGCACATCGCGCACTGTCCCGCGCTGAAATTCCTCATACAGCTTGCTCAGTTCGCGGGCGACGCACACCTGCCTTTCAGAACCGAAGGCCGCTTCCACCGCTTCCAGCGTTTCCACCAGCCGATTCGGGCTTTCATAGGCGATCAGGGTGCGAGGTTCGTCCTTTAGCGCCTCCAGATCGGCACGCAGGGCACCAGCTTTACGCGGCAGAAATCCCACGTAGAGAAAGCTGTCCGTCGGCAGCCCCGACCCGACCAGCGCAGGCAGGACAGCATTCGCCCCCGGCAGCGGCTCGACGCGAATCCCGCGCCCGATGGCTTCCCGAATCAGCTCATAGCCGGGGTCGCTGATTCCGGGTGTCCCTGCATCCGACACGAGCGCCACATCGCCTGTCGCCAGCGCATCCATGACCGCGTCCAGCTTGGTCAGCTTGTTGTGCTCATGATAGCTGGTGAGCGGCGTGGTAATTTCATAATGCGCCAGCAGAACGCGCGTGGTGCGCGTGTCCTCGGCGGCGATCAGCGCCACCTCTCGCAGTACTCGCAGGGCGCGCAGGGTTATGTCTTCCAGGTTGCCGATTGGCGTCGGCACGATGAACAGGGTTCCCATAAGAGAGCGGTTAGCCGTTAGCTTTTAGCGATTAGCTTTTAGTGGTTAGTGCTTAAGGAGAAAACATTTCAAAAACGCCTGATAATCCCGTAGGGGCGAGGCATGCCTCGCCCTTAAACCCGGCGGATTTGTTTGCATTTCTCCATTCGTTTTTAGTTCTGGACACTTGCTGTGTTCTCAGTAAACTCAAGTAATTTTCTTTCCAAACCTCACCCCGGCCCCTGACGCGACTCTCCCTCTCCCTAAGCGCAGCGGCGCAATGGAGAGGGGGTTGGGGGTGAGGTCTATGGTAAAAGACTTACTTGTGATTGCTTCCGTGTCTCTGTGGTTGAAATGCTTTTTTCTCGGCTACAAACGAAACCGCCCCATCGGTGGGACGGGGCGGCTCGGTGAAAGGTGAGACGGATCAGCCCAGCGCGTCGTAGCCGGGGCCGGACTGGAAGAACTGGTAATTGGGCTGAATATCGACCGTCAGATCGACCACTTCGCCGCCTGCATACGTGATGATTTCCTTGGTGACAAAGTCGAGGCGTTCCTGACCTTCGGCCATCGCATAGTCGGAAGGCACTTCTTCCTCGATAAAGATGGCTTCAAACGGGCATTCGGGGATGCAAGCGCCGCAGTCGATGCAGGTATCGGGGTCGATGAAGTACCAGGGCCATTCGTTTTCCGGCTGGCCGGGAACGATGCACTCGACCGGGCAAACTTCCATACACGCGCCGTCGCGCAGGCACAGGCTGGTGATAATGTGAGTCATGGGTTGTTACTCCTGAAAAATCGTTTTCTCTGGTACTTGGAAAGGGCGATGAAAACGTGGTTTTTCTACACACGATAGCGCCAGCATAACCCGGTTTAACCGCATAATCTGGAACTTTTGTTGGATTTGAAAATCAATTTTTCGAGAAAAAGATGAGAGGTTTCTAAAGACGGAGAATTTGTTTAACCGAGGTAAAATTTTGATGGCAGCGGCGGCCTATTCGGGGAGCTTGACATGGCCGGGCATCGTGTTCGTTTCCGCCAGGCATTCGAGTCCTTCGCGGTCGGCAATATACACCTCGCGGCCTTTCTTGCGCAGCAGCCCCGCATTTAAAAGACCCCGCAGCGCCCGCCCGACGACTTCGCGCGTCGTGCCCAGAATCGCGGCGATTTCTTCCTGCGTGAGCTTGGTCGGCGTTTCGGCGATCTGATCAGCGTACATAGCTTCGTGCAGGAACAGCTTTGCCAGGCGCGATGGGATCGAGCGGAAGGTCATATCTTCCAGCCGTTCAATGTATTCGCGGTTCATATGGGCCAACTGCTGCACGTAGTTTTCCAGCAGTGCCCGTTCGCTGGCGAGCAGGCCGATCAGACAGTCATGGCTCAGCACCAGTACCCTGGCATTGGTCACCGCGACTGCATTGTACGGGTTGGATGCACCATCCAGCGCCGCGACCTCGTTAAACGTGGCAACCGGGCGCAGCAGGCTGAGAGTGTGCAGGCGGCCTTCTGGATTGACGCGATAGATGCGGATTAAGCCCTCGGTGACGATATGAAAACCGGCACATTCCGCGCCTTCGCTGAAAATGACTGCGCCCGCCTGAAAGGTGTGGACGTGGGTTTTGCGTTCGATCCTCGACAACCCGAAGGCGTCAATCCCTGCAAAGTACGGAATCTGATCCCAGTCTACATCCATAGGGCCCCGCTGCCGTTCCATTTACGCCCATTATTCGCGCTTACAACATCGAAAACTGTGACTTTTGTTCCTTTAGATGACCTCTGGACTGGCCGAAGGGCGGGGGTTTAAACCCGCCCCGGCATTCTTGGCTAAACGTGGCTTTCAGATAAACTGCGCCAGCACCACCAACAGTACCAGCAGCACCCCCGTGAGAACCCCCATATTGCGAATATCGGTGACGACGTGCCCATATTCTTTGCGCAGGTCGTCCTCGCTCACGAATTTGGTCGGATTGGCGAGAAGCTGCTGGACGCGCTCCGACGTCATTCCATCGCTTTTCTTGTTGATCTGGCTGTACTGCACGGGCGCGGTCGGGCTGCGCCGGGCTGAACTGCTGCCGCTGGACGAGGTGCGCTCACGGCGGCGTTCGCTCACGGTTTTGGTCGAGCGGGCGACAGGCGCGGCGCTCGGCGTTTCTCGCTTCGGTTTTTCCACCGGGGCAGGCGCGGCAGTCTGGTTGATTTCCTGCTGGGCGCGTTCCAGGGCGTCCTGCGACAGATCGGACTTTTCTCTACGCTTGGACATGATGCGTCCCCTTCTATACAGCTTGCTTGGCAACTGTGTATTGAACCACATCGCGCCTGGGCTTCACAGTGCAGATTTAGCCAACGAAGTACCGAGTTATCAGTATCGAGTACCGAGTAAGAGCTTCGAGGCCGTTTACAGTGAAAAACACTTTCGACTCGATACTTTCTACTCGGTACTTACAAAAGCCGCATCAATCGCGTCGCACCAGCAGTGGATGATCGCCAGATGCTCTTCCTGCACCCTCGCGGTACTGCTGGAGGGCACGGCCAGCACGACATTTGCCTCCAGCCCTTGCAGGCCAGCCTCGCCTGTGAGCGCAATGGTGACCGCACCCCGTTCGAGCGCCGCTTCCAGCCCACGCACGACGTTGGCCGAACGTCCGCTGGTTGTGATGCCAACGACGACATCTCCCGGCTGTGCCAGTGCGACCACCTGCCGCGCGAACACGTCCTCATAACGGTAGTCGTTGCCGATACAGGTCAGGGCGCTGGTGTCGGTGGTGAGCGCAATCGCCGGGAGCGGCACCCGTTCCGCCCGATAGCGCCCGGTCAGTTCACCGGAGAAATGCTGTGCCTCCGCCGCGCTCCCGCCGTTGCCGAACACCAGCACCTTGCGCCCATTTTTCAGCGCGTCCACCAGCGACGCCGCCGCCTGTCCAATCGCTGGAATCAGCGCGGCCAGCGTTCGTTCGCGCACCTGCTGGCCTTCCCGCAGCGCGGTCAGTATCGGATGTTCTTCGCTCATCATCCCCCCTGTGTTCGTCTTTTCACCGCAGAAGTCTATCGCTCGAAGCGGCGTATGAAAGTGGCTGATTATATCGGTTCAAGGCCAAAACCGAACTAGTACATTGACCATCTAAAGTTGCCTACCTGTAGGGGCGCAGCGCGCTGCGCCCGTACCAACGCAAGCCATCATTCTCATCTTGTCAGTGAACTAGCATCTGTGATCTGACGGGTAAACCATCAAATTTCCCCAGCAAACTCGGAAAGTTCAGTACGAACCACAAAGGCGCAAAGGACACAAAGATTTTTTCCTCGTCTTCGTGTCCTTCGTGCCTTCGCGGTTCAAAAAAGTTCTTTAGAATGTGGTCGAGTTTTGATGCAAGTGCCCTGTAAACGCCTCAAATGTGTTTTTTCACCACTTTAGAATCCTCGTTCCTGCCCGTGCGCCATCCATAAAAACGCAGCAAGTCATGGCGGGCAGCGGACAGATGCGTTATCAATGGCGAAAAAATTGCTCATCTTTTCACAAATTAGAGGAGAAGCTGCCATGTCCATGCTCGAAGGACTCCCGGAAGGGGTCGAAATCCAGGCCGAGATCAGACCCGAATATGCCAGCGTCTTAAGCCACGAGGCGCTGACCTTCCTCGCCACGCTGCACCGCCAGTTGAATCCGCGTCGGCTGGAACTGCTGGAAGCGCGGAAAGCGACCGACGCGCAGTTGCAGCAGGGCTGGCAGCCGGAGTTCCCTGCCGAAACTGCCGACATCCGCGCCGGGGACTGGCGGGTCGCGCCGATTCCAGCCGATATGCAGAAGCGCTGGGTGGAGATCACCGGGCCAACCGACCGCAAGATGGTCATCAACGCGCTCAACAGCGGGGCGAATATGTTCATGGCCGACTTTGAAGACGCTAACGTGCCGTCGTGGGACAATCTGCTCCAGGGGCAGTTGAATTTACAGGAAGCCATTCGCCGCACACTGACGTTCCAGAATCCCGACGGACGCACCTATAAACTCAACGAACAGGTCGCGGTGCTGATGGTACGGCCACGCGGCTGGCATCTAAACGAGGGGCATGTGCGAGTCGATGGCGAAGTCCTGTCGGGTTCGCTGTTCGACTTCGGGCTGTATTTCTTCCACAACGTGCGGGAACTGCTGGCACGGGGCAGCGGCCCGTATTTTTACCTGCCCAAAATGGAGCATTATCTGGAAGCCCGGTTGTGGAACGACGCATTTAATCTGGCGCAGCATCTCGTCGGCCTGCCGCATGGGACGATCAAGGCGACGGTGCTGCTGGAACACATCCTGCTCAGCTTCCAGATCGACGAAGTGCTGTACGAACTGCGCGACCATATCGCCGGGATCAACGCCGGGCGCTGGGACTACATCTTCAGCGCGATCAAGAAGTTCCGCACCCAGATGACGCATCCCCTGCCTGACCGCGCCCAGGTCACGATGACCGTGCCGTTTATGCGGGCATACACCGAACTGCTCGTCCGCACCTGCCATAAGCGCGGCGCACACGCGATGGGCGGGATGGCGGCCTTTATCCCCTCACGGCGCGATGCGGACGTGAACGCGGCGGCGCTGGAACGGGTGCGGGCGGATAAACTGCGCGAGGCCAACGACGGCTTCGACGGCACATGGGTGGCGCATCCTGATCTGGTGGCGACGGCGATGGAAGTCTTCGCGGAAAAACTGGGCGAGAAACCCAACCAGAAAGACCGTCTGCGCGAGGACGTGAACGTCAGCGCTGCGCCGTTGATCGACTTCAACATCCCCGGCGGGACGATCACCGAAGGCGGTGTCCGTAACAATATCAGCGTGGCGATTCAGTACATCGAGGCGTGGCTGCGGGGGGTCGGTGCGGTGGCGATTTTCAACCTGATGGAAGACGCCGCCACCGCCGAGATCAGCCGCAGCCAGCTCTGGCAGTGGCTCCATCATCCCCAAGCCAGGCTGGACGATGGTCGTCCGATTACGGCTGAACTCTATCAGCAGCTTGCCGAGGAAGAACTGCTCAACATTCGGCAGGCGGTGGACGATTCCGCTTTCGAGGGCGGGCGCTATGCCGAAGCGCGGGACATTCTGGACAAGCTGGTGCTGCCAGAAACCTACGCCGAATTCCTGACGACGCTGGCGTATGGGTATCTGAATTAGGCAGCACCTGCTGCTGCGCTTAGGGCGATAGAGGAAATTACATTTTGAACCCCTCTGCATGAGGGAGAGTACCTCTTGCAGAGGGATTTGGCGTATGCGCGAAAAAGGTCAGCCATCCGCCAGGATTTTATCGACGGCAGAAGCCAGATCGCGCAGCGTGTTCACATAGAACACTCCGTCGGATTCGCGGGCATAGTTGTCCATGTCACTGTCGCCCGTCCCCCACTGCGAAGGATGTTCGGGGCAGAACCAGATCAAACGGCGCGAACGACGCTGCATATCCGAGGCGATGTCGAGCCGGGGATTGTTGTAGTTGTTGCGCCCGTCGCCCAGGATGATGACCGTCGTCTTGCTCGTCAGCAGCCCCATGTGGTCCTTCTGGAAGGTGTCGAGGCTGGCGCCGAGGTCGGTGTTGTAATAGCCGGGGCGATTTTCCGAAAGGACGCGCTGCACGGCTTCCTGCGGGTCGCTTTCCTTGAACTCCATGCTGATGTCCACCAGGTCGCTGATGAAGATGAAGCTGTTGGTGCGCTGCACCTGATCCTGCAATTCGTAGATCAGCGTCAGCAGGAATTCGGCACAGTAGCGCACGGACGTACTCACGTCGCAGATCAGCACCAGCGCGGGCTTGACGTGCTTCGTGCGATACTTCAACTCAACCGGGGTGCCGCCGTATTTCATGTTGGCGCGGAAGGTACGGCGGGGGTCGGGCGTACCGACTTTGGAGCGGCGCTGGCGCAGGGCGGCGCGGCTGCGCAGTTTGGCGGCTAGGCGGCGGATTTCATCGCGGATTTGCTTGATCTCGCTGTCACCCAGGCGGTTGAACGGTACATCCATCAGGTCGGGCTTGGGCTGCGGCTCCTGATTTGCCATCTGCTCCGCCAGCGAGGTGCCGACGTAGTTGGAAATCTGGTCGCTCATGCCTTCCATGTTCTGCTGCATCATCTCGCGCAGCGCGTCCAGCGATTCCTGGCTCATGCCCATCTGTTCCAGCGTTTCCAGCAGTTGTTCGATCATCTGCTGAAGCTGCTGCATCCCGGCCTGGCGGTTCATGCGGCGCTCGAACCACTGGCGCTGATACATATCGTTGGCCTGCGACAACCCCGACGCATCACCCATATCCTGAAGCTGCTCATCGCTGAAGGGCTGCCCATTGAGCATCTGCTGGAGAAGCTGTTTGAGCGCTTCCATCTGCCCGGCCAGCGACCGCAAGGCCTGTTCCAGCATTTGCTGTTCTTCGGGCGTCAGGTTATCGGGGATGTTCTGCATAGGCGGCGTGTTCGACGCGAAGAACAGCGGGAAGAAATAATCAAACAGGGTATGATCGCGCGATTCCTTGACGAGTGTGGTTTTCAGCGTGGAGCGGAAGCTGTCGGCACTGTGCACACCCAGCAGATCGACGCCGTACATCGCATCCTGACTTTCCGCCAGGGAAATACGGACACCCGCCGCACGGAGCGCCCGAATAAAATCAACCATTCGTTTATCCATACGAAATAACCTTTAACAACTCAGCATGAACGGGAGAGGCGGAAACGGGGAAAGCGAAGCGAATGCCACCATACAACATGCTTCGATCATAGCCTATTTCCGCCGTGTGTGGCAACTACCCGTGTGGATAGCGATCTCGCGCTCGGCCTACAAGGACTGCGCCAGCCGAACGACATCATCCGCACAGCCCCACGACAGCGTGTAGCCCGCGCCGCCGTGTCCGTAGTGATGGATAACGGCGCAGCGCTCATGCACGCGCTCCATCTCCAGCCGGATTTCCTTGCGCCCCGGTCGCAGCCCCACCCCATAGCTCACGATTTCGGCTTCGAGCAAACCGGGGCGGATGGCCGAACAGCGCTTGAGAATCTCGCGGGATACCGCCTCATCGACAGCGAAGTCCCAGTTGTCCTTGAACAGCGTCCCACCCAGCACAATATCCTGACTGCGCGGGAGGATGTACAGCGGCCACCGTTCATCCGTGTCTTCCATAAAGCCCTGCTGGATTTCGGGAAGTTTCGCCACGCGCACCACCTGCCCTCGCAGCGGATACACCCCCTCGTCACCCGCGACATGCCGCGCATACACGCCCGTGCAGTTGATGATGAGGCGGTCATCGCCATACAGGTCAGCCAGCGTTTGAATCGTGCGCTGTTCGATGCGCCCGCCCAGGCTTTCAAAACGCTGCATCAGATAGGGCAGGTACAGATGCGGCTCGATCAGCGGCACTTCCACCGTGTAGCCATCGGCAAAACCGGGCAGCAGTTCCGCCGGGGGCAGCCGACGAAACACGCGCACCGTATCCCGCCACCAGGGGTCTTCGACTTCATGGGGGAGCATTTCTGTCAGCGTGGTCATGGAGACACCCGCGTCCGGCGCGGCTTCCATGATCTGCGTGAGCGCCTGAAAGGTCGCGTTTGCCCAGCCGATGGCTTTGTCCAGCGGGTAGGCTTCGTAGACGTACCACACCGCCGCCGCCGCATCTGAGGTCGTGTTGGGCGGCAGATCGCGGGCGATAATATGCGCATCAAACCCGGCTTCCCGCAGGCGGATGGCGCTGCTGAGGCCGATCACACCGCAGCCGAGGACGATGATTTCAGCAGGTTGATTGGACTGTGCCATGTTGAGTTTCTGCTTCTGATTGAATAGGTGCATCGCCTAAAAACGCCATTGTAATTCTGGATGCTGTGCAGGACTCAAGGCACTACGCTGAGTGATTTGCGAAGACCTGCACCGCCGCGCCAAGCAAACGCGCATCGACACCAAGCTGCATCGGTTCGGCGCGCAGATGCTTATGCGCGGGCAGCAGACATTCCTTCAAGCCCTGGTTGACTGCCTTGAGCGTTTCCGGTTGCAGCCCCACCACGCCGCCAATCAGCAGGCGTTCGGGGTCGAGCAGGTGGGTCAGCCCGGCCAGCGCCCGCCCCACCTGTTCGCCTGCGTCGCGCACCAGCTTGCGCGCTGTGCGGCTGCCCGCCCGCGCCCGCTCGAACACGGCTTCCTCGGTCGCGCCTTCTTCGATCAAGCCGCTGGACTCGGCCTCAAACACCAGCGCTTCTCCGCTGCTGACTTCTTCCAGCCATACGCCCGAATCGAACGTAATCAACTGCCCGGCCTGCCCGGCCAGGCCATTGCTGCCATGATACAGCCTGCCATTGAGGATGATTGCGCCGCTGATGTCGGCATCCATATTGACGGCGATCACATGCTGGCAGCCTTTGCCCGCGCCATAATGCAGTTCAGCCAGCGTCACTGCTTTGAAGGCATTTTCGATGAATACAGGGAGATGGAGCGCCGCCGAAAGTTTTTCCTTAAGCGGGTAGTTTTTCAGCGCCGGATCACTGCTCAGCCCGCCGCGCAGCACCCCGGTCTGCGGGTGATAGTGACCTTCCGCCGCCACCCCGACTGCCAGCGGTGCATACTTCGCCGCCAGCGGTTTCCCCAGCGCCGTTGCGTATTCAATCCACAGCGGCAGCAGCCCGGCCATCGTATCATAATCCGGCAGGCGAAGCTGGGCACGAACGAGAATTTTCCCAGCGGAGTCGATGATCGCAGCATCGACATGTGCCGAGCTTAAAGCGAGTCCGAGGATGAGTCTTGGATCGTCCATAACAGTCCGTTCGTTACATGCCTATTATTCTAACGTTAACGGGGGGCACGGCTCAATGCACGTTTCTTGGCGACTTGGCTGAATTACGCTACAGTAATATCCATCTGGCTCCGTAGCCACCAGCACCGTACACCAACCACCGCACTTTTTCATAAGTCACGCGATGCGTCATTGATCCAAGTCACACGGAGGAATGCTGCTTATGTGGAAGGAATTTCGTGAGTTTGCCATCAAAGGCAACGTGATCGACCTGGCCGTTGGTATCGTGATCGGCGCGGCCTTCACCGCGATTGTCAATTCACTGGTGGCGGACATCATCACGCCGTTGATTGGCGCGATCTGGGATGCAGATTTCAGCAATATCTTCGTCGTGCTGCGGCAGGGCGTTCCGCCGGGGCCCTATCAAACGCTGGCTGATGCACAGGCCGCTGGTGCAGTGACGTGGAACGCTGGTCTGTTTCTCAACGCGATTCTCAATTTCCTGATCGTGGCGCTGGCGCTGTTCTTCGTAGTGCGCCTTATCAACCGTCTCAAGCGGGAAAAGCCGCCGGAACCGGTCGTCCCGGTCACGCCGCCGGTTGATCCCAATCAAAAGCTGATCGACGCGCTGGATCGGCTGAATAACACGCTGGAAAAACGGGCTTCTTAAATAGGGAGACATGGGGCAGATTAGTGCGCTGACAAGATGAGAATGATGGCTTGCGTTGGTACGGGCGCAGCACACTGCGCCCGCACAAAGTTCTAAACAATCCTGGTCGCTTAGCGATGCAGAGGCGCTCATTGCGCTACATTTGTGGCTGTGCCGCTTTCTGCGCCGCCTGCTCCGCCATCGCCGCGTACCAGTCCGGCTGCGTACCGTCCAGATCGGTAAACCCATACAGGTGCGCCAGCTCACCCGTCGTCATCGTCCGCCCGGATTTGTCCATCACGCTGGTATCGGTCGCCAGCGCCGCGATTGCCCGCCCGCCATACTGCACCGATTCGGTGACGTGCAGTTCGGGATGATCGCGGTAGTTGAAGTCGTCCACATCACGATACATCCGCTTAATCATTTCCTCAGTGCGAATCCACCCCAGCGCCAGCGCGACCGCCGCGATGTTGTGCTCGCGCAGTTCCCGCGCCATGCGATGCGCCATGCGGTTGATGGTCGTCTTCGACAGGTCATAGGCGATGTTGGAGAGCCAGTCCTCCTTATCCAGCACAGTTGTGTTGACGATCAACCCCTGTTTGTGCGGCAGCATGAGCGGTGCGCCATATCGGGAGGACAGATAATGCGACCGCACGCCCGCGTTGAACATCCTGTCCCAGCGCCACACGGGCTGCTCCCAGAACGGCAGGGAGAAATCCACGTCGAAAATGCCTTCATAGCCGCCCCAGGCATTGTTGACCAGCACATCCAGCCGCCCCTGCTCCTGCTGGACGCGCTCGAACAGTGCCTTCACGTCCTCCTCGACGGTGTGATCCACGCGCACCGGAATGCCCACGCCGCCGAGTGCATTGACTTCTTCTGCAGTGCGCTCGATGGTCGCGTCTTCAAAGTCGGTGGTCTGGGTGCCGCCCCGTGTGCTGCGCCCGGTGACGTAAATGGTCGCGCCTTCCTTCGCCAGCGCTTTGGAAATGCCGCGCCCTGCGCCGCGTGTTGCCCCGGTGACGACGATAATCTTATCCTTGAGCCGCTGTGCGTTCATTCTGGTGCTCCTGTTCTGATCTTCGCCAGCCAATGTCGATACCTTGACAATAGCATCCAATACATGACATCCTGTGTCATATATTCGTTTCGGATGTTACGCACTTCAACTTTCGCCCTCACCCTAAAT
>JANRLJ010000252.1:0-26618 GCA_033762735.1 bacterium | reverse complement strand
TGGTGACTTATCCACATCAGGATGATGCCGATGGGCTTTGGCTCGGTACGCCTTTTTCAATTCGGCATCGTTTGCGTCTGGTGCAACGCCCAGCAGATCGTAAAATTTCTGAAGCGGGTGCGCTGATGGACGTGGAAACGGTGTGAAGCCTGCCGCAAACGTCGCGACATGGCGCAGCCCCTTCATCCCCTTGAATGACACCATCACAAAATCAGCGGAGAGGGTGCTGACGTCGACGGGTTCACTGTAGGTCACGCTTGCCTTGAAGCTCACCGGCCAGATCGACGCCGTTTCCAGATCGGACCGATACACATACACATTTCCCCAGTTAAGCTCCATCAGCATCCGCAGCGCTTCCCCCGGCTGATAGACCGCGCCGTCTGGCGGAAGGAGGTGCGCCGCTACCACAACCAGGCTGTGGATGCCGCTGCGCGTGTTGCTGTTGATAGTCGTTTTAATCAAATCAGCAGGTGGAAGTTCGTCCAGCAGGTAAAGCACAATCGTCTCATCATCGCGGGTTTGTACCAGGAGTGCACTTTCATCGTGAAAGCTGACGGACTTTATCCGTTTGACCGACCGCAGGGCGTTGGCAAAGGTACGGAGTGCGTGTGACCGACTCATAGGGCATCCTCCCTGTGGGTTAAGGATAGCAACGTTTGTATTTGTAGGATGTGGCTGGGGTGGAATTAAACAGAAAGGCCGCCATAGAGCGTTCTCAGCGCGGCAGCCGTTTGCTGGATTGTAAAGCGAGTGCGGGTAGCGTGCAAGGCGGATTCTGCCAGTTGCGCGCGGCGGGCAGCATCGTTCAGCAGGGAGCGAATGGCTGCTGCAAGCGCGGCATCATCGCCAACGGGTACGGTCAACCCAATTTCAGGGACATCGGGCACAAGGCCGACGGCGGTGCTGATGGTTGGAACGGCACAGGCTGCCGCTTCCAGCGTTACCATGCCCTGGCCTTCATGTCGAGAGGTGAGAATGTGCAGTGCCGCTTGCTGATAATGGTTGGGCATATCCAGATGATGAACGGCGCCAAGGAACTGCACACGACTCTCGATGCCGAGCTGGCTGGACAGTGCTTCCAATGGAGGTCGCAGAGGACCTTCTCCGATAATGTCCACAGTCACATCCTGTAAGCGATGGATTGCCCGAAGCAGCGTCGCCTGATCCTTCACGCCCACCAGCGATGCTGCATGGATGAGATGGTTTGATATGGGAGCTGACGAAGCTGGCGTGAAAAAATCGGTATCTATGCCAAGTGGAATCAAGTAAATCTTTTCGCTTGAAATACGATAGCCCGCGGCAGCGATGCGGCCAATCGAATAGGAGGATGCGCCTACGATGACCTGCGCACCCCGTAAGGCCTGTCCCACCGTCCAGCGGCTGAAGCGGCTGCGCTGCAAGCCATAGTCGATATCCTCGAAGCCAACCAGTTCACCGCCTGCAATCGACACCACGACCGGAATGCCTAACCAGCGTCCCGCCCACACCGCCAGCAGCCCGGTTTCATCCGCCCACATGGCATGGAGCACATCAAAGGCTTGCTGTTTGTGCAGCCGCCGAAGCAGCAGCAGTGTGTCGCGCCATAAACGGAGACGTGCTTTTCCCCGTGCCCATGCCCCCGCGCCCAGTGGATACACCGTCGCGCCATAAATGCGATAGGGGTTGCGATGATGAGGATAACGGAGGGCGATGACCCGAACATCGTCCGTTTGTGAAAGCTCACGCACCAGTGTTTGCTGTACGGGAATCGCCCAGTCATCCTCACTGGCGCTGAAGCCGGGGATCAGGATGCCGATCTTCATAAAGCACAGTTACCCTTTCACGCGGAACAGGGTGTAATTGCCATAGCGTCCAAGAGTTTGCAGACCGCGCACATCACGGAACCAGTGGTAGACGGTCTGTGGTTCACGTCCATTCCACTGGTTCTGAATGTTCCACACGTTCAGCAGCAGGTAGTCGGCATGATCGCGCTCCCAGCGCTGTTCAAGCGTTTGCGGCGTTTCGTAGTAGATTTCATGGACTTGCAGGGGGGTATAGTGCTGTAGGGTGAGCGTCAGACCAAAGCTGTAGAGATGTTCACCGGACGGAAGTTGCTCTGCCGCCCACCGTGCGATAGCTTTATCCTCCTGCTGACGGGTGATAAAGGCGCTGATTGTCTCGCTTCCGTTCGCGTTCATTTGTGCTATTCCAACCAGCACAAATCCAGCCATAACTGCCTGAGCCAATCGATACAGCAAAGGATGAAATGTTCGTGTAGTCAATAGAATACCGTTTAGCCCTAACCCGACTAACATAACTATCGCAGGCACCAGAATCAAGCCAAAGCGCATGTTCTGATAGGGGATACCCGCGAGGAATAGATACGGCAAAACCAGCCAGCCGATGAGAAGCACAGTCTGAGAATGGGGCGTAGTCCTGATAAGAAAGACGACACCCAACACCACGAGGGGCAAGAAAAGTGGTGCGAGATAATAAAAATTGTACAAGGGCTGCGCATAGAACAGCGCATTTACGTCCGTATAGAAGAAATGTCCGTCCACGTTGGTAAATTCATGCCGGGCAAAATTCGCCAGCGACCATCCTTCTACCCAGGCATGATTGAGTACAGGGAAGGGACTGGCACGGCTGTACATCCACTGTGGGAGTAAAACAATCATTACCGCTGCAAATCCCAACAATGCTGCCCGCCAGCGTAACCTCCCGCGCCAATGCAGAAGTACGGACACAGTCCAGGGAAGCGCCAAAACAAGATAAAGCCATCGCGTGATGCCTGCGAATGCTAACAGAAAAGCAGCGAACGCCAGCCAGCGTGATTTGTCTGTCGCAAAATAGATATTGAGTGCAACTGCACTCAGGACGCACCAGAACAGCGCCGGAACGTCCGACATCAACACAAGGCTGCATTGAGCCGCCTGTCCGCCGAACACGACAAGCAGACCTGCGAAGAATGCGCCGATCCTGCCGACACTGAATTGTCGAGCCAGAATGAAAACCAGTGATGCTAATCCCGCGCCCATCACCAGGCTGATGCGTTGCCCTATCAGTGGATCAACACCACCCACGCCCATCCCAGCGATGAGCAAGGTCGGATAACCCAGCGGCCAGAAGAAGGCGCCTGGCGCTTCACCTCGGACAACCGCGCTGGCGAAGTCGTAATAGGCATACGCATCCTGACCATAGAGGCCATCAAACCCTGATGCCGTGATAAAGCGCAGCCGTATCAGAAGCGCCAGCACAAACAGTACGCAGATCAGCGTAAAGTCAAGCCGCCTGACCATAAGGTTTCCACAAGTGATGCAGCAGCGGCCAGCCAAGCAGTACCAAAGCGATTGTTTCAATGGTCAACGAGGCGATTGCCAGTCCAGCCGCACCTTGACGCGGAATCAGCCACAGACACAAGGGAACTTGCAGGAGCAGTACCGCGCCATTCACCCTGTTTGCCAGACCTTCCCGCTGATGGGCGTACCAATACAAGGTAATTCCCGCCCGCAGCAAGGCAGGAACAAGCGACCACGCCAGAAGTTGCAAGGCGCCTGCCGAGGCAATGAACGCCCAGGAGTACGTAATCATGATGAGGGGCAAAGCCAGCAGGGATAATACGAGCGCCGCAACCAGGCTGTACAGCAGCAGGCCAAACAGCATTTGCTCCATCAGGCGCCGCACTTTGATAGGTTGGGCAGCGAATGCGGCCAGTGCTGGAAAGACTGCGCCGAAGAAAGCGTAGGGTATCGTTTTCGCCGCTTCGGTGAAACGACTGGCTGCGGCATAATACCCGGCGTCCTGTGCAGTTCCGAGACGTTCAAGCAGCATCAGGCCGAAGCGACTCTGCAACGCCGCCAGAACCCCGGCAAGGGCAAACGGCCAGGCGCGTTTCAACAATGACCGTATATCAGTTTCTATAGATTGCACATCCGAAGCTGGAATCAGGCGCAGCCAGAACACCCAGGCGGCGACAAGCTGCCCTGCCGAGGTGCTGACATTGACCGCCAGTGCCGCAAGAACATCACCGCCCGCTAGAAAGACCAATAGAGTCAGCACGACCTGGGAAAACAACATTCCCACGTTCAGGAGCGGGATCGGCCACATGACCTGCCTTGCCCGCAAAGTCGCCGTGAGAGCACCAAAGCACGGCGCGACCAGCAGAAGCGGTGCCGACAAACGAAGTCCGGCAGCCGCAGCAGCCGATTGAGCCATCAGCGGCGCGAACAACCAGACCACCAGCATTAAAGGGAAGCTCAGTGCAGCAAAGATGAGGCAGGCTTGTTTGGCGTAGGCGCGGGCGAATTCGGGGTGCTGCGCAATCTCTCGTGTGAGCAGCGTATTGATTCCGAACTCCGATACCAGCAGCAGGGGGAAGACCCAGGCAAGCACGGCTGAATAGACCCCTAACCCTTCTGCGCCTGTGGCTCGTCCAATGAGGACGGACAGCCCAAAAGACAGAACCGCACTGCCGACATTGCCGCTCAGGAGCGCAAGCGTATTGGAGCGCAAACGCCTACCAGAGGTATTGGCAGGACGCGGGTTCAATTTTGCGGGGGGTTCGGCTATGCTCATGCGCAACGATCATAGCACGAAACGGAATGATTTGCCGATGCAGCGCTCGCCCCAGTATTACGATCTGATCGACTCCTTCTCGAAGCCGGGCTGTGGTGTTTGTCGGCTGTTGAAGCGCGATGCTGCGCGCTATCTGGAGTCGCTGCTGTATGAATACGTCAATGACCGGGACGTACAGAAGCGCTTTATCGAAGCACGCGGCCTGTGTAATACCCATAGCTGGCAGATGACCGGGTCAAAAGGGTACGCTCTCGGTATAGCCATCTTGCAGGCTAATCTGCTCCGCGATCTGGATGCGCTCAACCTGGGCTCCCCGCGCCCAGGTTTGAGTTTACGACGAAATAAAGTGAGCGACCCGCTTGAGCCTCAAGCGCCATGCCTGGTGTGTGCGCGGATGGATGAAACCGAACCCCTGTATCTGAATGTCATGGCGGCCTTTCTTGATGACGACCGATTCATGACCGCCTTCCGTAGTTCCAGCGGCTTGTGCCTGCCTCATGTTCGGCAGATGCGCCATGTGCTGGAAAAATCCCCCGCCCTTACTTCCTTCATGGTCGTTCAGCGTGGGGTGTGGGACAGACTGAGAGCCGAACTCGACGAATTCGCCCGTAAATCCGATGCCTACTCACAGAGCGAGGCTTTCGGCGAGGAAGCGGATAGCTGGCTGCGGGCGATTGAAGCGCTGGCGGGACTGGATGATGTGTTCGGGATGCGAAGGGGTGGGGCACGTTCCCTGTAGCTGCCCCACCCCTGTAACACTTATTGATCGCTGGTGATTTCCAGCACAGCCATATTGCGGTCAGTGGCGTTCATAAAAAGGATTCGACGGCCATCGGCAGAGACATCCCAATCACCGTTCATGATGGTAAAAGCAAGTTCATCCGGTGTGACCAGTACCCGATTTTCGCCTGTTGGAATGTGATAGTAAGCGAGGGTATGGTACGGGCTGGTCACGTCCAGCGGCAGATAGAAGACGCTTTCCGCATCGCGCCAGCGCCAGCCACCAAACCAGGGAAGCTGCTGTGGCACTGCGGCTTCGGTCGTCTCCAGTGTCCAGATACCGTTCTGCGCCGGGTCTTCCTGCCATTGCAGCATGTACATCAGGTGACCACCGCCGGGTGCGATGCTCAGGGCGCGGATATTGCGCCATGTGCCCAGATCAAAGCGGGTGTCGCTGCGGGTGTCGAACGCGGCCAGTGTTGTGATGCGCCCTGGCTGGGGAATGCTCACCAGCAGGCGATCCGCGTCCAGCCAGGAGGCCGAAGCGCCGGGTTCCGCAACAACAGCACGTGTATTGGTTCCTTCCAGATTGCTGACGTAAACGGTCGAAGCAGGAGCAGCCTGACCGGGGACGCTGGCACCGCCGCGCACCGTCCACACCAGTTTGCTGTTATCGGTACTGAGCGCCGGGGTTGCGCCATTGGTGTTGACGGCGACCTCTGAACCGTCGCTTATACGCCGAATGACCGTCTGCGTCCCGTTGTTGAAAATCTGATAGGTGCCGTCCGGGGAGGTGACTGCCGGGGGCGCTTCGCCGATTAAGCCATTCACGCCTGTTGTGGCCGACCACTCGAACACACCCGCCCGCTGGTTTTCCTGCCCGTCAATGACGTAGAACAGGTCGGGGTTGGATGGATGCCACCAGCGCTGCCAGCAGCACTGGTCATAGCCGAGGGTGCGCAGCGTAACCGACGCATCCGGTTCAATTGGCGAAAAGGGGCGATTCAGGACCGGATTAGAGGGCAGCCGCAGTTGATTGGGCAGCGGCCACGCCAGACCGTAGGCGTTCAAACGAGCACCGCCAAAAGCGGTATCCGGCTGATCTTCCAGGGACATCCAGCGCCGCGCATTCATCATATCGCCCTGGAACAGCGGCGTACCGAAAGCAGGCAGGCTGGCGAGCATGTGCCAGTTGGCCTGAATATAGTCGAAGGGGTTCAGCGCGGTGCGATAGTTCAGACCGCGAATTTCGAGATGGAGATGGGGACGTGAATCACAGGTTTCGTCCGGGTCGCCAGAAAGCGCGATCACCTCGCCCTGTCTGACGGGATCACCCGGCATCAGGGAGGGCGGTTGCAGCAGATGACCATAGAGCGCAATGACCTGCTGTTCGGGGTGCAGAATCAGCAGATTATGTGGCCCGCTGCCGAAGCTGAGGTTATCCGAAAAGGCGACTTCGCCGTCTGCCATGGCAACCAGCGGAGTGCCGCAGGGCATCGGCAGATCAATCCCAAAATGCAGCCCTTGCCCGGCGCTGTACCACTCCGTACCAAAGTTGAACGCCCCAGTTGTGTTGCCATAGGCTTGCCCGAACAGCCATGTGGCCGGACCGGGATCACCCTGTACCGGGAGAATGAAGGGGCGTTCGGGTGACTGGGCGGTGGTGGGGGCAGTGATGCGCGTACTGCTCAATACGAGAATAACAAGAAACAGAGTGAAACGAACCAATTGCATACGATCCTCAGGACAATCCACGTTTATTCACGGGTCATTATAGCAGTCTCAAACCGATTCCCTACACGCAAGTGCTGAGGTTCGCCTTGCGATGGGTGCTGCTTGCGGCTAGGATTGAGTCATGACCACAATTGGCATTCTCGGCGGCGGCCAACTGGCTCAGATGACGCTCCAGGCCGCGATTTCACTCGGACTCGAAACCGTGATTTTCGAGCGTTTTGCTGATTCCCCTGCGGCACGGTTTACGCCCAACGCGATTGTGGCGGACTGGCAGGATCGGGCGGCGTTGCAGCGCTTTGCCGACTTATGTGATGTGGCGACGCTGGAAAATGAGTTTGTGGATGCCGAAGTCCTGGCTTCGCTGGAAGCAAGCGGCCTCCCCATTTACCCGACCTCATCCACGCTCACGCTGGTACAGGATAAATTCTGGCAGAAGAACCGCATTGCCGATGAGGCGATCCCGGTTCCCGCCTATCGTGCTGTCGAGTCGCCGGATGATGTGCTGGAAGCGGGGCAGGAGTTCGGTTGGCCGCTGGTGTTAAAGACAAGGCGTGACGGGTACGATGGCTATGGTAACGCGACTCTGCATAGTGCCGCTGATCTGGCCGATGCCTGGAACAAACTGGCCGCCAGTGGACGCAAGCTGATGGTCGAGCAGTTTGTGCCCTTCGAGCGTGAGCTGGCGGTGATAGTTGTTCGTGGGCGCGACGGTTCACTGGCGGCGTACCCGGTGGTGGAAACGGTGCAGCAGAATCATATTTGCCATGTTGTACGTGCCCCTGCGCCTATTCTCACCGGTGTGCAGTTTGAAGCCCGCAGACTGGCGTGTGCTGCGGTCGAAGCGGTTCAAGGGATTGGTGTGTTCGGAATTGAACTCTTTCTACTGCCGGATGGTCGGCTGCTGTTTAATGAAATGGCACCACGCCCGCATAATTCCGGGCATTACACGATAGAAGCGTGTGAAACATCGCAGTTTGAAAATCACCTGCGAGCCATTATGGGCTGGCCGCTCGGCTCGGTGGAGATGGTTGCGCCTGCTGCTGTGATGGTCAATCTCTTGGGGCAGCGGACGGGAGGCGTAGAGAACAGCGCTATCCGTGAAGCCCTTCGTGTTTCTGGTGCACAGATTCACCTTTATGGAAAACGTGATGTTCGTCCAGGGCGGAAGATGGGACATATCACTGTGCTTGGCAAGACGCTGCAAGAGGCCGAAACAGTGGCGCAGCGTGCAGCGAACGCGGTCAGGTTGTAGCCGCCATGACGAACCCACTTGTTGGAGTCATTATGGGCAGCGACAGCGACCTTCCGACTATGCGGGAAGCTGTTGCCATCCTGCGGGACTTTACAGTGTCGTACGAAGTGCGGGTTGTCTCCGCGCATCGCACCCCGGCGGATATGGCCGAATATGCAACGACCGCATACACACGAGGACTCCGCGTGATTATTGCCGGGGCAGGGGGCGCGGCGCATCTTCCGGGGATGGTCGCAGCCTATACCCCGCTGCCAGTGATCGGTGTGCCTGTGCAGAGCAAGGCGCTCAACGGCCTTGACTCCCTGCTTTCCATCGTACAGATGCCCGCTGGTCTTCCGGTCGCAACCGTCGCAATCGGGCAAGCGAAAAATGCCGGGTTGCTGGCCGTACAGATTCTTGCTGTGTCCGACGCGGCGCTTCTGGAAAAAGTCGTGGCCTACAAAGCGCGAATGGCGGAAGAAAGCCGCGCAAAAAACCACCTGCTGGACGAGTAATTCAGCAGGCATCTGCCCAAAATCCATCGCAGCTTTGTTTGCCTAAGTGCGCCCTAACGGCATCCAGTAACCCTGGCCGGGCACCGTCACTACATAGGATGGGCGGCGCGGATTTTCTTCGAGCTTCTGCCGCAACCGTGAGATATTCACCCGCAGTACGCTGAAATCTTCCCGGTAGTTGTCTCCCCAGACCGCATGGAGCAGGTCTTCATGCGTGACGACCTTGCCTGCATTCCGCATCAGCGTAACCAGGATACCATATTCAATCGGTGTCAGATGGAGCTTACGCCCGTTGATCGACGCCTGACGACGCGGCATGTCCAGTTCAAGGCGGCGAACGTTCAGCTTGGTTTCCGGCTTGGGTGTCCATTCCACGCGCCGCAGCAGTGCTCGCACCCGTGCGATCAGCTCCTCCGGCGAGAAGGGTTTCGCCATGTAGTCGTCGGCACCTGCTTCTAACGCCGCCACCCGGTCGCGGTCTTTGCCATACCCGCTCAGCACGATCATGGGCAGGAAGGAGTGGGTGCGCACCATACGCAGTACGTCGAGGCCGTGAATGTCGGGCAGGTTTAAATCCAGCAGCACCAGACTTGGCGATAGATTGGCAATTTCGTCCAGGGCAGTTTCGCCTCGGTCAACAGCCATCGCCTGATAACCGGCGTCTGCCAACAGGGTACAAACGATCTCCGCCGTATCTTCGTCATCCTCGACGATTAAAATCTGCATCGTTTGATCTTCAGTCATCACCATTGTCAAACGCCTTTATAACTGAGTTGTAACATATACTACCTTATACCACGAATTTAAGCGAATTTCACATCATATTGGTTCGAGATATGCGCTTATTACGAAAACTTCGGAAACGACTAATAAAGTCTGTTCCTGTTCATCCCTTTGGGTAGGTTCTTCTGTAATCTCACACAGTTCTAACACGCCCTTGGCATACTGTGAAATGGTTCACAGACAAAAGATGAAAGGTCACATGCGCGATGATGAGCCGCAGCCGCAGGCGTAGAAATGCCAACCGCACCAACCCTTCAAATCCGGATGTAAAAAACGAAGGTGCAGAGGAAGAAATTCCAGACATACCGATGCAGTGGATGCGGATGCTGCGCTACCTGCGCCCATATGGGCCACGCCTGTTTGTGGCAATTGTCGCGCTGACGGGCAGCGCCGCGCTGAGCCTGGTCTTCCCCTCGGTCATTGGCGACGTCGTGGATTCGGTCTTTTCCGACGGCAACCTCGAAACACTCAACAACATCACTCTCGGTTTGCTGGCGGTCTTTCTGCTGCGCGCCCTGACCACGCTGGTGGAATCTTACAACCTGAACTATATCGGCGAAAGGGTGGTGGCAGACGTTCGGACGCAGCTTTTCCGACATCTGCAAACTCTGTCTCTGGGTTTCTTTACCTCGCGGCGCGTTGGTGAACTGGTGTCGCGCATCTCGAACGATGTCACGGTGATGCGCACGGTGCTGACGGGCAACGTCAATACGCTGCTCCAGCAAGGGCTGATTATGATCGGCTCCATTGTGCTGATGGTGCTGCTCAACTGGCGCTTGACCGCGTTTCTGCTGGTGCTGATTCCGGTGATTGTGGCGGCGGGGTTCGGCTTCGGCTACTACCTCCAGCGTTTCAGCACGAAGGTGCAGGATGAAATCGCGGGTGCGACGGTCGTCACGGAAGAGGTGCTGCAAGGGGTGCGCGAGGTCAAGACCTTTGTACGGGAGCCGTATGAAGTCAAGCGTTATGAAAGCGCGATCAACAGCGCTCTGAAATACGCGATTCGATTAGCCCAGTTCAACGCCGCCTTCGGCTCTCTGATGGCGTTCCTGGGTTTTGGTTCGCTGGCGCTGTTTCTATGGTTCGGCGGTCGGGAAGTGCTGGCCGGGCGCCTGACGGGTGGGGAGCTGATTACATTCCTGTTTTACGGGGTGTCGGTGGCGGGCAGCTTTGCCTCCCTTGTTGGGTTGTACACACAGTTTCAATCCGCGATTGGCGCGACGAAACGGGTATTCCAACTGATGGATACTGTCCCCGATGTCAGTGATCGTCCGGGCGCACGGACTGTGACGACCACAGAAGGCCGGATTACGTTCGACAATGTGAGCTTCAGCTACGAAGCCAACCAGGAAGTGCTGCACAATATCAGTCTGGAAATTGCACCGGGTGAAGTGCTGGCGCTGGTAGGGCCGAGCGGCAGCGGTAAAAGTACCACGTTCAACCTGATTCCCCGCTTCTACGACCCAAGCGATGGTCGTATTCTGCTCGATGGCCTTGACCTGCGCGACATCACACAGGCCAGCTTGCGCCAGCAGATCGGGATTGTGCCGCAGGAGACGATGTTGTTCGGCGGGACGATTTACGAGAATATTCAGTATGGTCGGCTGGAAGCAACCGAAGCCGAGATTATCGAAGCGGCAAAGGCGGCCAATGCGCACGATTTCATCATGGAAATGTCGGAAGGCTATCAGACGATTGTGGGAGAGCGAGGCGTCAAGCTGAGTGGTGGACAGCGTCAGCGTGTCTCGATTGCACGTGCTATCCTCAAAGACCCGCGCATTCTGCTGCTGGACGAGGCCACCTCCAGCCTCGACAGCGAGAGTGAACATCTGGTACAGGAAGCCCTGTCCCGCCTGATGCAAAATCGTACTACCGTCATCATCGCGCATCGGCTGAGCACGGTGCGCGTGGCAAACCGAATTGCGGTGCTGAACAAGGGAAATCTGGTAGAATTGGGGACGCATGACGAACTCATGGTGCAGGGCGGAATCTACGCTCGCCTCTACGAAATGCAGTTCGGTGAGGAACTGTTAGAAGAACTGAGTACGCAGCAATAACTGAAGCCAATGGAGGCAATCTATGGCGCGAATTACCGTCGGATTAGGTCTTTTGTTGACTTTGTTAGGGATCGGCGCATATCTCTACACGCGGGGCACCAGCATTACCGCGCTGCTGCCTGCTGTCGTTGGGGTGATTCTGCTCATTTGTGGCGGGATTGCGTTGTCACGGCCAGAATTAAACCGCACCGTGATGCACGTAGCGGTTGCAGTCGCGCTCCTTGCGGCGCTGGGATCACTGCGTGTCTTTACGCTGCTGGGCGATCCTGATGCGCCGCAGACGGCCATCGTGTCGCAATTGCTGATGCTGGTGCTGTGCGGCGGTTATGTCGCCCTCGGCGTCCGCTCGTTTATTCAGGCACGCCGCGCACGTACCGCGTAAGATTGGTTTGTCCTGGTCAGGTGTGTATGGCTTATAATGGCGCATACCTGACCACTTCCGTTCCAACAGGATTCGACATGGGCAAGCTTTACGACGCGATCACGGACGATTTGCAAACCTTCATTCAAAATCAGCATCTCTTTTTTGTAGCAACCGCCCCCCTCAGCCCCGATGGGCATGTCAACCTCTCCCCCAAAGGATTAGACAGCTTTCGCATCCTTTCGCCCAACCGGGTCGCCTATCTCGATTTAACCGGGAGCGGCAATGAAACGTCAGCCCATCTGCTGGAAAATGGGCGCATCACGTTTATGTTCTGTTCGTTTGAAAAAACGCCGCAGGTTGTGCGCCTGTACGGAACAGGACGAACTGTACTCCCCGTATCAGCAGAATGGGATGAACTGAGTGCACTCTTTACACTGTACCCTGGTGCTCGGCAGTTGATCGTTGCGGATATTTCCCGCGTCTCAACAGCCTGTGGTTATGCCGTTCCGCTGATGGATTATGCGGGCGAACGCGATACGCTGCTGCGCTGGGCAGAGGTGAAGGGCGATGATGGGCTGGTGGCCTATCGGCAGGAGAAGAACCTGTGCAGTATTGACGAGCTGCTCACACCGCTGGCGGCTCCTCAAGAGAACCGATGAATCCACTGACAGGCGAAAAGGTTCTCGTCACAGGCGCTACCGGGTTTCTCGGTGGTGCGCTGGCGCTGCGCCTTGCCAACGACGGCGTACAGATTCAGGCGCTTGTTCGGCGGGAAGGGCAGGATCGCTTTCTGCGCGATGTGCCTGGAATTACGCTGGTAAACGGACAGTTGGCCGACTCCGGCTCGTTGGAAGCAGCCATGCAGGGGTGCAGTGTTGTGTTTCATGTGGCGGCGGCGCTTGGCGGTTCAGCCGACTTGCAGCAGCAGGTTAATGTTGAGGGGACGCGCCATCTGATGCAGGCCGCCGCCAGGAAGCAAATCAGCCGCGTCGTTCACGTCAGCACGATTTCGGTCTATGGCTATCGCAACACCTCCGACGTGACGGAAGCCACACCGATGAACCCGGCCTACGACCCCTATTCACAGACAAAGGCCGAAGCTGAAACGGTCGTGCATCAGGAAGGTCAGAGGCTCGGCGTTCCGTATACCATCATGCGACCAGGTATGATTTATGGCCCACGCAGCAGCGCGTGGACAGCGGGCATGTTTCGCATGGGTAAGCGCAATCCGACGATTTTCATCGGCAGCGGGAGCGGTTCGGCCTTTCCGATCTATGTCGATGATGTCGTCGACATGCTCGTCACGCTGGCACATCATCCGGGTACAGAGGGGGAAACCTTCAACTGCACGCCTGACCCTTCCCCGACGTGGCGGGCGTTCGTCGGCGGCTACTCAAAGCTGGCCGGGCATCAGAACTGGCTCGATCTCCCTCCCTCTCTGTTCACGCCGATTGCCTGGCTGGGTCGCCTTTTCAGTGAGCGGAACAGCCAGCGCCGCGATTTGCCCGATCTGCTGGCCTTTATCCAGCGTTATATCACCTACAAAACGGATAAAGCCCGCACGGTTCTGGGCTGGCAGCCACAGGTGACGCTGGACGAGGGAATCCGCCGCTGCGAACCCTGGTTACGGGAGATCGGCTTGCTGGCGTGACTCCTGTTGTTCTACTGGTCGCGGGCGTCAGTCTTCTAGCACTCAGCCTGTATTGGATGCTGGTCGAAACGGAAGGGGTGTATCTGGGACGGCGCGTGGTAATCTGGCTGTATGATCTTTACGCCCGCCGCTATGACCAGATTAAGAGCTTTCACCCCGATTATGAACAGTGGCTTCTCGCCGAGCCAATTCTCGGTATTCTCGCACCGCAGCAAAATCCGCTGGTACTGGATGTGGCGACAGGCACAGGACGGCTGCCATTAGCGTTGCTGGATAATCCCCATTTTCAGGGCAGGGTTGTGGGGGTTGACCTGAGTCGTGCGATGCTGAGGCAGGCTGCCAATAAGCTGCGAGGGCATGAACGCCGGGTTGATTTGCTGTGGTCATCGGCGGAAGTCCTGCCTTTTCCCGATGCTACGTTTGATATGGTGACATGCCTCGAAGCGCTGGAATTTGTGCCGGATGCCCAGATCGTGATTGCGGAAATGGCGCGGGTGCTGCGTCCGGGTGGATTGCTGCTCATCACCAATCGCATCAATATGCGCTGGATGCCGGGGAAGACGTTTTCCGACGAACACATGCAAGACCTGCTGGAGCGGCACGGCTTCGAGGACGTGATGCCCGAAATCTGGCAGATCGACTATCATAAAATCTGGGCGACACGGGCAGGGGAAAGTGCGCCTGTGGGAACGCGCCCGCTGGCCGAATTCCTGCGCTGTCCTAACTGTCAGCAGGTGGAGATGGAAGCGATGAAGAGAGCATGGCGCTGCAACCACTGCGGTGCGAAGATACCTGTTGGGGGGGATGGTGTGATCGAGTTGCAGACCGCCGTCCCTCCACGTTGAATTGTCCCCGATTTTTCTATAGAATGCCTCCAGTCTTACCGCTGATTGACCGAATCATTGCTCAGGAAAACTGCATTTGAAACCGCTGCCGAGACAACACGCTGTACTCGTGGAACAGGCCATCCGTGCCGCACAGGACGCGGGAGATCTGCCCGCGTTTGACCTGCCGGAAATCGAGATCAAGCCGCCGAAAAAAGCCGATCAGGGCGATTACTACTCACCGATTGCAATGGTGCTGGCGAAAACGCTTGGCGCGAAACCGCTCGACCTTGCGCAGACTATCGCCAAACACATCCCGCAGGCGGACTTCGTCGGCAAAGTAGAAGTTGCGCCGCCCGGATTTCTCAACTTCCGCCTCAGCGATGACTGGCTGCGCGGGCAGGTGGAAGCCATCATCGAGGCAGGAGATGATGCGTTCACGCTCGACTTCGGCACAGGCAAGCGGGCACAGGTCGAGTTCGTCAGTGCCAATCCGACCGGGCCGCTGCATATCGGTCGCAGCCGAGGTGCGATTGTGGGCGATACGATGGCGCGGATTCTGCAAGCGGCAGGCTTCACGGTCGAGCGCGAATACTACTTCAACAATGCGGGTGTGCAGATGGTGAATCTGGGCAACAGCCTGCGGATACGCTACCTCATGGAACTGCATTATCCGGTACAGCTTCCCGATGAGAAGGACACGACCTTCTATCAGGGCGGCTATCTGATCGACTTCGCACGGGAACTCGTGGCAGAGCACGGCGATGCGCTGGTCGAGGTAGATTGGCAGCCGTTCAAGGAATACGCCGAAAAGAAAATGTTTGAGATGGTTAAGGCCACGCTTGAGCGGGTCGATATTCGCCATGACGTGTTCTTCAACGAGAACAGCCTGTACGAAAGCGGGGCTGTGTGGAAGACGCTGGAAGCGCTCGATGCCAGAGGCACCATCTATGAGGCGGTCGCCGCAGAAGGCGAGGACGATGACGAACCGCAGTACAACCAGAAACGCAAAGCCCCCGTTGGTGAACTCAAGCCGGCGAAATGGTTCCGCAGTACCGACTTTGGTGACAGCCGCGACCGCGTGATGGTCAAGGGGGATGGCAACCCGACCTACACCCTGCCCGATATTGCCTATCACATGAACAAACTCGAACGCGGCTTTGATGTGCTGGTGAACATCCTCGGTGCCGATCACTACGTCCAGCATCAGGTGGTGAAGCATGGTGTTCGCGCCCTGGGTGGAGATGTGGATAAAATGAACGTCGTCATCATCCAGCTTGTACGGATGATTCGCGGGGGGCAGGAAGTGAAGATGTCCACGCGCCGGGGCGATTATGATACGCTCGATGATCTGATCGACCAGACGAGCGCGGATGCTGTGCGCTATATCCTGCTGGCGCGTAATGCCAACTCGCACCTGGATTTTGACCTTGATCTTGCTGTGAAGCAGAGCAACGAGAACCCGGTCTACTATATTCAGTATGCCCATGTGCGCTGTGCGGGTATTCTGCGCGAGGCCGCCGCCCGCAGTGTGAGCGATGAAGGCGCGGATTTGTCGCTGCTGAGCGAGGAAGAAGTGCGCTACATCCGCAAGATGCTGGAGCTGGCGGAACAGATCGAGCGTGCGTCGATTGAGTTCGCGCCACACACCATCGCGTTCTACGCGCTGGAACTGGCGAACCTGTTCCACCCCATGTATGACCGGGTGCGCGTCTTTGGTGAAGGCGTACCGCCAGAGGTTGCGAAGGCGCGGCTTCGCTTTTACCGTGCCGTGCAGATCACGCTGCGCCGCGCTCTGCGTTTAATGGGCATGTCGACACCGGAAAGGATGTAGCGATGGGACTCAAACCTGACCATTGGATTCGCCGGATGGCGCTGGAACACGGGATGATCGAACCGTTTGTCGAGCGTCAGATGCGCGAGGGCGTTATCAGCTACGGCCTTTCCAGCTATGGCTATGATATGCGTGTTGCCGATGAGTTCCGCATCTTCACAAACGTCTACAACACGGTGGTTGACCCCAAAAGCTTTTCGCCGCAGTCGTTTGTAGAATATCAGGGGGAGGTGTGCATTATCCCCCCCAACTCGTTTGCACTGGCACGCACCATTGAATACTTCCGCATCCCTCGTAGTGTATTGACACTCACTGTCGGGAAATCGACCTACGCCCGCTGCGGTATTATCACGAATCTTACTCCGTTCGAGCCGGGGTGGGAGGGCTTCGTGACGCTGGAAATCAGCAACACCACGCCGCTTCCGGCAAAGGTCTATGCCAATGAAGGCATTGCCCAGGTCATCTTCTTCGAGGCCGACGAGGAGTGTGAAGTCTCCTACGCGGATCGCAAAGGTAAGTACCAGGGACAAACGGGTGTAACGCCGCCGCGCCTGTAAATGGTCAAAATCCACTGCCGGGGGATTGAAAAACCAGAGTGGTTATTTTAGAATATAAATATAAGGGCGGTTAGCTCAATTGGCAGTAGCACCTCACTTACATTGAGGGGGTTAGGGGTTCGAGTCCCTTACCGCCCAAACCAAGAAGCTGGTCGGAATCTCCGGCCAGTTTTTGTTTCCCCTAGTTTTGATCTACCCCTGTAAAAACCTCGATGATGTCTACCGCACGTTTCGGAAAATAACTCGTGTTCCACAAACCAAAATGATGCGCGGCGCTGTCAGGGGCGGGGCAATTGGGTTCAAGGCATAAGCTTGTGAGGGGATAATCGAAGGCTGTCCAGACGACCCATCCCGCCAGGCCATTTGCATCTACCGCTTCCAGTGTCCTCTGAGTCGCTTCTAACTGTGCGGTTTCATCGATTGTAAAGGTCGAATACCCAAACGCCGCCAGCACAATTGGGCGGGTGGTGTTCGACTTCAGAACGGCGATCTCCTGGCGCAGCGCTTCAACATCACCAAAATGCTGGAAGCTGACAAAATCGACCAGTGGGGCAGTGACCTCGCCTTCATCCTGCCACCCCGCCGTTATCAGTTGATCGGGTGCGTTTGCTCGAACAAGATCGGCTGTGCGGGCTAACCAATCAAGCACGGTTTGCTGTGAAAAGTTGTCTGTGCGGTAGTCCATGTCACCGCCAGCACGAAGATCATAAGCGATGACCGCTGGTTCTGATGCGTAGCGCAAGGCAATGAATGCGGTCTGAGCTTCGATGTGAGTCGGGGAGTCATACAGTGGGTGGTCCACCAGATCAGCATCGACATTCAACACGAGAATGACGCGATAGCCTCGCTGCGCTGCTGCCGAAATCAAACCATCCAAACGGGCGAAGGCTTCGAGTACAGGGATTGCGCCGTTTCCGGGACACTGAAAAAGATCGGCGTGTCGCAGATGAAGGCGCAGGGTATTGATGCCCGATGCCCGCATCAGATCGAGTTCATAGCCTAACGAGGCCACATCGGTTTCCGTGAGAAAACGGTGATTGGGATAGTCGCGTGGGTAATAATTGATGCCGTATATGGGGAAAGGCTGCCCGTCCTGAGAAAAGCGATTTCCTTCAACTCCGATAAAGCTCCCTTGCGACGGGGTGTAGGCGGGGATTGAGGCAAGAACCTGATTGACAAGGGCAGAGTCGCAGCCCGGTGGTGCCGGACGGGTGGCAGGCTGCAAGTCTTGCAACCGTTGTGAGGCTTCCGGCGCATTGAAGCGATATTCCAGCGCTTGCTGATAAGCTTCAACCGCTTCGGCATCGTTCCCCCGCGCATTCAGCAAATCGCCATAAGCAAGATATGCCGCATAGAGGCGGTCGGTGATCGTCATACCCTGATCGCACAGAGACTCGCTGGGATTTAAGGCCTGCAACTGTTCCAGCGCTTCGATGACTGCGCCCCAATCACGCCCCCAGTAGGTGTTGACACGGTTGCACAAATCGACCGGATCAGCCGGATTCACCGTAGGGGCAGCCGTCGCGGGGATAAATCCGCTGCGGTTGGGTGGTGGGGCAGGGGCGCAGGCGGAAAGCAGAGCCATCAAGAACAGCATGGCGCGGAAAAGCCGCTGTGGTTGAAAAGTCATTACGCCGACTGCATGATGCTGAAAACGATACCCTGCGTATCGACCGGCAGCACCCAGGTACGAGCCATAATGCCAGCATCACGCAGGGTCAGGCGCATTTCATCCGCAATTCGCTCCTGGCGGTTTTCGGCGAAGGCAATCATGGTCGGGCCTTCTCCACTGAGTGAGACTGCCAGCGCACCCATTCGGCGGGCAGTGGCGACAACCGCTTCATAACCGGGTATCGCGCCGCTTCTCTGAGGCAGGCTGAGCCGATCATCCATCATCCGCGCCAGCAGTTTCAGATCGCCCAGGCGCAGCGCTTCGATAAACAGCGGCATTCGTTGCAGGTTGTGCAGCGCAGCGCTGAGCAGCACGCGCTCTGGTAGTTCGGGCGGGCTGTACGGTTCAATTTGTGGAACGATCACGATGACTTTGAGTGCAGCGGCAGGGAGCGAACGGTAGGTGAGTTCTCCCTCATGCAGCAAGCTGGCTGTCAATCCGCCGTGAATGGCGGTCACCACACGATCAGGCTGGATCAAATCCGCGGCAATTTCCAGCAAATCCGCCCAGGTGTAAACCTCGCCCATGAGGAAATTTGCGCCGAGGATACCCGCGAGCATCATAGCTGATTCTGCACCAAGCCCACTGTTCAACGGAATCTGGTTTTCGACGCGGATATTGATGCCAAGGTGTGTTTTTTCGATGGTCTGAAAAAAGCGTTCGACACCCAGGACGACCGGATGCTTTAAGGGTGAGGTCAGGTGATCTGCCCCTTCGCCCTTCATGTCGAGCTTTAGCGCATCATCCTTGCGACCGCTGATCTCAACCGTGACATAAAGGCCAACCGCCAGTCCGAGGCTCTGTACACCAGGTCCGAAATTGGTAATGGTCGCGGGTAGGCAGATTTTGATCTTCTGCATTGCGCCTACATCTGCACAACAGGCAGGACAAATGTAAATGTGCTGCCTTCACCCAGGTTGCTGGATGCCCAGATGTCGCCACCGTGCCTGGCGATAATCGTCTTTGCCATTGTTAAACCGAGGCCACCGCCGGAAAGATTGCGCACGTGCTCGTCACGCGAGCGGTACATACGGTCGAAGATCAATTGGAGTTCATCATCAGAGATACCGATCCCCCGATCAGCCACGCTGCAATAAACTTCGGTCGTATCGCCCCAGCCGTGAATGACGACGGTCTGCTCCGGGTGAGAATAGAGAATCGCGTTGTGCAGCAGATTATAAATGACCTGACCCAGCCGCATTGGATCACCCATCACGGTGGGCATCGGATTCTGTATCGAGGTAGCGATAATGATTTTGTGACCGTGCGCCAACGGGGTTACACGGTCAACCGCGTCGTTAATGACATCCCGCAGTTGGATGGGCTTGTGTTCGAGCGGCATACCTGCTTCAATCCATGCCAGATCGACCAGATCACCAACGACATCATACAGCTTGGTCGCGGTCTGACGGATGCGTGTGACAAACTTCGTCTGCTGGTCGTTGAGGTCACCAAACTTAATCACCAGATCAGCAAAGCCACTGATGGCCGAAATAGGATTGCGCAGGTCGTGGGACATGGCCTTAATCAGCGCTTCCCGGCGGTTTTCCAGATCGCGCTTTTCGGTCACGTCCTGGAGCATCACCAGCCGTTCACCGCTTTCCAGCGTGGTGCCGAACCCAACCGCCAGCCTGCGCCGGGGCAGCCGAACATCCAGCGTTTGTTCCCCGCTGCGCGTGAACAGGTTAATCAGCGGCATATTGGTGTTGAAGGCATGACGCGGTGTTTTGCCGATCATGTCTTCAGGTTTAAGCGCAAGCATGGCCGCACCTGCCGGGTTGACATGCTCCAGCACGCCTTCGGAGGTGGTGGTGATAATGCCGTCGGAAGTGCTGCGAAAAACGACTTCATGAATTTGTGAACGCGAGGCGCCAGGTTCGGTCATCATGGTGCGCTGTCTCAGGCTTGGTCTGATTCATCCTGTACCGCAATTATAACCCGATTGTGACCGCCTTCTCCTGTGAGTTCTGGTGGGGCAGGCAAGGTAATTTCAGGTCGGGATGCTGTGCCGTCAGGGGCTTCAATCTTATGGCGGTTTCCATCCGCCGGTACTTCAACCATGTGCCCATTGAGGAAGGTAACGGTTGTTTTCGCTGAAGTTCGCTCGATCCTGATTCCGTGCTGGGTTAGGGTTACGGGTGCCCCCCACGCAAAAACAGGATCAATCGTCACACTGCCATCAGCACGAATAACGATCCCAATCAGCAGCAGCAGCAGATGCAGCGGCACCATCCCACCGATGTAGTCGGCTTCGCCGAGACCGCGCGGTTGATCGGTGTGGTAAAACTCGCTCAGGTGATCCTGCTCCTGAAGTACGGCGGCCTGCGTTCGCAGCAGCCGTTTGAGCAGATCAGCCGCCAGTTCATACTCGCCATGCTCGATCAGACCCTCGCCAAGCAGGGTAGTAAAGAACGACCACACGCCGCCCCCGCCGTTGGCACTGCTTGGGTCGAAATTGGGATCCTGCGCGGAAACCATCGAAACGCCATTTGGACGCAGGTAATGGGACTCGGACAGCGTGCGAATAAGCAGATCACGCTTTTCGCTGGATGGCTCGGCAATCAGCGGCAGTAAGTTGTTAATGTCGCTGCGGGTATGATCGACGGCATAGACGCTCACCCGGTAGACACGGCTCAGCCCGGTAAAGCGCACTCGGTCGATCTGTGCATAGGTCTTGCTGCTGGTGACGATGCCACTGTTGTAGGTCCAGGCAAAGGCCTCTGCTTCAATTGTCTCACTGATTGTCTGACCGTTGTGGTCTAACCCTTCGAGGTAAAGTGAAATTCGCGGCGCACGTCCGGTGCCGCCGCTCAGTTTGACAATCAGGCGGCTTGGTGGGGTGAGTTTGATGACCGGGAATAGTTCTTCGTCACCGCGTTCATCCTTGAGAACGACGGTTCCGGTAGAGATGCCGCCCGTATCCCGGTCACGATAGACATAGCGATTGATAGGCGAATGCCAGAGTGCTTCCAACGTCGCTTCTAATGCCTTCAGGTGGTTGCTCGACTCAGAAAATGCCTCATTATTTCCGATTTCGCGAGCAATAGCCTGCAAATGGAGCGCTTCCGAGTAGAGCATCGCGGCCAGATCGGGTGACTCTGTCGCCCGAATATCAAGCCCCTGTGCCCAGGGCAGGCGGGGGGAAAAGGTCGGCCAGGCGGTGTACCCGGTCTGACGATCATCCTGCCATTCAGGGAGTCCGTTCTGGTTGGCATCCACATCGGGTGTAAACCAGCGCTGAAAGAAGCGCACTAGGTTTGGAAACGTTTCCTGTAAAAAGACTTTATCCTGCGTGTAGAAATAAATCTGCCATGTGAGCCGTGCGAGAAGCGGCGGGCACAGGATGCCAGTACGCTGTCCACCGGCGCCGGGTTTGAAGTCAATAAAGCCATCCGCCGCCTGAACGGCCAGATAGTTGCGCAGGACACCCTGTGCCAATGCGGGTGCAATGGGCGCGATGGCGGTTGTCAACAGGTAGGCAACGTGCGGATGCTGACCGTTCCACGAGCGGTCATAATCGCTGCCATCGCCGCGTTTGCTGTAGCCGCGATTGGGCTGGCGATTGGCGACGAAAGCGCCGTAGGGGAGTTTGTCGGTTGGGCGCAGAAAGGCCTGGACTGCCTCGTGGTAAGCGTAGGCCAGCAGGGTATCGAGTGCGGCATCACCTGTTTCAATCTGTGGGATAGCCTGTGCTGCCTGTTCGATCTGCGCAAAGGCGACATTCCAGTCCTGCGCCAGCCAGAACTGGGCGCGTTGGAGCGAGTCGCTCATCTTGTTCAACCCGGCGTGAACCCAGCGCAGGCTGATCGTTTCCCCTGTCGCCAAACGCACATCGACGCCGATTTTCGGACTGGCTTTCTGACCGGGTGTCAGAACTGCGCGGGCGTTTTCCAGAACAATCACGGGTTCAAGATTGCCGATTGTTCCAAAAGCAAGCGCATTGGTCTGATCCTCAAGCGTGAGAATCGCACTGTTGCGCCCTTTTTCCTCGGTGGCAACATGCCCGAATAGGTCGAGTCGGAGTGCGATGTCCCGTCCGCTGTTGTTGTGGAGGGTGTAGCGTGAACCGACCGCGTGCGACTCCATCACCCATACTTCGGTGGTCAGCTCGACCTCCGGCAGAATATTGGCGTGAAGGCGGGCAAACCCAGGGGCGAAGCTGGTCAGGGTGGGCGGTGCCGCGTAGCTCTGCGCTTCGTAAACGCTGCGACCCCCTTCAACCCACATGGGCACGAGGCTGACCAAACCAACGCGCCCGCCATAGCGCGTTTGCAGCGCCAGCGCCGGGGCGTTGGTCTGCCCTGGGGAAAGCTCCCAGGATTGGTCATCGACGTAATCTGTCCGGCTCAGACGAGCATCAGCGGCCAGGGTAAGCGTAAAGGAAGGCGAAAACTGTAACCGCCGCGACGGGTTCATGCAATCCTCGCTCTGTTTGTGCTACTGAATCAGGCTCCACATCATGCTGGTTTCATCAAAGGCGAAGGTTACACCCTCGCGGCTGAGAAGGGTATGAACACCGGGTGCGACTTCACATTCTCCGGCGGCATTCACCGACCCGCCGAACGTGTAGGTGTAGTTCGTCACATGTCCGGCCTCGGTGTTGGTGGCGAACCCCAGCCCATTGCGGATACGCTCGTTTTCCCGCCACAGCTTGCCGAACCCGCTTTCTGGCTGGAACAACCCTTCGGGCACCTGAATGTTCGGGTCAAACATCGGCATGCCATCTTCAAAGGTGTCTTCTTCGATGAGCCATGTGCCACTGTCGCCGTCGCCATCGTTGAGCAGCACCCAGATTTCATCCTGAGGCTGAAGGTAGAACATGCGCCCGGTCTGAAAAGCCTGTTCCGCCACGATGACCTGATTTTGGACAGGCGTGGGGCAGGGGTTGACCGTCGGCACTGGGCCGGAGTCGGTAGATTGAGCGGCAATCTGCGGTGGGGCGGGCGGCAGCGTGGTGGCAATACCAGAAGGTGAGACTGGGGGTGGCGTGGTGGCTGGAGTGATAGAGTCAGAAGGGGGTGCCGTCACAACCACAGTCACCACTCGGGTGACTTCCTGCGTAATCAAAACCTGATACTCGATAGGGCGCTGCCCCTGGCACGCGGCTGTAAACAGCACGAGAACGCTGCCGATCAGTCCAGGCCATGAGACACGAAATCGCATACACTACTCCGCGTTATGGGGGAAAAACGCTGCCACAACCCTTGTTGGTAAAGGCGACAGCATCGTGATTGTAGCAGAGCGCTCCCTAGATGCAAGCGAAGAACGCCCTATGCCACTGATAACGCTTTCGCTCCAGGCACAATTCGGCCTGTTGTCGCTCGTTCAATCCACGCTAAAATGGGCGAAATTGTGACCCTAAACTGATTTCAAGGAGTAACTCCCTGCTATGGAAGAAAATAACGACAGCCCGCTTTCACTGATCGGTCCGGTGATCGCCGGCATTCTGGTGCTGGTCGTGGTGCTGCTTATCAGCCTGATGCTGCTGTTCCTGTTTGTCATCCTCCCTGGTGCGTCGGGTGCATCCAGGACGGATGCCGCGAATGTAGACACGAGCGCCGAAACGATTGAAAATGATGCTGCGCCCGAAGTCGAACCAACCGCAGAAGTGACCGTCGTCCCCAGCAGCGGCTAACGAAAACCCGCTGTGCAAAGGCGCTCCTTTAAAGAACGCCTTTGCACCCTTGTTCCCCTGCATGAAGCTCTTCCGATACTTACGCTTTATCGTTAGGAGACCATTTATGAAAAAGAATGCTGTTCAAAAAATTGCCCGCCTGCTGAGTGTTGGACTGCTGCTGATGCTCGCGCTTAGCGTGATACCAGCAGTTCAGGCACAGAATATTCCGCTTAATCTCAACGCACTGCTGCACGACAGTCGCAATGATCTATACCGTACTCCGGTAGGTGCTGTACCTGCCGGGACAACCGTTACACTCCGACTGCGAACAGCGGCAGGTGAATTGGACGCGGCGGCGGTGCGTCTGTTCAGCAGTGCAGCACAGACGCTTTCCTCCCTGCCCATGACGCGGGTGACGACCACGCCCGATGGGTTCGATTTATGGGAAGCGCAGCTTGCCGCCGGGGAAGGGCTGACGGTCTATTATTACCGCTTCTCGCTGGTGAAGGACGGTGAAATCTATCTTTATGAAGATGATTACGCCACGCCAGAAGGTGAAGCCTTCGAAGCACGTCGCGGAGGGGCAGGCATCGCCCGCAGCAGCACCACCAACGCCGACTATCAGATCGCCGTGTATGACCCAGATTTCTATACACCGGAATGGATGCGGAACGCGGTCATTTATCAGATTTTCCCGGATCGCTTCCGCAACGGCGATTCATCGAACGATCCAGCAGATGAGTCCGATACATTTTATGGCGACGTGCCGCTGTACTTCCACGAAACCTGGAACGAACCGCCGGTGAATGGACGCGAGACTCTGCTCCCCAACGGTGCAGGCTGGTGGAATGCGGATTTTTACGGGGGTGATCTGGCTGGGATTACTGAAAAGCTGGATTATCTGCAATCGCTTGGCGTGACCGCGCTCTATCTAAATCCCATCTTTGAAGCGCGTTCCAATCATCGCTATGACACAGCGGATTATATGACCATCGACCGCCGCCTCGGGACGCTGGAAGATTTTCAGGGTCTTGTCAGCGAGGCAGAAGCGCGAGGGATGCGGATTATCCTCGACGGTGTTTTCAATCATTTGTCGAGCGACAGCCTGTTTTTTGACCGCTATAACCGCTATGAAACAGACGGCGCGTGTGAAAGCGTTGAATCCGAATATCGCAACTGGTTTATTTTCGCACCTGCTGAAGGTACGCAGCCCTCACCCTGCATGGGTGACGACGGCAATGTCTATTACGTCTCCTGGGCAGGCTTTGACAGCATCCCGCAGGTGGATAACACGATCTTTGCCACCCGTGCCTATTTCGTGCGCGGGCAGGAAAGCGTCGCGCGGTACTGGGGCGGGCAGGGCATCGGCGGCTGGCGGTTGGATGCTGCGGAGCAGATCGATGACGGACGCGACCCGGACAACAATTACTGGGAGTCGCTGCGCAGTGTGGCACGGGTGGTTGATCCCGAAAGCGTGATCGTCGGCGAATTCTGGGGCGACGCCAGCGAATGGCTGCTCGGTGACGAATGGGACTCAGTCACAAATTATCGCTTCCGCCGGGGCTTGATCGGTTTCCTGCGCGGCGAGGATTATCCCGACGCGGATGGTCTCATCCTGGGTCTCACGCCAACCGATTTTGAAGCGACTCTGCGTGGAATCGAAGAAGACTACCCGCCGATGGCCTATCATGCGCTGATGAATGTGGTAGACAGCCATGATACTTCACGCATTCTGTTCGCCCTCGATAATGATGTTGACGCGCTTGAACTGGCGGCGCTGGCGCAGTTTACACTGCCGGGTGCGCCGACCATTTATTATGGGGATGAAATCGCGCTGGACGCGCCGAGTGTGCTGTATGGGCAGCGCTTCGAGGACGACCCCTTCAACCGTGCGCCGTATCCCTGGCCGGATGAAGAGGGCGACCACTACCCCGCCCCGAACGAGGATGTTCTGGCATATTATCAGGCGCTTGGGCAGGCACGGCAGGATCATCCTGCGCTGAGTGAAGGGGAACTGATTACCCTGAGTACCAGCGACGAACAGGGCGTTTTTGCTTATGCGCGTGTCAATGCAGCAGCCAACGACGCCGCGATTGTCGTGCTCAACACCAGTGATGCAGAGCAGACGATTGAACTGTTCTTTGAAACCATTCTGCCCAATACGGTGATGTTCGAGCCATTATTCAATCAGGGCGACTTCACCAGTGGTTTTGCAACGAGCCAGGGCAGAGCGAATATCACTGTTGCGCCCAACAGCGGGAACGTATGGCTTGTGTCGGATGCGCCCGCCCAGGCTTTCGAGACACTGCCCGTACCCGAAACTGTGAACGCTGCGGCTGAGACAGGTTCGGTCACACTAAGCTGGGATGCGGTTGATGGCGCAGTCGGATATCAGGTGTATCGCAGCCCGGTTGCAGTCGGCGGTTTTCTGCCGATTATGCGCCTTACTGGTGAAACGACATTTGCTGATTCCAATGTCAGCAACGGTTTTCCCTATTACTACGC
>JANRLJ010000251.1:0-5921 GCA_033762735.1 bacterium | reverse complement strand
GAAAAGCCCCAGATGTGATGCTCGCCTGTGCCGAAGACCAGTTCACGCCGTCCGCCGGAGAGGTCATAGACGATAATACGATCCATCGCGGCGGGGGTGGTCGCCAGCAGCGGCGCACTCAGGGGCGGTTCGTCGTCCTGTGCGGAAACAGGCAGCACCAGCAGACAGAGCAGAGGGAGGTAAAGCCACAAATGGGGTTGGAAAAAACGCGAGATCACCATCAAGGCCTTTCCCATAGAATCATTCTAAAACTGGATTCGCGCCATTCAGCAGGAGGCGAGTTTAAAACCCGCCCCTACAAACGGCAACTTACGAAAACTCGACAAAACCAGTGTAGCGCCGCACACCGCTCATGCCAACCGACGCTCTCCCACCGCTCAAGGCAATTACATCAAAACTCGACACACTCTAAAGAGCTTTTTCAACCACAAAAGCACGAAGGACACGAAGACGAGAAAAAATCTTTGTGTTCTTTGCGCCTTCGTGGTTTTATTGAACTTTCTTGGCCTATTTGTAGAATTTGATGCGTTTGCCCTGTCCCACCGTCCGCAAATCCGATTCGGCCAGTCCTTAACATCGCGTTAAAATGCTGTTCAAACAGGACTGGTATACCTTCGGCGCGGGAGTAATTCACCATCCCCACCCATGATGACCTTTTGAGGAGAGAGTAGCAACATGCAGAAGAATCGCTTTGTGCGCGCCTTTTTGCTGGCCGCGACCTTCGCCCTGCTGACCGTTGTGCCCTTCGTGGCGACGGCGCAGGACGAGATCGTGGTCGATCTGTATTTCCCCACCGCTGTTGATGGCCCCATCGTGGAAACCATCCAGGGCTATGCCGAACAGTTTGAAGCCGCCAACCCCGGCATCACCGTGAACGCGGTCTACACGGGCGATTACAACGGCACCCGTGAAGCCATCCAGGCCGAAACCGCTTCCGGCGAACTGATCGTGGACGTGGCCGTGATGCTGGCGACCGATCTGTTCAGCTTCATCGAAGAAGGCTATATCGTCCCGGTGCAGCCCTACATCGACGCGCTGGAAGACCCGGCGGCCTTTGAGGCAGATTTCTTCCCGGCGTTCCTCGCCAACAGCCGTGACGCGGAAGGCACGCTCTGGTCGATCCCGTTCCAGCGCAGCACCCCCGTGCTCTACTACAACGTCGAAATGCTGGAAGCGGCGGGCGTTGAAGTCCCCACCAACAACGAAGAACTGCTGGCTGCTGCCGAAGCCCTGAGCACCGACACGGTTGAAGGCTTCCTGCTCCCGGTGGCGGGCGTGTTCCCCACCTGGCTGGTGCAGAGCTTCCAGGCTGCCTACGGCCAGCCCGTCGTCGGCGATAACCCCGGCGAAGTCTTCTTCAATACCGACGCGACCCTGGCTGCGCTGCAATACATCGACACGCTCAAGACCACGCTGGGCGAAGAAGTCGTGTCTGAATGGGGCGAAACCCCGGCGGCCTTCATCGCGGGCGAAGCGGCCATGATCTATCACACCACTGGCAGCCTGAGCAACATTCTGAACAACGCGCCGTTTGAAGTGGGTGTGGCCTTCCTGGCCTCTGGCCCGGCGGGTGAGGATGGCACGGGTTACGGTGCGCCCACCGGCGGCGGCAACCTGTATATCTTCGACGACGGCAGCAAATCACCCGAAGAACTGGATGCAGCCTGGCGCCTGGTCGAGTTCCTGTCCTCACCCGAAATTCAGAGCGACTGGGGTGTCGCCAGCGGTTATGTGGCCGCCCGCATCAGCGCCTGGGACATCGAACCGCTGCTGAGCCGCTCTGCCGAATTCCCGCAGTACGCCGTCGCCCGCGATCAGCTTGAGTTCGCCGTGAAGGAATTCAGCGCCTATCGCACGGTTGATATCCAGAACATCATCAATACCACGCTGGCGCGCATCATCTCCGGCGAAGTGTCGATTGACGAAGCACCCGCGCTGCTCGAAGAAGCCCAGGGGCAGATCGACGAACTGCTGGCCGAATACGCCGGGCAGTAACAGAAAAGGCCTACAGCCCCCTAACCCCATCCATGTGTGATTGATTGTACGGGCGATGCGGCGCGTCGCCCCTACGGAAACCTCTAAAACAGGAGATGGGGTTAAACTTTCCGTAGGGACATGGTGTGCCATGTCCCCTACCATTTTCTACCAATATCCGCCCGCTTTTTCCATCCTGCCCGCCCCATTTTCCCGAAAGTCTTTTTTATGGAAGCGACCGCCCACCCGCTTGACCGTCCCCGCACTGTCGCCGTGCGCCGCCCGATCTTTACCCATGCCCTGCCGTATTTATTGATCGCGCCCACTTTTTTTCTGGTATTTATCTTTACGCTGTGGCCGGCCATCCGCACGGTGTATGACAGCTTTTTCATCTTCTTCCCCGGTCGCAATCCTCGCCCGCCGGAATTCGTCGGTCTGCAGAACTACGCCGATCTGTTCGACCAGAGCCACCCCATCGTCAGTGACTTTGTGCAAATCCTGACGAATACGCTCATTTTCACCGTCGGCACGGTGATCTTCAGCATCCCGATTGCGCTTTTGCTGGCATTACTGCTCAATCGCCGGATTCGCGGGCTGGGCATCTGGCGCTTCGCCACGTTCTATCCGGCGCTGCTGCCGGCGGTGGGCGCGGCGAGTTTCTGGGCGTTCCTGTATGGCAATCAGCTTGGCCTCATCAACACGATTCTGACCTCGTTCGGCCTTCAGGGGCAGAACTGGACGGGCGACCCCGATCTCGTCCTGGGCGCGATCACCGTGCAGAACATCTGGAAGCAGGCCGGGTATTACATGATCTTCTATCTGGCAGGCCTGCAGAGCATCCCGCGCGACATTTATGAGGCGGCAGACCTGGACGGCGCGGGGTACTTCCAGCAGCTCCGCTATCTGACGCTGCCGCTGCTGCGCCGCACGACGCTGTTTCTGCTGGTGGTAGCGTTCACCTTCGGCTTCCAGACGGTCGAACAGTTGGAAGCCCTGCGCGGTGGGCTGACCAACCAGCGCGGCAATCTGCTGCTTTATTACATCTTCCAGCGCCGCACCGACCCGCGCAACTGGGGCTACCTGAACGCGATGACGGTGATCCTGGCCGGGCTGGTGCTGATCTTCACTGTCGCCAATTTTGTCTTCTTTGAGCGCAGGGAGGACGAACGTGGTTAACACCCGACGCAATGGATGGAGCGTGGCCGCCGACGCGATGGCAATCGGGCTGGCGCTGCTGTGGCTGGCGCCGCTGATCTTCGGCCTGCTGATGAGCTTTCGTCCACAGGCCGCCCCGATCAGCAGCGGCAACATCTTCTTCGGCTGCCAGTCCGACCTGAGCGACCAGCAGCAGGCGTTGATCGACGAACGCGAGGCAGGGCGTTCGATCACCTTCGCAGGCTGCACGGTCACGCGCTCGAATTACGATGCGGCGTGGTCACTCACCAACGGACAGTGGCCGCGCTTTTTCCTCAACAGCCTTATTTTTGTGGTCGGCACACTGGCCGTGCAGGTGGTCACGGTGACGATGGCGGCCTATGCCTTCGCCCGGATGCGCTTCTTCGGGCGAAACGTGCTGCTGTTCGCGCTGCTGCTGCAACTGATGGTGCCCACCGGGCTGCTCATCATCCAGAACTTTGCCACGATTCGGCGTTTCGGTCTGCTGGATACCCACTGGGCGCTGATGCTGCCGTACTGGGGGTCGGCCTTTGGGGTGCTGCTGCTGCGGCAGACCTTCCGGCAGGTGCCCTACGAACTGGAAGAAGCCGCCCGAATCGACGGCGCAAATCTGGCACAGGTGCTTACCAACGTCTACATGCCGCTTTCCGTCCCGGCCTATATTGCCTTCGCGCTGGTGTCCATCAGCAGCCATTGGAACGAGGTGCTGTGGCCGCTGATCGTGACACGCACCGACACCGCCCGCACCCTGACCGTCGGCCTGAGCCTGCTGTATGAAAACTCAGACACGGGGGCGAATTATGGCCTGATTATGGCGGGGACGATTCTGGTGGTGGCGCCGCTGGTGGGGATGTTCATGCTGTTCCAGCGCCGTTTTATTGAGAGCTTCGCGTCCAGCGGAATCAAATGATTGGTAAAAATATGGCTCATACTATGACTGTTGATCTTTTTTACCTGTATAAGCCATATTTCAGGATTGAATCACTGCTGTTGTACTTTTTTCTCTTTTGTCCCCAAATATGAACGAAACATAGGATGAATTTGGAACTTATTGATGTTTATCAAAGGCAAGGAAGAGTTTTGATATACACCTAAGTATCGGCTACCTGCTCTCTGATTAGCTTTTAGCTTTCCAACCAGAAAAGCTTGAATAAATCCTACATCCCATAGAATTTGTATCATTTTGTTGGGATCGCACTCAACACACCAAACTTTCGCTTCTGGTTCGACAGGTAAATATTGTAGAATAATCCTTAAACAATGTGTTTCAAGTTCGTCCCTATCTAAAGTATATGTCATTCCCCTAAATGTTTCAAAGATGCTTCCTAAGCCTGGATATTGAAACTTATATTCGTTTGCAATATCTTTCAAACGTTGTTGTGAATAATCAGACTCCGCAATACTAATGGTTTCGTAATCGAACTTAGGTTTTCCTTTATCCGCTGCTACTTTTTGAATGGTAGAGCAAAACTGAATGATTTCACGAGGACGGTAAAGCGTTCTATCTACAATGTAGTTAAATGATTTAGTTTGCCTATACTCAAGAGTTTCAGGAAAAGTAGTGTTCCATCTAGATCTGTGGTCTAAATCCCTAGTCTCAGGAAAAGATGCTAGTATTCTCAAACTTATTAACTGAAGTAGTGATTGCTCATCCCATTCTATTATTTCGATAACATCTGTGTATTTTTGCGAATCAGAATATATGGAAGGTATACTATCATAAAGTTCACGTCGTAATGAGAGAATCACACGCATTGCTCCTCTCATTTGCAAGTTAATACGTAAACTCGCTTCAAATAAACCAGCAACGAATGCTTGAGCATCCTCTGACGAGTCCCATCCTCTGTCTAACTCATCAATTAACACTATGATAGGGCGTTTACTTCCAACTTCCTTCAAAGGTTCAATTAACTCTTGTATTTCTTCCAATTTATATAACTTATCTAATTCCTTTACTTTAGTATTAACTTCAAAACTGCCAACTTTTAGATTTTCAAGTCTCTTCAAATAAGAAATAAGCATCCCTATAGGATTCAAATTATCCATTTTATGATTGTCGCGGAGATATGAATATATTTTATTTGCAGAACCAAGCTTTACCGGAGATTTGCTTGTAGAGTTCAACTCCTTCATAGCCAAAATAAATAGTACGTAACGCCAAGCAGCGGCATAGGCGCTTTGTTTAACCCAAGAGCCTTTGTCTTGAGCAAGCATGTTTTGCGAAAATAATTCATAGGAGTAGTCATCAGGTGATACATTGATAACAACATGTCCTTGTTGTTTCTCGTATTCTTCGATCATTCTAATAATAGCAGTTTTTCCAGAACCTCTATTTCCTAAAATTATGAATTTTTCTCCACTTTTAATTCTTCGAAATGCTTCATTCTCAACAAAATAATGAATCAAACCAGCATCTCGTTCCGCAGCTGGAACTCCAAACGCTACGTTAGCAGGGTTAACCATAGTTATCTCCATGAGCAGATATTATATTTTTATCTTTATAAAACAAACCTTTCTTAAAAGCAAGCCTTTACTATTAGAACAATATAGGCAAATTCTTGTATTTTAAATACTATTAAAATATACAAAGTTTTACACTTGTTTGATTTTTACTTCATCATTCTAAAGAATGGGTAGTTCGGTGAGATTATCTCCACAGGGGGAGGGACAGGCGGGATAGAATGAATGTATGCGAAACAAAACAGTCCAACCAACCCGACCCTCACTGGGCACTTTAGCGTGTATGAACGCAACGTGCAAGGAGTATGCAC
>JANRLJ010000250.1:0-35681 GCA_033762735.1 bacterium | reverse complement strand
GTGCATACTCCTTGCACGTTGCGTTCATACACGCTAAAGTGCCCAGTGAGGGTCGGGTTGGTTGGACTGTTTTGTTTCGCATACATTCATTCTATCCCGCCTGTCCCTCCCCCTGTGGAGATAATCTCACCGAACTACCTTGCGTGTTGCATCTGACAAAAAACGATAGTCTACACACAAAGCTGTCACAACTTACCGGATGCACCCTTTCGATGAACCGCCAGGACGCAACGTTCGCCAGGATTCGTGATAAAATGCGGCACAACCAGCGAAAGGGGAAATTCGACTATGGCTTCGACCTTCCAGCGCATCCTGCAGATTCAATCTGCGTTCCAGCGAGAACTGCTGGACAAAGCCAACGTCGTCGGCGTGGGCATGGGGTTTAAGGAAAGCAACGGCGTGACGACCAACCAGCCCGCGGTGGTGGTGCTGGTGGAAGAAAAGCAGCCCTCCGCCGCGCTCAACCCTGCCGATCAAATCCCCCCGCAGATCAACGGCGTCCCCACCGATGTCATCGAAACCGGCAAACTCGTCGCCCAGTCCACCTTTAACCCGCGCGGGCGCTTTCGCGACAATGTGCCGTCGGGCATCAGTATGGGACATTTCAAAGTCACCGCCGGGACGCTTGGCACGGTCGTGTATGACCGCCGCACCGGGGAGAAGCTGCTGCTTTCCAACAATCACGTCTTCGCTAACAGCAACGAGGCCATGCTCAACGACCCGATTTTGCAGCCCGGTATCGCCGACGGGGGCAGAAACCCGGATGACATTGTGGCGCGGCTGGAGCGTTTCGTCGCGCTGCATTATGTCGAGGGGGATGTTACTCCACCGGGGCCGGTGAAAAATCCGACACCCGGCGGGGGCAGCGGTGGCACACCGGGAAGCCAGCCTAACGGATGCAGTCTGCTCGGTCTGCTGACCAGCCTCTCAGAACTGCTCGGCGGCGGGCGCACGATGCGGCCTTCGCCACAGGGCGGCGCATCCAGCCAGACGGTCGCGCAGGCACAGGCCGCTGGTATGGCGACTGCGCCTGCTCCGGTTGCAGCCGTCGCACAGGCGGTACAGGACAACACGGTCGATTGTGCGCTGGTGCGCCCGCTTAATCCGGCCATGTTCAGCGGGCAGATTGCCAATATCGGCGTGATCGACGGCGTAAAAGCGCCTTCCATTGGCCTGCCCGTGCGCAAGATGGGGCGCACCACTGGCTACACGCAGGGGACGATCAAGCTGATGAACGCTACCGTCAAAGTCGGTTATACCACCAGCAAGGGGCCGCGCACTGCGCAGTTCGTCGGGCAGGTGTTGACCGACGGCATGAGCGAAGGCGGCGACTCCGGTTCGCTGATTGTCGATGCGCTGGAAACCAAGGCCGTCGGCCTGCTGTTCGCCGGATCAGGCAAGGCGACGATCTTCACGCCCATCAACGTTGTGCTGGACGCGCTGGACATTCGATTCTGATAAGCAGTTATCAGTAAGGCGCGATAAGTCTGCTAAACGGACGATCTAAAGCTGCCTTCTCGTAGGGGCGAGGTGCGCCTCGCCCGTCCCAACACAACCCAGTATGCTTGATGTTCTACGCTTCAAGTCTCGTCAGTCCGATTTAGAGTCAGGGGGATTTTACGATGACGCACTCGAACCCAAACCTGGAACATGTAACCGCTGTCCAGGCGCGTTATGCCAATGCGCTGATGCAGAAGCCGCATGTGGTCGGTGTCGCGGTGGGCGTTTCCGACGACAATCAGATACCGTGCCTGGTCGTGATGGTGGATAAGCTCGTGCCTCAGAGCGACCTCAAATGGCAGGATCGCATCCCAGAGCAGCTTGAAGGCGTGAAGGTCGAAATCCGCGAGACGGGGGCGTTCTTCGCGCAGGACTTCACAGCGGGCTAAATGCTCCGCCCTGCCGCATAGCGCACCAGCAGATCCTTGCGCACGAACAGAAAAATCGTGATCGCGGCCAGAAAACCGGTCGTATGTGCGATGTAATTCACGCCGCCCAGGAATTCGCCGGTCTGCGCGGTGTTAAAGGTGTCCTGAATGTCATAGACGATATACAGCCCCACCACCAGCAGCGCAGGCAGCTTGATCGTCCATCGTGCCTCGCTCTTTTCGCCGATCAGCCGCATCACAAAGCTGGCGAAGAAGCGCAGCACCGCGATCAGCACCCACAGGCACGTCATCTTCGCGCCGGGGAACAACAGCAGATAGGCACCCATCACGCCCGAAATCGCGCCGCTGGCACCGATGGACGGCACATCCTGGTCGCTCGGAATCAGGAAGATCGATCCCATGTGCGAGACGGTGCCGGCCAGCAGGTAAAACAGCAGGAAGCGCCAGTGGCCGCAGGCGTCTTCCAGGCGGCGGCCAAACGCCCACAGGAAGATCATGTTGCCTGCCAGATGGCTGAAATCGGCGTGCATGAACATGGCCGTAAAGTTGGAAAACGCGCCGATGCTCAGTCCCTCGGTGAAGAACACCCGCCGCAGCCCATACGTCCAGATCTGATTGACATAGCCATAGATAGCATCGACCTGCCCATTGGTGAGCTGCGTCTCGTCCGTCACGCTCATCAGTTCCACCAGATGCGGGAACTGCCATGCCATAAAGACGAGCGTGTTGATGAGAATCAGCGTGATCGTCATCCAGGGAAGGGAATTATAGCGCACGGTTCCGGTGTCGCTGATCGGAAACGGTGTGATGAGGCCGCCGAGCAGCAGCAGGAACAGCAGTTCAAAAAACAGAATCAGCAGGATGTCCATGCGTCGCAGCCCTTAAAATTCAGCGAACGGATCGGGGATGAACGGCGGAACCGGGTTGAACAGCAGTTCCAGCGAGGTGGAGAACACCCACCAGAAGGCCAGCGCCACCAGCGCCGCGCCGATCACGCCTACGACGATGCGCACAGGCACTGGGATAATGGGCAGTTGAGTCGGCTCCTGCAAAACGCCGCCCATGCGGGTCTCCAATTCGTCCGCGTTCACCTTGCGTTTGGGCTTCGTCCCGCCCAGCAGCGCGGCCAGCCCGTTCTGCTGCGGGGATGAGGTCGCTGTGACCAGCAGATAGCCACCGAGGACGCTCAGTACCACGCCCGCCCAGTGACGCAGATTAATCTGCCCGACGTTCAGACCCGAATCCTGCCAGGCCAGCAGCAGGAAGAAGACGCCAATGGCTGCCGCCTCGCGCACTGCCAGCACGACGCTCCCACGCTCGCGGTCGGTCAGCACTGGCGCAAAATTGGCAAGGCGCTTATCTGCCTCGCGCCCTTCCTTGCTGCTCACGCCGAGCTTGGCGGCGCGGTTGTAGTAAATCATCGACTCGCGCGGGCGTCCCATCTGGTTTTGCAGTTCGCCCATCGCCAGCAGAATTTTCTGGTCATCGTGCCGACTTTCCAGCACCTCACGCAGCAGGGCATCCGCGTTGCCGTAACGCCCCTCCTTTACCAGATCGCCGCTCATTTTCAGGACAAGATCGGTGGGCGCGTCGGGCAGTTGGGCGATTCGGTGGCGCAGGGCGTCCGCCTTATCGTTATCGCGGTCGCGGCGGGCAAAATCGAGGGCGGTGATAAAGATGGACGGGTGCTGTGTGCCCGCATCAATCGCCCGCCAGATCAGTTCCTTCGCGTCATCCTCATAGCCATTCTTGACCAGATAGCGTACCGCCTCACGCATGGCGACTTCATGATCGACCTGAAGCTGAAGCACCCGCACATAATGCTCAATTGCGCCTTCTTCGTCGCCTTCGGAAAGCTGCGCAATCGCTTTTTTGATATAGGCAGCGATCTGAATCTGCTTGCGTTCGCCGGGAGCGGGCGGCGCGGCGGGTGTTTTCGGTTTTACCGGGACAAGCAGCGCGGTAGAGCGGGCTTTCGCGCCAAGTGGCGTGCCATTTGGCGCACCGTTGGAAACCGCTTCCGTCTGGATGTGCGCCCCCGCCTCGAAGCGCTGGAGAAGCTGCTGGGCTTTAGCGTTTTCGGGGTTGATCGCCAGTGCCCGTTCCACCGCCTGCCGCTGCCTGGCGGGGTCGCTGAGTGCGCGGGAAAGCCACAGCCACGCCATGTCGTTTTCCGGCTCCATCCGCAGCGATTGGAGCAGAAGCTGGCGGCCAGCGGTCAGGTCTTTTTGTTCACGGATGGCGATCACGCCTTGCTGATAGAGTGCTCTTGCATCCATTCGTCAGGTCAGGCCTCGTGTCATGGCCGTTTGCGCGGCTGAATTGGGTACAGATGTTGTTTTATACAGACACACACCACGCCTATTGTACGACGGGTTGTGTGTACAAAGCGGTAAGAAAGAGGTTCCAGTGAGATTTCTGGGGAAATTTTTCAGAAGTGTGGGCTTCGGCGTCGAAAGGATAAAGCGCGGCTGAGTTCAGCAGAAGGAACTGAACCGCCGCGCTTCAGTGGATTATCGTGTAGACCCAGTATTTTACGACGTGCGCTAATTGTTCGCCTGCTGAAACTGCTTCGCCATCTCGAGGCTCTCGCGCAGTTCGGCCACCACTTCCGGCTGCTCCAAAAGCTGGAACAGGCGCAGTGCAGCCTGGAAATGCTCAATCGCCTCGGCATACTGTCCGCTGTTGCCATAGGCGTTGCCCATACTGCGGAGAAGCTGTGCTTCGGTCGGCAGATCGCTCATCTCGCGGGCGATCTCCAGCGTCTCGCGGTAATGTTCCAGCGCCGCGCCGAAATACTGCTGGAGCAAATCCGCCGACTCTGCCGCCCGTCCCATCTCGCTGTAGAGGTTGCCGAGGATGCCAAGCCGCAGCGCCAGTTCACGCTTTTCGCCCAGGCTGCGGAAAATATCGACCGCTTCTTTAAAATGTGTGACTGCCTCTGGATAGTTACTCATGGACACATAGCTGTTGCCCAGGTTGCCGAGTCGAGAGGCTAAACCACGCCGATCCTGCAAATGCCGCGCAATCTCGACGGCCTGCTCATGCAGCGCAATCGCTTCCTTTGGCTGGCGCAGATCGTCGTAAACCAGCCCGAGGTTGCCGAGCCAGATGCCGCGCCCGCGCACGTCGCCAATCTCTTTAGCGATGTCGAGCGCCTGCTGCAAGTGGTCAATCGCGTCCTGATACAGCCCCATCTCGCGCAGGATGTTGCCCATGTTGCCGAGCAGCCCATCTTCGGTGGCGCGGTCGCCTTCCTGCCGCACCCGCGCCAGGGCCTGCTTAAAGTAGGACAGCGCCTTTTCCGGCTGATTCAAGCGGTAGTAAATCAGCGCCAGATTGCCCAGGTGACGACCTTCCGCGCCCAGGTCGCCCGCCTGGTGCGCGATCTGCACCGTCTGTTTGAGGTAGTTAATGGCGTCTTCGTAGCGGTTCGATTGCAGTGCAAGGCGGACTTGCCGCAGTAATTCCAGCGATTCCTGAACGTCGGACATCTGTTGTTTACCCTGTGTGACGGATCGCATTCATTGTACTCTCAGGCAGGGTACTGTGACAAGCAACTGTGCCTGAAGGCAGCCGAATGCGTCGCCTTAACCGGGCACGGCCTCGCCCTTATATGCCAGGATGATGTTCTCGCGCGGGATGCCCCCCGCCATCAGCGCTTCGTGCAGTGGCGAGTCTACCGCGCTGTCCTCTTCGATGATGACGTACTCCCCTTGAATATGGGCGAAAACGGTCAGCCATGCGGGTCGATCCTGATCGTGCCTGGGGACAACAACCACACCATAGCGCTGCTGTTGATCGTCAAACAGCGTGTAGAGAACGGCATCATGGGTATGTCCCGCGTAAAGATCAATTTCATGGCGGGTTAGACTGGACAGGTTGAGTTTTTCCCCGATTACTCGATCCATCGCTCGATTGTTTCCTGCTCGATATTCACCACCACCAGTTTAACACGGTTATTCCTGACCGCTGGCATTCCCATCCGTTGGAAAACGCTGTAATACGCTTGTGACGGTACAGCCAGATAAAGCGGAAAGTCGAGGTTGTGTTCGTCCAGCAATCCTCGATACACCTGATACTGTCCCAAAGCGATGTAGAGATCGGTCGTTTCTTCATCGGGAGTCGTAAAGCATTTGACCTCAACCACGATGATCGTCTGCTGATTCTGCTTCGCTTCAATATCGATGTGAAGCGTATGCCGTCGATCCAGAAAAATTCGATAAGGACGCGGTTCAACCGTCCACCCTGCTTTTTCCAGCGCACGAACCACCTGCGGATGGCATTCGTCAAGGCGCGGCATGATTTAACGCGAAGGTGCGCTCAATTGCGTAAGCGGCCAACTGGCGGTCACGTCCATCTCAAGCGAATGCAGCAGCGTTCCCGCTTCGATCTCGCGGCCATAACGGTAGGCGGCGGCAGCAGCGATCATCGCGCCGTTATCCGTACACAGGCTGAGCGGCGGGTAGCGCACCGGGAGTTCGGTCTGCCTCTTCATCGCGGCGCGGAGCCGCTGGTTGGCGCTTACTCCACCGGACAGGAAAATTTCGGTGGCATGGTGAGCTTTAGCGGCGCGGGCGGTCTTTTCCACCAGAATATCGACCAGCGCTTCCTGGAAGCTGGCCGCCACATCATTCACGGAAATATCGGAGCGAAGCTGAATCCGGTCGCTGCGGCTTTTTGCCTCGCCCACCGTCGCAACGGTGACTTCGCGCTTGACGGCGGTCTTGAGGCCGGAAAAGCTGAAATCGTAGCTTTCGTCGCGCTTGGCACGGGGGAAATTGAACGAGATGGCGTTGCCCATTTGCGCGGCACGTTCGATGTTCGGCCCGCCAGGATATGGCAGATTGAGCAGCCGCCCGACCTTATCGAACGCTTCCCCGGCGGCGTCGTCCAGCGTCCCGCCCAGTCGTTCATAATCGCCGTGCCCCTTCATCAGCAGCAGTTCGGTATGCCCGCCAGAGACGATCAGCACCACGACCGGGAACACCGGTTCCTTATAAGGCGGCACCAGCCACAGCGAATAAACATGGCCTTCCAGATGGTTGATGCCCAGCAGCGGCTTGTCCGTCGCCAGCGCCAGCCCTTTGGCATAATTCACCCCCACCAGCAGCGACCCGACCAGACCGGGACCGCGCGTGACGGCCAGCGCGTCGATCTGCTCAAGCGTCACGCCCGCATCTTCGAGCGCCTGATCGACCACCGGGCCAATCGCCTCCACATGCGCCCGCGAGGCCACTTCAGGAAATACGCCTCCAAAGGCCGCGTGCAGATCGACCTGCGAGGCGACCACGTTCGAGAGGACGTGCTTGCCATCGCGCACCACCGCCGCTGAGGTTTCATCACAGGAGCTTTCAATACCGAGAATCAGGGTCATAGAGGCCTGTCCATCTACATGCGTTAAGACCTCCATTTTACTTGAAGCAGCGGCATTTTTCCTGACAGGAAGTCGCCAAACGAATCAAAAAGTGACCTGCACAGGGCAGGCCACTTCTGGATTTGATGCAAAACGATTGGCGCAGAAACTCAACCGCCGCTCAGGACAATTTCCCCGGACAAGGCATAGCCGTTGCTGAAGGGCCCGCCTGTTGTGGCGATGCCGCCCGGCCCGCCCGCCTGTACCGCAACGGCATACGTCCCTGGCGCGAAGGTCAGGCCGCTGGTGGTGTAGGTGCAGGTCGCACCTGTCGCATTGCAGTTGAGCTGCGTGGAGGGCACGTTGGGGATGAAAGCGACGACCGTCGGTGCAGCGACCGTGCCTGTTCCGATGACGATGTTAAAGTAGGTGGCATTGGTCGAGGTCGTCCACGTGATCGTCAGGTTGCCGCCGCTGAAGCTGCCCTGAATATTCGTGACGAGCGGCGGGGTTGTGGCGTTAATCACGAAGTCGCCGGGTTCATTGGTTGCCGTCGGGTTTTCTGGCCCGACGTAGCCGTTGGCGAAAGTCCCGCCTGTGGTCACGGTAGGCGGGGTCGTCCCGGTATCAATCGCATTGACATAGAACGAGTAGCTGCCGTTGCCCAGGTTGAGCGAGGCGGTGTTAAAGGTGCAGGCGGTGCCGGAGCACGTCAGCGGATCACTGTCGGCAGCCTTCGTAAGCTGCGCGTTGGCGTACACGAACGTGTTGGCGGTGAAGCTGTAAATCGCCAGACCGTGCGCATCGGCAATGGCATCGCTGGTGAAGGTCAGGGTGGGGATGCCGTTGTTGAGATTGGCAGCGAGCGCCGTCGGGAAGGCCGGATTGGGCGTCTGGTTGATCGTAAACGTGACCCCCACGAAGCCATTGGTGTTCGGGTCGCCCGTCGAGAAGCCGCCGGGACCTGCGCTCAGGACGTAGAAGCCATACTGGGTGTCTTCCTGCAGATCGCCCGTAATCGCATCGTCCAGATCAAACGTGCAGCTCGTGCCCGTCACTGTGCCGCAGACATCATCGCGGCTGACGAACGCGCTGAAAAGCGGTGCGCCGAAGTTGTTCAGCGGGGCAAAGTAGATGTAGAAGTCGCTGATGCCCGTCGGCGCTGCCGGAACCGTCCACGTGGCGGTCGGGGTCGCGCCCGTCACACCGTTGGCGGCCACGCCCGTGACCAGGGGCGGCGCGGTGAAGTTGAGCACGAGGTCGCCTGCTTCGGTCGTGTTGGTCGGGTTTTGGGGGCCGGCATACCCATTGGCGAACGGACCGCCGATGCTGACCGTGCGCGGGGTGGTGCCCGTGTCAATCGAATTGACGTAGAATGAATAGCTGCCGTTGCTCAGGTCAAGATCAGCGGTGTTGAAGGTGCAGGCGGTGCCGGTGCAGGTCAGCGCATCGGCATCACTGGCTTTGGTCAGTTCGGCGGAATAGATGAAGGCATTGGTCGTGAAGCTGTAGATCACGATGCTGTGCAGATCAGCCACCGCGTTGCTGGTGAAGGACAGGGTCGCGATGCCATCATTGGCGCTGGCGGCCAGACCGGTGGGCAGGGCGGGGTTGGGCTGGACGCTGAAGAAGAAGTTTTCGCCATCATAGCCATTGGCGAAATCGCCGCCAGTCGCAATACCCGCAGAATTTGCGGCCAGAACATAGAAGCCGTACTGCGCGTCTTCCACCAGTCCGGTGCTGCTGATGTCAAAGGTGCAGGTGGTGCCATCCGGCGCACCGCACAGATCAGTGCGGGAGAAGGTGTCGAACACAATTGGTGTGGTGAAGGTCGCAATCGGCGCGAAATAGACCACGAAATGGCTGGCGCTGGTCTGTGTACCGGTCAGCGTCCAGTTTCCGGTGATGGTGGTGGTGTCTTCACCGTTGACCACCACGTTGGTCAGCACACCCGGCACAGCAGCGGCGTTCAGCACGAAATCCCCATCTTCCAGCGGTGTCACCCCGGCGGTGGTGGGGCCTGCGAAGCCATTCGTGAGTGCCCCGCCTGTGCTGGGGCCGGTGGCATTGATGGCGTTGACGTATACAGAGTACTCACCGTTCGGCAGCACATCGTTGGGCTGGAGGGTGCAGGCCGTCGTGCAGGTCAGCACGTCGGCATCGGCGGCTTTGGTGAAGGTTTCGTCGTAGACGAATCGGCTGGCTGTCCAACTGTAGATGACCACCCGATGGCTGGTGGCCGTTGCGTCGCTCGTCCAACTGACGGTGACAACGCCATTTCCCGTGACATTAGCATCAACCCCGGTGGGAAGGGGAGGGACAGCCTGGGCGCTGACGGCAGGGATACCGCTGAACAGACTACCCGTGATGACGCTGAGGACAAGCGCCCCGATGAGCAGGGGCAGAAACCGACGACGACTTCTTAAGTAAGAAGCGAGCATATAAGCATCCTTTCTAAACGGACTTGCGCTCGTTAGCAGGTCTGCGATGTGTCAGCGTGAAGGGGGCGTTGGGGATGGATGTCACTAACATACGAAATTCTAATAGAAAGTTACAAGAGAGTCACTTCTCAAATTGGATAGTTTGTATGAAGATTTGATTAAATTGTTTGGTTTTACGGGATTTGCTCGTAAACAAACTGGCTGTCCAGCATTTTCTTTTTCTAACCATAGGGATAAAGTTCTAGCAAGAATTGAGATTTTCCCCTCTATCCTTATTCTGGTTCTGCCCCTACGATAACCATTGTTAGGAATTTTTTAGGCGGCCTGTCTTCCAATACGAAGGCCGAAAGGTTTATTCATGATGCAGCCTGCGCAGACTTCCCTGGACATGGACACACAACTTCCCACTCACGAAGGGTATATCTCGGTAGCACCAAGCAAGCGTTATTTCCAGGATGAACGCGGGAATGGGTTTGTGGTCATCGGCCACAACGACGCGATCACCTGGCCGGGACTGATGGAACTCCTCGATGGCTCGTCCTACCAGACGACCGAAGACTACATCCGGGATTTGCGCGGACATGGCATCAACGTCAGCCGCGTGATGATCGAATACGCCCAGTATGAGAACGGGTACTTTGAAAATCCGGTGGGTGAGTTTGTCCCCGCTGTAGTGCAGTTCTGGGATGAATTTATCGCGCTGGCGGAAAAGCATGGGCTGTACCTGCTGCTCACGCCCTATGACACCTTCTGGCAGGTGCGCAACTGGAAGACCTATCCCTACAGCGCCGATCTGGGCGGGCCGTGCCGGACGATGCGCGACTGGCTGACCTCGCCGGAGGTGATCGCCGCGCATAAAGCCCGCTGGGACTTCATGCTCCAGCGCTGGGGTGGTTCGTCCAGCATCTTCGCCTGGGACATCATGAACGAGATTGACCTGTACTGGGGCAGCACGGCAGACGAAATCAGCGCCTACATCACCGAGATGGCGGCCTATATTCGCCAGACTGAAATGGCGCTCTATGGCAAAACCCACCTGCTGACGACTTCCTCAGCCGAACCGACCCCGACCGACGCGCTCGGCCATGTCATCTATAACCATCCCTCGCTCGATTTCGCCAACACCCACCTTTACGTTGGGCCAGGCATCAACACGCCGCTCGACGCGGTAGAATGTGTCGAGGAGATGGTCAGCGGGGTGCGCCTCTCGCTGCAAAGCGTGTTCCAGACGCGCCCGTACTTCGACTCCGAATCCGGCCCGATTTATCAGTGGATTGAAGAAGCCTCGCTCGACAAGGAATATCACCACAACATGAGCTGGGCACATCTGATGACGGGGGGCGCGGGATCGGGGATGCGCTGGCCGTATACCACACCGCATTGGCTGATCCCTGAACTGCGCACCAATCTGCTCGGCCTGGCGCGATTCGCGGCCACGATTGACTGGACGCGCTTTGCCAGCCGCTGCTTTACCCAGCACATCCGCGTCGGCAAACCGGGGGTGCTGCGCACGGGCTGTACCGACTCGAAGACGACCGCGCTGATCTGGCTGCTGAGCGATGGCCGCCTGATGCACCCGCCGTCGTTGAGCGGGACGCGCATCTCGATTGCCAATGCGCTGCCCGATGGGGATTACACCATCGAGGTGTGGGAAACCTACGAGGGCAGGCCGCTGACCTGCTTCGACACCCGCATTGTGGACGGCAAGATGCAGGTTGAACTGCCTGATCTGGACGACACTCTGCGCGATGTTGCCCTGATCGTCCGCAAGGTCGATTAACTTCTGAGGAACAATTTCAACCGCCAAGACGCCAAGAGCGCAGAGAATTTTGTTCAAATTCCTGGCGTTCTCCGTGTCTTGGCGGTTTATTCTTTTTCTGCTCCCGGCGCGGGCTGCGCTGTCCAGGTCGGCCCCTGGATGCGCGGCTCGTCGCCTCCCCACACCAGCCGATCAATACACATCCGGCGCATGGTCATCGCCACATCCCAGGCGTGATAGACCGTGATCTGTTCGCGTCCATCGGGCGAGAGCGTGAAGGAGTTGTGCCCCGGTCCAATCACCTGCCCCGGCACGGATTGCAGAATGGGCTGCTGGCTCACCGGGCGACGATAGGGGCCGAGCGGATGATCGGCCACTACATAGGACACCCCATAGTTTTCCAGTTCCCACGCGCCGCCGCTGTAGAAGCAGTAGTATCTGCCGTTGTGGACGCGCACAGCAGGCCCCTCAACCGTGTGCCAGTCATAGACCGCGCCGTACATCGTGCGCTGTGCCCTGAAAAGCTGCCAATCGGCATGAGGCCGCACGACTACACGTGGGTCGTTCGCCAGCGTGGTCATATCCACCAGCCGATCTACCACGATGCCCGTCCCGACGCGCTGATCGTCTTCCTCCGTCAGGAAGTCCTGCGCGTAATACAGATACCACTGGCCGTCAGCATCCTGGAACGGGTGCGCATCAATGGTGAAGGGTTCATCAGGGACGAGGTTTTTTTCGAGTTCGTAAAACGGCTGCGCCGGGTGCGGGCTGATGGCGACGCGCAGGCCGTGATCGCGGTCGTCGATGCCACGCGCCGAATAGTACAGATAGAAATTGCCGTCATGATAAGCGACTTCCGGTGCCCAGAATTCAATTCCAGCTTTGGGCTGGAGCGCATAGCCGACGAACTGCCATTCGACCAGATCGAGCGAGGTGAGCACGGGGAACTGCCCGCCTTCGGGTGACCCCGGCGCGGTGCCGAACGCATAATAGCGTCCATCATAGGCCAGCACGAACGGATCGGCAAAATAATCGGAATACACCGGATTCGTATAGGTCTTGTCCATGCTGCCAACACCCTCCCCTGTCGCTGTAGATCGCTGTCCGCATTAACGTCAGTTTTGGATAAGCTCTTTCGCCTTAAATTCCTCACCCCCCAACCCCCTCTCCAAAAAATTGGAGAGGGGGAGTCGAGCGAAGCGAGGCGGGGGTGAGGACAAAAACGGCGTTAAACAGAACTAACATTGCATTATGTCGGACTCGCGCGCCGCTTCAATGAGCCACATCACCCATTCTTTTCTTTGCGAATCTTTGCGCCCTTCGCGCCTTTGCGTCGTCTTATCTCGTTTTACACCATGCCGCGCCCCAGGTCGGTGCCCAGGAAGCGGTCGAGCCAGCGCCCGCGCCAGGCCATCCGCTGCACGAAGAACCAGATTACCGTCACCAGCCCCAGCAGCAGATAGGCCGAAATCGGCAGCGCGACCAGTTCATAAAAGGTGCGCAGCGGTGGGCTGAGCAGAATGGCGATATACACGCCGAACATCAGCATCGTCAGCAGCGTCGGGCGCAGATCACCGCTCAGCTTATCGCCGCCGGTGAAGAACGGATGCGGTGGCTCCGCGAAGATCACCAGCAGGAACCCGGCGAACATCGTGAACGAAGTCAGCGCGGTCTGCGCCACCAACTGCGACACTTCCAGCAGGTAGTCCTCCGCCGTGATGTCATAGTCGATCCCGGTGTAGCGCTGGAAAGTGGCGATGTCGTCGGGCGTGACCTGAAAATCGACCAGTTCGGAGATGCTGAGGAAAAACGCGGCCACATATATCATAAACCCGAAGAAGAACACACACATCCCCGCCGGAATCACAAAATGCAGCACCTCACGGATGAGGCCCCCCTGCTGTGACCGTGCCCCCGGTCGTGCCCAGACCGCGATGCCGAAGGTGGGAATTCCGACCGACAGCAGCACCAGCAGTGAGACATGCTTGGGGATGAACGGGAAGCCGAGGCCGACCATCCGCACCGCGATTATCAGCAGCGCCACGTACAGCACCCGCGAGAGGAACAGCCGCATGATGTCGGCCATGGCGTTGACGATGCGCTGGCCTTCGGTGAAGGCGGGCGGCAGCGCCCCGAATGAGTCTTCCAGCAAAATCATATCCGCGACGGCGCGGGTGGCGGCGCTCCCGCTCTGCATGGCGATGCCCATATTGGCCTTCTTGAGCGACAGCACATCGTTCACGCCGTCCCCGATCATCGCCACATAATTGCCCTGCGCCCGCAGCGCTTCCACCAGCCGTTCCTTTTGCTGTGGGGTGATGCGCCCGAAGATGGTGGCTTCCGTCGCGACCTGCTGGAAGGCGAGGTCGTCCAGCGCGTCCAGTTCCTTGCCGCTGACGTAGCGCAGATCGCCCGCAAAACCCGCCTGCTTCGCCAGCGCCGCGACGGTGGCCGGATTATCGCCGGAGATCACCTTGAGTGTGATGCCGCTGTCACGGAAGCCAGCCAGCGTTTCCACCAGCCGGGGGCGCAGTTCATCGCTGAAGCAGATCACGCCGAGCGGAGTCAGCAGCGGCAGCGCCGGATTGCTATCAATGTCGTGCAGCGTGGTCACGTCGGGATTATGCCCGAAGACCAGCACCCGCAGCCCACAGTCCGTCCATTCCGCCAGCTTATCGAGCGCATCCTGGCCGAACGGCAGATAGTCCTCCAGCATTTCCAGCGCACCCAGCACATATACGCCTTGCAGCGCCCCGCCTGTGGCCGCGCCGTCAAAGGCGAGGGCGCTCCACTTGCGGGCGGACGAAAACGGCACTTCATCCACAAACGGCTGTTTTGTCCCCGGTATGGCGGCCAGTACAGCCTCGCCCGTCTTGTTATTGGCGCTGGCGCTGGCGGCAAAATCGCCCAGGATGCGCAGCAGATCGTCCTGGTTCATGCCCACCGGGTATATATCGGAGTAATTGATTTTGTTGGCGGTGAGCGTCCCGGTTTTGTCCATGCACAGCACGGTGACATTGCTGAGCGACTCGACCGCGTTGGTCTGCTGGACGAGCGCCCCCTGCCGCACGATCCGCACCGCGCCCATCGCATAGGCCAGAATCACCATGAAGAACAGGCCGTTGGGCACGAGTCCGGCCACGACCGCCGCGATCTGCACCTGTCGCATAATCGGCAGCGCGGACAGAATCGCCACCACCAGCATCAGGAAGCCGATGAACCCGGCCAGCAGCATAATCAGCCGCAGCAGAAAGTCGATCTCGCGCTGGAGCGGTGTCTTGACGATGCGATACTGGCGGGCGTTGGCGGTCAGTTGATTGGCGAAGCTCTCCGCGCCGACTTTGGTCGCCTCGATCATCGCGCTCCCGGTCACGCAAAAACTGCCGGAAAGCACCTCGTCCCCGGTGGTTTTGGCGATCAGGTCGCTTTCGCCCGTGAGCAGCGACTCGTCCACGTCGATTTTGCCATCGCCCACCACCACACCATCGACCACGATCTGATCGCCCGCCCGGATGACGATCAGGTCGCCCTTGACCAGTTCGGACGGATCAAGCGGCTTTTCCTGCCCGTCGCGCATCACGCTGATTTTCGGGCGCGTCAGCAGCGCGATTTTATCAAGCTGGCGCTTGGCGCGGACTTCCTGCACGATGCCGACGCCGACATTCAGCACAATCAGCCCGACGCTGGTAATGGCCTCGCCCGGTCGCCCGATGAACACCATTACCGCGCCAATCGTGAACAGGATGATGTTCATCAGATTGAACAGGTTGTTGCGGATGATGTCGCCATAGGAGCGGCTGGTCGCCAGCCGAATGTTGTTGCCTTCGCCGCGCTGCCGTCGTGCCTGGGCTTCGCTTTCGCTCAGGCCGCGCAGAACGGGCGCGTGTGTTTGCTCTGGAGTTAGAACTGCCATAAGGGATTCCTGCTTGTTAATTGATGAAGGCTGGCCGATGCCATTCCAGGCAGCACCCATGCGTTTTGATTCAATACGAAAAACACCGTCGCGGGGTCGCTGTTCCGAATAACTTGATTCTAGCAGGCTTTTTCCTGTCTACCGGGCGATTGCATCAAAACCCGATGAGACTCTAAAGAGCTTTTTTGAACCACAAAGGCACGAAGACGAGGGAAAAATCTTTGTGTTCTTAGCACCTTCCTGGTTTGTATTGAACTTTTTTGGCCTGTTTGTGGAATTTGATGCGCTTGCCCTGGGCCGGTGCGCTTCGTGGAATTACCCATGCCTCGACTTCGTGCTAGAATAGACGTGTACTTACGTTGCTGTTCTGTGATGGAAGCTGGATGAAACTGACCTCTCGGAGTGAATATGCCCTGCTGGCGCTGATCTACCTGGCGCGCCAACCTGCTGAAACCTATATCCGGGTGGAGACGATTGCACAGCAGCAGGGTATCCCGGCCAAATTTCTGGAACAAATTCTGCTCAGCCTCAAACGCGGCAATTATGTCAACAGCGTCAAAGGCCACAACGGCGGCTATCGGCTTGCCAAGCTCCCGGCCACCATCACCCTCGCGGAGATCATCCGTGCGCTGGATGGCCCGCTCGCGCCGACCGACTCCGTCAGCAAGAACTTCTACCGACCGACGCCGATTGAAAAGGAAGGTGGGCTGGTGAAGGTGTTTGAGGAAGTGCGCGATTGTATGCTGGACATTCTGGAAAACACGACGCTGGCGGATGTGATGGAGCCGGGGCAGAAGGATTGAAGCCTTCACAGCAGCAGCAGGGGCGACACATGATCGCCCCTGCTGCTTTTTGAAAATATGACGTAAGCGTTACGGCGCTTCCGGTGTGGTTTCAACGTCCGGCTGAGCGGGCGCTTCCACCGTCACTTCCGGTGTGGAGATGGGCGCGGCTGCGACCACATCCACCACCAGTTCACGCTCGACCGCCCGCTCGAAGGTATCAGGCGTGGGCGAGTCCCCGAAGGGCGGCACCAGCCCGGTCAGCACAATACGCAGATCACCGCTGATATTCCGGGGAATGGCGAAGACCGTGCTGCCGCTGGCGGGCTGATTTTCCAGATATTGCAGCGCCGTGTTCGTCCCCGTGTCATAGACCACGAATTCCGTATACGCCACCTCGGTCGTTTCCCACCGCACCGTTACTGACGTGCCGGGGGCGGCCTGCATCACGTCGGCGGTGAAGCTGTTGATGACAGGATCAGCCGGGCGCGGTTCGGGCGTTTCATCAAAGGGCAGCCGGGCGCGGTCGAAGTTCCAGTTGCGGTTGACCTCGATGAAGTTGCGGCCATCCGGCAGCGAGTACCACAGGCTGCTGCCGCCCTGCTGGTTCGATACCGTGCGATAAGTCATCGTGTAGCCCTGTTCCGGCGCGGTTGCCCAGCCCAGCCCGGAGCGCACTTCGGGGAAGTTGCCCCACACCTTGCCGAAGCCACTCGTCGGGCGGACTCGTCCCGGCGGGGTCGGCAGAGCGACCGGGTTATCGGGCAGGTTGGCATAGTTCTGCTGCGGATAGCTGGCCGTAATGCCGCCGTCCGTTCCGTAGAAGATGCGGATTTCGCCCGTGTCCTGCCGCCACAGCATGTAGCCGTTCTCATACGTCTGGAAGGCGGCGGCGGTCGTGCCAGGGCGCGGTTCGGCAGGGGTGCTCGTGGGCGTCGGCGTGACAGGCGTTCCGGTCACAGTCGCGGTCGGCGTGGGCGGGACAATCGGCCCGCTCGTCACCGTCCAGCCGCCTGTGCTCACCCGTACCGCGCGATTGTCGTGCAGGTTAAAGGTGAAGCTGGTCGGGCTGGTGGTCGTGCCGTTCATGGTGAAGCCGCCTTCGCCTGTCGTCGCCCAGCCGAGCAGACGCCGGATTTCGGGGAAGTTGCGCCACACCTTGCCGAAGCCGTTGATGGGTGCCTGACCGCCCGCTGGGGGCACGTCGGAAATACCGAGCGGCAGCAGCGGCAGCCACGCATACTGGCTCACCGAGAAGCTCTGGAACGAGCCGCCGTTCAGCCCGCTCAGCACCCAGATCTGCCCATCGACCGCCCGCCAGAGCATATAGCCGTTCTCGAACTGCTGGTAGGACGCGCCAGTTGACCAGGTGATCGGGTTGGTGGAGCCGTCCGTGTAGTTCCAGTTGGAATAATACAGGTTGGCGCTGCGTCCGTCCGGCAGGCTGATGACGACTGTCTGTGAAGTTGCGTCGCCCACCGTGCGGATGTTCATCAGGTGACCGCTTTCGGTCGGCGTGGTCGCCCAGCCAATCAGCGAACGCACCTGCGCGAAGTTGTACCACACCTTCAGGAAGCCGTTGTTGGGCGCGTAGCGATTGGGCGGCGGGAACACCACTGAGCGATCCGCATAGCGCCAGCCGTAGCCGCTCAGCGGGTAGGTCAGCAGTTGGCCGTTGTTGCCGAAGACCCAGATCAGGCCGTTGTCGCTGCGCCAGATCATGAAGCCGTTCTCGAACTGCTGGTAGCTCACGCCGACGTTGAAGTTGCTGATCGGCCCCGGTGTCGGGATGCCGCCTGTCGCAGGGACGCGCAAAAGCTGCCCGACGTAGATGCGGTTGGCGTTGGCGAGGCAGTTGGCGTCGATCAGTACGCGGGTGGTCGTCCCGAAGCGGCGGGCGATGCGGCTGACGCTATCACCGCGCACGACGGAATAGGTGGGCCAGTCGGTGCGGATGTTGCAGCCGAACTGCTGGACAGAATCGGGCGACTGTGCCGCCGCCGGGCTGACGCCGAAAATCCCCGCCAGCAGCGCGACCAGCGCCAGCAGCGGAAGCCATTGCTCAGGATGCCATTTCCGAATGATTGGTTGTGCTGTGTTCATCGGGTGTATTCCCCACTATAAGCCTCATCATTGCTTGTTAATGGGATAGACAGCACTGTTGTAGGGGGAGTTCCCCGGTTTTGGTCGCATCGTGGCAAAATCCGCCCAAAGTTGGAGATCGCCTGCGCAGAAAGACTAATGGCGTAGGGCAAGCGTAGGGCAGCTGTCGAAATGGCGCAGATGAAAATGAGATAAGAGGCAGATGGGGGAGGCTGCACTACCTGCTATGCACTCATAATATCACCCACCTGACCGACCTGAAATGGGGCCGTTTTGCACGTTATCAGGCGATAAGAAGGCCGTACAGTAAGTGTATCTGAACAGACGGTTACAAGGAGACACATCATGTTGAGCTGGGCAATTCTGTTCTTTCTGGTCGCGCTGGTGGCCGCCTTCTTTGGCTTCACCGGGATTGCCGGGACGCTGGCATGGCTGGCGCAGGTGTTGTTCTTCATCTTCCTGGTGTTGTTCGTCGCGGCGCTGATCTTCGGACGGCGGGTGATCGACTGAGCACAAACCCCTTCAAGCAGGTACAAAAGGACGGAGCGCACAGGCCTCCGTCTTTTTGTTTGTGTGATTGCCTTCGACAAGAAAAACGATGCAAACCTCAGTACAATAGGCGGCGGTGCAGAAGGGTGATCTGCGCCGCCTTTTTTTACTGTTTCCGGGATGACCGATGATCGCACAACCGACGGCCAATGAGCCGCCGCGCAGTTATAAACGCAACCTGCTCGTGAAACGTCTGTCGCGTGCGCCCTGGTGGCTGCTGGTCGCGGCAGCGCTGATTCTGCTGTTCGTGTTTGTCGTCAATGATGATCCTGTTTATCAGCGGGCGTGGGGTCAGGTGCGGCAGGGCATCTGGACGACGATCTGGGTGACGGTGGTGGCCTACAGTATCGCAGTCGTGCTTGGTCTGGTCATCGCGCTGCTGCGCCGGTCGAACAATGTCTTCGTCTATCAGGCCGTCACACTGTATGTCGAAGTGGTGCGCGGCATCCCGACGCTGGTGTTTGTCTATTATGTCGTACTGGCGCTGGTGCCTCAACTGGTGGAGTTGGGCAATCAGCTTGGGCAGTGGATGATCGACAACAACATCGCGGCAGGGCTGGGCGATCAACTGGCGACGCTGCGCACTCGCGACATCCCGAATACCTGGCGCGCGATTGTCGGGCTGGCGATTTCCTACAGCGCGTTCCTCTCCGAAATCTTCCGCGCCGGGATCGACAGCATCGGGGAAGGCCAGCGCGAAGCCGGGATGAGCCTGGGGATGACGCGGCTGCAAGTGCTGCGCTATATCATCCTGCCACAGGCCTTTCGGAATGTGCTGCCGCCGCTGGCGAACGACTTTATCGCCATGCTCAAGGAAAGCTCGCTGGTGTCCATCGTGGGCGTGGAGGACATCACCCGCCAGGGCGCGACCTTCGCCTCGGCCAACTTCACTTTTTTCCAGACCTATAACGTGGTCGCGCTGACCTATCTGGTGCTGACGCTCTCGCTGTCGATTATGGTCAAGAGCCTGGAGTCGTATCTGGGTCGCGGGCGGGTGCGCGAGACATAAGCGCAAGCCCGGTGATGAGGGCGGCGACGAGCAGCCAGCCGACCCCGCCGATAATGAATGCCGGGCGGTGCTGCCGGAGTCCTTCATACCGAAGCCTGATGGTCTGCGGCTGATCGCTGGCGGAAAGCGGAATCGCCCGGAACATGACATTCGCCCGCTCGATGGGGATGCGCTGTCCGGCTGCATCTGTCGCCTGCCAGCCCGGATAATAGGCATCGCTGATGACGAGATAGCCGGGGGCGCGGGTCTGCACTTCGACGGTGAGCGAGGTGGCATCATAAGCGATGATGCGGGCGGTCGATTCTTCGGCGGGCGGCTCGGTGGTCAGGGTGAGTTCGGCGGAAGCCCTGTTCAGCACCACGCTCTGGCGCGGGTCGAAGGCCGGGTCGCGCATAGCTGCAAGTGCCTGTTCCGTCCCGTCCCACGTATCAGGGAAGGTCTGCGCCTGATGCACGACAAAGGCACGGGGCATCACGTCCAGATTTTCGTAAATTTTGACCTCTGCCGAATAGACGCGCCGCCAGCCTTCAGGCGTCAACTGCACGAAATCGCCCGTCCGCCCATCGACCAGCGACAGCGCCCGCACGGTTGTGGCCGCTGCAACTTCCAGCACAATGTCCACCGGGGCAGCCGCTTCCGGCGCATCAAAGCGCAGCAGCGTCAGCCCGTCGAGCGTGACAGGCACTTCATCCACCGGAGCAAGGGCGATGGCCGTACCGTCTTCGAGGCTGAATTGTGCGCTGAGTGCGGCACTTCCTTCTACCACCAGCACATGAAGGGTGTCGCCTGTAAAGGACTCGACATTGGGGAAAGTGGAGGGTATCCCTGCTTCAAGCGGGGTCGCAAAGGCTGTATCGTAGAAAATGCCGTCCTGCACCAGATCATAGACTTTATCCAGCAGCAGGTAGCGCGTGTTGGTCAGGTCGAGCCAGCGCTCATCCGGCAGACATGCGCCCCGGCAGACGGACAGCGCCAGATTTTCCCGCAGGCGGCCATCGATGGTGCGCAGTGCGCCTTGCGGCAGCAGCAGCGACGAAAAAGCAGTGTAATGCAGTGTGGGCAGCAGGCCGCCATCGTAGCCGTCGATGGACGGAATCCCGTAGATCAGCGGCAGATTGGCGGCCAGCACTTCCTGCATTTTGGTGGCGGTGAAGGCATAGCGGGCGGCGCGTTCGCTGATGCCCATCGCCTCCCAGCGTGCCTCTAAGCGCGGACGGTCGCCGGGATCGAACAGGCCGCCGCTGATGCTGAGCAGGCGACCGGGCGGTGTGTCATCCTCGCCCATCACGCGCAGCAGGTCAATCGGGAAGCGGGTATCGGCATAGACTGCCGGGTCGCTCAGGTCGTTGTAGGGGAGGTACTGCGCCGCCAGCCAGAGTTCCAGCAGGCAGGCGATGAAGAGAAGCGCAGGCAGAATACCGCCAGACGTTAAAACGTCCGGCTGCCGAACAGACAAGCGCACTAAAGGCGCTGGATGTCCTTTCTCAGTCCCTCTGGTAGACCTGTCTTTTTGGTAGCCAGTGGGTTTTGATGGGGCATCAGGTAAGTTGTAGCCACTTTCTATGTCGGTTTGGGTACGGGCGACGGGCGCGTCGCCCCTACAGGAATACCACAAATCAAGCGACCATTTTTTGTCGGACGCACTGTTTAGCCACTGACGGGAAACTTGCGAGGCGATGAAAACCAGCAGCGCCAGCAGCCATCCACCCCAGGTTCGCAGCGTGGGCAGCGCCGGGCCGTCAATCTCATCAGCGGCGCGGGATGCCAGCAGCGCACTACCCATCAACGCCAGCAGCACCACACTGATGATGCCGAGCCTGCGCCACGACAGCCGTTTTTCGCTCATGTGCTGCAAGCCGAGTCCGGCCAGCATCGCCACACCGAGCGCGAATAGTGCCAGCCACCGCGCCGGGACGCGGAACAGGTTGAAGCCGGGCAGCGAGGCCAGCGGCCAGTAGAGCGGGTTATACAGCCCTAACGCCAGCAGAACCCCGGCCAGCGCCAGCAGCGCCCAGGGCAGCGCCCTTCGCCCGACACCAGCGCCGACCAGCGCCAGCCCGAACGCGATCACGCCACCGTAAGCCACATACTCGCTGAAGGGCTGCGCGTCGTAGCTTGGCAGCAGACCACGCCCGATCAGCACCGGATTGAGCGAGAATGCACCCGCCTGCTGCTGCGTCAGCCCACCGCCGCGATTCGACAGCGAGGCGAGTTTCTGCGTGGGCGCAAGCTGCGGCAGTGCCAGCACCACCGCGAGGATGCTGGCGGCGAACAGCATGAGCAAGGGGGTTAAGCGCTTGAGATTCGGAAGGAATGCAACTATATCCTGGCGTATCGCACGGCGCTGTTGCGGTTCGATCATTGCTACCAGCGCGTAAATACCCAATCCGACGCCGGAGATAAACACCGTCTGGGTGTGCCCGGTGAGCAGTTGCAGCGCCCACGCCGCGCCGAGAAGGAAGACCTGTGCCCTCACCCCCCTAATCCCCCTCTCCCTCAGGTAGAGGGGGAAAGTATCTCCTGCAATTTTTTTCTGTTCGTCCGAGTGCGGGAGATGTTCAGTCCCTTTAGTGGATTTGTCTTTTCGGGAGCCGTTGGCTTTAGCCAATGGCGCGAACAAAGCAAACAACCAGGGCATCCACGCGAGTCCCTGAAACTGGTTGATCTGTTCGACGTGTGCGCCCATGAACCCGCCGAACGCGAACACTGCTCCCGCCAGCAGCGCCGAAATCCACCCCAGCTCGACTACCCGCCGTGCCAGCAGGAACGCGCCGAGCATCGCCCACGCGCCATGCAGCAGAACACTCACGCGCACCGCGTCCGGCGGACTCAGCCGCATCGTGAGCCAGTTGGGAGGATAGAAGGTGCCGAGCTGCGGATTTGCCAGCAGGGGGACGCCCATAAACAGGTCAGGCGTCCAGAGGGGAAGCTGCCCGCCCGTCAGCGCCGCATTAAGCGCCGTGTCCCGCGCCGACCAGTAGGGATAAAAATAGGCGTAGGTGTCTCCACGCGCCAGAATCAGATCGGTGAAGGCCAGTCGATGGAAAAAAAGCAGCGCCAGCGCAGCAGCGGCAATCAAGGGCAGCAGGCGGCGCATCAGCGTTTGGAAGGCGTGGAAGGGTTAAAGGTCTTTCACTGCCACCAGCGCATCCGGTGTGCCGATATGGCGCAGGGAAGCGGCAGCGGCCAGGCGCACATCGGCATCCGAATCCAGCAGGCGGGCGATCAGGCTGTTGACCACGCGGGCATCCCCCACAACGCCGAGCGCACGGACGACAGGCAGGCGCACCCAGGCGCTTTCATCGTCCAGCGCGGCGATCAGCGCGGGCAGGGCGTACACATCCCCGATTTTTTCCAGCGCTTTGGCGGCAGCTTCGCGGGTGAGCATGACGCTGCTGGTCAGCTTTTCCGTCAGTGCGGGCACGGCGGCGCTGCCGAGCAGGGCGAGTGCCTGCCATGCGGCTTCGCGCACGTCTGTATCGTCATCGCTCAGGGCGTAAAGCAGTCCGTCGAGCGCGGCGGGGTCGCGCCGTTCGCCCAGCGCTTTAACGGCGGCCAGACGGGTCTGCCATTCGCTGTTGTCGAGATGGGCTACCAGCGCGGGCGTATCAAGCGTGTCGGAATCAAGGGTTTCAGGTTCAGGGGTGATATAGGTCGGACGCAGCAGTTTTTGCGTAATCCAGCCGTAGACAACGGCGCCGATGAACACAAGGTAGATGAGGCTGCGCAGAAAAAGACGAATCATGGGTTAATGGTTCCCCCGTAGCTGAAATGCGCGTTTATCATAGCGCGTTTGTGAAACATTGGGCAAGGGGGGATCAGATAGGGGAGTGGTGAAAATCAGGGGGATGTACGGGCGTAGCGCGCTACGCCCCTGCCATGATGTCCTCAAAATTCACCACTCCTTCAGAGAGCGATGAATCGCGAGTAGAAAGTACCGGGTTCACCTGCCAAACCCGGTACTCGTGACTCATCACTCTCGACTCGCTCAGGCGAAATAATGCTGCCGGAAGTCCTGCATCTGCCGTTCGCCGCGCTCGGTCAGGCGGATCTGATCGTCCACCAACTGCACCAGTTGCAGCGCCCGCAGCCGTGCAATCGTCAGGCGGGTGCGGGTGGGCGTCCACCTGAAATGCTCATGGAGCGTGTCGATGGACAATTCGGCTTCCGCTTCGCTGCCATTCTGATGATTGTAGATGTGGCCGAGCAAGACCTGATCGGCAAAGCGCTGGCGCTGCGCGCGGCGGCGGATGAGGGCGCTCACCAGCCCATCGCGCGGGGACAGCACCCACGCCAGCACGAAGAAGACGAATGCCATCAGCACCATTGAGGCCGAGATCGACACGTTCCATTCAGTCGCGCCGTCCAGCCATGCCAGCACATCGTTCAACTGGACGAGTCCGAGGAAATTCCCCCGCGCCAGATCATAGCCTGTATAGGCCGCCAGTGCGCCGAAGACAGGGCTGAGGAGGAGCATCACCGAAAGCCGGTTGGTGAGCAGATAGGCCGTCGCAGGTGGGATGATGAAGAAGGCGATCACCAGCACCGAACCGACCGCATCGAACGCGCCGACCGCTGTGATGCTGACCAGCACCATCAGGGTGTAATGCAGGAAACCGGGGCGGAAGCCCAGCGCTTTGGCCAGGGCATTATCGAAGGTCGAGAGCTTGAGTTCCTTATAGAACACCGTCACAAACAGGACGTTCAGCAGCGTAATCACGCCCATGACCGTCAGCGCCTTCGGCCAGAAGACCAGCGCGGGCTGTTGATCAATCAGGCGCATACTCCACGCTTCGCCAGCCGTGTAGGTGCCGCAGTTGGCGCAGGTTTCCTCAAAAACGGCCTGCGGGCTGCGCGGATTGATGTCACCTGTGCAGTTGATGCACACGCGGCGCACCTCGGCGCGTTCGTCGTCGGGCGTGATCGTCACCGGGGCGCAGTTATCCTGGCAGTAGCTGTTGGTGTTCGCCCACGCCAGGCCGATTTCGCCGACCACCACCGAGTCAGTGTCGAGATGCACATTTTCCACATAGCGCGAGATCAGGATGACCGAGATGGCGAACAGCAGCGGGAAGGCCAGGCCCAGCGCCGCATCCTGCTTCACGAGGCCGGAACGGTAGATGAGTTCGGTCAGCACCACCGTGCCGACGCCCGCCAGCGCCGCGCCCACGATCAGCCAGGGCGACGATAAATCCGGCTCCGCACCGAACACGCCCACCATGACCAGAAAGGCGACGACAATGCCGAGCAGAATGGTGTGGCTGATGGCGTCGCTGGTGAGCGACATTTTGCGCAGCAGCAGGAACGTCCCCAGCAGTGCCCCGGAAATCGCCACCAGCGCACCTACCAGCGTGGCAACGTTGCGCGGATCGCCGAGAAAGGTGTTGATCTGCTCGGCTGTGGTGAAATTCAGCAGCAGATTGATGAGGAAGGATTCGAGTGCATTCATTTTGTTCTCCTGTTTACGGAGAGATGATGGTCAGACTGTGCGCCCTCACCCCAAACCCCTCTCCCTCAGGTAGAGGGGCTTTAAAGCGAAATGCTCCCCTTTGTCCTTTATGGGGTGGGAGTAGTGAGTCTCTTGACCTATCCTCTCATTAGTCCGCCGCGCCCATCAGAGCAGGTTGGGCAGCTGGTAGCGGCGCATTCCCCTCTGACCAGTGCGGCAGCGTATCCTGTTCGGCCTGGGCGATGCCTGCGTCGGTCAGCCGCCAGGACTGCCCCTCGCGCACAGCCAGCCCCTCCCGCGCCAGTTGATGCAGAGCGCGGCGGGCGATATTCCCGCGCAGACCTGTGACCAGCGCTTCCGGTGTGGGATAGCGCGGGTCGCCATGATTTTGCGCGTGGCGGTACAGATCACGCAGCGCATTCAGTGCGGCGAAGCGGCGGCGGTCAGCGGCCTGCTTGAGCAGCGTCCATACCAGCCCGCGTTCTGGCGCGAAGCAGATCGAGACGAGGACGATGGCCGACGCGACCACAATCATCAGCGGGCCAGTGGGCAGGCCAACCTCGACCGCGCTGATGATGGCACCGACCGCGCCCGCGAAAGCGCCGAATGCACCGGACAGCAGCACCATCTGTTCCAGCTTGCGCGTCCACTGCCGGGCGGCGACCGCCGGGGCGATCAGCATCCCCACCATCAGAATCACACCTGCCAGTTGCAGCCCCAGCACAATCGCCACCACGATCAGCGTTGAAAGCAGCGTGTCCAGCATACCCGCCGGGAAGCCGTTGGCGCGGGCAAATTCGGGATCGAACGTGATGAGCTTGAATTCCTTCCAGAACAGCCCCAGTACGATGAAGGCCATCAGCCCCACGACGCTTACCAGTTCCACATCGCTGCGCACGATGGCCGCAGCCTGCCCGAAGATGAACTTATCCAGCCCGGCCTGGCTTGCATCCGGGCGTCCCTGAATGTAGCTGAGCAGTACGATGCCGAGCGCGAACCACGAGGCCAGCACAATGCCCATCGCCGTGTCCTGCTTGATGCGAGTCGTGCGCGTCACGCTCATAATGAAGCGGATGCCGAGCCAACTGGCGATGCCCGCGCCGATCAGCAGGGCGCTGAGCTGCCGCCCGACCAGCAGAAAGGCAATCGTCACACCGGGCAGTGCGGCGTGGGAGAGCGCGTCACCCATGAGGCTTTGCTGCCGCAGCACGGCGAAGGTGCCCAGAACACCGCTGATAATACCCAGAATCGCTCCACCGAGCGCGACGGTGCGCAGCGTGTAGGTATACTGCACGTCGAAGGCGAGGACGCTGAACGGGATAAACGCCACGAACAGCGCCACCACCGCCGTAAACAGTACCCAGACGCGCCGATCTTCCTGTGAAATGCGCTTCATGCCTTAGTCCCCCGCCGCCTGCAACAACTGGCCGTTCAGGGTGGCGATGCGCCCGCCGTAGGTGCGCCGCAGATTTTCCTCGGTGAAGATGGTCTGCGCCGGGCCGCTGGCGATCAGTTCCACGTTCAGCAGCGCCACCCAGTCGAAGTAATCCAGCACGGTTTGCAGGTCATGATGCACCACGATCACGGTTTTGCCCCGCGCCCGCAGTTCATGCAGGATGGCGACAATCGCTCGTTCGGTCACAGCATCAACCGCCGCGAACGGCTCATCCATGAAGTAAATCCGCGCGTCCTGCGCCAGCGCCCGCGCCAAAAAGGTGCGCTGCTGCTGCCCGCCGGAAAGCTGGCTGATCTGCCGTCCGGCGAAATCGACCATCCCAACCTGTTCCAGCGCATAAAGCGCCGTTTCACGTTCTTTCCTGCCGGGGCGTTTGAACCATCCCAACTGTCCATACAGCCCCATCGTCACCACGTCCAGCACGGTGGTGGGGAAATCCCAATCGACGCTGCCGCGCTGGGGCACATAGCCAACCAGATCGCGTGCCTGGGCATAAGTCCTGCCATAAAAACGTACACTACCCGCCGCACGGGGAATGAGATCGAGCGCGGCCTTGATGAGCGTCGATTTGCCCGCGCCGTTCGGCCCAACAATCGCCATCAGCACGCCTTCGGGAACGGCTAAATCCACATCCCAAACTGCCGGTTTGCTGTGATAGGCGACGGTCAAATCCTCAATGGTCAGCGCTGCCTGTGATGCGGGCGCGGGTTGTCGTTCCTCTAATGCCATTGCGCTGCTCCTTTGACTGACAACAGTCAAAATTTAGGCTTACCAAAATATACGTTGAGCATAGCACAAAAACATGATTTGACAAGAGTCCAGGAATTAGACCTGCTTTAAAGCCAGCAGCAGCGTCTCCAGCGTTGTGGTTGCTTCATGCAGCGCCTTTTCCGGCTGGTCGGCGCGGGCAATCCACAGCGCGGCCTCATTCATCGCGCCGGAAAGCAGATGCGCCAGCGCGTCCAGCGGTACAGCGCGAATGACCCCCTGTAACCGCAGTTCGCCTAACAGGTCACGCAGCATCCGCATCGAATGAGCTTCATCCAGTTTGCGCCACGCTTCCCAACCCAGCACGGCGGGCGCATCGATCAGCATGATGCGCTGGACGTGTGGATCAAGGCTGGCGGCGAGAAAGGCACGGCACCCGGCAAGAAGCTGCTCCCACAGGTCGTCGGTCTGCGCGGACGCTTCATCAATCCGGCGGGCAACGTCCTGCTGGGTGGCTTCCAGCACTGCCGCGAACAATCCCTCTTTGCTGCCGAAGTGGTGATAGAGTGCGCCGCGCGTTACCCCGGCCTGCTGCACAATGTCTTCCGTGGCCGTTCCGCCGTAGCCCGCTTTGGCGAACATCTCGCGGGCGACCTGAATAAGAAGCTGCGTGGTTGCCTCACGCTGTTCGGCTTTGGTCGTTCGTCTTTTTTCGCTCATAACCCAGTCCCTTGACATACATACAGATTGTATGTATTATACGTACATGCGGTATGTATCTGTAAAAGCATCTATCTTAGGAGGCAACATGACGCTGTCAAGCTTCTATCCCGTGATCGGCACCAAACGCCTTGAGGAAAGCCGTGACTTCTACATGCAGCATCTCGGCTTCCAGCCCACTTTTGAGGCCGACTGGTACATCAGCCTGAAGCACGCCACCCAGAATCGCTACGAACTGGCGCTCCTGAATCCCTCGCACCCCACCGTGCCCGCTGCCTTCCGCCAGCCGTTGAATGGCCTGCTTCTGCTCAACTTCGAGGTGGACGATGTGGACGCGGAATACGAACGCCTCATCAAAGACGCCGGGCTGCCGCTGCATCTGGACATCCGCACCGAGGACTTCGGCCAGCGCCACTTCATTACGGCTGATCCCAACGGCATCCTGATTGACGTGATTAAGGTCATCCCGCCGTCGGACGCCTATGCCGCCGAATACACCGAGAAGGTGTGGGAAGACGGCACCAACAACGGGTAATGTACCTTTGCAGGGGAGGCTTCCAACCTTCCCTGCCTGTTTCATCTTTGCGTCGAAGTTTTCTTTGCCGCTGCTCATGATGTGGCGCTACAATCCGCGCCTTCCGATGGCAGCGGAGGCCAGCCGATGCAGCGTCCCCTTCACCGCCTGATGTTGTTGTCTTTATTCGCCTTCTGTACTGGAATGGTTGTGTTCATCATGACGCAGGCGCAGTCCTCCCCCGAAGTCTTTGCCCCCGAACCCGATTACAACAGCAAGCGCCCGCGCGATTTCAGCGCGTTTGAAAGTGCGCTGGCATCATTTACGGCGGAGCAGGCAGCAACGATTGAAGCGCTGCTGCAAGGCAAAACGGTGCTGGAGGTTCAAGCGCTGCTGCAAAACGGTGCGCTGACTTCGGAGCAGCTCGTGCTCTATGCCGTCTATCGCATCCGCCGCGATGATGTTGACCAACTCAATAGTGTGATGGAACTGAACCCGCAAGCGCTGCATATCGCCCGTTCATTGGATGCCGAACGCGCCAATGCTGAGGTGCGCGGGGCGCTGCATGGGATTCCGGTGCTGCTGAAGGACAACATCTGCACCGGGGACGGGATGCACTGCACGGCGGGCGCGGCAGCACTGGCCGATTTCCGTTCGTCGCGCGATGCCTTTTTAGCCGCACGTTTGCGGGAAGCGGGCGCGATTATCCTGGGCAAGACCAACCTGTCGGAATGGGCGAACTGGATGACGGAAGGGATGCCCAACGGTTTCAGCACACTCGGCGGGCAGACGCGCAACCCCTATGGCCGCTTCGACCCGCTTGGCTCAAGTTCCGGCTCAGCGGTGGCGGTTGCCGCCGGGTTCGTGATGGTGAGCGTGGGGACAGAAACCTCCGGCTCGATCACCGCGCCCGCCGCCGCCAACTCGATTGTGGGCTTAAAGCCCAGCCGGGGACTGGTCAGCCGCGACGGGATTATTCCGCTGGCAGAGCCGATGGACACCGCCGGGCCGATGGGGCGCACCGTGACCGATGTGGCGGTGCTGTTCAATGCGCTGGTTGGTGTGGATGCGAATGATCCGACCACCGAAGCCGCCGCACCATTTGCAGGAACCGATTTTACGCAATATCTTGACCATGATTCTGCACGGGGAATGCGGGTCGGCGTCCTCCTGTATGGCGAACAGCCGCCGGAAGCCTTCCGTGAACGTTATTCCGAGGAAGCTCTGGAAGCCTACGCTGCCCGCGTCCGTCTCATCAACGACCGCCAGCAGGTCATGATCCCGTTTCTGGAAGCGGCGGGGATGGAAGCCGTCCTGGTGGAAAACGCGACGGAGCGGCTGGTCACGGTGGATTACCGTCCGATTCTGGAATATGGCTTTAAGTACGCCCTGAATGACTTCCTGGCGGATTTTGATGCACCGATGGCGTCGCTGGAAGCCATTATCGCCTTTAACGAGGCCGATCTGCCCAACCGCGCACCCTACGGTCAGAGCTATATCGTCCAGTCGCAGAACACGACCATCACCTCAGAGGAATTCGCACAGATGGCAGTCTCCAATCGTCAGATTACCGGGGACGCGATCAGCACACTGATGCGCCAACTGAACCTTGATGTGCTGCTGACACAGGACAATATGGGCGCGTTCTACTATGCTCCGGCGGGCTTCCCGGCGCTGACCGTCCCCGGTGGCTATGATGAATTTGGCAGGCCGTTCGGCGCGACCTTCGTGGGTGATGGGTTTTCTGAACCGTGCCTGCTGACTGCCGCATATGCCTTTGAGCAGGCGTCGCATGTCCAGCGCCCGCCTGTTTTGCAGTGAGCGTGCGAGGGTTGAGTCAGTCTAAACGTCTACGTTTTTCCTGGTATTCTAAAAATAAACTTTTAGAAGGTGTCCAATCATGAGCGAGGGCATCGGCTTTGTCCAGCCATCGTGCGATTCGGTCTTCGGGCGTAACCGACTCGCCCCAATATTCGATGAAAAGTGCATCGTCCATCCTTAAAGCAGCTTCAAGCATTTCATTCTGCAAAAGTTTAAGAGAACGTTCGATATAAATTCCACCTTGGTCATCGTTTTGAGGATTCGCTACACTTCCAGCAGAAAATAAATCTCGCGCCTGATGTACTAACACCCCGTGATATGTCAATAGAAACATGGCTACATCTTCATATTTTTTTCGATCACGTCCTGACTTAACGACGTGAGGACAGAGCAAAATAGCTTCCGCCCGAAGTGCGTTTTTCTCAGGGATAGGGAGGCTGGTGTAAAGCCGGGCTTGAATGGGGAGCGAAAAATCTGATTCGGGATTGTCTTCGAGCCACCAGAGGCGTTCGCCTTCTTTTAAACGCCCTCGCGCATAGTGACGAATGAACTTCATCTTGGCTTCCATTGGAGAAAGTCTGAATTCATCGTAGGTGACTTTCATCTTCTCGAAAAGTGATTCCTGGGGTTGAGGAAAGACCTCAACTTCAAATCGAGGTACATGCGAGGTGCGAACGTGCATCACGCACTTTTCATAGTCACCTGCTTTGACTTCGGGTGTCCCGCCCATCTTGCCGAAAACCAGATAGATTTTCTTGACTGCGTCAATGCGGTTTCTTTCAAGAACGCTGTTGGCGACACTGCGCCACGTATCCGCTGTCGTGAACTTGACTTCGATGCCAAATGCACCAATCGCAATATCAGGAAATGCTTGCGGATGGGGATCAAAGTCAATGGGTTGCGAAGGATCGTTGATGAGTTCCTGAACGACTTCCCGCACACGGTTCTCGAATTGTTTAGAGGTCGTAAAGGGGGTTTGTCTCGCTTCAGCCGTCAACCGCTCACACAGAGCAGCAAGAAGCCGTTCAAATTCTGTTTCGGTCATAAGCGATGTCTGAGTTCAACCCCCGAATGCTCATCGTTTTTCGACTGTATTAGAGGAGACAGCGTTTGACAGCTTGCGCAACATGCCATGCAAGGACAGGCGGAACTGCATTGCCAATTTGCCGTTCGGTTTCCCGTAGCTTTGCATCGAAAATATAATCGTCAGGAAATGACTGGAAACGTGCTGCTTCTCGCATCGAAATCCTACGAGGAAGCTCATAGTGAAACTGGATATTGCCATGACACTCTGCTCGGATGGTGTAACCAGGGCGGGTTGCGATTAGTCGCCTGTTTCCCTGCTCTGCACTTTTGTTCGCCCTGCTCCAGATATGGTTAATGCTTGGGTCTTCAGGCAATTCCTCTAAATCGCCAATGGCAACCTTTGCAGTAATATAGTCATCGTGTGTGTGCGTAGGTTCTGGTGGGGTAAACTTTGGAATATCGGGAAGCGTTCCCACAATCATCACGCGCTCACGTGTCTGGGGAACGCCATAATCTGCCGCATGATAAAGCTGATAGGTGACATCATAGCCAAGCGCTTTGAAATCCGTCAGTACTTTTTCAAGTGACTTCTCGTTGTGTTTCATCAGAAGCCCTTTGACGTTTTCGGCAACAAACAGCTTTGGCTTTATGCGTGCTACTGCCTCAACCATTGCACGGTACAAGCCGCTTCGTGCTCCCTCTACGCCCGCGCCTTTCCCGTTAACTGAAATGTCCTGACAGGGAAAGCCGCCGATGACGACATCAGCTTTATCAGGCATTTCGTCGAGTAGTTTCCATATATCGCCTGAATGAATATGTTCTCCAATATTCCGTCGGTAAGTACGGCAGGCAGCCTCATTCACATCGTTTGCCCAAATGATTTCAAAGGGGTTTTCATCATAGCGAGTGCCTAGAAAGCGAAATCCACCCTTAAAGCCAAGATCCATCCCACCACATCCAGAAAACAGTGAAACTACTTTCAACGTTTGCACAGGCGGACTGAATTTTTCAATGCGCATCCCATTTGCAATTTCAGTACGTACCAGATACGTGGTGGAAGACATTGAAGATATTCCCAATTGTTAGATTACAAACACCTACTTCAAGACTGAAATATGAACATATGTACCATAAACTAAATTTTGTGTCAAACTTGCTTCCTGCATCGTAGGCGAACCTCCCCAACAAAAAGACGCCTCCGTGTTGAAGGCGTCTTCTGATTTCAGAAACGGGTAGGATTACGGTGCCTCATACGGGGTGGCTTCCGCCTCACTGACTTCCACCGCCACATCTTCTTCCTCGACGTGCGGGTGCGTGTGAATCTGGTACGGGACGGTCGTCACCACCACATTCGGCAGCCGCGCCAGCGCCAGGTTGAAGATGAACGAACTGTTCTGGTGGAGCGCCTGCTCCCAGAACGTGTCCATCGCCAGATGCCCCATAATCACGTGGACGAAGCTGCCGGGTTTTTCCTCTTGCAGACCTTCAATATACTCCGCGATGGGTTCGGCCAGTTGGCGATAGGGCGACTGCACGATCACCAGTTCACCTTCGCCGATGCGCTCTTTCCAGCGCTTCTCGACCTTCTCCGCCTTTTCAGGGTTCACGCCGATGTGAATGGCCTTCCAGGGATGGCGCAGCGACTTGGCAAAATTCACCAGACGGGCGGTTTCCGCATGGACATCATCGACCAGGATAATGGTCTGCACGGCGCGCGGCTCGACATCCGGTCGAATCCCGGCCAGACTGAGCGCTTCCGCCACGCGGCGATAGTGATGGTGAATGCGGAAGAAGACAAACACCAGCGTCGGAATCAGGATAATGATGAACCAAGCGCCGTGCGTAAACTTGGTAATGGCGAACACGGTCATGACAGTGAACGTACAGCAGGCGCCCACAAAGCTGATCGCGCGGTGAAGCTGCCAGTTCTTGTCATATTCCAGAACCGTTTCCAGCCCTTGCATCTTCTCGCCCGGTTTCAGCTTCCCGATCTTAGTCAGGCGGACGACCATGCCCGTCTGCGACATGGTAAAGCTGAGGAACACGCCAATGGCATAGAGCGGGATAAGCGCGGTCACGCTGGCGTTCATGATAATCACCAGGAACGACGCACACACTGCCAGCACCACAATGCCCCAGGCAAATACCAGGCGACTGCCGCGATAGGTCAACTGGCGCGGCAGGAAGCCATCTCCGGCATGGAGCGCGGCCAGACGGGGAAAGTCTGCATAGGCGGTGTTGGCCGCCATCAGCAGAATCAGCGCCGTGCCTGCCAGGGTGACGAGGTGCATGACGCTGCCCTCGCCGTAGACCGCCCGCCCGATCTGGCTGATGACCGTTTCTTCTTCGCTGGGAATGGCCTGAATGGTGATCGACAGCACGGTAATACCCAGGAACAGCACGATCAGGATGCTGCTCATCCAGACGAGTGTCACGGCAGCGTTGTGGCTGCGCGGCTGCTTAAAGGCGGTGATGCCGTTGGAGATCGCTTCAATCCCGGTCAGCGCCGTGCACCCGCTGGAGAAGGCGCGCATAATTAGGAAGATCAGCGCAAACCCGGCTTCGGGCGCGACTTCCACATCATGCACCGGGACGACCGAGTTGGGGTCAATCGTCCCCAGGCTGCCACCAAGCGCCTGCACCAGCCCCGCGCCCAGCGTCACAAACATCGCCGCCAGGAAGAAGTAGGTTGGCACGGCGAAAATGCGCCCGCTTTCCTTCACGCCGCGCAGGTTGACGACCGTCATCAGAATGATGACCGCCACAGCGATTTCCACACGATAGGGCCGCAGATTCTCGAAGAACGAAGTGATCTGCGCCACACCCGCCGAGATGCTCACCGCGACGGTCAGAATGTAGTCGGTCAGCAGCGCCGCGCCTGCGACCTGCGCCGGGAGTTCGCCCAGATTGTCGCGGGCGACGATGTAGGCACCACCACCATTGGGGTAGGCGTAGATGGTCTGGCGGTAGCTGACAGTGACGATGGTCAGCAGGATTGAGATGGCAATTGCAATCGGCAGCGCTGCGCTCAGCAGATTGCCATGTGTAGCCCACATCGCCGCACTGCTGCCCGCCGCGATGGAGAGAATGATCAGAATTTCCTGAGTAGCGTAGGCGGTGGACGATAGTGCGTCCGAGGCGAAGACCGCTAAGCCGATGGGGCGGCTAATGGCCTGGTGTGCCAGGTCTTTGGTCGCCAGCGGTTTACCAATAAGAATGCGTCCGAGGCCCATGAGGGTTCTACTCCACGTAAGGAATGTATCAACAACGGTGTCTATTATCTCACGATTTTGTTAAAGGCCTATATGCAGATTGTACGTATTCCCCAAAAGATTGGGGGTTTTGAGGTTAGGCAGTTTTGACGATTTCCTGATAGGGAGTATCAGGAAGATGTAAAGATCGGGAAACGAAAAAGGGGATGGTGCCATCCCCTTTCTGTTTGGTTGCCTCGTACCAGCGGCGACCGAAAAGTCCGCTAAACTCGGCTTTATCCAGCACCAACCTGTGTTGCCTGCCAGATACTTTAACGTGTGGCAGTTTTTTCTAGGGCGTGTTTGCAACCCTGTTCTCGCTGATCCCTGACATCCTCACTCCCCTTTATTGCGTCGCTGCGCTTGGGGAGAGGGGATTGAGGGGTGAGGATAATCGACTTTGCAGCCAGACCTTATGGAGAAACGCAAGCAAATCCGCCGGGTGTAAGGGCGAGGCATGCCTCGCCCCTACGGAAGCATCAGGCGTTTTTGAAATGTTTTATCCATTAGCACGCGCCGAAAGGATACTCCACGCCAATGCGATTATCGTTTTCGTTCGACTCCGCTACCTGACTGTTCACATCTGCGATGAACTCCACGCGGTGCCGCTCGTTGGTAAACACATCAATCGTAAAGCGGAACTCGACCCGATGTGTCTGTCCCGGATTCAGCGTCACGGCAACGAGTGCATCGCCGCTGGTGCGGAAGACTTCGCCCGTTGACACACGCACAACCTGAATACGGCTGAGGCCTGTGGTTGTGGCCGTCGCCCCATCGTTGCGGATGGTCATGCCGACGACGAGTTCCTGACGGCAGATAGGTACAGGCGGATTCAGGAACGGCTCGACCACAACCAGATTGACGCTGGCAGGCACGGTGGCCGGAACAATCGTCGCCGGGATCGGCGTAAGCGTTGGCGGGATGGCGGTGGGGGG
>JANRLJ010000249.1:0-27845 GCA_033762735.1 bacterium | reverse complement strand
GGCGCTGTTATGACAACGCCATGAAGGAGAGTTTTTGGGGCAGGTTGAAAACCGAGTGTGCCAATCGTCCCTTTCCATCACGGGCCGCAGCGCGCCTTGCGCTCTTCGAGTCCATTGAACTATGGTACAACCGTCCGCGGCGGCACTCGGCTTTGGGTTATCTCAGCCCTGCCCAATTTGAGCAACGCGCCTGCCCCTGACATTTTTCCTGTCCGTTGATTCGGGGTAAGGTCACACTACTGGCGCGGGGAGAGGGGGAGACAAGTCCCCTCCCCCGTTTTTTCTGGGGGAGGGGATTTAGGGGAGAGGGCGAATGTTCAAAGTTCTATACACAAAATTCGGAAAAATTTAAAACACCAGAGCGTTAATGAATGCTACACTGAAAGCAGGCGGGGATAGAACCTCACCTGCTTTTTGTTGCTTTACAACCCTCTACGTCCGCATAAGTGGAAAGCGCCCCCATCCCCATGCGTAATCGTCCTGCTCTGCTGTTGATTGTCGTGCTGCTGCTCACCCTTCCGCTTTCCGTCCAGGCGCAGGCAGGCGACTGCGACGGCACCCCCGGCGATGATGTCATCAACTGCACCGTCACGCCCGTGAATCCAAATTTCAGCATTGACGCTGATTTAGGAAATGACCATATAACCATTGGGCCAAATGTCATCATTCCCTATGTTGAAAATTATCCAAATTCGAATGTTCGTGGAGATGGAAGCCCTGAAGGTGGTCACCCTGAGGGTATCAATGGTGGGGACGATACGATCATTAACTACGGCCAGCTAGGCCAGGGGTATTCTGTTCTTGTCGGCGATGATGTATCAAACGACGGCGGGAATGATACGATCACCAATTATGGCAGCGCAGGAATTATGGGCGATCATGCTACTTACAATGGCGGAGATGATATACTTTCCAATTACGGGTTATCCCTTGAAGGGATTGTCGGCGATGTTGCTGCTGTTGGACATGGCGGAAACGACCAGATTTTAAATGCTGTGAATGCAACAACAACGTATATATTAGGTGATTTTGTTTATTTAGGGGATGGCAGCGGTGGTGATGACGAAATTGTTAATAATGGTCGTGTGTTAAGACCAGTTGAAGCAACTTGGTCGTATGGGAGTATTTTTGGCGATAGTACACTAACGGGTTCAGGTGGTGAGGATAGAATCTCGAATACTGGAACTGTAGACGGCAATATCTATGGTGACGGGATTCAGTTGTATCCTGATGTGGGCGAACCTGGCACTGGTGGAGCGGATTTTATTCATAACACAGGCTCAGTTCAGAATAGCATCTACGGCGATTATATATTCAGCCTAAATCAAGGTAACACCTACATCTACGAAGCTGAGCTGTCCAATACCAACGGCGGAAACGACACCATCATCAACTCCGGCACCATCGGCGGCGCGATTTATGCCGAGGGCGGCGACGATACGGTACGGCTGGGATGGGGCGCGAACGGCGGGGCGGATCGCCTGCTGGTGATTGATGGTGGCGCTGGCGATGACACGCTGGTGTTTGAACTGCGGCCAGAAGCGGTCATCACCAACCGCACCGGAACGCCCGCCAGCGGCAGCATCACGGTCAACGGCTACACCTTCCAATGGCTGAACTTTGAAGCGGTATTTGATACCATCCCGCCTGCTGTGACCGCGCCCAACGGGACGATCACCACGCCCTACGGCAACCCAATTTATACGTGGACGGATACTGATGACGAGGTTTATGAACTGGCGGTGTGGCTGGTGCAGGCCGATAACCCCACCTTCCAGCCGGGGACGCTGTGGTACTACGGCCAGAACCTCACCGACGATACGGTCTGCAACGGGACGACCTGCTCACTGGACGCGACCACCGTCTACGAACCCGGTCGGCTCACGAATGGGCAGTATCAGGCCTGGGTGCGCGTGGCGGATGGCACATGGAACGGGCCGTTCCCCTTCCGGCTGAACGCGCCGCCGCCCGCCCCGGTGGAGAATCTGGCAGTTGTAAATCCCAATGCCGACCCGCTGACAGCCACCTGGACGCTGAGTGGAGCCGCCACCAGTGCGACCTACATCCGCCTCTATCTGATCCCCAAAGCACAGTTCGATGCCGGGCAGTATACGCCCCTTGTGGATGGGTGGTTCCGGCGCGACCTGCTCTGCGGCGGTGCCAACGGCACAACCTGCTCCGCCGAGTTAAGCTTGAGCGGGCCGGTTGCCCTGGATGACGGGCAGTACTACCTCTTTTCACAGAGTTTCGGGCCGGGCGGTTACAGCGTGGGCGGGGCGCAGTTCAACAACGGCTGGGCCGGGCTGGCATTTACGCGAGATCGCTGGCCGTCCCCGGTGGTGCCGACCAACCTGACCGTTACACCCAACCAGGGCAGGCCGACTATTGAATGGGCGAATGACCCCAATGCCACCCGCTACTATGTGGCGGTCTACAACTGGACGGCCAACGTCTGGGCATATGGCGCCTATCACAGCAGCTTCTTGCCTGACCCGGCGCTGACGTGCGGCGGAGGCACCTGTACGCTCAACGCTGATGCGATGATTTTGGGCAACGGCAGTTACAGCGTGTTCGTGAATGCGGAAGGATACGGAGAGGTGAGCCAGGGCGGGCCGCATGGAAACGGCTTCGCGGGGCCGGTCAACCCGGTGGACACCACCGAACCGGGCGACTTCGTGCTCAACTTCGCGCCGCCCGAACTGGTGCCAGGCATCATCCGCACCTATAACAATGGCAGCCTCACCGTCATCTTTCAGAGTGTGGCCGGGGCGACATGGTACAACCTGTGGGTGGGGACGGCCAACGCGGCCACGACCCAGCACTATCAGTGGTATTCGTCAAACCAGCTTGGCTGTCCGAACGGTTTAGGGCAGACGTGTATGGTGATGATTCCGCTTAATCTGCCTGCCGGGACCTATTATGTAGCAGTGCAGAGCGCCGGACCGGGCGGCTACAGCAGCGGCGGCGAGTTTAACAACGGCTTCCGCGTGAACGTGGATGGGCTGGTCGTGCCATAAAGCGAAAACCGTTGAACCGCCAAGACGCAAAGAGCGCCAAGATTCCGAACGACAATCTCTGTGTTCTCCGTGTCTCTGTGGTTCAAATTCTTTGTGTAGGGGCGAGGCATGCCTCGCCCCTACGAAATACAATCCTTTTTTACAATTACTTGCCAAAATTTACCTTCTGCGTCTTTGCGTCGCTTTATTTTTCTCTGTAAGAAGTGTGTGTATACCGTTTATTCCAGCACAGGATGCGCTATCGTGGTCATGAGGCTGATGTTGCGTGTGGTGCTGTACATGCGCGAGTACTGCACGATCACCGCCACATCCGACCGCACCCGCGCCCCATACGGTGTATCCAGCGGCAGTGCACAGCCGCCGATCTGCGCCGGGTCGTCCGTCCGCAGATGCAGGCAGCGCTTGGCCGGGACGGTCACGGCGACATTTTCGATAGGGTCGCGGTCGGCGAAGTAGAAGTCGATCAGCAGGTGGGCATCTTCAGCAGTGGCGTTCAGCACACAGAACGCCTCGTGGTTCTTATAACCGGGGTCGTTTTCCAGGGGAGTAGCGAGATAGCCGTCGGGGATAAACCAGACCTTCGCGCCGTCGGGGTTCATGGGGTTCAGCTCCAGTTCAGGTCAGGATGAGCGTGGGCGATTTCATCGAGATGTTCGCGGCGGTGGTTCGCGCGTGACAGGCTGAACGGCAGTCCGGCGGTCGCCTTTTCAAGCAGGTCATCGGAGAGCGACGCGACACGCTGATCGGCGGCTTCGGCCATCTCAAGGGCAAGCTGCGCGGCGGCGCGGGGCGGCATCCCCAGGCACAGCTGCTTGGCCGGGTCGTTGATCGAATCCACGTCCTCGATGCCCCATACAGTTTCCGCCGGGTCGGTGCCGTTCGCCCATTTGTCGGTGAAGTACAGCACCCGCGCATCCCAGAACGCCAGATGTGCCAGGATGCCCGCAATCGTCCAGCCCGCAGGCATGGGACGCATCAGGTCTTCGTCGCTGATGCGCTCAATCAACGCCCGCAGTCGCACCCGCTCCGCGTCATTGTGTGCCACAAAAGGCCGTTCCATCAAGCTTTCTCCTTAGACAAATCCCGCCCGGCGGTAGATTTCGTCGGGGCGTTTGTAGATGTGCAGGATGTCCTCGCGCGACATAAAGACGGGTTTGCCGATGGACAGCGCCCCCACGAACGTCCGCGCCGCCTTGACCGCCATCGCCGTCACGTTCAGCACTTCGCCCGGTGTCGTCCCCAGCGCGATCAGCCCATGATTCGCCAGCAGCAGCAGTTTGGGCGGCTCGCCATATTGCGCGATGTATGCCCGCCACTGTTCCCGAATCGCCAGCGCCAGCGGCAAACCGGGATCGACATAGGGCACGAGCGGCGACTCTGGCCCGCACAGCACAACCTCATCCGGGAAAAGGCGATTGCGGGCAAACGTTTCCGCCATATCGCCGCATAAAATCTGGTTGATGGCGGTCGGGTGGGTATGACCGACGTAGCGAAGGCCATAGGGTTCGCCCTCCGCCAGCAGCATGGCATGGAAGCTGACCTCGACCGACGGCAGCCGGGCGGAGGAGTCAAGCTGCGCCGCTTTCATGATGGCGTTCTGTTCGGTCAGCGTTTGCGGGGGATTATCCAGCATCGCCAGAATCGGCGCGAACTGCACCGCCGTAAAGCCTTCCGGCGCGATGTTGTGCATCTGCTGGCCGCTGGCCTTAATCCAGAACGAGTCGGAGTCAATACGGCAGGAGGTGTTGCCCTCGCCGATGATGATGTAGTCGCGCTCCGGCAGTCCGAGCGCGTAGGTCATCTTCAGGAATGCATCGGGTGGCATCAGCGTCATGGGGATTCGCCTGAGTGGGTGGTCGATAAGAAAACGCCGTTTGTGCCCTCACCCCAAACCCCTCTCCCAAAGGAGAGGGGCTTTATCCCCGCCACTTTCGCTTCTCATTCAGGCAGAAGCATCATCCGAAGGGGAGGAATTCGCTGATGAAACCTCCCCCTTCTCCGTCAGGGCGAAGGGGGGCGGGGGGTTGAGGGCTAAAATTCTCGATTTAGAAGTCGAAGTCGAAGATGTTTTCTTCGGTGTAAACGAACGGCGCACCCAGCAGAATTTCGCTGCCGTTCACAACGGGCAGTTCACCCAGGCGACCAGCCATGACCGAGGTGCTTTCGGGCGTCAGTTCGCCGTCCACCACCGCGCGCATTACATAGGTCGCCGCGTAGCCCAGGTCAATCGGGTTCCACAGCACGACCGATTCCACGCAGCCATTCTCCACGAACGGCTTCATCTGGTTCGGGGTGGAAAGCCCGACCACCGCCACCTGCGAGTCTTCGTCGGGTGCGCCCACGCCTTCCGCCGCATCATCAACCGAGCACAGGCTGGCCTGCTGCACCGCGTCCGCCGCGCCGGGGAACGCCACGCTGGACATGCCCAGAACGCCGTCCATGTCCGCGCCGTACTTGTTGATCAGCGCCTGGGTCTGCTGGAAGGCCTGCTGCTGATCTTCCTGCGATTCAACGGTTTCCAGCCACACCAGGTCGGGGTAGCACTGGGCAGAATAGGCCCACATTTCGGCGATCCAGCGGCTCTGGTTGGGGGCGGTGAAGGAGCTGGTCACGATGGCGAAGCTGCCGTCCGCGCCGATTTCGGCCACGATGCTGTCGATCATGGCTTTGGCGATGCCGTTGAATTCAGCCTGGTTCACGAACCATTCACGCGCATCGGGTTCGCTGTTGGCGTCATAGCCGACGACGTGGATGCCCTGGCTGAGCGCGTCGCGCAGCACGGGCGAAATCGCCACCGGGTCATTGGCGGCGAACAGGATGCCGTCCACGCCCTGCGAGATGTAGCGTTCGATGAACTCGATCTGCTGCACGATGTCGCCTTCGGTCGGGCCGTCAGTAGTGACGGTCACGTTGCCCAGTTCAGCGGCGGCTTCCTGCATCCCGGCGGAGGTGGCGTTGAAGTAGCCAATGCCGATCAGCTTGGGCACATCCACCAGCACGATGTCCTGCCCGGCGAGGTCAGGCGCGTCAACAGCGGTGCCGCCGTTGTAGCCCATGCCCATCATGGCTTCTTCGGTCGCTTCGCCTTCGGCCATTTCGGTCATTTCGGGCATCATCACAGGTTCGACGCCTTCGGGGCAGGCCAGCGGCGTGGTCGGCTGGTCATCTGAGCCGACCCAGCGCTCACCTTCCTGGGCGACGGCGGTGGTGGCAAACGCGCCCACGATCAGGACGCACAGCAGGGTTAATACCAGCATCTTTTTGGACATTTGTTTAATCTCCTCTTTTACGAACAGCAGTTTGTTGGTCAGCCAAGCGGTTGAGTAAAGCGTTTTTGTCCTATTGCCTGCACATCACCCCCTTTCGGGTTTGTTTTTACGCCCTCACCCCCGTCCCCTCTCCCTCATGGAGAGGGGAGTGATTAGGCGTCTCATTCACCGTTCCACGTGACCCTTTGGTGAAATTTGTGGTCTTGCAATGATTTGTGTCCACCTTTTCAGTACCACCCCTCTCTTTGTAAATGGCTTAGCCACAAGTCGTTTTGCTCCCCCTTCTACCTGAGGGAGAAGGGGGTTGGGGGGTTGAGGGCGTTAGTCTAATTCTCCCGGAAGCGATTCAGCACGAACGTGTTCAGCAGAATCGCCAGGATCAGCACCGCGCCGACGATGATGATGGTGACTTCGCTCCGCGCCCCGGCGAACTGCAAGCCACTTTGCAGGATGCGAATCAGGCTCAGGCCAAGCACCGTCCCCCAGATCGTCCCCGACCCGCCGAAGATGCTCGTCCCGCCCAGCACGACCGCCGTAATCACATCCAGTTCGATGCCGCTGCCCAGGTTCGAGCGCGTCGTGCTGACCTCAGACGTGATAATGAAGCCCGACAGCGCCGCCATAAACCCGCTGAAGGTGTAGATCATCAGCTTAACGCGATCTACCGGCAGCCCGGCGAACCGCGCCGCCAGTTCGTTGTTGCCGATGGCGTAGAGTGTGCGCCCGAAGGTCGTCCGCGCCAGGATGATTCCGGCGATCAGCACGAACACGATCACCAGCCACACTTGCAGCGGCACCCCGCCGAACTCCGCCCGGCCAATTTCGGTGAACCAGGTCGGGAAGCCCCGCGCCTGCCCGCCCCGGCTGATGCCCTCCGCGACACCGCGATAGAGCGCCAGGGTCGCCAGCGTCATAATCAGCGGCGGCAGTTTAAAACGGATGATGAAGAAGCCGTTGAGGAAGCCGCCTGCTGTGCCCACGACAATGCCGAGCAGAATCGCCAGCGGCAGCGGTACGCCCCAGTCCTGCCACGCGAAGCCCATTACGCAGGCGCTCATGCCCAGGATCGCGCCGACGGAAAGGTCGATGCCGCCTGTGATGATGATGTAGGTCATGGGCAGGGCGATGAGCGCGATTTCAAAGGCGCGGGTCGTCTCGTCCAGAAGGCTCTGGAGGGTGAAGTAGCGCGAAAAGGCGCGGGGATTGTTGGCGGAAAGATACAACGCCAGCAGAATCAGCGCCAGTATATTGACGATCAGCAGGATAAATTCCTGGCTGAGCAGCACCCGCCGCACCGACCCGCGCCAGTTGTTCCCGGCCTGCGAGGGCGCGAGTTTGCTTTCAGGATGTCCTTCCATCGCTGCCATACGTTACCTGCCTGAGAACGATTCGCGCTGCCGCCGCACCATATCGACCAGCACCGTAATCAGGATGAGCACACCCTGCACGGCCTGAATCCAGTATTTCGAGGTGTCGGTGAAGATCAGCACAGAGAAAATGGTGTTGATGAGAATACTGCCGAGCATCGCGCCGATAATCGTCCCCGTGCCGCCCAGAATGCTCACGCCGCCGACCACGCAGGCCGTGATGATCTTGAGTTCCAGCCCAGCCGGGACGGTCGGCTGAATCACGCTCTGCTGGGTGGCATAGAGCAGGGTGGCGATGCCCGCCGTCACGCCGTTGAGGATGAAGGCCGTCATCACGATTTTGCGCTCGGAAATGCCGGAAAGCCGCGCTGCTTCCTTGTTGCCACCGACGGCGTAAATGGCGCGTCCGGTCGTGCTGTAGCGCATCCAGACCGCGCCGATGATGGTGAGGATGACCATGAAGTAAATCGGCGCGGGGATGCCCAGCGGTCGCTGCTGCGCCAGCGTAAAGCCAGCGGGCAGGTCATAAATCACGTTGCCGCGCGTGGTCAGGATGAGCGCCCCCTGGAAGATGCTGAACATGCCGAGCGTGACCACAATTGCGGGTATTCGCAGGAACGCCACCAGAAAGCCGTTGACCGCGCCTGCCAGCGCACCGAGGACGGGTGGCGCCACATAGGCCAGCACCAGCCACAGCGGGCTTTCCGGCGCACGAACCGCCAGCAGACCCGAAATGGTCGCCAGACAGCCGATGAGCGCCCCGACCGAGATGTCGATGTTGCCGGAGGCGATCACCATCGTCATGCCGACGGCGGCCACCGCGATATACGAGATATTCGAGAGCGTGTCGCGCACGTTGTTGGAGCGCCAGAACTGCGGGTTGATCGCCCCCGCCACCAGGCTCAGCGCGATAATCACGAACACCAGCACCACTTCCTGGCTTAATCGAAACGGCAGCCGGAGTCGGCTGGAAGGGACAAGATCGGGGGAGGTCGTCGCGGCCATCGTTTAACGCGCTCCTTCGGCAACACTTGCAGACGGTTCACTGCTGGCGTCCTTTGTGGACGGATCAGCCTCCAGATTGACCGCCATATTAGCCGCCATCATCGCCGCACCAATCGTCTCCTGTGTACACTGCTCACGTGGGAACTCGGCCGCGATGCGTCCTTCGCGCATCACCAGCACCCGGTCGCTCATGCCCAGAATTTCCGGCAGTTCGCTGGAAATCATCAGGATTGCCATGCCGCGTGTCGCGAGTTCGCTGATGAGGCGGTGAATTTCGGCCTTCGCGCCCACGTCCACACCGCGTGTCGGTTCGTCCATGATGAGCAGTTTCGGCTGGCGGGCAAGCCATTTGCTCACGACCACCTTCTGCTGATTGCCCCCGGAGAGCTTGTTCACGACCATTTCCGGCCCATAGGCGCGAATGCTCAACTGCTCGATGGCGCGGCGGGCGGCCTGGCCTTCCGCACGATTTTTGATAAACGTCATACGCGACATCTCGCGCAGCATCGCCAGCGACACGTTCTCACGGATGACCATCTGCCGCACCAATCCCTGCGTCCCGCGATCTTCCGGCACGTAAGCGATGCCCAGGTTGATCGCATCCGCCGGAGATTTGATCTTTACGGCGCGTCCGTTCAGCCGGATTTCGCCAGCGTGGGCGGGTGCGATGCCAAAGATGACCTGCGCCAGTTCGCTGCGTCCGCTGCCAACCAGCCCGGCCAGCCCGACGATTTCCCCGGCGCGAACCTGAAATGAGATGTCGCGGGTGATCGGCGGACGGCTGAGGTTTTTCACCTCCAGTACGACCTCGCCGGGGGTGGAGGGCAGCTTGGGGAACAGTTCGTCAATGGTGCGCCCGACCATCATGCCGATCAGATCGCGCTCGGTCACGTCCTTCACCTGCCGCGTGGCGACGTACTGCCCATCGCGCAGCACGGTCACTCGGTCAGCCAGTTCAAAGACTTCGTTCAGGCGGTGGCTGATATAGACCACGCCCACGCCGCGCATCCGCAGCAGCCGCACAATCTCGAACAGGCGCTCCACGTCCGCTTCGGTGAGCGCGGCGGTTGGCTCGTCCATAATCAGGATGCGGGCGTTCTGGGAGAGCGCTTTGGCGATCTCCACCCGCTGGCGCTTGCCGACACTGAGCGTGCCGATTTTGCTGCGCACGTCGAGGTCGTGAATGTTCAGCGAAGCCAGCGTTTCCCCAGCGCGGGTGTTCATCGCCCGCCAGTCCAGCACATCGAACGGGCCGACTTTGCGGCGCGGCGCGTGGCCGATGAAGATGTTTTCCGCTACTGTCAGTTCGGGATACAGGCTGAGTTCCTGATAGATGGTGGCGATGCCGCGCTGCTGGGCTTCACGCGGGCTGCTGAACGCCGCCGGGCTGCCATCCAGCATGAGGGTGCCTTCGTCGGGCTTATGCACCCCGGAGATAATCTTAATCAGCGTGGATTTGCCCGCGCCGTTTTCGCCCAGCAGCGCATGAACCTCCCCCGGACGCACGTCGAACTGCACGTCCTTCAAGGCCTGTACGCCGGGGAAGCGCTTGCTGATATGGGCTAACTGAAGAATGGGTTGATCTGTCATTATTCTTGTTAAACAACTTTCTTATTTCAGGTTTTGCCACCCCTCCCCTTGCCCCTCCCCAAAGCATTGGGGAGGGGTTGGGGTGGGGTACGCGGCCTAAACGATCAATTTTTGAAAGCGCCCGAATTCCGCATCCCAGGCGGCGGTGGACTGCGGTTCATACACCACCAGTGCCACGCTCGCGGCTAAAGCCTGCCGCGCCTGCCGCAGATCGGCCAGTTCGCCAAGCGAGATCAGCTGCACGATACCGTTGCCGATGGCCGTGCCTTCCGCCGGACCAGCCACCACCCGCCGCCCGATGGCGTCCGCCGTCATCTGGCACAGCAGGTCATTCTGGCTGCCGCCGCCGATGATGTGCAGCGTTTCTACGGGCTGCCCGCTGACGTCGATCAGCTTTTCCAGCACATAACGATACTTGAACGCCAGCCCTTCATAGGCCGCCCGCGCGATCTGCCCCGGCGTTTCGGGCACAGGCTGTCCGGTGCGGGCGCAGTAGTCGCGGATGGCGGCGGGCATATCATCCGGCGCAAAGAAATCGGGCGCATCGGGATCAATGAACGAGCGGAACGGCTCGGCTTCGGCGGCAAGCTGCTTGATATAAGCGTAGTCGTAGCTCGTCCCCTGCCGTGCCCAGGCGGCGCGGCACTGCTGCACCAGCCACATCCCGGCGATGTTTTTCAGCAGTCGAAAAGTGCCATACACGCCGCCCTCGTTGGTCAGGTTGGCTTCATAGGCCGCGTCGTTGATGATCGGCTCGGTCAGTTCCAGCCCCAAAAGGCTCCACGTCCCGCTGCTGAGGTAGGCATAGTTCTTTGTACTCGTCGGCACAGCAACGACCGCGCTGGCCGTGTCATGGCAGCCGGGCAGGATGACCGGGACGCCCTCGTAAGCGCCGATGCGCGTCCCCGGCTGGACGATTTCAGGGAAGATGCGCGTCGGCAGTTCCACGCACGACAGCAGCTCCCGATCCCAGTCATTGGCGACCGGGTTGTACATCTGCTGCGTGGTCACGTGGGTGAATTCGCACGTCCGCGCCCCGCTCAGCCAGTAATTGAACAGGTCGGCAATCGTCAGGAAACCATCAGCCACACTCAGCAGCGGGCTGTTATCGCGCACCAGGCTGGCGAACTGGTAGAGGCCGTTGAGCGGCATAAACTGGATGCCGGTGCGCTGGAAGACTTCGCGCCGGGGCATGCGCTGGAACACCCAGTCCATCATGCCTTCGGTGCGGCGGTCGCGGTAATGCACGGGATTTGCCAGCAGCCGCCCGTCGCGGTCGAGCAGCGCGAAATCCACCCCCCAGGTATCGACGCCAATCGAGGCAGGCGGATTGGCGCTGTCGGCGCGGGCGGCGCGGAGTCCATCCGTGATGTCCTTCCACAACCGCAGCACATCCCAGTGCAGCGTCCCGTTCGCCATAACCGGGACGTTGGGGAAGCGGTGGATTTCGTGTGTGCTGAGGCGTGCGCCGTCCAAATCGACGCGCATGACGCGCCCGCTCTCTGCCCCTAAATCCACTGCAATAACGTGTTTCTTTTTCGTCGTCATCAGAAAATCGTTTTTAGTTTTTAGTGATTAGTTGTTAGCTTTTAGCAAAAGCCGCTTTGATCGTTTTTGTAGGGGGGGTGAACCCGCCCACGCGCTAAACGTATTGTCCCTGCCGTTGTAGGGACAGGGCAGCCCTGTCCTTTGTGCATCAATCAAATCGTGTGTTCCCGTAGGGGCGACTCGGCGGGTCGCCCCTACTTTACCGCACGACAACCTTCCAGCGCTTCCTCCCCCTCTACCTGAGGGAGAGGGGGATTGAGGGGGTGAGGGCGTTAACGCACATACGCCGCCGCCACGCCGCCATCGACCGTCAGCACCGCGCCCGTCGTCTTGGCGCTGCGCGGCCCGGCCAGGAAAGCGATGGCTTCCGCGATGTCTTCGGGCAGGATTTCCACCTTCAGCGTGTTGCGCTGGCGATAGAACTCGTTGAGATCGTCTATTTTCACACCGTACTGTTCGGCCCGCGCCTGCTTCCAGTCGCTGTCCCAGATGCTGCTGCCGCGAATGACGGCATCCGGCAGAACCGAGTTGACGCGAATGCCATATGCGCCACCTTCTTCCGCCAGGCTGCGCGCCAGATGGACTTCCGCCGCCTTCGCCGCTGCGTAAGCCGTCGCGCCTTTGCCGGGGGCGAGGCTGTTTTTGCTGCCCACGAACACCATCGAGCCGCCCGCGTTCTGTGAGCGCAGGACTTTATAGGCCTCCCGCGCCATCAGGAAATAGCCCGTCGCCAGGATGTCGATATTGCGCTGCCACACTTCCAGCGTGGTTTCCTCGATGGGGGCGCCGCCTGCGATTCCGGCGTTGTTGATAAGGACATCCAGCCCGCCGTAGGTCAGCACCGTCTGGCGGATGACCTCCTGCACGGCGGCCTCGCTGGTCACGTCGCAGTGCATGAAGATACCGCGCTTTTCTCCGTAGCGCTTGACGAGATCGCGGGCAACTTCCTCCCCACCCTCGCGGTTGATATCCGCCACGACCACATGCGCCCCTTCCGCTGCCAGCTTATAGGCGGTCGCCCGCCCGATGCCGCTGGCCGCGCCTGTGATGACCACCACTTTCCCGGCGAAATCCCGGTCGGGCGGCGCCAGCTTGAGCTTGTACAGTTCCAGCGGCCAGTACTCGATGTCGTAGGCTTCTTTTTCCGTCAGGCTGACGAACCCACCGAGCGCCTCGCTGCCACCCAGCACGGCGACGGCGCGATGATATAACTGCTGGCTCACCCCGGCGTTAGTCGCGTCCTTGCCCGTGTTGACCATGCCCAGGCCGGGAATGAGGATCACGCGCGGCGCAGGGTCACGCAGTTCGTCGCCCGGTTCCTTGCAGGTTTCAAAATACTGCTTATAGCCTTCTTCGTAGGCAGCAATGCCCGACCGCAGCTTTTCCTTGAGGACGGAAATACCTTCATCCGGCGACCAATCGACAAACAGCGGTGTCCGCTTGGTATGCACCAGATGATCGGGGCAGGCCACGCCCTTCTGGCTGACATCAGGGGTCGCGCCGCTGCCGACCATGTCGAGGATTTCCTCACCGTCATCATACAGCAGAATGGCCGAGCGCCGTTTGCTCACCGCGCCGCGAATCACCGGAAGGACTTCGGCCATGATCGACTCGCGTTCGGCTTTGTCCAGCGTCGGAATTTTCAGATCACCGAAGACGCGCTTTCCCTTGCGGGCGTTCGCAATGTAATCCTCGGCTTCCTGCACCATGCGGATGGTGTTTTCGTAGCAGGTCTTCGCGTCGTCCGCCCAGGTGACGAGGCCGTGCTTGCCCATGACCACGCATTCGATCTTGGGATTCTCGACCACCTTCTGCCCAATCCAGCGGCTCAGCGTGAAGCCGGGGCGGATGTAGGGCACATAGGCCATCCGGTCGCCGTAGACCTTGCGGGCTTCGGCTTCCGCGTCCGGGGCACAGGCCAGGCTGATGACCGCATCGGGATGGGTATGATCGACATGCGGGGCGGGGACGAAAGCGTGGAGCAGCGTCTCGATGCTCTGGCGCGGGCGACCCGGCTCGAAGACGGTGCGCTCCAGATAAGCGACCATTTCCTCGTCGGTCATCGCCTCGCGCTCGAACAGCGGGTCGATCTCGTCCAGCCGCAGCAGCGCAAAGCCTTTTTCCTTGATGTTTAGAATGTCACTGCCGGAAGCCTTCACCGCCAGCACGCGCACTGGTCTGCCGATGTGGTCGGCCAGAGTGAGCTTGGCGCTGGTGTTGCCCCCGTAAATATTAACGACCGTCCGATCCCGCCCCAGAAGGTTGCTGCGGTAGACCAGGCCATCCAGGTCGGGCAGCGCGGCGGCTTCGGCGTCATTCCAGAGGTTTTGAGGCATAAAGTTGTCCTGATTCTTTGAAAGGCGTTCTAACAACTTCTTACTTTTATTTTCGTTTTCTTTCGTTTCGCCTGAGTATAACGGGGGATTATGCTTTGTCAAGATTGTGCAAAAAGGTACTTAGGAGGAGTACCGAGTTGAAAGTGATGAGTAATGAGTGAGAAGAAATTGTAAGGACAAATGCCAAAAATCTGACCTTTTAAATCGTGCCTGCCGAATCAAAAACTTGGTACTCGGTACTTTTAACTTTCAACTTCTTTATGTAATCGTTTACATCAATCAGGGATGCAAAAAAAGCGGGGATGGTGCGAGGCCGTTTACATGCGCGGGACGGCGACGAGGATGACCTCGATTCCCTGTTCGCGGAACATCTTCACATAACGCATGGGCGCGTTATCGGTCGTGATAATGGTGCTGACGTTTTCGGCTTCGGCCATCGTGTAGGGCGCGACCTTATCCCATTTTTCCTGATCGGCCACGATCACCGTGCGCAGGCAGTGGGCCATCATACTGCGCTTCATCTCCACCTCGTCGGGGTCAGTGTCGGTGATGCCGCGTGTGAGCGAAATCCCCCGCGCCCCGAAAAAGCCCATGTTCAGGTTGATGTTGGGCAGCGACGCAGGTTCACCGACCAGCGCAATGCTGTCCCGGCGCACGCGACCACTCGGCATGTAGACCTGAATCTGCGGGCTGTCCAGCAGGCTTTGCGCGATCATCAGGCTGTTGGTGACGACGATCAGCCGTTCCCGCTGCTTGAGGTACGGGATCATCCCGAAAGCGGTCGTGCTGGCGTCCAGGGCGATACTCGCGCCGTTGGGGATCAGGTCAACCGCCGCCCGCGCAATCGCATCCTTTTCGGGGCGTTTGCTGCGCTGGCGCACATCAAAGCTCAGTTCCGGCCCACTAGGCTTGCTGGCGGGGAGCACCGCGCCGCCGTGCGTCCGTTCCAGCAGGCCATCTTCTTCCAGCGAGCGCAAATCCTGCCGGATGGTCACCGCGCTCACGTTCAAAGCACCACTCAAATCCTTGACCGCCACCCGCCCTTTCTGACTGAGCTGCTCCAGGATAAGCCGCCGCCGTTCCTCTACAAACATCTGTTCCCGCGTTGCCGCCATTTGACAACCACCATTCAAGCGTTAAACTGAAACCAATCGAAAGCAAATGAATTTCTTTTGCTTCTATTTTAACTGAATTTGATAAGGACGTAAACATGACCCATTATCAGGAAGATTACAGGCGTTTGGAAGATCGGCTGACCGGCCAGGGTATCGATGTGGCGGGCGTGAAAGCAAAGCTGAAAAGCCAGCACATCGAGACTCCGTCATGGGGCTACGGCAACAGCGGGACGCGCTTTAAGGTGTTCAACTGGACTGGCGCGGCGCGGAACATCCACGAAAAGCTGGCCGACGCGGGCTACATCCACCGCCTGACCGGGATCGCGCCCAGTGTGGCCGTGCACATCCCCTGGGATAAAGTGGACGACTACGCGGTTTTAAAAGAATACGCCGCGTCGCAGGGCGTAAAGATCGGCGCGGTCAACCCGAATCTGTTTCAGGACGACCAGTACAAGCTCGGCAGCATGTGTCATCCCTCCGCCAGCGTGCGCGAAGAAGCCATTGCCCACATGGTCGAGTGCTGCGACATCATGCGCAAGGTGGACAGCGAGATTCTCAGCCTGTGGTTCGCGGATGGCACCAACTATGCGGGGCAGGACAGCCTGCGCGACCGCAAGCATCGGATGGAAGGGGCGCTGAAAGAGGTTTATACCCACCTGCCCGACAATGGCCGGATGCTGATCGAGTACAAGTTCTTCGAGCCAGCCTTCTATCACACCGATCTGCCAGACTGGGGGACGGCCTACGCGATGGCGATCAAACTGGGGGAGAAGGCCGAAGTGCTGGTGGATACCGGGCATCACGCCCAGGGGACGAACATCGCCCATATCGTCTCGATTCTGCTGGACGAGGGGCGGCTGGGCGGGTTCCATTTCAACGCCCGCAAGTACGCTGATGATGATTTGATCGTGGGCAGCGCGAATCCGTTTGAGCTGTTCGAGATTTACGTCGAACTGGTGGCGGCGGGGGCACTGTCGGATAAAGTCGCCTACATGATCGACCAGAGCCACAACATCGAGCCGAAGCTGGAAGCGATGCTGCTGAGTGTGCTCAACTGCCAGACAGCCTATGCCAAGGCGCTGATCGTGAACTTCCCGGCGCTGCATGAACGGCAGCAGGCGGGGGATGTGTTGGGAGCGCATCGGGTACTGGTGGACGCTTTCGAGACGGATGTGCGTCCGCTGCTGATGCAGGTGCGCGAGGAAATGGGGCTGCATCCTGATCCGCTGGCGGCTTACCGGGCAGACAATTATGCGCAGCGTGTGGCCGAGGAACGCGGGGTGGCAACGGCGGGCAGCAGCGGCTATCCAGGGTGATTTGACCTTTTGGTGAAAGGGACATGTCATGCCGTGTCCTGCATCAACAAGGTAAGAATGCTCGGTTGTTTTGGCACGGGCGAAGTGTGCTTCGCCCGTACAATCACTTCGCTTGTCGATGGGTTACCTTCCCTTGTTTTCAGGCTGGCGCAGATACACCACCATCTCCTCGTAGGTCTGAAAGATGGGCAGGTCTTCCAGCAGGATGGGAAGTTCCCGCGCCAGCCGTGCCATCTCCTGCGCCTGATCAACCGTCGCAAGCTGCCCGGTCAGGATCAGCGGCAGGTTGGAGCGCCAGCCCCGGTTTACGAAGTCGCTGTAGCGGTGAGGATGCCGCACGACGTAGCGCCCCACCCGCAGCGCGTGTTCGTTCAGCGTCATCTGCCCCTGCCGCCCGGCTTCCTGGTCATAAAGCCACAGCCAGCCGAACGCAAACTTACACTGCTCACAATCCACCGCGCCGCCGCAGAGTTCCCCGCCGCATTCCGGGCAGTGCAGCCGCTTCATGGCGCTGTCCACCACCGTCCAGGGATGGCGGCTTTCTTCCTCCACCACGACCTGCGCCAGCAGCAGCTCGTCATCACTGCCTGCTGTGATGTCTTCTTCTGCCAGCAGCGCTGCCCAATCCGCGTCCCAGTAGCGCTCGATGGCGTCATGGCAGGCTGCGCACGTCTGGTAATTTGCCCCCTGCGCCAGCCCACAGGTACATCGTTCGACTCGCGTTGGCCGGGGCAAACGTCTTCCGCCTATAGGCCGAAGGGCTTCCAACGTCGGCATGATCTTTCTCCTATCCCCACCTTCACGACCCATTATGAACCCTGTGTGCATAAATTTAAACATCTGATTTGCGGGAAGGCTCCTATAATGCCTGAAAGACAGAAGCACACGGAGCTTTCGACCGATGCAGGACGCACGACCGACTCCAACCGATCTTCGTATTCATTCGACGACCTCGCCCGTTCAGCCGAACCCCACTGCCGCCCTGCGCTGGCTGCGCATCACCGCTGTAGTGCTGATTGTCGGCGCTGCCATCGGTATCACCTGGGACGGAATCTGGCACATTCAGAATCCGTTTGAGGATTTCTTCTCGCCGCCGCATCTCTTTGTCTATACCGTCGCCACCATTACCGGGCTGATGGTGATGGGTATGGTGTTTACGCCGTCCATGCGCACCGCGTTCGGGCGTGGCTTTAACGTGGTCATCCTGCCGTTTCCAGTTCCAGGGAGCCTGTTTATCCTGGGGGCGGGCTTCGTGATGCTGGGCTTTGCCGGGCTGGTGCTGGATAACTACTGGCACAGCACCTTCGGCCTGGACGAAACACGCTGGTCGTTCCCCCATGCCATGATCGGCGCGGCGCTGTTCGTGATTTCGCTCGGCTTCGCCGCCAGCCGCATGGCGTTGAGTCCACACAAGCCGCTGCGCTGGCACAGCCGTTTTCTGGTGGCGTTTCTGGGAATCTGGCTGATGGGGTCGTGGCTGGGGCCGATCATCAACAATCATACGCCCGATACTGTAACCGCGACGTACAGCATCCCCGTGTTGCAGCAGCAACCGGAAGCGATGCACACCTTCCGCATCTATCAGGAATGGAACCTGAACCGCACGAACCCGGCGCTGATCGTGATGGGCGCGATGGTGCTGGGGATGGGGCTGGCCTTCGCCTCGCGGGTCGATTCTCGCTGGTGGATGCTGCTGCTGGTGGTCGGGTTGTGGCAGGGGACGACCGACCAGAATCAGGCCTCGCTCAATTTCCTTAATCAGTATGTGCGGCTGGTGGACAACGAAGCCAACTGGGAAGGCCTGCCGTACTTTTTGCCTGCTGCCCTGTGGCTGCTGCTGATGCGCTTCAAGGTCAGCGAACGCGCCGCCTATGCCGCTGCCGGGGTACTGTTCGGCCTGCTGGTGTGGTCGATCTGGCAGGCACAGCCGCCCGGCCTCGTCCTGCTGCTGGTACTGCTGGCCGCGCCCGCCGCCGCCATCGTCGGTGGATGGATTGGACGCCGCGTGTATGAAATCGCCGCCGCACCGAATTCACCCCGGCAAACGCTGGCGCTGATCCTCTCATTTGGGGTGGCCGTGCCCTTCGTCACCGGCATTATTGACCTTGCGCTGCGTTCGGCCACGCCGTGACTCCAGGGAATGACGTTGACTTCAACATCAAAACGTTTGATTTTCTGTACGGGCGACCCGGCGGTCGCCCCTACGACTGCTTGTATCCATTTTCGTGGTTCCGTGAGGACAGCCTCTCCATATGACACAAGCTTCAACCCAATCTCAACCGCCGCGCCTGACCCGGCAGCCAATCACCCGCCGCACCTTCCTCAAAGCGCTGGCACAAACGTCAGTTGGCCTGGGCGTGGCCGGGGTCGGCGGCGGCGTTTATTCAATGCGCATCGAACCCTTTAACGTGGATGTGACCGAAACCCAAATCAGCCTGCCCACGCTGCCATCCGCCTTCGACGGCTTCCGCCTGGTGCATCTGACCGACCTGCACTTCGGGGAGTGGATGACGCAGTCGCACATGGAATCAATTGCCGAGCGAGTCAACGCGCTCACGCCCGATGCGGTCGTCATCACGGGGGATTTTGCCAGCATCGTCAATAGTGCTGTCGCAGGGCGAATCACCGGGTCGCTGCGCCATCTTCAAGCGCAGCACGGCGTTTTTGCCACGCTGGGCAACCACGATCACTGGTCGGATGCACCCACCATCACCCGTGCCGCCGAGGCCGCCGGGGTAAATGTGCTGTTTAACGAGCATGTCGCCTTCGAGCGCGGCGGAGAACGCCTTTTCATAGCAGGCGTGGACGACATCTGGGAGCGCAGACATGATCTGAATGCGGCGCTGACTGGCGTTCCCGACGATGCGGCGGTGGTGCTGCTGGCGCATGAGCCGGACTACGCCGATCAGGTGGCGGTGGATGGGCGTGTCGGTCTTCAGCTTTCCGGCCACAGTCACGGTGGGCAGGTGCGGCTGCCGGGGATCGGTGCGCCGATGCTGCCCTGGCTGGGGGAAAAGTACGACATGGGGCTGTACAATCTGGGGCAGATGCAGCTTTATGTGAGCCGCGGCCTGGGGATGATTTTCCCCTATGTGCGCTTCGGCTGCCCGCCAGAAATCGCGCAGATTACGCTGCGAGCGGGAAGTACCGAGTAGAAAGCACCGAGTATCGAGTGAAGTGCTGTATAGTTCAGGTATTGTATGCTGTGGAAAGCCTGCGCTTGCTTGCACAATCAGCACTTCCACCGCTGCTTTACTCAAGTAACCTTCGGTATGTTTTTGTAAGGGCGAGGCATGCCTCGCCCCTACTCGCCACTCGGTACTCATGACTCCAATAAGGACTTCCCTATGCCCACTATCGGCCATTTTATCGCCGGGATAGCCGCCCTGATCTACCACCCACCGTCGCAGACCTATCTGCTGCTGCGCCGTGCCACTGACAAGGACGCAGGCGCGGGGGAGTGGGAATGTGTCACCGGACGAGTCGATCAGGGCGAAAGCTTCGAGCAGGCGCTCATCCGCGAAGTGCGCGAGGAAATCGGCGTGACCGTTGCGCTGGACTTCATCATCGGCACGACCCACTTTTACCGGGGTGCGCCCGTGCCGGAAAATGAACTGGTGGGCGTGAAATATGCGTGCAGCATCGCCGAGCGCGACTCGATCACGATCAGCGCCGAACACAGCGAACAGCGCTGGCTCACCGCAGATGAGGTCTACGCGCTGCTCGCGCCCGATCACTGGCTGTACCGGACGATCCAGCGGGCGGAAATTCTGCGTACCGCGCTGCCGCAGACCATCATCGACCTGCACCGCCGCGAGGGATTTGAATAACAGGCGTTACGCACTTGAACCTTTGCCCTCACACTAATCCCCTGGGCAAGAGGCGCTCTCCCTCAGGGCGAGGGACTTAATCGCTGACGTGTCCCTTCTCCCCCTCTCCCAGCGCCAGCGTTCGGAAGAGGGGGTTGGGGGGTGAGGGCAGCTGCGTAAGTCCTGAATAAGTTGACCGCTGAAAGCGCCGCCGTCGCCGCGTATAATGAGCGGAGAGGTGTGTGTAGCCCATGACGACTAATCCCAAAACCCTGCTTGACCATTTCGAGATCGACCCGAAGAAAAGCCTGGGGCAGAACTTTCTGCATGACCCCAACGCGCTGGAAAAAATCGTCGCCAGCGCGGAGTTGATGCCGGATGATGTCGTGGTCGAAATCGGACCGGGAACGGGGACGCTCACTGAACTACTGGCGCGCGCCGCCAAAAAGGTCTACAGCATTGAGATCGACGAGCGGCTGCGCCCGATTCTGGCGATGCAGCTTGCGTCACATAAGAATGTCGCGCTGGTGTTTGAGGATGTGCAGGAAGTCAATATCCCTGCGCTGGTGGAACGGCAGCCGTTCGTGGTCGTCGCCAACATCCCCTACTACATCACCAGCGCCATTATTCGCCAACTGCTGGAAAGCGATCATCGCCCGCGCCGCATCGTCATGACCGTGCAGCTTGAACTGGCTGAACGCATGGCGGCCAGACCGGGCGATTTAAGCCTGATGGCGGTGAGTGTGCAGTTTTACGGCAAACCGCAGATCGTGGCACGGTTTAACCCGGCGGTCTTCTGGCCGCGCCCGGATGTCGCCAGCGCCGTGATTCGCATCGACACTTACGAAAAGCCCCCGGTGGATGTGCCGGACGAAAAGACCTTCTTCAAAGTCGTTCGCGCTGGATTCAGCCAGAAGCGCAAACAGCTTCGCAACGCCATCGCAGGCGGACTGGCGATCAAAAGCGAGGCAGCGACCGCCCTGCTGGAACGCGCCGGGATTGACCCTTCCCGTCGCGCCGAAACGCTGACGCTGGACGAATGGGCAGCACTGGCGCGGGTTTACGCGGCGGAAAACGCTGATTGAATCATCACAACCCCAACCCCCCGCACTGCGTATAAGCTATAGAAGTCTCACCCTCTGTCGTCCAAATGCGGTAAAATCGCCTTATAGGGAATTTAAAGAATCGGATGTTGGCATGATCCGCTATAACCGCCGCAATACCTACTGGCTTTCTGTGCTGGGCATCATCCTGGGAGTGGTGCTGTTGGCCGGGGCGACCCCGCCCGCCGTGACCGCCACGCTGGTGGCGCTGTTCGCGCTGGCGCTGGCTGGCTCGTTCCTCGATCTTTCCGCGCAGGAACAGCTTGTGCAGACCATTCAGCAGCGCAGCCGCAACAGCAAAATGTCCCCCCAGGCGCGGGAAGCGGTCGCCCGTGCCAGCAATCGCGGCGGCGGCCTGCCGGGAGCGCTGACGCTTTCGGACGTGGGCGTCATCGCCAGCCAGACGGGCAGCGAAGGACTGGTTATGCGGCGGACGCGCAGCATCAGCAAGGACGACGACGGCGCACGGCCATTCGTCACGCTCTCGGTTGACCCCAGCGAAGCCGACCGCAACGCGACGGTGCGCTTCGAGATCATCGACCAGAATGGGCGCGATCTTTACGTGCACGAGATGAAGATATTCCTGCGCGAAGGCGAGATGAACATCCTGGCCGATCATCACCTGCCGCTGATGAAGAATCCGCAGGTCGAGGGGATGGGCGACTGGGATCTGCGCGTGTATCTGGACGGACATCTGGCAGGTGTGCACAACTTCTCGCTCTCGCCCTCCACCGAGGAACGCCGCCGCCGCCTGAGTGGGAACAGCGGCGGGCGCTACTACGTCACCGAATCCGAAGCGGAGGAAGAAGACGAGGACGTGCCGATGAGCCTGGAAGACCTGCTGCGCCAGCAGAGCCGCAACAGCAGCAGCCGGAATTGAGTGGTGGAAAGTTGAGAAAAATGACCCAGAGTCCTGAATTTCTGGATGAGCAAATCGATATTGAAGAAATCTACGAAAACGAAGATGTACCCTTTCGTTACACGATCACCAATTATGGCGCTGATTATGATGTTGAAGGGTTAGTACGCCGCATTGAACGGGGCGATATCTATATTCCTGATTTTCAGCGCGTTTACGTCTGGGATATTAAACGTGCCTCAAAGTTCATTGAGTCGCTGCTGCTTGGTTTGCCTATTCCTGGTATCTTCCTCTCGCGTGAAGAAGATACCCAGAAGTTTATTGTAATCGACGGGCAGCAGCGTTTGCGTACTCTGCTGTACTTTTACAAAGGTTGGTTTGGAGATGCAGCAGATGATAAAAAGTCGGTTGAATTCAAACTTCAGGGGGTACACAAAGCTTTTGAAGGACTGACCTACAGCAGGCTTTCAGAGGAAGATCGCCGCCGTTTAGACAACGCGCTGATTCACGCCACGATTGTGCGGCAGGATGAGCCAGAACCCAATGCTGAAAACAGCAGTATCTACTTCATTTTTGAGCGCTTGAATACTGGCGGCGTTGCCTTAAAGCCGCAGGATATTCGTTCTGCAATCTATCATGGCAGCTTGAACAACCTTCTGCATCAACTCAATATGGAGAATGAAGATTGGCAGCGGCTGTTCGGAAAGCCGGATAAACAGCGCCGTGATGAAGAACTCATCTTACGCTTCTTTGCCCTGTATTTCTGGTTTGAACAGTACGAGGAACCGATGAAGGGGTTCCTCAACAGCTACATGGCGTGGAACCGGGGACTTGATAAGCAGTCAGCATCCAAGCTCACGACGACCTTCAATCAAACTGTTTCTACAGTTCTACATTGTCTGGGCGAAAAGGCCTTCAAACCAAAACGAGCGATCAATGCTGCAATATTTGACGCAATTATGGTAGGAGTAGCCCGCAGACTCGAACAAGGGGAAATTCAGAATTGTTTGCTGTTACGCGAACGCTATAACGACTTACTGAATGACACAGCGTTTCAGCAAGATGTGGGGTCTGGAACGGCAAATCGGGAGAAGGTTCAAAGGCGCATTGAATTAGCCACACAAGCATTTGCTGATGTGGAGTAGCAATGCACCCGGAAGTCGCTCGCTATCGCAACCGACTGGACAACCTCTTTAGAAAAGCGAACGCACTCAACCATGATTTCGAATTGTTGGGTCACTGGTCACGCTATCTCTGTGTTTTGGTCTCTGGTTATCTGGAAGTCGCTGTCTACGAAATCTATTCAGATTATGGAGCAAAGCGAGCCGCCCCAGAAATCGCCAACTATGTCAGCAGTCAGCTTGGCGAATTCCAAAACCCAAAGATGGGGAAAATTCTGACCATTGTGGGTGGATTCAATAAAGAATGGCGGCGCGAAATTGAAGATCATCCTGATTACGAAGAAATCAAAGATGCCATTGACAGTATTGTCAACAACCGTAACAAAATCGCTCATGGCGAAGACGTAAACTTGAGCTTTCACACGCTCCAGCCATATTACAGAAATGCCGTGAAGCTGGTCGAAATTCTCCATCGGCAAACTATCTGATGATAAAGCAAAGAGTAAGTGCGATGCAAAACTTTGGCGGACGTGAATGGATTTTAGGCCTTGTGCTCAGCTTCCTCGTTGTGGCGGGGCTGGCGGAAGGCCAACCGGAGGTGCTGCTGCTGCTGGCGATCATGGCCGGCATTTACTTCTCGCGCCAGAATCGAAATCAGCAGGAAAGGCGTGATGAGCGGCGCGACCGCCGCAGCGACCGCTATTATCGGGATGATCCCCAGACGGCTTATGACCTGCCCCCGCGCACTGAGGAACGCCCCGGCACGCAGGTCTACAAACATGCGCTGGAGGCTGTTCGCACCACTGGCAATAATCCCGACGACATGCAGGTGCTCCCGGTTGATCTGGGGCTGCTGGTGTTTCATGGAAATGAAGAACCGGTCATCCATCGGCTTCAGCCAGTAGAGGACGATGCCGACTACATCCAGCCCTATGTGCAGCTGCGAGTCCCGGTCGCGGCGCGGGGGAAAGTGCGCTTTGAACTCCTCAACGAGCATGGCCGCCGCATGTATGTCCATGAGGACAACTACGAACTCAAGCGCGGGCGCAACCTGCTGATCCCCAATACGCGCCTTCCTATCCACGACGAACAGATTACCAACGGGCGCTGGCGGCTGCGGATTATGGCTGACAGCCTTGTGCTGGCCGATCACTATTTTTCGTGGAAGGAGACGAGCACCGCAGACATCCAGCAGCATGTCGCGGCAGACGGCGAGATCAGCAATGAGATGCGCGCCATGCTGGCCGAGAATCGACTTGGTCAGATGTCGCTGGATGAACTGCTCTCGCATCAGGAAGAAGAAGACCAGGACGCGCAGCGCCGCCGCTAGACCGAAGGCGCTGGCTTCCGATTTTACCTTCACGTGGATGTGGAAGACGCCTCAAATGGTTTCCCACTTCTGAAAGACGTAAAAAAAGCGGCTTGTCCACGCGGACGCGCCCCTTCTTTGTGCCTTTTGTCTGGGTTGAGCCAGAGTCGAATTGGTGTATGATAGTGGAACGGGTTTGTAATAATGACAAACAACCCCAAAAATGAATAACAAGACCTAAGGGAGTCCAATGCGTCTACTCAAGAACCGACCTCGCTTTACTCTCCCAATGAAGCCTACATCCTATTCCATTCTACTTCTGTTCATCTTTTTACTGGTGCTGGCCGTGCAGCCAGCAGCGGCAGCGACCACCTTCACCACCGTTGACAGCACGGGAGATGTGGGGCGCTATACCTCGATTCAGCTCAATGGCAGCGGCAATCCGGTAATCGCCTATCGTGCTGTTACGGGCGGCGATCTGAAGCTGGCCGTCTGCGCCAATCCTACCTGCAGCACCGCCCCCACCATTACCACTGTCAACGGCACCAACGACACGGGCTGGTGGGCGTCACTGAAGCTGAATGCGTCCGGCAACCCGGTCATCAGCTTCTACAACTCCACGATGGGCAACCTGCGCACCGCCGTCTGCTCTAACCCGACCTGCTCCGCCAGCAACACCATCCGTGATATTGACAGCACGGGCGATGTCGGGCGTTACACATCGGTGGAGATCGCCAGCTCTGGCAATCCCCTCATCAGCTACTACGATTTCACCAACGGTGACCTCAAAATTGCCTTCTGCAGCACAGTGACCTGTGATTCCGGCTACACCATTCGCACCCTTGAAAGCGACGGCGATGTCGGGCGTCATACCTCGCTCGCCCTGAACAGCGCAGGCAGCCCCGTCATCAGCTATTACGACGTGACCAATGGCGACCTGAAAATTCTTTTCTGTGGTGATGCCACCTGCTCAACGGGCAACGTGATTCGCACCCTGGACAGCACGGGCAACGTGGGCACCGATACTGTGCTGAAACTGAACGGCAGCGGTATTCCCTACATCAGCTATCATGATGTGGACAACGGCAATCTCAAGCTGGTCGTCTGTGGTGACGCAACCTGTTCAACAGGCAATGTCATCCGCACGATTGACGCGGGCGGCGTGGGCAATGCAGATGTCGGGGAGTACAATGCGCTTCAGCTTCGTGGTGGGGAAATTCCGGTCATCGCCTACCGCGATACGACCAATTCAGCGCTTAAAGTGGCGGTCTGCGCGGATGCTACGTGCAGCACCGGCACCAGTGTGCGCACGGTGGATAATGCGCCGCAGGTCGGTGAGTTCACCTCGATGGCGCTCAATGCCTCCGGGTTCCCCGTCATCAGCTACTACGACAACCTCAACGACGATCTCGAACTGGCTGTGTGCGATACGCAGCTGTGTGGCGCAAGCACCGCAACCGTCGAGTTTACCTCTCAGGCTGATATCACGGTTGCAGAAAACGCGGGCGTTGTGACCATCCCGGTCGAATTAAGCGTGGTGGGGGATACAATCCCTGGCCCGGTGACGGTGAGTGTCGGCTATGCGGGCACGGCCAACAGCGGCACCGATTACACGGGCGGGCTGGCGACCGTCAGCTACACCAATGGGGCGGGCTTCGCAGCAGGCACCTATGGGCGCAATATCCAGCTTACACTCACGGATGACGCCCTGGCCGAAGGCACCGAGACGATCATCCTGACGCTCAGCGCTCCGTCTGGCGCGACGCTGGGCGGCAAAACGACGCGCACGGTCAACATCACCGACAACGACGGCACAACGGTCACAGTCGCCGCCAATGATGCGGAGGCTGCTGAGCCGAATAATCCCGGTCAGTTCACGCTGACGCTGAGCGCACCTAATAACACAGGCGCACCGCTGAATGTGACCTATACGGTGGCAGGCACGGCGACGGCTGGCACCGATTACACGACTCTGACTGGAACGGCCACGATTGCCAATGGCGCGACCACCACAACGATTGACGTCACCCCGATTGACGACAGCACCGATGAACCGAATGAGACGGTCATCGTCACACTAACAGGGACAGACAATGCGGCGGTTGTCCTGGGGACGACTGTCTCCGCTACTGTGACACTGGCAGACAATGATGATCCCGCCACCAATACTGTCACGATTGCGGCTAATGACGCCGAAGCCGCCGAACCCGACCAGCCGGGGCAGTTCACGGTCACGCTGAGCCAGGCGAACAATACGGGCAGTCCGCTTACCATCAACTTCACCGTCACAGGCACGGCCACTTCCGGCACCGACTACACCGCCCTCCCGGCCAGTGTCAGCATCCCCAACGGTGAAAGCAGCGCCACCCTCAACGTCACGCCGATTGACGATACCGTTGATGAACCGAATGAAACCGTGATTGTGACCCTTACCGGGACGAACAACGCAGGCGTCACCCTGGGAACAACGGTCGAAGCGACGGTCACGATTGCCGACAACGACGAGCCGACTGGCCTGACCGTCACGATTGCGGCCAACGATGCCGACGCCGCCGAACCCGACCAGCCGGGGCAGTTCACGGTCACGCTGAGCCAGGCGAACAATACGGGCAGCCCGCTTACCATCAACTTCACCGTTACGGGTACGGCCACTTCCGGCACAGACTACACCGCGCTCCCGCTCAGCGTCAGCATCCCCAACGGTGAAACCAGCGCCACGATTAACGTCACGCCGATTGACGATACCGTTGATGAACCCAACGAAACCGTGATTGTGACGCTCACCGCTAGTCCAAGCGTGACGCTCGGCGCAACGGTCGAAGCGACGGTCACGATTGCCGATAACGACGAGCCGACTGGCCCGACCGTGACGATTGCGGCCAACGATGCCGACGCCGCCGAACCCGATCAGCCGGGGCAGTTCACCGTCACGCTGAGCGCGGCCAACAACACAGGCAGCCCGCTTACCATCAACTTCACCGTCGCGGGCACAGCCACTTCCGGCACCGACTACACCGCGCTCCCGGCCAGTGTCAGCATCTCCAACGGTGAAACCAGCGCCACCCTCAACGTGACGCCGAT
>JANRLJ010000248.1:0-6725 GCA_033762735.1 bacterium | reverse complement strand
ACGCACCGTCAGGTTGTTCAGTCCTGGCTGTGCATACTCCTTGCACGTTGCGTTCATACACGCTAAAGTGCCCAGTGAGGGTCGGGTTGGTTGGACTGTTTTGTTTCGCATACATTCATTCTATCCCGCCTGTCCCTCCCCTTGTGGAGATAATCTCACCGAACTACCAAAACAACTCGCATATATAATAAAAAAAGATACTATGAACATACTGATCGTAAATCGCTTTATACGCTTTCGGAAAAAGAAGATCGCGACAAAGGTTGCTAAAGTTGAAATCCCCAGCAACGGCACAGCACAAATACGCAGCGTTGCCGATAATGCGAATGGAAAGTATTCCGTAATCAAAGCACGTTCCTCAACCCCCGCTACAACATTTCTCACAATACAGGTAAGATACAGGCCTCGTCAATTCGATCAGCCATACCCAAGAACGTCCCTTGTCGATTTCGTCCCGCGTCGTCCAGCTTATCCCTCTGCTCGTGGTCGTGCTGCTGTCTGGCTGCCAGCGTGCGCCTGCGACTGAACAGGAACCGCGTTCAGCCTGGGGCGAGATCATCACAATTGCGGCAGCAGAACAGGCCGACTCGCCCGCGATCTGGCCGCGCGGGGATGGGGTCGCAGCGGCATGGGTGGGTGGGGATGCGGAAGGCGTGTATCAGGCCGCGCGGCTGATGACGAATGAAGCGGTTGGGCGCGTTGATCCGCTGCCGCTGCCCCCGGTTTATCCGCACGGCCAGCGCCTCTCTCCAAGCGCCGAACGCGATTATCTGCACCTGACCTGGCTGGATGCGCGTTATGATGACGTGGAAGGCGGGACGCGCCTGTGGACGGTGCTGCTCTCGCCCGATCTGATCCCCACACGCGGCGCGGTGCAGCTTTCCGACATTCGGGCACAGCGCTACACGCTGATTATCAACGATGACGGGTCGCTGTGGGCGATTTACAGCGGCGGCCTTGTCTCCGAGCCATCGCTCTACGCCCAGTATATCGACCCGCTCAGCCGCCCCCGCGCTGAACGGCAGATCATCAGCAATGGCGACTGGCCCACTGCCATACGCGGGAACGATGGCACAACGTTTCTGTTCTGGCTGCGCCCGTCGGATTTACAGGTGTTGGTGGCGCAGTTGACCGACGATGTACCGCAGTTCATCACCCCGCTGATCGCGTCGCCTCGTCTCGCGCCGGGCGATCAACTCATGGATTTTGAGGCTGGACTGGACACGGAACGCGCCTATCTGCTGTGGAACATCCAACGGCTGGATGGGACGAACGAGGTGTGGATGACATCGGGGACGACCGATCTGAGGACGTGGGAACTCCCTGTGCGGCTGCAAATCGAGGCGCTTGCGAGTCAGCCTTTCACGACCAGCTTCAACGGCGGTGCAGCCAACACAACCTCTGCTGGCGCTGTTCCCCTCCGCTGGGCCGCAGTGATGCCGGGGCAGTTCGAGGTGCTGGCGCTGGCAGCGCAGGTGGGCGACTGGCTGTGCGTGGTTTATCTCCAGAGGGGGGAGGTCGTCGCGGCGCAGCAGGTCGTGCTGCTGACCAGCCCGTTGATCTGGCAGCCCTCGCTGCTCACCGACCGCGACCGTCATCTCTACCTGGCGTGGTCACAGCCGACGGAGTCGGGCTATGCGAACCTGCAATTTACGAGCACACGACCGGATTAATCTGATTTCACGCTTTAGCCATCCCCTTTGTCCTGCCTGTATTCCTCAATGATGCGCCGGATTTCATCATTTCCGATGTTCGCTTGATCGACCTTCGCGTAGATTGTCACAAGGATGAGCGACTCAGCCGTTTGTACGTAGTAGATAATGCGGTAGCCGCCCCGCGCTGTTTTGAATTCGTACCTTGTATACATCGTAGGAAACCCCAGGTACTTTTTCACCTGGTCGCGCACCCGATTGCAGGGTTTGGGCAAATGCCTTTACGTCTTCCAGAATGTGCGGATATTTTTTCTGGAGCTTTTTGGCCTTGCGTTGAAAGTGCGCGGTCAGACCAATCCGAATCGAAGGTGTCTCATCCTGCATTGAGTTCATCCAGGAAGTCTTCCAGGGATTTTACGCGCCCTTCCATCGCGTCACCCCAGCCCTCGCGGAAATCTTCCAGCGCGTCTTCATTGTCATCGCTGTGTTCGTCCTCTCCACGATGTATTAATGGTAAATCCAGCGGTTGGAGGTCAATGAACGCGGCCTCCTTCAGCGATGTGACGAGGGCATCAACCGCAGCCGAATACTGCTCCTGCTGCTGCTGCAGTGCTTCCAGCGCAGTGACAAAGGCTTCATGGGTTTGCTGAATTTGTCGGCTGCTCTCTTCGATCATTGCATCAACAGCATGATGCAGCGTCGAGAGTTGTTCAAGATAATCATCCCAGAACTGCTGCGTCTGCCGCGCTTGCTCTGCAATGTCCTGAAAGTACGTCTCCAGATCAAAATCGTAATCCGGTTCTGCTGTTTCCTTCGGTTCTGCCTGGCCGCGCACTTTGGAAAGCTGCTCCAAGCGCAGCCAGACTTCCTTAGGTAGTCTGAGAAGGACATCCCTGTAGTCATCGCTATTTTCTGATTCTTCTCGTCTTACGCTTGCCATGAGGTGTCCTCACTTTTGTCACATCGCGCGAACGAAGTGCGGTACTATGCGCATGATGCTATCACACATACAGCAGCAACGGAAAAGGTTTTACGCTTATCACCAATGCGTTAAGGGATTAATCCGACCACCAGTACTTGAGATCATCCGGTGTATAGGGCGTTTTGAAGTACGTCATCAAGGACTGCCAGGGCGCGGGGTTCATCCCAAAGCCGACGGTGCGATTCAGTTTTGATACAAGCCGCACGGCATCGGGCATCTCGTAGCGGTGCACTTCCATGAGATACGCCACCGCCAGAATCGGAGCGCGCACGGTGCGCTCTCGTGAGAAAATCAGCGCATGATTTCCACCCCGCACCTGATTCCGCAGAAAGTTGATGCCCTGCTCGAAGGCTTCCGGCAGGATTGGAGCGTCCAGCTTCAGGGGAGTATCGAACACCGTGAATGCCTGGGCAACCGCGGTTAGTTCGTCCAGCCACGACGGGAGCGCCGGAATCAGCATTTTCTGCGGGTCGGGATAGGACAGCACCTCGTGGTTATAGAACAACTTGAGGATATGCGTGATACAGCGATGCTGGAGAAAATCACGCTGGCGCAGTACCGGGACGCCACCCAGGTAGATGCCGTCGATAATGTGAACCGGACTCTGCATGTAGACCATCGGCTGCCCCTTTGTAGACGACTCCAGCGGACTCCGGGTAAATTTAGCCCATGTGCCCACCCTTGAACAGGAGCTAACCTCATGCCCTATGTATGTATCGGTGTTCCTTTTGCGCTCGGCAAACAACAGACTCCCTCAGCAGTGGACGTGCTGAAACACGGCGGAATCGCAGCAGAGTTCAACGCCGAATGGATTGACATACAGCCGGATTTCGCCGCGCATGATGATCCGGTGGTCGCGGTCAATCGGGCGCTGGCAGATGCAATCGCAGCACATCCTGGTCACACACCCCTGATTTTCGCCTCGGACTGCACCAGTGCGCTCGGCGCGGTGAAGGGCTTGCAACCGCGCGATCCGGCAGTGTTGTGGTATGACGCGCATGGCGATTTCAACACACCGGAAACATCCCCCAGCGGTTATCTCGGTGGGATGCCGCTGGCCGCGATGGTTGGACGCGGTAACGAAGCGCTCGTGCAGGCCATTGGCTTTACCCCGCTGGCGGAACGCGACATCCTCATCACCGATGCCCGCGACCTAGACCCACAGGAAGGTGTAAACCTGCGTGCCAGCCAGATGACCTTCCTGCCCAATTTTGCCGATCTGCTGACCGCGCCGCTGCCCACAAAGCCGCTCTATATTCACATGGATGTCGATGTGGTCGATCCGTCTGATATTCCCGCACAGAATTACCCGGCACCGGGTGGCCCTTCGGTAGATGAGGCCGCCGCGTCGATGCAGCGTGTGATACGTGATGCGACCGTCGCGGGGGTGCTGTTCAGCCTGTGGGATGAATCACTGAGCGGCGCAGATGTGGCGCGGGAAAATACCCTCAAGCTGATTCGGGCGCTAGAAAAATAGCGTGCGCGGGCGGAACAGGCTTGCAGATCAATTCGACCGGAAGACCACCCGGTAGGACGTGATCGATTGTTCGCCTGTTTCGGTAAAGCAGGCTTCGGCCAGCATCGGTGTGCGGGAAGGGTCGGCCAGGCCGGGCATATCCACGATGTACGAACGGCCTTCTTCCATCTCGAAATCGGCATAGGACGGCCCGCGCTCCGGTTTCAGCCCGGTGAAGAACAGGCTCTCGCCTCCGTCCCAGCGCACCCGCACCGGCTGACCCGGCAGGCCTTCGCCCTCGAAGTCCTGCACCCGCACTTCGATCACGCCCTGCGCCTCGCTGCTGCAAAACGAGCGCGGGCCATCCACAATCGTAAACGTGCTGGTTGTCACAATCGGTGTGGGAATAACCACAGCGGTCGTTTCCGCCGGAATGGGTGTGGCCGGCGCGGGGAGTGTTGGCGTTTTGCTGGCGGGCGGGGGCAGCGTAGGCGTGGCCAGCACGACCTGTACCACATCCGGCGCATCCTCATCCCCCATCGGAATCAGGCTGTCCGCGCAGCCGCTTTTCCCCTGTGTTTGATAAAACATCATCATCTGCCGAATCGCCCGCAGGCCGCTGCTGCTGTTAACGTAACCCGTGCGTGCCAGATCACAGGCCACATCCGCCACGAGTTGAAGTGGGTCGTCGTTGGGGAAGCGCAGTTCGATCAGCCGTTGCAGCGTTTCCGCCAGATCATTGCGATAGGGATGGCTGAGCATGACCGCGACGAGATACTGCTGGCGATCTTCTTCCCGTAGCTGCCAGGGCGCGGTGTCGAATTCCTGCTGCGGGTTGATGCTCCACGCATAAAACAGCCCACCCGCCAGGCCAATCACCAGGCCAAGCGCCACGCCCCAGCGGGAAATAAAGCTGCGCGGGCGGGTGTAACGGCTGCGGCGGCGCTGCTGCGCGGGGGAAAGGTCAGCCGGGTCGCTGGCAGGTGCTTTGCGCGGCTTTTCCGGCGCGGCTTTTTCAGCATCGGGTTTGGTGGCGGGCGCGGAGTCGCTCGTCCGTTTGGCGGCCTTTTGTGAACGGCGGGCTTTACGCTGCTGATCGACCGACGGGCGAGCAGGGGTTGCCCCGGTTTTCGGTTCTTCCTGAAGCTGATCGGTCACGGTGCGCCCTCGGTCGGTGTTATTTCGGGGACAACAATGTTGCGGAAGGGCTGCATAATCGGCGTGAGGCGACCTAACGCCTCTGACAGCGCCACCAGTGCATAAATATCTTCCGGACTACGCGAATTGGTGATATAGCGCTCAGTTATTTCCTGCACATAAGCCGGAGCATTTTCCACCTCCAGCAGTCGCAGCCGTTCCAGCGCGCCCTGCGAATCGCCATCGCTCAGGTAGCCTTCAGCGATCATCACCGTATAGTCGTCCTTATAGCGCTCGGCCAGGTCGCGGGCGGAGCTGTCCACATATTCAACCGGGAACTGTACCCAGCCCAAATACAGGCCGAGCAGTCCGCCGAGGATTAAACCGCCAAGCAAAGAAGCCAGAAATCGTGTCATGGATGCCTGATGTCGTCCAACATGTGCCGCTTATCTTATGCGAAACAGGCGTGAACGAAAAGCGGAGATTCACACGCCCTTAATGTTTGTGCGGAATTTCACAGGTATAATACGTTATAGACTGACCAGTCGGTTTATTCAGAGTGTTCAATACAGGCTAAATCTTGTGAACCTCAGACGACCCAAAGACCAATTCTCGCGCGATCCTGTGACGACACGGGAGCGCATTCTGGACGCCGCGCTGGATATTTTTTCCAGCAAGGGCTATTACGACACCAAACTGGACGAGATCGCCGATGCCTCGGAAACGTCGAAAGGCTCGATCTACTTTCACTTCCCGAACAAGGAGCGGCTGTTCCTGGCGCTGGTCGATCAGTTCGCAGACCTGCTGGAACGGCGCGTCAAGGAAGCCATCCAACAGGAGGAGCAGGGCATTCAACGGGTGCGGGCTGCACTCACGACCACGCTCGATACCTTCGGGCGCTATCGCCGCCCGGCCAAGCTGCTGCTGGTGCAGGCGGTCGGGCTGGGGAACGTCTTCGAGAAGAAGCGGCTTGAGGTCAATGACCGCTTCGCAAAGCTGATCCAGACCTATCTCGATGAGTCGGTCACAGTGGGGGATATTGCACCTACGGATACCGAAGTGGTGGCCTACGCCTGGATGGGCGCGATTTATGAAGTCGTCATCCGCTGGGTGTATACAGGTGAACCCGAACCGCCGCGCATCCTGGAAACGCTGCTGCCGCTGCTGCTCAAGAGCGTGGGTTATGAGGAAAGCGTTTGAGCCTTAACGGCCACGCGCAATATCAAACGGCGTTGAGCAATCTGTATAAGACTCGCGCAGGTGCCCTCACCCCCTACGTGAACTTGTTCGCGCTCCCTCTACCGACCGCTTCGGTCGCTGCGCTTATGGAGAGGGGGAGACATGCAGGTCGATGTAGTAAGTCCCTCTTGCAGAGGGATTTAAGGCTTGTCCGGTATTGAGTTGGCGCTTTTCCGCCCTCACCCCCCACGCGAACTTGTTCGCGCCCCCTCTCCCAACCGCTGACGCTAGGAGAGGGGGAGAAGACCAGGGAAGCGTG
>JANRLJ010000247.1:0-23921 GCA_033762735.1 bacterium | reverse complement strand
GTTGTGTCTACAGGGGGGGTGGAAAATCGCCACCTCCGCCTCTTCCCCTCCCACTTTTCAGAAGATGAGAACTTTATCTTGACAGCTATGGGGCGAGGCATGCCTCGCCCCTACGGGAACGCCAGAAATTAAGAGGCGGTTTTTGGAGATACTCCACTAATCAAAAAGAGTAAACGTATGCCAAAAAGAAACGATTTCAGAGATTTTTTACAGACAAACGCGCTGCCCCTGCTGGTGCTGATCGGCCTGATTCTCTTCCCGCATGTACTGGGCTGGCTGACGGGTTCGAGTCCGTTCGGTGTGCCGCGCGGCGACCGCATGATTATGCGCGGCGAGTCGGTGCGCTGGCAGGCGGTGATGATCGAGGTGTTCGTGCTGGGCATCCTCGCCATGAGCTATAATCTGCTGTTCGGGTTTACCGGGGTGGTGTCCTTCGGCCACGCGCTGTTCTTCGGCATGGGCGGTTATATCCTGGGCATGGCGCTGGAATACACCGGGCTGACAACGGGAATGGCGCTGGTCGGTGGTGTGGTGGTCGGGCTGATCGTATGCGGCCTGCTGAGCCTGGTGATCGGCCTCGTCTCGCTGCGATTGCGCGGGGTGTATTTCGCGATTTTTACGCTGGCGGTGGCGGAGATGTTCTTCATCTATTTCGGTCGGCTGCGGCTGACCAACGCGGAGGATGGCTTCGCCATTAATCAGCTTCCGGTGTGGCTCGACCCGGCGCAAAACCGCCTGAACTATTACTATCTGGCGCTGTTGCTGTTCGCGCTGACGTTCCTCTTTATCCGGCGGCTGGTGAATTCGCCTACCGGTGCGGTCTTCAAGGCCATCCGCGAGAACGAAGACCGGGCGCAGTCCATCGGCTATAACACGCTGCGCTTTAAGCTGCTGGCGATCACTGTCGCTGGGATGCTGGCAGGCGCGGCGGGGATGCTGCAAATCATCCTGAACAAGAAGGTCGGGCCGGAAATCCTGGGCGTGAGCAACACGGTTGATCCGCTGCTGATGACCATCATCGGCGGCATCGGCACCTTTACCGGCCCGGTTATTGGCGCGAGTGGACTGCATCTGGTCGATACGTTCTTTCGCGATCAGGTGATTGTGCTGGGTGCGACGACGATTGAAGTATCGGATTGGTGGCGGCTGCTGCTGGGCATTATCTTCATTCTGGTCGTGATCGTCTTCCCGCAGGGCGTCGTCGGCACCTGGCAGCGCTGGCGGTCACGGCAGCGAACCGCAACCGGAAGCACAGCGCTCCGTCCCGCGAAGACGGGTGAAGCACTACAAGAGGCATGATAAAGGCTGTAGCGACACGGCATGCCGTGTCCTTCTTTAACCTTAGCTGATCGAGAACTGAAATCAACCCATCTGGTATTAGGGCGAGGTATGCCTCGCCCCTGCGAAAGATGCGACAAATGACCTTCGCTTACTCCCCCGCTGCATTGAGCGACTCATACAGCGTATTGAGCAGTGTGTGTGCGTCATCGTCGCCGCTCAGTTCCCAGAACATGACCCCGCCCAGGCCGTTCTCGCGCACATACTCGGCTTTCAGCGCCAGCGATTCAGGGTCGTCGTAGGTAATCATCACGCCTTCGTCCGCACTATACAGCCAGGGCACCTGCGCGGTGTCATCCCAGAAGCGGGTATAGGCCTCCATGTAATTCTCGGCCAGGTCGCCATAATCGAACGTCCCCGCTTCAAACGTCCCCTGAGGCCGTCCCTCATACGGCTGATGCAGGCCGTTGTTCTCGTCCGCCACGCCTGACCAGCCATGTCCATAAAACGGTACGCCCATCACCAGCTTTTCCGGTGGTACGCCTTCGGCCAGATAACCCCGCAGCGCTGTATCGGTACTGGTGCCTTCCGCCGGAGTCGCGCTTGAGTCATACAGCGGCGAGGCGAATCCGGTGACGCTGCTCCAACCGCCGCTCATGTCGTAGGTCATCACATTAATCCAGTCCAGCAGAGGATGGATACGTCCCCAGTCCAGTGGTTCAAATCCCGACGCACCCGCCGCAATCGTCAGCGGATAGTGACGGCCATCCCGTTCGCCCTGCGCGTCGAGTTGGGCGCGGAGTTCGGCCAGCAGCAGGATGAAATTTTCCAGGTCTTCCGGTCGTTCAGTGTTGCCCGGATTGCCGCCCCCGGTCGGATATTCCCAGTCGATGTCCAGCCCACCGAAGCCGTAGCGCACCATAAAATCGACGCAGGAGCGGGCGAATGTCTGGCGCGACTCGTCCGTCAGCGCCACGTCGGAAAAGCGCCCCGACCACGTCCAGCCGCCGACCGAGATCAGCGTTTGCAGGTGGGGATGCGCTTCCTTGAGCCGTTGCAGTTGGTTGAAGTTGCCGCGCAGTTCCGCGCCTTCCTCGTCGCCGGGATAGGGAACTTCGGTATCACCCCAGGGGTCGCCCAGGACGCACTCGCCTGCTTCGGAGATGTTGGCGAAGGCATAATTGATGTGCGTGAGCTTATCGGCGGGGATGTCGGTCACAAAGTATTCCCGCCCATAAATCGCCCAGCCCGCGTAATAGGCGATGATGCGATAGGGCGGCGCTTCCTCGTCGGTGGTCTGCGCGACGACCGAAAGGCTCATAAGCGGCAGCAGAAGAAAAATTATCAGGATTCGCAAAAACATGGTCGCACCTTTCTATTCGATAAGGCTGATTGTAGTCGGTTTTCATAATCGAAGTTGGATTAAGTACAGTAAAGGAGTGATGAGCGATGAGTTTTTGAACTCGCACACACGTTAATTACCCCGCGTTTTCAATCTGGTTGTAGTTAACCTGAGTTTTGGATAACGCTATACGACGCATTCCTGACCCTCCGACCCCCTCTCCTCAGCCATTGCATGGAGAGGGGATTGAGGGGTGAGAATAACCGAGTTTGTCGACAGACCCTAGTCGCCGCTTTGTGGAATAACAACGGGTGCAGCAAATTCCGTTTCCGGTGGGTCCTCGTCATGAGCGTGCGGCTGCACGTTTCGCAGCATGGTCGCCGTCAGAACAGCAAGGCCGATAAAGCCAACAACCCCGATGAGCGCATTCATCTGCAAACCGCGCACGAAGGCCTGTTGAGCGTCGATCAGCACGGCCTGTCCAAGCTGTGAGGGAAGCTCGCTGGCCGCGACGACCGCACTCCCAAGCGTCTCTCGCACCCGTTCCACGATATCCGCAGGGACACCAGCAGGCATCCCCGTGCTGACCTGGCTGCGATAGACTGCCATGCCGAAACTGCCGAGCACGGCCAGACCGAGCGCCCCACCGAGTTCTGCCCCGGTTTCTGCAATCGCGGAGGCAGCGCCCGCCCGTTCCGCCGGAGCCGCCCCCACCACCAGATCGACCGTCAGCGTGAACGTAAACCCGAAGCCTATCGACATCAGCACATTCGCCATTACAACCAGCGGCAGCGAGGTTGTATCCACCTGGGTGAGCAGCAGCAGGCCCACCGTCGCGACCAGCAGACCACCCGCCACGATGAAAGCCGGGCGCACACGCTGGATCAGCCTGGGGGCGAAGTTCGAGCCGATAATGAAGGCCAGGGCACCGGGAATCGACCACAGACCGGCCTGGAAGGGGGAAAGCCCAAGCACAAGCTGGAGATACTGCGCGATAAAGAGCGATGTCCCAAACCCGAAAAAGATGCCAAATGTATAGGTTGCCAGCGAGGCGCTGAACTGCGGCACGGCAAACAGCCGCAGATCAATCAACGGGTCGGTGAGGGTGCGCTGGCGCTGAATAAAGGCATAGCCAATCCCGAAGCCAGCGATCACCGTGAGAACGGCGGTGATGGTCAGCCCAAGTTCGGCAAACTGCTTGAGGCCGTAAATGACCAGCAGCAGCGCCGCCAGCGACATGCCCGCGCTCAGCAGATCGAACCTGCCCGGATTGGGGTCTTTATACTCCGGCAGCAGCAGCGGCCCGGCGACCAGCAGCAGCCCCATGATCGGGATACTGAGCAGGAAGACCGATCCCCAGGAGAAGTGCTCCAGCAGGAAACCACCGACCAGCGGGCCAATCGCGCTCCCGACCGAGAAGCCAGACACCCACACCCCAATCGCGGCGGTGCGCTGGCGCGGGTCGAGGAACATATTGCGGATGAGCGACATGGTGGAAGGCATCAGCGTCGCACCCGCCACACCCAGCAGCGCCCGTGCCGCGATCAGCATAGCGGCACTGGAGGAGAAGGCCGCGACCGCCGAAGCGACACCGAACGCGGCAGCACCCATCAGCAGCAGCTTGCGGCGGCCAATCCGATCCCCCAGCGTTCCCATTGTGATGAGCGAACCCGCGATCATGAAGCCGTAAATGTCGGTGATCCACAGCAGTTGTGAGCCGGTTGGCCGCAGGTCTGCCGTCAGGGCAGGGACGGCCAGATGCAGCACGGTTAAATCCATCGAAATGAGGATCGTCGGCAGCATCAGGATGGCGAGGCCTATCCATTCACGCCGCCCTGCCAGGGGTACGAGGGGGTATTTTGTCATTCGGATTTTGCCTTTGACTGATTGGATAAAGGATGCGGCAGTGTGATGGTCGGTTCGCTATTCAGAGGAAGACAGGGAAGGCGCTCTTACCCTGCCTGGATGACCGACAGAATGTTCCCTGCCGGGTCCTTGAACCACGCCTGCTGAACGCCTTCGATGCGGAAGATACCCTTCGCATCGGTTTGCGTCTCACCGCCGTAGTGCTCAAACTGCACCCCACGCTGCACCAGCGCATCGACCGCCTGCTCGATGTCGTCTACCGCAATATTCAGCACGGTAAACGTCGCGGGGGTGTGATCTGGTTTGGGATAGATCAGCACACGGCCACCGCTTGCGAGGCGCAGTTCAATCAACCCCATGTCGTTTTCTTCGGAGACGTTGAGGCCTAACGTTTGCGTGTAGAAGACTTTTGCGGCGGGAATATCGCTGACGGAAAAGCTGCTGAAGGCGTCATGATTTTTAAACATGGATTTCCTCCCTGTTGTCAGGAAATGGATGATGAAGCGGGGGCAACGGTGAAACCGAAGTAGCGGAGATCGTCCCATAGTCGGCGGCGGCTTTCGGCAGCCTGCTGGACGACTTGCAGCAGACTTTCTCCGACACTCAAGCGCACGACATGGTTCAGGAAACCCGGCGCAATCCGTTCCTCAAGGTCAGCAGGCGTGAGTTCGTCCAGAAAATCGAGGAGTTCTTCTTCCAGCGCATCCCATTCACAGCAGATGCAGGCACGGGTGGGGAGCTGGCACGGCTGCAGGAATTCGACCTGACCATGCCACAGATAATTCACCCACAGATTTTCGTTCGCGACCATTTCAACAATCTGGGTGTAAATCGACGGCCTGCCCTCCATCAAAGGCTGCATGAATTGTGCATCATCCAGCGTCATGACTGCTTCCCACAGCAGGCGATTGGCCTGATAGTGCTGCATGAAAAGGTGGGTGAGGGTGGGTTTATCGACTGTGTGGCGTTCTGCGGATGATCTCGGTGTGGGGGAAGAAGGTGCGGCTGCAACAGTGCTGATGAAAGTCCTGAATAGCATTTCAATGCTCCTGTTTGCGCATTTTGATTGGTACACTTGTTCTATAGTATATGTGGTTTACTTCAAAAAGTCAAGCATCTGGTTTAGTTATTGAAAATACCTTATAATAAGGTTGAAGTTAAGAGACCTACTGGTAAAACTCACCTGATGAAAAACCGAAGCTATAACCAATTCTGCGCGTTAGCCTATGCGCTGGACGTGATCGGCGAGCGCTGGACGCTGCTGATCGTGCGGGAACTGCTGGCAGGACCCCGGCGGTATACGGACTTAACGGATGGACTGCCGGGGATCAGCACCAATCTGCTATCGGAACGGCTGAAAATGCTGGAACAGCAGCACATTCTGCGGCGGCGCGTACTGCCCCCGCCCGCTGGTTCTACCGTGTATGAACTGACCGAGTTTGGCGCGGCGCTGGAAAACGCGGTGCTGGCGCTGGGTATCTGGGGAAGCCGTCTGCTGCCGCCCTCGCTGGCAGGTGTTGAACTGCCCAGCCTGGGTGCAGCCGCACTGGCGATCAAAGCCTTTTTCCATCCCGAACAGTCGGGCGGTATCTGCGAGACGTATGAACTGCATCTGGGCGATGAAGTCCTTCAGGTGCGGTTCGATGACGGGGAAATGATGGTGCGGCAGGGACAGAGCTTTAAAGCGGATGCCGTTTTCCATACCGGGATGGAAGTCTTTATGGGCCTGTTTGCCGGTCAGCTTTCGCCGGAGGATGCCGTCTCTGCCGGGCTGATTCAGATCGAAGGCGATCCGCAGGCGCTCAAGCGCTTTCTCAGCCTGAGTTCGGTGGAATCTGCCGGGTGAGGTTGGTGGAATGTGGACTGAACACGCTCATCCCACCAGCAGGTAATGATTGCCGTGCATCTTCGTGCCTTTCCAGCTTGAGAAGGACGCCATGATGTTGAGCACACCAGCCTTAATCGCCTAAATGATTCATCCGACAAAAACCACCTCTTCAATTTCGGGTGTTCCCGTAGGAACGAGGCATGCCTCGCCCAAAGACCACAGAGGAAATTGTTAGGACTTACCGGATGAATCATTTACCCGAAATGAGGAAATGCTGCTGATCTTCAACAGGTGTCGCAGTACAGGGCTGAGGCCGTCAGTGCGGATGGATTCCGGTTGGTGAGACAGACTCCATCACAAGTCCCGCTTCAGCCCTCTTCCTGCGACGCTACATGCCGATAACCAGCTTGCCCCGCGTGTGTCCCCTGTCCAGATAGCGCAGCGCGTCCGCCAGTTCCTCCAGTGGGTAGCAGCGTTCGATGACAGGCCGAACAGCACCCTGCTCCACCAGTGATGTCAGTGTGCGCAGATCGGCAGGCGTGGATTTGGCAGTCAGACTGCTCAGCCGCTTTCCATCGCGCTTTCGCATCAACGGTGCCCGCAGTATCGCCTCGAAGATTTGCGCGTCGGTTCCGCCCACCATCACATAGCGACCGCCCGGCTTGAGCGCTCGCGCATAATGGGCGAGCGGGTGATAGCCGTTGATACCGAGAATCACATCGTACCGATCCGTCTGTGACGTGAAGTCCTCGCTTGCGTAGTCGATGACATGAGAAGCGCCCAGCCCCCGCAGCATCTCCAGTTTGCTGGCGCTGGCGATGGCAGTCACCTCTGCCCCCAGCGCATGGGCAATCTGCACGGCGAAGGTGCCGACTCCGCCGGATGCACCGTTGATGGCGACACGCTCTCCCGCCCGCACACCTGCCTTGTGCACCGCCTGCAGTGCAGTGATCCCCGCAAGGGGCATCGCCGAGGCTTCCTCAAAACTGAGCGGCGCAGGTAGCGGTGCCAGTGCGGACTCTGGCACGGCAACATATTCTGCAAAGCCGCCCATCCCACTGTTAGATACGTCCCCGTAAACCCTGTCGCCGGGCTGGAATGCCATCGCGCCACGCCCTACCGCCTCAACCTGTCCCGCGATATCGCTGCCGAGGATGGGACGCTTCGGCCTGAACAGACCATAACCCATCAGCCGCACGAGGAACGGTTGCCCGCGCAGCAGACGGATATCGGCACTGTTGACAGAAGCAGCGTGAATTTTCACCAGCACTTCGCCCGCCTTCGGTGTCGGCTTTGGCACCTCTGCCAGCCGCAGCACATCGGGTGAACCGTATTGCGTATAGATCATGGCTTTCATGTGGATTGATCTCCTTTTGGATTATGACCAGTTCCAGGCATACCAGACGGTCACGCCGTTAAAGCCCAGGCTGACAACGAGCAGGAATTTGTCGTAGGCGGAGGGATAGCTTCTCATATCGGCAAGCACAAAGAGAAAGAACCCGACGGCAACGAGGATATTGGCCCAGCGGTTTATGGGCTGCGGCAGCACCAGCGAGGCGAAAACCATTGAAATGGGGATCACCATAAGCAGCGCGGCCAGCATCCACTGGAGATCGGTGAACTGCTGCCCTTCGGCTATACGCGCTGCATCGCCACTGTAAAGGCGCAGCACATCGCCCATCAGATAGATGAGCATCACGGTAATCCAACTGCCGGACAGGATAATACGGGTATCGAGCATGAGTACGTTTCCTTTTTTGTTCTTGTGTAGATCGGACGGTGGCAAGGCAGCGCCCTGCCACCAGCGCGAATGGGGCCGTTCTGTAGTGCGTTCGGTTGTGTCTTTTGTGCGGGCGTTGGCAGGGCTGTTGTGGCTTAGGCGTTTGCTCCCTGTCGGTGCTGCCAGAGGCGGATGAGTCTGCTGCCGCTGCCGAGGGTTATAAGCACAACCATAACCAGGGTGATGAGCGAGGGCAGTTGGTCAAGGGGCAGCCGTTCGCTCAAGGCTGGTACGGTCTGCGTCAGACGCTCCAGCACAGGACGAAGCAGGACGAAGTAGAAGCCGACCGCCCCCACAACATTCAGCACCGTTTCCAGCAGCCATGTCTCCAATGTCCAGCGGCGGTGGATGAGCGCCCACAGGTTGACGAAAATACTGCCCAGCGTGGTCAACAGCAGCACGACCAGCCATTCCGTTGGCACTGGCAGCACATCACCCGGATCCGCCAGGTTGAAGCGCAGCGTCAGCCCGCCGACCTGCAGAAAATAAAGGATGGCAACGCCGATCAGGGTGCCGATGGCAAGGCCAATTCCCGACTCAAGGCGATCTACCGCCGCAGGATCATCCACCGCAGGCAGTTCCAGGGGGTTGAATGCGGCCTTTGTGCCCTCACCAAACGGCTCACCGGAACGCTCCAGAATGGCGAAGATCAAAACCACAATCGCCAGAAAGAGGAGTGTCCCCTGCACGGCGGTTACAATTGAACCGAGCAGCAGCGCCGCCCAATTGCTCCCAACTGGAGAAAGCACCGCGCCAACCAGAGTCGCGAGCACGATCACCGCCGGGACGAGCGGCAGTCCAATCCGAAGCACCGTCATCAGGAATGGGTACAGCGTCGGCCCAACAAGATACTGCTCCCCGCTGTACGATGCCGCCATTGAGCGCGGGTCGCCAAACTGCTTCAACACGGCGGCGATCTCGGTCTGGGTGGGCGAACTGCCGTAACGGTCTTCTAGCTGATCCTGAATCTGTGAACGTAGTTCGGCTTCGATCTCGGTGCGTTCCCTGGGGCGCACGTACAGGCCAACCTGATGGATATAACGGTCGATCAGCTCACTCATGATGTTCCCCTTCCAGAATACCCCGCATCACGGCGACGGTTTCCTCCCATTCTGCCCGCAGCGCCGTCAGCACCGCCTGACCAGTGGGGCTGATGCGGTAGTACTTGCGTGGACGGGACTCCGTCGTGTCCCATTCGCTTTGCAGCAGCCCCTGTTTTTCCAGCCGCCGCAGCAGCGGGTAAAGCGAGCCTTCTTCAATGTTCAGTCCCAGGGCCGCAAGTCGCTGAATGAGGTTATAACCGTAGCTGGCGCTGTCCAGCAGACTCAGCACTGCCAGGACGACAATGCCGCGCCGAAGCTCCAGCCGAAGCTGTTCAAGCGTATCCACACCATCCACCATAACCTGTGCGCCTCACGATACTGTGTGTCTACTTTTACTGTACATCGCACAGTATAAATATACTGTATGGCGCACAGCATTGTCAAGTGCATCGTCATTCGTCGAAATGTAAGTGCAGGGGAGAGGTAAAATGGAGAGGGGTGGTCGTCCTATAGAAAGGCCAGAACAGACCACCGCCGTTATGATTTGGTCAACAACCTATTGCAGAAGCATATAGGATGCTGGTTCTGTGCGCTTCTTTCTACTGCCTTTATCTGCCTGCCTCTCTCTCGAATAAACGCACAACACCTCTTTCCAGAGACACATAAAAACGGCCATCTTCGCTCCAATGGATAGGCCGCCCTCGCCACGTCGCAGTACGTTCACCTGTAGAAACGTCTATCAAATAATAACCAGGGTTGAAGTCGGCCTGTGAGTGGATAACCACTTCGCCAGCCCTCACGAACTAGACGCCGAACTCGGTCGCCTTTACCGCGAACGCTACCAGCGAGACAATCCAGAGGGCTTATGCTGTAACAGCAAAAACTTTTCGGGAATAAAGCCAAAATCTGTCACCTCACGCAGAAGGTCACATTGTCCTCTGAGGCCGAGATGACAAAACGCTAAAAAGAGGCACATCGGTTGACGAACCTGTGTGCTTTTTTAGGCTATAATTCAACTACTCGACAAACAAACTGCTTCAAAGGAAATTATTCATTGGCCGACAACAAAAAAACGGTTGCCCAGAAACGCCGCTACACAGTAGCAGATGTACAATCTGCAAAAGATGTGGCTGTTATGTGGTTGAAAAGTATCTCACTAGAGAATGCCATTGATTTTGGTTTACCTGAAGTGGATGATCGTTATCATGTTTGGCGTGTCCCGTTAATTGCAAAAGCGGGTGAAACACGAGTTGGCGAAGTGGTCATTGATGCGCGTACATCGCTTGTTCTAGAAAATCGGTCTACAAATGCAGAAACTCTCGAAGCCCGTTTGCTCGGACGTGAAGAAACGGCTTCTGCAAAACGGGTTGTAAACAGAAAGAGCAGGCAAAAATATGACTTGTCCGACTTGCGCAATACGATTGCATTAGGAGATAGTGAAGAGATTCTACAGGAGCTTCCAGCGGAAAGTATTGATCTTGTATTTACCTCCCCTCCCTATTACAACGCTCGACCTGAATACGCGGATTACATCACCTATGAAGAATATCTCCTCAAACTTAGAAAAGTAATTCACAACGTTCATCGCGTTCTTTCCGAAGGACGTTTCTTTGTGATGAATATTGCACCTGTTCTAATACGACGGGCAAATCGAGACGAAGCATCACGCAGAATAGCGGTGCCTTTTGATGTCCATCAAATTTTTATACAGGAAGGTTTTGATTTTATGGAAGATATTATTTGGGAAAAACCAGAAGGGGCTGGATGGGCGACTGGTAGAGGGCGTCGTTTTGCCGCAGATCGTAACCCCTTGCAGTACAAAGCGGTTCCTGTAACGGAATACATTCTGGTATATCGAAAGCATACGACAAAACTGATTGACTGGAACATTCGGGCACATCCCAACCCGGTTTTAGTGGACGCTTCTAAAGTTGGCGACGAATACGAGAGAACCAATATCTGGCGAATAACACCCACTTATGACAAACGTCACCCAGCCATTTTTCCTCTGGAAATGGCACAAAAAGTAATTCAATACTACTCCTTTAAAAAGGATGTGGTGCTCGACCCCTTCGCGGGGATTGGAACAGTCGGCAAAGCAGCCACAATTCTTGATCGTCGCTTTGTATTGATTGAGAAGGAGGCGGCTTATGTCGATGTAATGCGAAACGAGGCGAAAATGTGGTTGGGCAAAGACGCACGCCATGTTCTTACATTAAATTGTCCTTCGATTAATGTTGATGATACCTTATTCTAAACACTCACATATGACAAATACGCCTCGCTCCGACCCTCCGATTAAGCTTTCTGATTTACTTACTGAGGATGCAATTGCGCTACTCAAGGCAAGTGGAAAAACTCTGATCAAACGTATTGGCATTGATGTTATTCGAGGCGTGGTTTTGGATGTTTTGACGGGGCGCAATATTCGAAATTCAACTGAAATTCTGACCCGAAGACGAATAGCCGCCCTCAATTTAGCGACGGTCCAACTCTTTCTACGCGGTTCGCAGGAGATCGATTACTTTATTGAGCGGCTTCCTTACATTGCTTCTGATATTCTAAGCACTTCTCGTGTTCAAAAAGAAGAACGCTGGCTTGCTCAGTGGGTTCTTGGGCTGACAGATAAAGGCGTACAAAATATTCTCCGCGACGATTATCAACTTCTGTCAGGCTACCGGGACAGCTACATTGAAACGTGCCGTGACATTATTACTCAACAAATTCAGGATTTTGGCGAATTGAGTGGTAAGCTTCGGACTGAGCGTGATTTACAAGTCAATGTCAATTGGCTGTTCATGATTTACCTGCTCAATACCATAGGTTCTCAAACACTTACTATTCGAGGTTCAGATAAATCCACCTACGGCAAGTTATTTGAAAAAATGGTGCTTGGTTCGCTGCTTCATGTTCTTGGGTTTGAATTTCAGCAAGCTGGAGCGTTGGAAAGTGCTCATCGTATCTTCTGGCTTTCATCTCGTGATGATGAGCGAGAAAGCGATGCTACTTTACTATATGAGGCAGGAAAAGGGGTACGATTCGATATTGGCTTTATTGGTAGAGGCAACACGGAGATATCTCTGGATAAAGTAGCGCGTTACCGTCGGGAAATTGAGATGGGACGACAAAAATGGTTTATGGCAACGATCATTGTTGTTGATCGCATCGGTGAGCGAAGCAACATCGAGTCATTAGCAAATGCTATTGACGGGACGATTGTCCAAATGAGCGCTGGATACTGGCCGCAGCGGATTGCGCGAACCTTGAACCGTGTTCTTGGATTTGAGCATCCATTGGTCAACATGGAACAGACTGAAATCGAAGATTACCTGAAAGCCCGGATGCAGAAGGCTCCGCTGGAAACATTTATTGACCTTGTTTCAGATTAGGAAGCGAAAGGGCGACTATACAGCCGCCCTCTACAGTTCACTCCAGCAGCTTTAGCCCGAAGCTGGCGTAAATCTTCTTGATGCCCACCTTCTTGTCCTCGAAGACGACCGTGACTTCCTCGTCACCATCGCGGGGTTGGCTGTTGAGCACCATGCCCTTGCCGAACCTGGGATGCTCGACCTTCGCCCCGGCGCGATATTTCAGGTTGGGGCGGGGCGGCGCGGACGGCGCAGTGCCAGCCTCATTCGGCTTGCCAGGGAAGGGAATCACTTTTCCAGTGCGCGAGGTCGCACGTGTAGGCGCTTCCCAGGTCGTTTCCATTTTGTAGCGGGCAGATTCCCCGGCGGAGGCCACCTTGGGCGAGAGTCCCTCGGTGATCTCTTTGGGGATGTCGGCCAGGAAGCGTGACGGCACATTGGCGTTCTGGCTGCCGAACAGGGTGCGCTTGAAGGCGTAGGTCAGGAACAGGCGATCCTTAGCGCGGGTCACGCCCACGTACATCAGGCGGCGTTCTTCGGCCATGCCTTCAGGGTCATCAAACGAGCGCGAATGGGGCAGCAGGCCTTCTTCCAGCCCGGCCAGGAACACCACCGGGAATTCCAGCCCCTTGGCCGCGTGGAGCGTAAGCAGCGTCACCGCGTCGCTCCCTTCCGCCAGCGCGTCCACATCCGCGACAAGCGACTGTTCTTCCAGAAATTCCGTCAGCGGCATTCCCTTCGAGTCGGCATCCGCGATCAGCGCCCGCAAACGGTCAACGTTTTCCTCACGGTCGGTCGTTTCTTCTTCGGTGTTGCTGATCTCGCGCAGATAGAGGTGATAGCCCAGGTCAGCCGTCAGACGGTCGAACATTTCCAGCAGCTTGCCCTCGTACATCAGCGCCCGCCACCCTTGCAGCAGCAGTCCGAAATCCGCGAACAGACGCGCGGTGCGGGCGGCAATCGGACTCGCTTCGCCCTTGATGAGCTTTTCCAGCGCGGCATCGTAGGTCAGGCTATCTCTTGACGCCCAGCTCTGGAACTCGCCCAGCGACTTATCGCCGATACCGCGCCGGGGCACGTTGATGATGCGGGCAAAGCTGATCTTATCGCTGGCGCTGTTGATGAGGCGCAGATAGGCCAGCAAATCCTTGATTTCACGGCGCTTATAGAAGCCCACGCCGCCGATCAGCGTATAGGGGATGCCTTCCTTCACGCACGCGCTTTCCAAAGCCTGCGACTGGGCGTTGGTGCGATACATGATGGCGAAGTCGTTGTAGGTGTATTTCTTCTTGCGGCACAGTTCGTCGATCTTCTCGACGATGTAGCGCGCCTCAAATTCCTCGTTATAGGCTTCGTAGATCGTGACCGCCTCGCCGCCTTCCCGGTCGGTGAACAGCGCTTTGGGGGTGCGGTTGCGATTCTTGTCGATCACAGCGCGGGCGGCATCCAGCACAATCTGCGTCGAGCGGTAGTTCTGTTCCAGCAGAATCACCTGTGCATCGGGGTAATCCTGCCGGAAGCGCTGCACGTTGCGGTAATCCGCCCCGCGAAAGGCATAGATGCCCTGGTCTTCATCGCCGACGACGAACACATTATTTTCCGGTCGGCTGATGATGCGCACCAGTTCATACTGCGCCATATTCGTGTCCTGGAATTCATCGACCAGCACGAAATCGAACAGGCGTTGATACTTGCTGCGCACGTCGTCGTTCTCACGCAGCAGAAGCGCCATCTGCATCAGCAGGTCATCGAAGTCCAGCGCATTGTTATCCAGCAGAATCGCCTGATAGCGCTTATAGACGCGCTGCACGATCTCACCGAAATAGTCCAGTCCCCGGAATTCGTCTGCCGTAATCAGTTCATTTTTCGCGGCGCTGATCGCCCCCAGCACCCGGCGCGGCGACCATTTCTTCGGGTCGATGTTCAGCTCACCGATGGCCTGCGTTACGACCGCCACCTGATCGTCCGTGTCGTAAATTACATAATCGCGGCCAAAGGGGGTGCGGTCGCCTTCCCGCCGCAGCAGCCGGGCACAAATGCTGTGGAACGTGCCGATCTGGAAGCCGCGCATCTGCCCGCCGACGATCTTCTCCACGCGCGCGCGCATCTCCCCCGCCGCCTTGTTGGTGAAGGTCACGGCGACGATGTGCTCCGGCGTGACGTGCATCTCGCGCATCAGATAGGCGATGCGGTGGGTAAGGACTCGGGTCTTACCGCTGCCTGGCCCGGCCAGCACGAGCACCGGCCCGCTCCCGGCGGCGACCGCAGCCCGCTGCTGGGGGTTCAGTCCGTCTAAAAGGGTGTTTGACATGATCCTTCCCTTGTGGTTGCTCTCGTACAGATATTCTAACGCCGGGGGCTTTTGGTTGCCAGAGAGGGGCGGTTGTGATCGATTTCCATTGCCAGCACAATCCTGCGCTGAGTCTGGCAGTATTCACAGCAGCCTTTAGCGCGTTCTTCAACGACAGCACGAAGCGCTTTGGGAATAAGGGGCATTAAAGCGCCGCGCTCAAGTAGTCTTCAATGGCGTGCCCACGTTCTTTAAGAAGCAGCAGCGCTTTGGAGCGCAGCAGCATGTGACCATCCACACGCTTTACCAATTCATCAAGCTCATCCTGTTCTGTATCCGTAAACGTACCATCTTCAATTTTGTCGTTCAACTCGTGTAAACGGCGTGCGTCGTCTGGTGATAAATGCCTGTAAACAATCGCCCATAAAATCTTCGCAGGGGACACCGTGCTTTAGCGCGGTGGGGAATGCGAAGTCTCTCCTTTCCGAATACGCCAGCTGGAGAACGTGAGGTGTTGCAACGTGGCTGGCTTGACCTTTGCGATACGGCTGCCCGTCTGCATGTTGTGCAGCGACACCGTTCCAGCCGTCGTGCCTCCGATATAACAGACACCCCACCTGGGATGCTTCACCCAACTGCCCCGCTTGAATCCTAGACTGAGGGTGCCGCCGTAGGGCTTACGCACACCCCCTTTTTCTGGCTGGAGGCGATGAAGCTGCCGCCTATGGAAACGCAGCGGCACGATATACAGCATGGCCTTGTTATCTACTGTCGTATGCCCGCCGACCCACCAATTCGCCAGCACCCAACTATCCAGGCAGTGCGCCTCGAAGCTGTCGGACATTTTCTGCTTCGACTTCTTCAAGCCGAACTTGTCTCGCTCGGCTTTGGTTTCATAGCCTTTGAGCGTGTGCACCGCTGCCAACTGCCCCAACTGCTCGTAGAACCACTGCTTCCCCACCTCAAGCGGGCTAAAGGTGGTGTTCCAGCGCCGTTTGCCCGGCTTTGTCACAGCGGCAATGTCTTCAACCACAAATGCGGTGACGGGGTAGTGACGATACAGCCAGTGACACAGCCGCACCTTCCAGCCCCAGCGGGCACGGGTAGAAGGCGGCAGGCGGAACTGTCCCTGTCTGCGGTTGGGACGGCACTGGCGGTAAGGTGTTTTGCGACTACGCCGTCCGCGTCGCATCTGCGTACTGGTCTCCTCTGCTTCTTTAACCCACGTTACCGCATCGGCCTGGATGTTCAGGTAAGTATGCGACGCACTCTTGACGGTGAAGGCTTCCTTCTTGCTGCCGGGGTCAATCCCAACCGCCATCGGCTGGGTGTACCCGTCTGCCCGATCCACAAGCTGAATATAGAACAAGCCGCGATCAAAGCGCCGTACTGCACGGCCTTTTTCGATCAGCTTGTTCGCTTTGCGGTGACCGGTGGGCATCAACGGTTTCCCCGTGCTGCTCACCACTGGCACAAACGTCTGCATTCTCAATCCTTGCAAGTTCAGTATTTAACGCCTCTACAGGCTGCGCAACTGACCGCTTCGACACACACATTCGGAGAGGAACAGAACTAGCGGGACATTCTGTAGTCCTTCGGGCTGCCACACCCAGAATGCTTGTTTGGGGTCGAACCCCGTAGTCTAGTCAACGCTTGCGTCTCCGTTCAGCGGTTGGCTTCCGCTTCCCTTCAAGCTCCCTGCTTTAGCGGGGAGTCGCTGACTGTAAACGTCCGCGTATTCAGAGAACTTACTCCACCACTGACGCATTTCTATGAGCGGTGCGGCGGTTGCCGCCAGCGCGTCGCGGATGTCATAGAACGCTTGCTTACCTTCCGGAGTGAACGGAAAAGTCCCATACTCAACATCCAGCAGCATCATTCCAATTGCAAACCGCTGTTGCTGCTTTTCGTCAGCGGAAATTGCTTCCGCCAGCAGCCGCGCCAGCTTGAGCGCGGGATTGCGGGCTTCATCCATGTCCCGCTGATCGCGACGCGCACTTTCTGCCAGACGTTTGAAATAAACGTCTGCCCGCTGCTCGACCGGGACAACGATGTTCGCAACGGTCGCTTCAACAACGGTTTCAACGACTTCCACCGGAGCGGGGGTGACAATGGCCGCTTTGTGCGTTTCCCACGCTTTTTCGCCCGCCGCCCGCGCTTCTTTTTCGCCCGCACCCGCTGCTTTCGCGGCACGGTAGCCATCGCTCATAACCGCATTGCGTTCTTCAATGCGATTCTGATACTGCGGGATTTCCATCCCCAAAATTTCCATAAGACGAACCATGTTTTCCTGAACGGGATTTTCGACCGCCGCACCCGACTTGAGCGCATCAACAAACTCGACGAAACGGGGTTTGAGTTCGACCGTATCGCTCCACTCGATGACCAGGCCGCGCGCATTAAGCGCGTCGCAAAGCTTGCTGAATTCGGGGTTGGCGCGTACTTCTTTGCTTGTTTTGATAATCATTTTGATGCGTCCTGTCTGATTACTTAACTATACATACATTATACATAATTTTTATGTATTTAAACCCCCTAATTTTTAGGGGTCAGTCTCTACATTCTCTGCGAAAGCGCATTCGCAGAGGCTACACTGGCGCTACTCGGTGATAAAGCACTTTATCGTTACAAATAACATTAAGATAGTATTGCCCTCTTACGTCTTCCCCAACGAAAAAAGATTAACTTACCATTGGACACTTAGCGGCTGCTCTTGCAATCTTCATTTTTGTGCTATACTGCACTAGAACGTATGATCGAGTATTGATGATGACGGTACTGGCACAAATACCCAGTGAAGGACTGATACAGCAACTTCTCTCGACTCCAACAGTGCAACTTGAACTGCTGGCGATTCTGGCGTTTGTGCTTGTCTTATACATCTTCGTTCGCAACATCGGGCGGATCACCGCACCGCTGATCGAAGCGCTCAACAACATCAACACCCGCACCGATAACCTGAGCAACCGCATTGATGCAGCGGAACGAGAACGGCGTGAAGAACTGCGCCGGATGGAAGATGAGCGCAAAAAAGAGGTTGATCGTTTAGTGGATGTAATCGAGCGCAATACCGTTGCGGTCAAACAAGGTTCAGAAGTGGCAAAAGCCAATGTATTAGCAATAACCGGGGTGGCTGAAGCGCTGACGAACCTACAGATCGAAATGGACACCAACTTAAAAAACGTGTCTGCATCGACGATCAATGGAGTCAAAGCCGCGATGGATGAACGTTTCAAAGCGCTTGGAGAGCTGGCAACCATTGTTCAGGATTTGGTAGGGATTGTGCAGCAGGTCGCTGACACCCAGCAGCGCACCAGCACGGCACTTGATGCTATTCCTGACGCAAAACAAGCCGCGCTCGATGCCCGTGAACTTGCGCACCAAGCAAACCAAAAACTCGGTGCGATTGAATCGACGCTCAATAAGTTAGTGGAGGAAAGCAACCATGAAACGCCTGTTAACCCCCCTGCTCCTGGTGCTGGTAGCGCTGCTGCTGCTGGCATTCTCGTTACCGTCAACGCTGGCGCAGGAAGCGACGGAGGAACCGACAGCGGAAGTGCTGCCGGAAGTGACACCGCTGCCCCTGCCGAGCGACCAGCAGGTGGAGACGCTTTACCGCGATCTCCTGAATCCGCTGATTGACCAGGCAATCTCCGTACTCGCGAACACCACGACGACGGTTGTATTCGGAGTCGTTGCGATTATCTTCTCTGTGCTGCTGGCCTTTATGCCTGTTGCCGTGCTGCTCTATCGCTCGTCTCCACCTGAAACGCAAGCCCGCCGAATGCAACAGATGGAACAAGGCGTAATCAAGCTGGAGCGTCAAGCCGCCTCAACACCCGACGATTACAAGGATGACATCGCCGCCTACGTTGCGCGTCGCGGTTATGAGATGTTCAAAGAACGGGTGAAACAGGACGAGGACTTCGACCGCGGTGCAGCCTTTGAGCCAGACGATGATAGCCCACGCGGGTATCGCTTTGGCGCTGTTGGTAAGTACGAGGTCAGCAATCCGCCCGGTACGAAAGTGATCTGGGGCACGTTGCCCAGTAAAGGCGATGCGGAATGATGCGCCTCCTCGCCGTCGTCCTGGTCGTTGTCGCGCTGCTGGCCGGGATGTTCCTGGCTTCATCGTCAGACAGCAGCCTTACGCTCGTCACGGAGACGCCCTCAGCAGGCTTCTACGTGCCGAGCGGTGGACAGTCGCAGGCACAGGATCAGCAGCCCCAGGCGCAGACGGGCGGGCAGTACAATCCGCCCGGTGGCATCCCTTACATTCCGCTGCCACCGCCCTCGACGCTTGTCCCCAGCGTGACACCCGGCGCACCACCCTTCCCGCCGACCGCAACGCTGCGTGTCGTCACGACTCCCGAATGTCCTCCAGGCACCGTGTACACGGGCACGTATCCGCCCTGCCTCGTACCGACTGGCCGCCCCTGATCGACACGACCCAAACGATGGGCGACGCGCTACTGATGGCCGTCGCCTTCGTTTTGAGCATCGCCCTAATAATGTCAACCGCCCTCGCCATGGTGAAACTGCTGACGATTTTATGAACCCGAACACAGACACCCACATTAAACGCCGTACCGGGCTTGTCGCCTGGTTGATGCACCTGCGCTGTGTTTTCGGTTTCCATGAGGTAGGCGAAAAAATCGCCCTCGATGATGACACCGAAAGCGATGACGAAACGATGGTGGCGTATTGCCTCTACTGCGAGCGGCGTGTCATTTTTGAAGATAGAACGGGACAGCTTTAAGCCTCGTCACGCCACGCGGTTTCGGTTCCAATGTGTTACTTTCTGTGACGCTAACGTTCCTCGTCCCAGAATTTCGACAGTCGCGCGTACTCTTCCGGCTCGTACTTCTCTAGCAGTTTCATGCGTTCGGCGCGATGGTACTCTGCATTGTTGGCATACTGACGCGCGGTTTCAATCCACGCATCCCGTTCTGCGATAAGCTGCTGAATTTCTTCCGATGGGTTGCTAGTCTGATTGTTCACTTCATTCTCCTGTTCTTCTTGGAGTCTCTGCAAGTCAAGATCAATAAACCATTCGCGCTCATCCACGAACATGGGCTCGTCGTCGCGTAGTGGATACTGGTTGCCTAGTTCCATGTTTTAACCCTCGCCTTTATACCGGGACGTTTTAGTCTAAGCGCTAAGTTCGCGTGTCAGTCCGTCAACTTCCCCTTCCAATGCCGAGATGTGCGAAAGCAGCTTATAAGCGTAATTGGCAAATGAGGATAAGACTCTTCCGCTTTCCTCGCCTGCTTCAAAGTAATCGTGGATATGTTGAAGCTGTTCGCTGGTCAGCTTCGGCGACTCTTCCGGCCAAATCAGATCGCTTTGCTTTTCAACGCGCACGGTTAAGCGCTCTCTGCGACCCGGCGCTGCGTCAGCTCACGCTCCAGGTTCTCGACCTGGCGCTCCAGCATCCTTTTATCGAAACTCAGCCGGTCGGCCATTTCGTGCCAGAACTTCGCTTCTGACTCGGCCTGGCGCTTTTCTTCAACCGCCCGGCGCAGCGTGTCCTGCGTGTCCATCAACTGCTGCGTGAGCATGTCGATGCGGCGCTGCAAGGCACTCTGTTGGTTGCGTTTTTTGGTCATGATGATCTGTACCCTTTCCGGCGCTTATCGAGTTTTACATGATCGCAGGGGATAGCCTGCGCCGACTTGCTCAACTTCATCCAGGCATCCGGTAACGAGCCGCCGTGTGACCGCGCGTAGTTGATGGTCATGACCTCCTGCACGTCGCGCGGAATGCCGTTCCAGTCAAACACCCACGCCTCAATCTCCTGGCCGTTGTCGATAGCGACCATCTTGCGGGGTTCGCCTTTGTACACCCAGCTCTCGCGGCCTAGCTGCTGGATCAATCGCTTGCGGTGTACTCCCTGGGGACGAACCACCGTGTTAACCGTGATGTCAACCACCACATAAGGGTCTTCGGGGTTTGGAGTGTCGGCAAGAAACACGCCCGTTGTTGCACCGCAGTGGGTACAACGATAGATGTGATTCGTACCCTTCATGGCTTCATAACGAATCGAGCTGATCTCCATCTTAGGAGTAAGTGCCTGGTCGCAGTTCGGGCACCGAATGTCATTGGCGTCAAAGTCGATCTTTTTGGGCATTGTTGTGTCCTCATGGTTTCAATCGCAGCGCCTTAATTTTCAGGCGATTCTAGGCGTTTAAGGCGCTGCGCTTATGCTGATACCTTGAAAATAGAACGCCTGTCCTAGCGCTCTTTAAGCGCGTCTGCGAGGGCTTTCAGATGACGAACGCGCAACTTCTCAAACGTCTTTGCCCGCAGGTGATGGGGCTTATCCTCTACCGGGTCATACCAGCAGACCGGGGCATCCTGCGGAATCTGCAAAAAAGTGTCATAGACGACTGGTCGGGCGGCTTCCTGGATGCGGTCGAGTCGCGCCTGGAGCCTGTTGAACATGCTTTGGATGGTCTTGAAATCGCCATCAATGAAAGCAGCCACAAGCGGGTCGTCGAGGTCGGGTTGATCGATCAGCGGTTCCGTATCGTCGTCGCTGATCGGGGGTTCTTCGGCGGTTAAGCGTTCCGAAATGATGTTACGCACAGATTGAACCAAAATCCCCGCAATGGTTTTTATCTGAGCTTCTCGCCTATCAGTCGACTCGGAAGAACTGGTTTCGGGATTTTGCCATTCCTTGATCAGCGACCGCGCAGCAGATTCCGCATCCTCGGAAGTGTCAGCCATGCCGCCGTGTTCATACCCGGTGTTCAGATCAATGACGTTCCACATCCATTGCCCAAACAAAGATGGGAAAGGTTGAACGATGGCCTGGAAGTGGTCAATCTTAAATTTGGTAACGTTGTTCATGATGCGCCTTTGCTCCTTCAAATACTGCCGTGTCAGCGATAGTTCAGCGGGCGGGCTGAGCCAGCGCAGCAGCCGCGCTAACCAGCGCGCCCACAGATGTTCCAGGTTCATTTCGTTTCGATGAAGCGGTATCCCGCCTGCTTGTAGATGTCCGCCACCAATTGCGGGTTACGGTTGCGCATCGACGTGCGGCTGCTCACCAGCACCACGTCGTAGACCGTGACCGTGTTGGTTTTCGTGTCGAAGATCACCAGCCCCTGCACCCCGCCTTTGGCTTTGGTCTGCTTTTCCTGGCGGGCGAGTGCCTTCTTGTGGTTGTAGCAATCCCGGCACTCAGGGCGCTTGGCACGGTTCTTCATGCCGATAGCAGGGAATTCATCAAAGGACTTTCTTTCCCCGCAAAGACGGCATACTTTTTGCTCACTCGCTGTCGTCGGCTTCTTCGGCTTCTTCGGTGTCTTCGTTCGGCTCACGGTTCAAGGCCTCGATAAAGTTCTGCATCTCTGCGATCAGGTTTTTCAACGTCATAGCCGCCCAGGGTGTACAGGCGGACGATGGTCTTTACGCGCTCTACCAACGTCCCGGCGGGGATGCTGGCCCGGTCGAGCAATTGGTGACACTGCCCGATTTCTTCTCTGTAACTGGACTCCGACATAGGAGCCGTGTTATTGTCCACTGTGGTACAGTTCCTTGTACTTCCCCTGGGGAGAGGTCGTAACTCTTCCCAGGGGTTCGGGCGGTTTATTCGTCCTGGTCGGGCGGGTCGTCCTGGCAAGCCAGTTCTTCGTAGATTTCTTCGCTGAGTTTCCCCAACGTCTTGTAGACATCCTGGATGGTGAACTTCGAGACGTACACGTCGTTGTCGTCTGGTGCAAGCAGGATGTCCACCATCCGCCTCACCTGCTCCGGGTTCAGATCGAGCGTCAGCGCCAGTTCATTGATGAGGTTTTGCTGCCCGATGCGCAGCGCTGCGTTCACCAAGTCCGACATCTCATTGGCGATCATGTCGCGCTGCATCTGGTAATCGAGCGCCACCTGCTCGAGGGTGTGCTTCTCCGCGATCAGGCGCTTGTTGTCGGTGTGCAGTGCCTTCACCGAATCCCACATCTCGGTCAAGTACATACGGGCGTTGACACTGGCCTCGTCATCCCCCGGCCAGGCGGACAGCAGATTGTCAAAGCCCATGCGCAGGAATTCCCACTGTTCTTTCGACCAAAGCTGCGGGGACAAGTCCCCCAGACGGCGAGCAAGCTGCTTATTCGTCGTCATCGTCGGAGTCCTTGTCGTCGCTGCCATAGTCCTGCTTGTCCAGGTCAGTGATGAGTTGGCGCACCTTCGCACGGAATTCGATCAGGGCTTGCTTGGTGTAGCCGTAGTCCCGGCTGCCCTCCTCTTTTTCTTCGAGGTCAAGAGTGAGCGCAGTGTACAAGTTGTCCGCTTCCATGAATGACCAGTCTCCGCCAAGCGTGTCTGCCATGTCATAGGGGAGCGACGACCAGAAAGCTTCATTGTGTGCTTCCATGATCTGATCGTATGCGTCTTCCAGCAGCGGGTGGTCGCGGCCTTTGTTCCAGATGTCGCGGGCAGCTTCGGCCAGAGTTTGATATTCACTGGCGACGAGATCACGCTGTGCCCGCAGGGTCAGGGCGAAATCCAGTGCGACGACCAGCCCGGCCAGCGCTGCGGGATTGTCTGCAACAGCCAGCGCGTTTTCGTAGACCGGAGCGAGGGCGTTATACGTCGCCTTGTCCCCGCCCTCCAGAAGCGCATTCAAGCGCTCCGTGATCGTGTCGATGGTGGCAAGTTGGGTATTGGTACTCATGACATCTGCTCCATCAGGCGCATCGCAGTCTGACGACCACGAGTAATCACGGCCTGATCGGAATCGCGCTGCCAGTCTGCGAAGGTGCGACCCGCCGCCATGTACGCACTCAGCGACGGAAAACCGGGCATCGTTTGGCGCGGACTGTCTTCCAAACCAATGATGACAATGTTCTCGCTGAACCCCTGTCCCGCTGGGATGGGCACCAGCGTCGGAAGGTCGATCACTTCTTCGATCATCCGCACCGGCGCGGGTTCTGGCTCCGGCTGCGCTTCGGCCTGGACTTCTTTGAGAGGGTTCGGAGCGGGGCGGCGGACGCGCTCGAACTCGACCACGATCAGATCACAGTCATGCGCGTGGTCGCAGATCGTGGAGCGCGACAGCGGGTCATACCCGGCATCAATCAACTCCGTGCGCGTCTTGAGGTACGCAGCGCGCGACTCGGCGTTGAG
>JANRLJ010000246.1:0-14336 GCA_033762735.1 bacterium | reverse complement strand
CATCTTCATGAAAAATCGGGAAATGCGGTTTTGTTGACCCTTCCTGAACCTGATTTCTGAAAAACATCATGAGTTCGTTGGGATAAGCCTCAGTCTGTTTCACCTTCTCTTGCGAACCTGAAGCAAACGCAAACACACCATGAATGTGTTTATTGCTACGATAACGCCATTAGTATCAGGTGCAAATCCGCCTGAGCGCTTTTTGTGATGTTCTGCACCCTATCGACCGTAAAAGGTCAGCGCGGGCTGTAGTGGAGCATCCATTCCGTAATGAAAAGTTGTGCTTCTACAAGCATTCATCGCCGACAACGCTATTACCGGGAGCTTTTATGAAAACTATTGCACTTGGACGGATTGGGGCTTTCGCGCTGCTGATCCTTTTGCTGGGCGTGATAATCGCTGTGCCGGGGGCTGCGCCTGTGGCAGCGGCTCCCGTCAGCGTCCAGATCAATTTCCAGGACGCGGGGACGATTCCCCCAGCAGGTTATCTGCGCGACTCCGGCGAATCCTTCGCCCAGCGCACAGGCGCGAACCAGGGTGATGGCCTCTATAGCTACGGCTGGGTTAATCCGCAGACTGGGCAGCCGCTTGACCTGAACGGCAACGGGCGCAACCGCAACAGCGCCGGAATCGAGCTGCGGCAGAACACCTTTCTGCACATGCAGGCCGACGACGTGCCGAACGGCATCAACCCCGGAAACGAAATCGAAGGTATCTGGGAGATCAGCACCGACAACGGCGCGTATGATGTGACCGTAGGGGCGGGCGACGCGGGCAACTTCTATGACAGTGTGCATCGCGTGAACGTGGAAGACGTGCTCGCCATCGACTTTACGCCCACCGCTGCCAGTAAGTTCCGCACGGTGACGGTGCGCGTCAACGTCAGCGATGGACGGCTGACGCTGAACGCTTTTGGCGGGAGCAACACCAAGATCAATTTCGTGCTGATTTCGCCCGCCAGCGGCCCGGCGCGGCCTTCGGTGCTGGCGACTTCCCCCGGCGGCGGCGCAACCAACGTGGCGGTGGATGTGTCCATCACGGCCAACCGCCTCAACCTGCCCAACGGCGGGCTGGATGGCGCGACCGTCAACGCCAGCACCGTCTTCCTGTTCCCGACCAGCCAGCCGACCAATCGCGTCGCCTCGTCCTCCGTGAATACGACAGGCGGCGGGGACGCGATCACGTTCGTCCCGGCGGCCTCGCTGCTGCCCAACACCAATTACACCTTCCAGATCACCGATCAGGTGCGCGACGGCAGCGGGCAGGCGATGGTGCCGTACTCGATGACGTTCACCACTGGCAGCGTCATTGCGCCCCCTGTGACCAACATCAGCTTCACGAAAGTGGCGCTGGGGCTGCCGTCGCGGGGGTATACCAGCCTGACGATTGGCCCCGATAACCGTCTCTACGCCGTGACCAACACCGGGCAGATTTACAACTGGGCGATCAACAGCGATGGCACCCTCAGCGGCGAGCAGGTGATTACGGCGCTGGGCAACCGCCTCGCCATCGGCCTGGCCTTTGAACCCGGCTCCACCGCGCAGAACCCGGTGCTGTGGGTGAGCCATAACGCCAACATCTTCCCCGGCCCGCATTTCACCGGGCAGGTTTCGCGCCTGACGCGCACCAACGGCGTGTGGAGCGCACAGCTTCGCATCGACGGGCTGCCGCGCTCGGTCAAGGATCATCTGACCAACAGCCTCGCCTTCGGCCCCGACGGTGCGCTTTATCTCACGCAGGGCAGCATCAGCGCGATGGGTGCACCGGATAACGCCTGGGGGCAGCAGCCGGAAACCCTGCTGAGCGCGGCGGTGCTGCGGATTAACATCAATACGCTGCCAGCCGGTGTGCTGAACGTCGCCACCGGGACGGCCAGTGCGGACGGCAATCTTCTGGAAGACAACAACTATCACCTGAACGAGCCTGGCCTGCCCTATAACCCGCGTGCGGCGGGCGCGGCGCTGACGCTGTATGCGACGGGTGTGCGCAACGCTTTTGATCTGGTGTGGCACAGCAACGGCAGCCTGTACGTCCCAACCAACGGCTCGGCGGGCGGCGCGAATTCCCCTGGTACACCGGGCACCTATGCCACTGACCCGGCCTGCACTACCCGTGCCAACGGCCAGCCCTACAACGGCGGTGCGGTTCCGGCGGCGGTCAACATCGTGTCGCAGGAAGATTATCTGTATCGCGTGGTGCAGGGCGGCTACTACGGTCATCCGAACCCCACCCGCTGCGAGTGGGTGCTCAATGGCGGCAACCCGACCAGCGGCAATGATCCCGGTCAGGTCGGCAGTCATTATGCGGTCGGCGTAAACCCTGACCCGAACTGGCGCGGAATCGCCTTCAACTTCAGCTTTAATAAGTCGCCCAACGGCGTGATCGAATACCGCAACACCGCCGCCTTTGGGGGCAATTTGGCCGGGCGGCTGCTGGTGGTGCGCTACAGCCAGAACGACGACATCATCGTGCTCCAGCCGGATGCGGGCGGCAACATCGGCTCGTCCATCACGGGCATCACGGGCTTTACCAGCTTCAGCAACCCGCTTGATCTGACCGAGCATGTGGCGACGGGCAATCTGTACGTGACCGAGTACGGCTCAGAATACAGCAACGATGACAACAAAATCACGCTGCTGCGCCCCAACTTCACCACAACACCGCCACCCCCGGCCGGGTCGCCCAACGTCGTGCTGACCAATCCCGACTGGGCGACGCTCAACGCGCAGAACATCCCGCAGATGGCGTTCGTCAATACGTGGCTGAGCTTCCACGACATCCGCTCCCCATCGCCTAACAACGGTGGCAGTGCCCTGCTGTTCCGCGATACGGCTACGCTGCGCATCACCAACAGCGGGAACGGGCCGTTGTCGATCACGCAGCTGCTGCTGAGCGATACCGTGCGCTGGAAGTTCGTCAACAACGAAAATCCGTCGGCTGCCACGCCGCTGGTGATCGGCGCGAACCAGTCCTACGATCTGGTGCTGGTGTTCAATGAGTCCTCCGGGGCGCGGGGTGTTCGCAGCGCGACCCTGACGCTCACCACCAACGATCCCGACACACCGCAGAGCGTGGTCACGCTGCGCGGTGGTTACATGGTTTTCGATGAAGGCATGAACGAACTGCTGCCGCCGGAAATCGCGCAGGTCTTCGGCTATCTCATCAACCTCGGCTATCCGTTCAGTTCGCAGTACGCGGCGCGCGGCGAAGAAACGCTGTCGTTCGACTGGGTACGGGCAGACAGCACCCGCCCGGTCTATGTGCGCCAGTTGGCCGCGCTGCACGGCTGCTGTACACCGGAAGCCTTCTTCCGCATCGAAGGCGCGGGCGGCGGCACACTGCGCCATGACAACCTGTACGGGCAATCGCTGCTGCCGCTCAAGCAGGCCAGCGGCACACCCACGCTGCCCACCGATGCGCTGTTCAACCCGACCAGCACATCCTTCACGTTCAATATTGAGAATTACAGCAGTGCGCAGTGCCGGGGCGTGACCAACTGCGTGCGCCATGCCGTGCGCTTCTGGCAGGTGCGCGACCCGAACGGCGTGCCCGTACCGAACACCTACTTCGTGATTCAGGATTATATCCCGGTGCAGGGCTGCCAGGCGGGCGACCGCAACGGCGTGTGTGACTTCAACGACAACATCTATCTGGTGACCAACATTCGCCCGGCAGGTGCGCAGAACCTTCCGCCTGTCGTTACCAATCCGGCCAATCAGACTCACAGCGAGAACGAGACGGTCAGCCTGCAAATCGTCGCTAGCGACCCCGACGCAGGTCAGACGCTCACCTACAGCGCGACGGGCCTGCCCGCCGGGCTGAGCATCAGCAGTACGACCGGGCTGATTTCGGGAACGCTCAGCTACAACAATGCACAGACCACACCCGCCGCGACCTTCAATGTGACGGTCAACGTCAGCGACAGCGGCACCCCTGCGCAGTCCGCCACGGCCAGTTTCACCTGGACGGTCAATAACGTGAATCGTGCGCCGACCGTGACGCAGCCGCAGAACCAGACCAGCACGGTGGGAACGCCCATCACGCCGCTGCAAATCGCCGCCAGCGACCCCGACGGGAATACGCTGAGCTACAGTGCGCCGAATCTGCCGGAAGGTTTAAGCATCAACACCAGCACGGGCGCGATCAGTGGCACACCCACGACCGCGGTCAGCAGCGCCAGCGTCACCGTCACGGTGAGCGACAACGGTACACCGTCGCTTTCTGCCACCACCACCTTTAGCTGGACGGTCAACCCCGCGCCGACGCCCAACCAGCCGCCGACCGTGACGAATCCTGGCGACCAGACCGACGACGAAAATGAGACGGTTAGCCTGCAAATCCTTGCGAATGACCCCGACGCAGGCCAGACGCTGACCTACAGCGCGACCGGGCTGCCCGCCGGGTTAAGCATCAGCAGCACGACTGGGTTGATCTCCGGGACGCTGAGCTATAACAATGCACAGATGACGCCCGCCGCGACCTATAATGTGATGGTCACGGCGCGCGACAGTGCGACGCCAGCGCTCACGGCGACCGCCAGCTTCACCTGGACGATCAACAACGTCAACCGTGCGCCGACCGTGACCAATCCGGGCAATCAGACCAGCACGGCGAACGTGGCGATTACGCCGCTGCAAATTGCCGCGCAGGACGCCGACAACAATACACTGACCTACAGCACGACCGGACTCCCGGACGGGCTGACGATCAACACCAGCACAGGGCAGATTTCCGGCACACCGACCAGCGCCGGGACGAGCAGCGTAACCGTTAACGTGAGCGACAATGGCAGTCCGTCGGAGTCGGCTTCGGTCAGCTTTAGCTGGACGGTGAACGCTGCGCCTGCGAATACCCCGCCTGTGGTCACAAATCCGGGCAATCAGACCAGCACGGCGAACGTGGCGATCACGCCGCTGCAAATTGTGGCAAGCGACACCGCCGGACAAACGCTGACCTACAACGCGAACGGTCTGCCGGACGGCCTGAGCATCAACAGCGAGACGGGCGTCATCAGCGGTGCACCGAATGCAGCAGGCACGACCAGCGTGACGGTCACGGTGAGCGACAATGGCACACCCTCGGAATCGGCTTCGGTCAGCTTTAGCTGGACGGTGAACGCCGCACCGCCGAGCAATACGCCGCCTGTGGTGGTGAATCCGGGCAATCAGACCAGCACCGCAGGGCAGGCCATCACACCGCTGCAAATCGTGGCAAGCGACACCACCGGACAGACGCTCAGCTACAACGCCAACGGTCTGCCGGACGGCCTGAGCATCAGTGCGACGACAGGCCTTATCAGCGGGACGCCGACCGCAGCAGGCACGAGCAGCGTCACTGTCACCGTGAGCGACAACGGCACTCCGTCAGAATCGGCCTCGGTGAGCTTTAGCTGGACAGTGAACGCTGCGCCGCCGAGCAATACCCCGCCTGTGGTGGTGAATCCGGGCAACCAGACCAGCACCGCAGGGCAGGCCATCACACCGCTGCAGATCGCGGCAAGCGACACCGCCGGGCAGACACTCACCTACACCGTTAGCGGCCTGCCGAATGGCCTGAGCATCAACAGCGGGACTGGCGTCATTAATGGTACGCCGACCGCAGCGGGCACAAGCAGCGTCACCGTCACCGTGCGCGATAACGCCAGCACCCCGGCATCGACTTCGGTGAACTTTAGCTGGACGGTCAGCCCCCCACAGACCACCTGCGGCGGTCTGCTGCAGGAAGCGGAAAGCGCACAGTTGGGCGGCAATTTCGTGGTCGCCAGCGCGTCGAACGCCAGCGGCGGGCAGTTTGTCCACGCCCCCAACGGCACGGGCAACCTGTTCAGCATCGGCAGCGTCTCCCGTGCAACCTTCTGCTTCAACGTGACCGAGGCGGGGGTGTATCGCCTCAAGGGATGGGTGAACGCGCCCAGCTCCAGTGACGACTCGTTTTTCGTCTCATTCGGCGGTACGACGAATAACTGGACGATCACGACGGGCAGCAGTTTTGTGATTGACTATGTGGGCAATTCCGGCGGGCCAGATCCGCGCCAGGTCACGCTGCCAGTGGGCGAAACACAGGTGATCGTCTATCTGCGCGAAGACGGTGCACGGCTGGATCGGCTGCAACTGGAGCTGATCCCGAACGTGTCGCCGACGGTTGCTAATCCCGGTAGTCAGTCCGGCAAGGTCGGGCAGGCCATTACGCCGCTGCAAATCGTCGCCAGCGACCCCGACGGTGGGACATTGAGCTACAGCGCCAGCGGCCTCCCGGCAGGGCTAAGCATCAACAGCAGCACGGGCGTCATCAGTGGCACACCGACGACAGCAGGCACGACCAGCGTAACCGTCACGATTACCGATAACGGTACGCCCCCCAGCAGCACACAGGTCAGCTTTATGTGGACGATTGAGGCGGTCAACAGTGCGCCCAGCGTGACCACACCCGCTGCACAATCGACCGTGCAGGACAGCCCGCTTACGCCGCTGCAGATCGTCGCCAGCGACCCCGACGCAGGGCAAACGCTGACCTACAGCGCCAGCGGTCTGCCCGCAGGCCTGACCATCAACAACGCCAGCGGTCTGATTACGGGCACACCAACGACGGTTGGCAGCAGCAGCGTGATTGTCACGGTCAGCGACAACGGCAGCCCGGCACAGAGCACCCAGGTCAGCTTTAGCTGGACGGTGACGCCCAAGCCCAATCAGCCGCCTTCTGCCAGCAATCCCGGCGACCAGACCAGCACGGCTGGGGTCGAAATCCCCACGCTGCAAATCGCGGCGAATGACCCCGACGCAGGCCAAACGCTGACGTTCAGCGCGAACGGTCTGCCCGAAGGCCTGAGCATCAACAGCGCGACCGGCGCAATCAGCGGGACGCCAACGGCGGCGGGGGTGTACAGCGTGACCATCACCGTCAGCGATAACGGCACTCCGGCGCAGAGTGTGCAGATCACCTTTAGCTGGACGGTGAACCCGGTGCCGTAAATAGTCGCACTTCTAAAGCAAACAACAGGGGCAATCGCTTGATTGCCCCTGTTTTGTTGCACCATGTTTTTCGGAAGGGATACGGTAAATCGAAGGCGAAGTGCCTATTTGGTCGAATAGAGCGCGAACACGTTGCCTTCGGTGTCCTGCACAGCAGCGTAATAGCCAGCGCCTTCCATATAGGTCTTGCCCGTGATGATTTTGCCGCCCGCTGGCTCGACGCGGCTGAGGTGATGAGTCAGGTCTTCGCCAGCGTAGAGATAGACAAACGCGCCTTTGTCGTTCGGCTCAAAGTTGGCCGTCTGATTGAGGGAGATTCCAGCGCTGCCGCCGTCGCCTGTGTTGGTAAGGGTGGTGGTGCGGCGAACGCCATCATCGACAATATCGGTCGGCTGGAGTTCAAAGAGAGTCTGGTAGAATTTCTGCGCGCGTTCCAAATCTTTCACCGGAAATTCAATCCACACTGCCTGTAACATCGCCGAAGCCTCCTTGTGCTGGAAAACCATTCATGGTTTATAATAAGACCAAATGTTCTAATTGTCAATCATAAAAGGTAGAAAAATGAACGCATTCAAACACGTGATTCAGAACGAAGCCGAACTGCGGGAAATTCTGGGTTATGCCGGGAAGGCCGCGCAGAATAAAGACCTCTCCGAAATTGACGAGATATGCCGCGCCTTTATTGAGAAATCGCCGTTTGTCCTGCTCGGCTCAGCCAATGGGGATGGCAACATGGATGTCTCACCCAAAGGCGATCCGGCGGGTTTCGTACAGGTCATGAACAGCAAAACACTGCTGATTCCGGATCGTCCCGGTAATCGTCGCGGCGATACGCTGTCGAACATCCTGCAAAATCCCAATATTGGCCTGCTGTTCCTCGTGCCGGGTCGCAGCGAGACTCTGCGCGTCAACGGGACGGCGCAGATCGTGCGCGATATGGATGTGCGGGAGCGCTTCACGATGCAAGGCAAAGTACCGATGTTCGTGATCGTGGTCACGGTGAAGGAAGTGTTCTTCCACTGTACCAAGTGTGTGGTGCGGGCGGGACTGTGGTCGCCTGAGCATGAACACGATGGGCTGGTATCGCTTGGGGCGGCCCTTGTCAGACATGCCAGACTCGACATCAGCGTTGAAGAAGCGGATGCGATGTTGGCTGACGACGAGAAAAACGAACTGTATTAGGTCGGGCGGCGCGGACGGCGGCGCGGGCAGCGGTTTAGAGGCAGTCCGGGATGGGCTTCAAACCCATCCCGGTCAACCCTTTCGCGACCTTGAATCAGGGCGCACTGGCTGTCACCTCGACGGTTGCTTCGACTGTGATTTCCGGTGTCGCCTCGATTTCACTAACGGTCGGCGTGGGCGGTGAGCCAAATGCCGCCGTCGGGGAAGGCGGCGCGATTGGCGGCACAATGGGGGTAGCGGTGGCGCTCCAGGCGGGCGCTTCTTCCACCCACACCTCATCCACCAGCCAGTACGCGCTTTCCTCGCTGTTGAGCGTCACAGGCAGCCACACGAACTGAATCCACACCACCTGTCCGCGATAGGGCGACAGATCGACCACGTTTTCCGTCCATGAATCGCCTACCGTCACCAGCGACAACAGCATCCACGACGCGCCGCCGTCGGTGCTGATCTGCACCAGCGTGTTGACCTGCGGGCTGACGTAGCGCGACTGGAAGCGCAGGCGGGGGGACGCTGCTGTCCGCAGGTCGATGGGCTGTTCCCACGTCAGGAACGCCGGGCTGCTGGCATGATCGGGCAGCAGCCACCAGCCGAGGCCGCCGGGAGTGTAGCCCGCGTTCGTGTCCAGCGACCAGCCGCCGTACACCGACCAGCCCGGTGCGCCGTTGTCCATCCCGGCATAGAGCGGTGGCGGGGCAGGCAGCAGAGGCGGCGGCGTCAGCGTGGGGAGCAGTGAGGGTGTCGGTGACGGTGTTGGCGAGGGTGTAGGCGATGCTGTCGGCAGCGGAGGCATAAAGGTGGCGGCCAGCGCGGTCGCCGTCAGATAAAGTTCGCTGGTCGCTTCGGGCGTGAGTTCGGCTGTCGCTTCAGCCGTGACTTCCGGTGTCCATTCCGGCAGCAGTGCCACCGGATAGGGCGTGGCGGTCGCGGTTGTATCTGTCAGCGCCGCAGGGACGGCGGCTGGCGCGATGTCTGGGGAGGTCAGAGGGCGGGCACAACGGTGATCGGCGGCGACGCCGTTCAGTGCAAGCTCATTGGGCGACATGGTGCGCACCAGGCGATTAGCACAGACCCAGGCGATTAAATCGGCCTGACTGCGATACGTCCACAGGCGCACCATGCGGTCAGACGATCCGCTGGCGAAGCGCCAGGTGTTGGTGCCGGGGACGCGCACCACCATCACCGCGTTCACAGCATTGGTGTGCTGGGTGTAGGTGGAAAGCAGTGCGTAGGTGCTGGCATCGCGGATGGTGACGGTGTTATCGGACGAGCCGGAGTACATGAGCGCACCATCCGGGCTGTAACCCACCGTGTGGACATCGCCCGCATGATCGTTGAAGGCGATAATCTGGGTTCGTTCCGCCACACTCCAGAGACGCATACTGTTATCGGTAGAGCCGCTGACCAGCTTTGTTCCATCGGGGCTGAAGGCGAGGCTGCGGATTCCGCTGGTATGCCCGGTTAACACCGCGACGAGCGTGCCATCTGCCGCGTTCCACAGGCGGATGGTGAGGTCCTGGTCGTCACCGCCGGAGGCAATCAGACGACTGTCTGGGCTGATGGCGAGGGCGCGGACATCGTCCGTATGCCCCAACAGCGTCGCCCGTACCTGCCGCGTGGCCGCGTCCCAGATCGTCACGCGGTTCTCGTCGTCCCCGGAGACGAAATAGGTTCCATCGGGGCTGACGGCGATGGCGTGTACGATCCCCTGTTCATCCGATGCGAAGGGCAGGCGCAGCAGTACTGGCGCAGCAGCGGTCTGCAAGTCCCATACCAGGACGCGATTGATCTGCGACCCGGTAACGACTGTGGTGCTATTCAGGTATTGAACGCTGTAAAGGTTGTTGCCCGCACTGGGGATATTCGTGGGCGGCTGCCAGGTAAGCCGGATGGGAACGACCCGGTTGTTAAAATCCCACAGGCGAATGGTGGCATCGCTGGAGGCTGAGGCGAACTGGATGGGCAGGCCGTTTGTGCCCAGGGTGGGGTGAACAGCGAGGCTGTTGACCGCCTCGCTGTGGCCTCCCAGTCCCCGATCTTCCAGCAAATCCCATTTGCGGATCATGCGATTCGACGAGGCGGTATAGAAGGCGCTGCCGTCCGGGACGAAGGCAATCCCGTTCACGGCAATGCCGTTGGCGCGGAAGCGCCGCAGAATATTGGCCGTCTCCCGATCCCACACGATCACCGTGCCGTCCTCCCCGCCCCCGATCACGAGCGTGTTGTCGGGGCTAATGGCGACGGCGTTCACGCGGCTGTTATGACCGTAAAAACCGCGAATCTCGTCAAAGTTGTTGGGGTTCCAGAGGCGCACGGTGCCATCTGCCCCTCCTGAAAGAAGCTGTTCATTGATACCACTGAAGGCTAACGCCACCACATCGCTGCCTCCATGTGTGTTGCGGGGGCTGCTTCGTCGCAGAAACGTGATGGTATCGCCAATTGCCCAAATGTGGATTCGACCTCGAAAATCGCCCGCTGCCAGGCGCGTCCCGTTCTGGCTAAAGGCCAGCGCCGCGATGTTGTCATCCGGTTCGGTAAGTTGGAAGGTCGCGCCCGTCGCCATGTTGCGCACATAGACGATATCGGCCTCGCCCCCCGCCGCGATCCAGTTTCCATCCGGGCTGATGGCGGCGGCGCGCAGCAGCGCCGTGCCGAGGGGCGACTGGTGGAAGATCAACTGTCCATTGTCCCACACGCGCACCTGGCCGAAGATGCCCGCCGAGACGACGCGCGTCACGCCGTTGTTGATGACTGCTCCCACGCTGCGAATGCCCACTGCGCTGGGAGCAGACGGCGTGGATGTCGGAATGTCGGTGGGAGCTGGCGTCGGAGTTGGCAGGGACGGCGGCAGCGGCAGCGCAACCGACGAACGCCCATCCGCCGCCCACACCAGCACCTGCGCATCCTGTGGCCCACCCCCGCTCACCACACGACCATCCGGCAGCGTCACCACGCTGTAGACAATATCGTTATGGCCGCGCAGTTCCGCCATCAGCGCGTTCTGATCGACAATGCTGCGAAACAGTACCGGGACAAGGCTACCTGCATCGGCGCGATCTACGGCCAGCAGCGCCAGGTTCAGCGCCAGTGCCGTGTCGCCGCGCTCCGACTCGGCGCGCGCCAGGTTAATCAGGCGCAGTGCTTCACCCTGCCCCGCGTTGACCGTTGCCGTCAGGCCGCTTGCTACCGCCGTCTGATAGGCGCTGGTGGCCGTAAGCCCGCCTGCAATCGCGGTCTGCTGCTGCGCGACGGCGGTTTGCTGCTGCGCCACCAGCGTTTGAGCAGAAAAGGTCTGTAACTGAGTGGCGCTGGCGATGGTGGCCGCATTGGCTGTCCCAGTCAGTGCGGCATAAATGGCAGTTTGCTGCTCGAAATAGGCGCGGGTCTGCGCCAGCGCCACTTCCGTCCCAGCGGAGGCGGCACGGGTGCCAGCACCAGCGGCCTGGGTTCCCGCGTTCGCCGCCTGCGTGGCAGCGGTGGCAGCCTGGGTTCCGGCAATCGCAGCCTGCGTCCCGGCGATGGCGGCTTCGGTCGCTTCGGCATTCGCACCCTGGGCAGCGGTGGCGGCGGCGGTCGATTGAATCCCGGCCTGTGTCCCGGCGGCCTGCGCCGTCCGCTGGAGATTACCCGCCTGCGTTCCCGCGGTGATCTGGATGACGGCGGCATTCGTCACCGCGCCGTCGGCGGTGTTCTGGATAAAATAGGCGTTGGTGACAGCGGCCTCAGCCCGGGACTGGCTGTTGGCGGCGCGGGTGCTTTCCGCATTGGCGGTGGAGAGGTTGTTTTCGGCCAACTGCTGCTGGGTGAGCCGCAGGGCGTCCGCCGTCTGGCGCTGAGAATCGGCGGCCAGGGCAGTCGCCAGATTGGCCTGTGCGACGGCGGCCTGGGTGCGGGCATTGGCCGCTTCCAGCCCGGCCAGGCGCGACTGTCCCAGCGCAAACACGGACAGCAGCCCCAGCGCGGTCATAATGACCAGCATCGCGGCGAGAACACCCTGCCGGGTGCGCGTGGCAAGACGGCGGCTGGCGGTGATGTAGTCGATCTGAAGCTGGCTCGGCTCTGGGTCTTTGGAGATGCTGTCCGTCAGCCAGCTTTCTGCGGTGCGCAGGTCTTCCCCGCGCAGCAGACGGCTGGAGGACTGGCCGTGCGCCTCCCAATCACGGGCGCGCACCAGCAGGCGGGTGTGTGTCCGCACATAATTCAGATCGGTTTCCAGCGTCCTGATAAGGGTCTGGAAGGCTTTGTCAAAGTCGTCGCCTTCGCGGAAGAAAATCCAGTTGTGGGTGTGCAGCGCCGGGTGCATCCGTTCGCCGTCTTCCTGCTCGGTCGGTTCTTCCCGCAGCACAGGCACCAGACGTTTATTATGTTCGAGGGCATGGGTGATTTCGCGCTGGCAGACTTCGGAACGGATGGAATTGGGCGTAATAATAAAGAGGAAGGTGTGGGCGGATTCAATTCCGGCCCGGATCTCATCCCACCAGTTGGTTGAAGGCGGGATGTCCTGCCAGTCAATCCAGATTTCGCGCCCGGTCGCCTTTAAAGCGTCGTGCAACCGCCCCACAAAGTCGCGATCCTTGCGGGAATAGGAGATCATCACATCTGAAAAGTTGAACGAATTTGCCATCGTTCACCTCAAGCATATTTCTGTCTATATGGAGTTATAGTACAGGCGGTCGTTTTCTGGACATTCTCACACCTTCTCATCATATCCTGAAAATCGAGAAATCACCATTTGAGTATTGTATGTTTAATTACAAACGATTGAAATACTATTGAGACAGGATGACAAACGTCCCATTCCTTCCGTTTAAACCCAACCTTGCCGCCCCCCTCAAATTAGGTTAACTTTCTGATTCATTTGAACAACGTGAGGCGCTAAGCATCGCATGGCCGATTTGCAAACCCGATTGGACGAACTCCGCCGCAGACTGCGCGGCCTCCAGGAACGTGCCGCCGCTGGCGAGGATGTCGCGCGGGACTTCAGCGACATCGAACGGCAGGCGCGTGAACTGCTGTCTGATGCGAAAAATACCCCGCAGGAAGCCGCCGCCCAGGGGGTATTCGCGGAAGTCGCCCGGTTGAACAACCCGACCTCGCCCACTGCCGCCACGGTGCGTGGATTAGCGCGGCGGGCACGAATCCGCATTGAAATCGCCGGGGACGAGGACGACATCGACGAGGCGATTGACATTCTGGCCGAAGCGATGGCACTCAACCCGACCGACGAAACCATCCTCGAACTGTTGGAAGCGGCGGGCGCTCGCAGCGAACAGGCCGCCCGGCGCATGTCTGACCTGCACAAGCGCTATAACGTCGGGCGGAACGGCACACAGGAAACCTCCGCCGCGCCCGCCCAGACGATGCCGCCAACACCGCCACCTGCGGCCAGAACACCAACGCCTGCCGTGCGGCCTGAACTGCCGATTCTGCCTGACGATGAAGACAGCTTCCCCAACGACAGCGCCCCCATCTATGTCAACCGCAGCACCGGCCCACGCTATCCCTCGTCGGCAGGCTATCCACCGCCAGAAGAATCCCTGCGCCCGATTGCGCCGCGCCCGAACGACATCATCCCCCGCGCAGATACACCCGATGATGCAGAGGCAGTGCCGCCGCCCGCGACGCCGCCGCTCGCGCCGCCGCGCACCCCCGCCACCATGCCGCCCACGCCCAAGCGCACGACCAGTTCGATGCGGCGCATACCAGGGCAGGGAGGGCCGGTCAGCGAAATCGACGAACTGCTGTCCGAACTCACAGCGGCCTATTACGCGGGTGAATATCAGCAGACGGTGGAGGTCGCCAACCGGATTCTGGCGCAGCAGCCCGGCAACCCGACCGCACTGGAATATCGGGAAAAATCGGAAGACAACCTGATTCGCGGCGTCGTGCCCGATCATCGTATTCCGTTCGATGCCCGCGTCAGCTACAACCGGGCGAATTCGCTCGTCCGTGCCGGGAACTATGAAGAAGCCGAACGGCTCTACCGCGAAGCCCGCGATTTGGCCGAACGAAGCGGCATTCTGAGCTGGAAGGACGCCGAGCAAGCCCTGCTGGATATTCAGGACTTGGCGCTGGCAAAGGATCTGCTCAACGAAGGCGACCGCCTGATGGCGACCGATAACTGGTCAGACGCGCTGCGCAAGTATGAGGGAGCGCTGCGGGTGGTCGCCAATGATCCACAGGCCG
>JANRLJ010000245.1:0-5478 GCA_033762735.1 bacterium | reverse complement strand
ACCGAGGGCAGCGCAAACACCTGCTCCCCCAGCCGCACCAGCACACAGCGCAGCCGCGTGAGCGATACAGGCACGTTGATGGTAATGGCTGTCCCCTGCCCGACGATGCTTTGCAGGCTGATCCGCCCGCGCAGGCTTTCCACCCGGTCGCGCACGATGTCCATCCCCAAGCCGCGCCCACTCAATGCTGTGACCTGCTCACTGGTCGTCAGGCCACTGTGGAAAATATACATGCGCACGTCATCATCACTCAGCAGCGCGACTTCGCCTTCGCTCAGCAGGCCATTCCTGACGATGACCTGCCGCACCCGCTCCGCGTCAATCCCGCGCCCATCATCCGTCACGCGCAGCGCGATTTCGCTGCCGCGCTGTTCGACGCTGATTTCCACCCGTCCTACGGGTGATTTACCCAGGTACATGCGCTGTTCTGCCGTTTCAAGGCCATGATCGACCGCGTTGCGCAGCAGGTGCATCAGCGGGTCCTTGAGCGCTTCCAGCACGGTTTTGTCAATCTCGACACCTGCGCCGTTCACGTCCAACTGCACCTGTTTGCCCAGATCGCGTGCCAAATCGCGCATCATCCGCTGGAAGCCGCCGATAATGCTTTCAAAAGGCATCATGCGCATGGCGCTGATGTTGTCCTGGAGTTGATCGGTCAGCGTGCTGAGATGGGTGTTATAGGAAACCATCGATTGTGACAGGGCAGAAAGGCGGCGGCTCATGTCCTGCAAATAGCGCTGGTTGGTTTCCAGGAAACGCAGCATCGTCAGCAATTCATTGTTGGCCGTTTTCTGCTCATTCTGCGTCCGGCGCACCAGACGGATATAGGCCGCCCGCACCCCACGCCACTCGCGCTGCCAGCGGTTGTGCAGTTTACGCATGTCGCCCACCGCCCGCCCCTGCTCCTCGCCGTGCATCCGGGCGACAAACAACTCGGTCGCCTCGGCCATGAGCTGATCGAGTTTGGTCACGGGCACACGGACGGTGTCTTCCGCCGGGCGCAGCATCATCGTGCCACCGTCGCTGACGGGCACCGCGCTGAACTGCCCGGTCGCGGTGGCGAGACGATGCTTTGGGACGACCAGAGTCGGCTGGTTTTGCAGGGAGTCCAGCGCACGGCTGGAGGGGTTATTGTCGGGGTTTGGCTCGTTCAGGGGAGCAAAAGCAGCTTCATCATCCTCATCGACCAGATGCACGACAGCCATCTGTCGCGAGTCCGAGGTCACATCAGCGGCCAGCGGCACACCGTTGATGATGCTGTTCAGGTTTGACAGGACGGCTTGCAGGGCGTCCGCCGGATTTTCATCGCCGCTGACGATGTTCTGGATCAGGTCGAGGCTGTCATAGAGGGTGTCAGCAATTTCCGGGGAAAGCGCGGTTGTGCCCTGCTGGATGACGCTGAAGACTTCTTCCATCAGATGCGCAATCGTCTCGATCAGGTTGATCCCGACCGCCCGCGCCGCGCCCTTCATGCTGTGAGCGATGCGGTTCATCTCTCGCAGATGGGCTTTGTAGGCGGCGTCTTCCGGCGTGAGCATTTCGACCTGGAGCAGCGCATTGTTCAGCGCTTCCAGATATTCGCCGACCTCGACGTAGAAGATATTGAGGAGTTCCTGGGAGTCGCTCATTGATGCTTTACAACTTCAATCCGGCAATCGCATTACTCACACGATGTGCCGCGTCGCGCAAGCGCTGGACGCTGGCCTCCACCTGCATGGTACTGCTGACGGTTTCGGTCGTCGCGTGCTTGATCGTGCGCATGGCCTGCGTCAGTTGATCCATACCGATGGTCTGCTGGCGGGTGCTGGCCGCGATCTGCATAGCCGCCATCGCCGCTTCCTCAATCGCCCGCGCCAGATCACGAATGGAGTCGCCCGCGCTGTTAACAAGGCTCTGCCCGGTGTCCACGCCCTTGCTGCCCTCTTCCGTCACCATAACCGCTGCGTTGGTCGCCCGCTGAATCTCACCCAGAATCTCGCGCACCTGCACAGTGGCATCCCGGTTCTGGTCGGCAAGATTGCGCACTTCCATCGCCACCACCGCGAAGCCTTTCCCTTCCTCGCCAGCCCGCGCCGCTTCCACCGAGGCATTCAGCGCCAGCATTCGGCTCTGGTCGGCAAGATTGTTCACCGTCGCGATGATTTCACCGATCTGCTGCGTATGTTCGGACAGCACAAGGATGTTGTCGGCAATGTCTTCCACCTTACGCCTGATCAGTTCCATGCCCGAAATCGTCTCGGAGACGGCTTCCGTCCCTGCGCGCGAGATATCGACCGAGATTTGCGCCGTTTCCGCCACGCTCTGCGCCCGTTCCGCTGTTTCGGTCACGGTGGCGCGGACTTCATTCACCGTTGCGGTTGTCTCCGTCACCACCGCATCCTGTTCATTCGCCATCGTGATCTGGCGCGAGGTCGCTTCCAGAATAGCCTGCGTGTCGGAGTCGAGCCGCTGCAAGGCGCGGTTGATCTCGGTGACGATACTTTGCAGGCGGTCGAGCATTCGGTTGACCACTTCGCCCAGACGCACCACAATGCGCCCTTCGCGTACACTGGTATCCGCTTTGGGAATCACCAGTCGTTCGCGCAGATCGCCCTCCGCTACGCGCTCCATCACTTGGACATAATTGCTCAACGTGCGATCAATCCCGCGATAGGTGAAACTGTAGGTGAGCAGACCGAGCAGCAGACCTGCGAAGGAGGCTGCAATTGAAATCAGCAGCATTTCGACAAAAGCATAGGACAGGTAAATGCCGACCAGGATGAGCACAATCAGCAGCGGTGTGGCCGCGGCGACAAACAGCGCCAGCATCGGCCCGCCGCGCAGCAGTGAACCAGCCCGACCTAACAGGGTATCTTCGCGCAGCAGTGCGTTGGTCATGCCTCAATCAATCCTATCCTGGGTGCTGCCGACGATCAGTCGTTCATCTTCAAATACAGTCAGAATATCCAGCAGGACGATGCCATCCGGTGTTACCCCTCGTGCATAACGCACATCCGGCAGCGGCTCGATCTGGCTCAATGGAATCTGCACCACGCCTTCAATGTGATGTGCCAGCAGCGCCAGTTCAAGGGCATTCGCCTGTACAAGAATCAATTCCCGTGCTGGCTCCGCCGCACCGGACTGAACATCGAAAAATGCACTCAGATCAAGCACGGTTGTGATTTGCCCGCGCAGGTTCACGACACCTGGATAAAAGTAAGGCACACCGGGAACCGCCGTGATTTTCCCTGCCGTCCGCACCGAACGCACCAGCATCACATCCAGCGCATATCGCTCACGTCCAAGCTGAAACGCCAGCACAGAAGCGGTTGCTACTTCATCGACCTGCGCGTTGGGCAGGAGCGCAGCGTACTGCCGCGCCCGCTGCTGCAAACGGCGCAGATTGGTGTCTTCCTGGCGGTTGGATTGCTCCCATTCCAGTTCGCGGCGGAGTGACTGCCAGTCGATGGGTTGGTCGTCCATGTGGTTAACAGCCTTATGAAATGCAGTCTGAATTATACATCATTGTTACATTGAAGGGGAAAAGATAAGTGTTTGATAAGAGGTGGAGTATGGACTCAGGTGGACATATAGACGTGACTACGGGTAAGATACCTTGAGACTACACAGGTTTTGTGCAGGCGGGGTCGCGATCTCGCCTGTTTGTTTATTCCAGAGAGGATATTGAACGATGACAACGAATGGAACAAACGGCAGCAACGGTCACAACGGCAGTGGAGCAGCAACCGGAACCGAGAAGGTCAAGCGTGGCCTGGCGCAGATGCTTAAAGGCGGCGTGATTATGGATGTGGTCACGCCAGAGCAGGCTAAAATCGCCGAAGACGCGGGCGCGGTGGCAGTGATGGCGCTGGAGCGGATTCCGGCGGATATCCGTGCTCATGGCGGCGTGGCCCGCATGAGCGACCCGGACATGATCGAAGGCATCATGAAGGCTGTGACTATTCCGGTGATGGCGAAGGTGCGCATCGGTCATATCGTCGAAGCGCAAATCCTGGAAGCGCTGGGCATCGACTACATTGACGAAAGCGAAGTGCTGACGCCCGCCGACGAGGAAAACCACATCAACAAACACAAGTTCAAGGTGCCGTTTGTGTGTGGCTGCCGCAACCTGGGCGAAGCGCTGCGGCGTGTCGCGGAAGGTGCAGCCATGATCCGCACCAAAGGCGAGGCGGGAACAGGCGATGTAATCGAGGCGGTACGCCATGCCCGCGCGGTCAACAGTGAAATCCGCCGCCTGACCAGCATGGATGAAGACGAATTGTTCACCTATGCCAAGAATATTCAGGCGCCCTATGCGCTCGTCAAGGAAACCGCCGAACTCGGTCGCCTGCCTGTTGTGAACTTTGCAGCGGGTGGCGTGGCGACTCCTGCCGATGCTGCGCTGATGATGCAGCTTGGCGTGGATGGGGTCTTTGTGGGATCGGGCATTTTCAAAAGCGGCGACCCGGCTAAACGCGCGAAGGCAATTGTGGAAGCCACCACCCACTACAACAATCCGGACGTGCTGCTCAACGTCAGCCGCAATCTGGGCGAAGCGATGGTGGGCATTAATGTGGGTCCTGACCAGGTAATACTCGGTAAGCGCGGGTGGTAGTATCAACTATGGTTGGCTTTGCGCGGTAAGCATCTCTCACCTGTGAGCATGTCTTCCACCGAAGGATTGAACGATCCAGTGACCTGAAGATAGAAAGAGAGGGTTCCTCGTAGAACGGAACGCTCTCTTTTTCGATGAAACTATTGGCAACAATTAGGGTGCGGTGATTTCACCCGACACCGCGAAACCGTTGTTGACCGGCCCGCCCACGCTGTAGCCGCCCGGCCCCGCGCTCTGTACTGCCACGTAGTATTGGCTGCCTGCCGGGATTGCACCGTACATCATGGTGAGGGTTGCAGTGCAGGTGCTCGTGTTCTGGCAGCCTAGTACACCGACAAGATGAGAATGATGGCTTGCGTTGGTACGGGCGCAGCGCGCTGCGCCCCTACAGATAGGCAACTTTAGATGGTCAATGTACTAGGCTGGTCGAGGAACGCCACGCATAGTAGTAGGTCTGTGCGGCATTGGCCGTTCCCACCCACACCTGATACCACGTCGCGCCTTCCACGCCGGTAAAGCTGATGTTGACGATGTTCCCGCCGCCACTGCCAGTTAGTCCGGTCACGAGCGTCGGCGGCTGGGAATAGTTGTAGACGAAATCCCCGGCTTCGGTGGTAACGTTGGGATCAGCAGGGCCACCATAACCGTTGCCCAATAGGCCGCCTTCGCTCGCGCCACCTGAGCCGACCGCATTCACGTAGACTGAATAGCTGCCGTTCCCGAAGATCATCCCATCATCCAGGTGGTCTACCCCCAGTTTAGTGGAGTAACAGTGGCTCAAGCTGCCATCGTGACCGGAGCAGCATAGGCGATGCCAGAGTGCAGCCGCTGCCGGTTGTAGAACACCTCAATGTAATCAAAGATCGCCATGCGCGCTTCCGACC
>JANRLJ010000244.1:0-50336 GCA_033762735.1 bacterium | reverse complement strand
GTGCATCGAGTTCGCCCGTAATGTGCTGAACCTGGAAGACGCCAACAGCTCCGAGTTTGAAGCGCCCAGCCAGCACAGCGTCATCGACCTGATGCCCGACCAGCGCAGCATCACAGGTTTGGGCGGGACGATGCGGCTGGGGCTGTATCCTTGCAAGCTGACCCCTGGCACGAAGGCGGCTGACGCTTATGGGCAGGAGATGGTAAAAGAGCGTCATCGCCATCGCTTCGAGTTCAATAACCTCTACCGCACCGCGTTTGAAGAAAATGGCGCCCGCTTCAGCGGCCTCAGCCCCGATGGAAGACTGGTGGAAATCGTTGAAATGGAAGACCATCCCTTTATGGTTGGCAGCCAGTTCCATCCCGAATTCCTGAGCCGCCCGAACGCGCCGCATCCTTTATTTGCCGCGTTTATCCAGGCCGCCCTTCAACACACGTCTTCTGATACGTCTCCTGCCGAAACAGTGCAGGAAGTGGTTGTTAACAACGAGTGAAAGTGATTGTCAATGTCTGTGGAACAATATGTCCGCGCGATGCCGAAAGTGGAACTGCGAGTGCGCCTGGAAGGGGGCTTTCGCCGGGAAACGTTGCAGATTATCGCGGAACAAAACGACATACCGGAGTCGACCAAAAACTACAGCCAGTGGTTGAAGCTGCTGGATAACCCGGATTTCAACCGACTGGATGAAACCATCCGTGTACTGGCCTCCTGGTTGCACTATCGCGACGACATCACCCGCGTCGTTTATGATCTCGGCGTACAGCTTTCTAAGCAGAACGTGAAGTATGCCGAAGTGTCGGTGAACCCGGCGCTGTTCATGGTGCAAGGGATGTCTTTTGAGGATTTCATGAATGCCCTGAATGACGGGCGAGACAAGGTGCAGCGTGGATGGGGGGTGCGGCTGAACTGGATTCTCGTTCTGCCGCGTGAAGAACCGCGCCGCGCTGATGAAATTGTACGCTGGGCGACCAGCGTCACCGGGCGCAAAGGCGGTATCGTCGCGCTGGGACTCAGTGGCAAGGAAGACTCGCAGCCAATCGGGCAGTTTGAGCGCCCATTCTCCAATGCCTTGAAAAAGGATGTGCCGGGCGTCGTGCAGGCCGGGGATGTGCTTCAGGGTGAAGGCATTCTGGCCGCATTACAGCAGTTAAATCCGGCACGCATTGTGGACGGTCGTGGGGCAGCAGATGCGCCGGACGTGCTGCAACTGCTGACCGACCGCAATATCCCGGTCGATGTGAGCATGGCGCGGGCGCTGTGTCATGGGTGGGTGCAGAACTATGCGCAGTTTCCGCTGCGTGATCTGTACAACGCCGATGTGCGGGTGACGCTCAATACCGATCTGCCCGCTTTTTACAAGTCAGCGCTGAACGACGAATATCTGGCGGCGGTGACGCATAATGCCTTTACTGTACCGGAGCTTGAAGACCTTGCGCTGAATGCTGTGAGCGGGAGCCTGCTGCCCGAAGACGAAAAGGCGGCGATGCAGGCGGAGTTCCGTGCAGCATACGCGCAGCTTCGCAGCGAACACCTCAGCGCTGAACAGACCAGCTAAGGCTGAAATTCAGACAAACAAACGTGCGAAGATGGGGGCGAGGATGCCCCCGTTTTTATTCCGCCGGGGTGATGTTGATGATCTGGCTGTTGTCCGGCAGTTTGGGCAGCGTCACCGTCAGAACGCCATTTCTGAATTTGGCCGCCGCCTGTTCAGCCCGAACCTTGCGCGGGATACGGACGCTGCGGGTGAACTTGCCGAAGCGCAGTTCGCGCAGCAGATAAGCGCCGTCGGCTACCGCGAGATCGTTCTTCGTTTCACCGGAAAGCGTCAGCACATCGTTTTCCATGCTGATTTCGATACTGTCTGCCGCCGCGCCGATCATCGGCTCAGTGCGAATGACGACCGAATCAGCGGTTTCGTAAATGTCCAGCAGCGGAAAGCTACCGCCCGCCACATTGCGGATGCCCTGCTCCACGACTTTGGTCAGATTGTCACGGATGGTGGTGAATTCCTTCACCGGATCGAATTTCGGAGTCTGGTCAGTCATCAATAATCCCTCATCTGGTAGACGCACACGCTCTCAGCATTATACGGACAAAGACGTAAATCGGTTGCGGTGGGTGAGACGGAATCGAAAACACCGGAGATAATTTCTCTCCGGTGTCTGTTGGTTGCTGACTTAGGCTTCAGTGAATTCGCCTTCGACCACATCGCCCTGCGGTTGGCTGCGATACGGGTTCGCGCTGCCGCCGTTGGTCGCGTTCTCCTGCGCCGAGTACATCTGCTGGCTCAGCGCGTAGGTTGCGTTCTGGAGCGTCTGGCTGGCCGCGTTGATCGCGTTCGCGTCTTCGGTGGTCAATGCGTTGCGCAGCGCTTCAATCTGGCGCTCAATGGTGGTGCGGTCACTGGCCGGAACCTTGTCGCCCAGTTCGTTCAGGGCACGCTCGGTCTGGTAGATCAGCGCGTCGGCGTCGTTGCGTGCTTTGGCAATGCCTGCACGGCGTTCGTCCTCGGCGCGGTTCTGGTCAGCCTCGCGCACCAGACGGTCGATTTCGCTCTGTGCAAGGTTGGTCGAAGCCGTGACCGTGATCTTCTGTGACTTGCCGCTGGCCTTGTCTTTCGCGGTCACGCTCAGGATGCCGTTAGCGTCGATGTCGAACGTCACTTCGATCTGCGGCACACCGCGCGGTGCTGCCGGGATGCCTTCCAGGCGGAAGTGGCCGAGCGTCATGTTATCCGCCGCCATCGGGCGTTCGCCCTGGAGGACGTGAATGTCCACCGCCGTCTGGTTATCGACCGCGGTCGAGAAGATTTCGGTCTTCTGCGCCGGGATGGTCGTGTTGCGTTCAATCAGCCGCGTCATCACGCTGCCCATCGTCTCAAGGCCGAGACTGAGCGGAGTCACATCCAGCAGAAGCACGTCCTTCACATCGCCGGCCAGCACACCCGCCTGAAGCGCGGCACCGAGCGCGACGACTTCATCAGGGTTCACGCTCTTGTTGGGCGTCTTGCCGATCAGCCGCATGACCAGTTCCTGCACCATCGGCATCCGGGTGGAACCGCCGACCAGCACCACTTCGTCGATCTGATCTTTGCTCAGGCCAGCATCGTTCATCGCCTGCTTGACCGGGCCGCTCAGACGATCCGTCAGGTCGGCGCTCATCTTCTCGAACTGGGCGCGGGTCAGGGTTACATTCAGGTGGCGCGGGCCGGTGGCATCAGCCGTGATGAAGGGCAGGTTGATGTCGGTCTGCACCATGCTGGACAGCTCGACCTTCGCCTTTTCCGCCGCTTCCTTCAAACGCTGGAGCGCCTGACGGTCGCCGCGCAGGTCGATGCCAGTTTCCTTTTTGAAGTCTTCCGCCAGCCAGTCCACGATGACCTGATCCCAGTCGTCGCCGCCGAGATGCGTGTCACCGTTGGTGGCGCGGACTTCGATCACACCGTCGCCTACTTCCAGAATAGAGACATCAAACGTACCACCACCGAGGTCGAAGACCAGAATGGTCTCGGCTTCCTTCTTGTCCAGCCCGTAAGCCAGCGAGGCCGCAGTCGGCTCGTTGATGATGCGCAGCACTTCCAGCCCTGCGATCTTACCAGCGTCCTTGGTTGCCTGCCGCTGGCTGTCGTTGAAATAGGCCGGGACGGTGATGACCGCCTGCGTCACTTCCTCACCCAGATAAGCTTCTGCATCACGCTTCAGCTTGGTCAGGATCATCGCACTGATTTCCTGCGGCGTGTACTCGCGCCCGGAAACCGGAATGTTCACACGCGCATCGCCGTTGGCGCCCGCGACGACGCGATAGGGCAGGCGGGTGGCTTCGGCCTTCGAGTCTTCAAAGCTCTTGCCCATGAAGCGCTTGATCGAAAAGACCGTATTTTCAGGATTAACGACACCCTGGCGCTTGGCCGCCTGACCGACCAGACGTTCCTTGTTCTTGTTAAAGGCAACAACAGAGGGGGTTGTGCGGCCACCTTCAGCATTAGCGATCACAACTGCTTCGCCACCTTCCATGACGGCCACGACCGAGTTGGTCGTCCCCAGGTCAATACCCACAACTTTGCCCATCGTTCACCTCATTACGAAAAGTTTACTGACGTTATGAGCATGAGTATAGGACGGGAGTATCAGAGGGACGTCGGACAAATGTCAAAAGTTCATCGGAGGACTATCAGAGGAATATCAACAAGGGGCGTGGGCAGCAGCCCCTTTGTGTTTTTGCTGAACTTAACCTTTGGCGCTTTCCCGCTTGAGCAGCTCAACCATCTGCAGAAGCACCTGACGGACGCTGGTCTTCTGCTTCGCCACACAGGGCATCACGGTAATGTTGCTGTCAGCCTTTGTGCCGCGCCGCACTTCTTCGATCCGCGTCGCGCCGGGGAGATCGGTTTTATTGGCGACGATCAGATAGGGCACTTTTACATAGCTGGAAAACAGACGGATCAGTTCCGCCGCGTCCGGGAACGAAGGCGCGTCTGTGCTGTCTACCAGGACGATGAAGGCATTCATCTCGCTGGAGAGAATTTCCCACATAAAGTCAAAGCGTGTCTGACCAGGGGTGCCATACAGGTAAAGCGTGTCTTCATCCAGCTTGACGCGACCATAATCCATCGCAACCGTCGTCTCTGCCTTGATCCCACGATCTTCGGTCGTGATCTTCCGCTCGGTTGAGACGACTTCAATGTCAGAGATGGTTTTGATAAATTCGGTCTTGCCGGAATTAAATGGTCCGGTGACGACAATTTTATAGTTCGCCACGAAACCCTCCTCAGGGGGCAGTTGTTGTGGTCAGGCGATGTGCGCTTGTCTTGCACACGAATTGCGGATGATTGTACGTTGAAACAGGGGTCGTCGCAAGAATCTGGGCAGGACAAGCCGCTCCTGCCCAGTGCATTACCACAGTTCAGGGAGTCTGATGCTTGAAGTCCACGAAGCGATAACCGACGCCGCGTTCGGTGAGGATGTACTTGGGCCGGGCGGGGTCTTCCTCAATTTTCTCGCGCAGGTAGTTCACGTACAGCCGCACGTAATGGGCTTCATCGCGGTATTCATAGCCCCATACTTTTGCGAGAAGCTGGTCATGCGGCACCGTCCAGCCCGCATTTTCGATGAGATGATAGAGCAGGCGGTATTCTGTCGGGCGAAGTTTGATGTGCTCCCCGTTGACGATCACCTCACGGCGGTTGAAATCCACCTGCAGGCGGTCGTCAATGCGCAGCACGGCCTGATCGGGGCTGGTCGAAGGCATTTCCGCCCGACGCAGCACCGCCTTTAATCGGCTGGACAGTTCCCGCGGACCAAACGGCTTGGTCACATAATCATCCGCACCCAGTTCCAGCCCATAAACTTTGTCGTTTTCCTCGCCTTTGGCCGTGAGCATGATGACCGGAATATTGGAAAACTCGCGCAGCATCTTGAGCGTCTCGAAGCCGTCCAGATCGGGCATCATCACATCGAGCAGTACCACGTCCGGCAGCTTGGTGCGAATTGCTTCCAGCGCTTCCAGCCCGCTGTGGGCTTCTACCACCTGATGCCCCTCCAGTTCGAGATTCATCCGGATGAAGCCGATCATACGCGGCTCATCATCAACCACTAAAATGCGCTTACCCTCACGCTGATTCGTGCGCGGTGTTTTTGTCGTCATATTGCCTTCCCTTACCCAACCCTAATCCTTGAAGGGGAGCGGGAATTCCAGTTCTTCTTCCTGGCTCGGCAAGACCTGAATGTAGTTGATGCGCCACCAGGGGAAGATGACCGTCGTCACCCCTTCGTCCAGCCACGTCAGTTCCTTGTCACTGCGCTCACGTGGATTTCGACCAATGATACAAGTATCGGCGGGCGTCGGCAGTTCGTCTACGTCGATTTTGACGGGTTCTGAATTGGAAATGTGTACGAGGATGCTGTACATCGTTTCGAATGCTCCACAGGGTGCCGTTATTTAAAGTAGATGTGTGCGACCAGCTTGCCGAAGCGAATCTCATCACCGTCACGCAGCACACGCGGCTGATCGGGGAGCAAGCGCTGCCCGTTCAGGTAGGTGCCATTGGAACTGCCCATATCGACCAGGGTGAGCGTATCATCACTGCGCTCGATGGCGGCATGAATGCGTGAGACGCCTTTTTCCAGCGCACCGTGCGGTGTCAGATCAAAATCGGGCTGGCGGACACTGGTTTCGTCTGCGCGGCCTACAATGGTGCGATCTGCAATCGGCAGCTTAATCGGCTCTGCCACATCGCGGATGTGCACAATGACGGACTGCTGCTTGCCAAAGCTGGCCGTGCCCCAGGTCGCACGCGACGCGAGATCACTGGGGCGTTCCTCAAATTCCTTTGTGGAAAGGGTCGCGTTGCCTTCGCGAAGGTCCTGCCCACATTCTTCGCAGAAAAACATCCCCTCTCGATTCAGCGTTCCACAGTTCGGACAGAGTTTCATTCGGAGGAGTCCCCTGTTGATGAACTGAGCAAAAGATGGCGGGTCTGATACTTGAGGGTCTTGCGCCCCTTGTCGGATAAATCACGGGTATGCGCGACGCGGCGCGCTTCTGAAAGCGCCTGGCCGGCCAGTTCTTCCTGCCCCAGCGCCAGCAGCCGAGTCGCCAGATTTTCCAGACGGCGCGTGGCCTCATGAACATCGCCCGCCTCAACCGCTTCCTGCGCACGTTCCTGGAGTCGATAGAGCGTCAGTTTGCTCAGCGCTTCCAGAATCACCGAGGGTGGCTCGTCGTGGTTGGCTTCGCTGGAAACCTGAAGTTCGATGTCGCTGACTTCCTGCATGGTCTGGTTACGGTTTTGCAGGACATCTCCCACCGCCAGCAGACGTGCAACCGAGCGATAACCGGGCTGCATTTCCCCCGGCAGCTGAAACTGTAGCAGCACAGCAATTGAACGATTGGCCTGCAAACTGCCCAGCGCGATATAACCGTTTTCCTGCTCAAGCGGCTGCGGATTAGGCGCAATGCGAAACGCCAGTTCAAGCTGGACGTCAGGGTCAGTGGCGACGGAAAGGCGCACCCGCTCCGCAAAGCCGTTCGCCAGATTTTTGACGTGATCGTTCAGAAAGCGCACGATTCCGCTGGGGGAGTTGATAAACTCCGAGGTGCCACCCGTTTTGGAAGCGATGGAGTCAAGAAACTGATCATTCCAGTCATGACCGAGGCCGAGCGCACTGATGCTGATGCCTTCTTTGGCGGCTGTCTGTGCCAGTTCGAGGCAGCGTTCCTGGTCGCCAAAGGTGTGCCCGTCGGTCAGCAGAATGACATGATTCACCAACCGGGGACCGAGATACGTGCGGTTCTGTTCCACACCTTTCGAGAGGCCGTGATAGATTTCCGTGCCGCCCGCCGCCACCATCATGCTGATTTTGGCCTTGAGCGCAGGCTTGTCCTTGACATAGGTAGCCGGGATGATGACTTCGGCGCGGTCGTTAAAGATCACGACCGAGAGAATGTCCGTCTGGCTCATCTGATCGACCAATTGATGTGCAGCAATCTTGAGCTTTTCAAGGCGCGTCCCGGCCATCGAATTGCTGTGATCGAGCACGAGAGTCAGGTTGAGGCGAGACTCGCGCTTCGTTTCTGTCTCAGTCGCGCGCGGGTCAGGAAAAAGCTCCGCCAGAAGGTATGTCACCTGCGGCTCTGGCAGCGCCGTCAGCCTGCGGGCAATCGGCGTAACCCGCAGCGTGAAGTACATTTCGTCATCGGTCTTGCGCCGCCGGGTCTGATCGTCATACGCACGGCGGCGATCAGGATCAATCAGAAGTTCATACGCTGTTGTCACATCTTTAAACTGAATCGACGCACCCGGATTATTCTGATTGGTGTCCGGGTGAAGCCGCCGCGCCAGGTTTCGGTAGGCCTTCTTGATGTCTTCCGGCTGCGCACCAAGAGAAACACCGAGGACGCGGTAAGGATCAAACTCGAAGTTCATGTCAATGCGCTATCAACTGCTAGAGATACGAAGGAGAACGGCTGTGACGTTGTCCATGCCGCCTTTGGTGTTTGCCAACGCCACCAGTTTATCGCACGCTTCCTGCGGATTGGGATTATTCATAGCAATTTCATAAATCTCCCGTTCCTCGACGTAGTTCCACAGCCCATCCGTGCAAAGCAGCAGTCGGGAATTCGGGGGCAGCCGCCGCGTTAGGGTATCCACTTCCAGCGACTCGTTCTGCCCAAGCGCACGATAGAGCACATTGCGCTGGGGATGTTCGGTCGATTCCTCTTTGGTGAGCTGATCGAGTTCAATGAGGCGCTGCACGAGCGAGTGATCGCGCGTGATCTGCTCCATGCCATCGCGGGTGATGAGATAGGCGCGGCTGTCCCCTACATGGGCGAAGTAGGCCAGATCACCGATCACAGCGGCAGCGGTAACGGTGGTGCCGCCTTCTTCAACGTGCCGGATGACTTCCAGATTGGCCTTTTGCACCGCGGTGGAAAGGGCTTCGGTGATGGGCGCGCGATCCAGGCTGTCCGACCCACTCAGAATAGGCATGTAGATGCTGCTCATGGCATGAGCGGCCAAGATGCGCGTGGCAATGGCCGAAGCCTTTTCGCCATGCTGATGCCCGCCCATGCCGTCCGCCACCACAAACAGGCCAAAGTCGCCGCGCTCATCGGAACTGCGGCTGGTAAAGAACATCGAGAGCACGGCATCCTGATTGTTCGGACGCACCATCCCCACGTCGGTAGACTGACCGAACGCCATGTGGTCGTTCTGACGCGAGATGAGCTTTTCCGGCGAGAGCGGCCGGGTTGTCCCATCAGGGATAAAGCCGGGCGAAGGGTCTGGGGTTAAGGGCAAGGGCGGCACAGGGCGCGTTTTGGCATCCAGCCCATCCGCACTTTCGGTTTCCTTGATTGACTCGACTTCCAATGTCTTGCTTGCTGCTTTTTCCGGGTCTTCTTCACCGGGTCTGCCGAAAATGCGCCGAAACAAATCCATCACTCGAACTCCAGGTTCACCCAATGCCAGTTTGATTAACCTACAAGCGGAAGCGCGTAGAGAGTCTTATCCATCGACCCAATCAGCAGCGTATCCCCAACCACATAAGGGGTGGAGGTGATGCCGCTTCCTGTGGGGAACTTCCAGAGTTCCTTGCCGTTTTTCGCGTCGATACAGTACAGGTTGCCATCCGTGCCGCCAAAATAGACCTGGCCGTTATACACAACGGGCGATGCCACAATCGGTTTCTCGGTGCCGAAGCGCCACTTTTCCTTAGCCGTTTCTGCGTTCACACAGTACAGATTGCCATCCGCCGAGCCGAAGTACAGCAGATCGTCTTCCAGCGCCGCCGACGAGATCACCGGACCATTGGTGCGGAAGCGCCACATGCTGTAGCCATTGTTGGCGTCCAGCGCATACATATGCCCGTCGAACGAACCGACATAGCAGATGTTTTCCACTTCATCCACCATAGGCGATGAAGTCACACTGCGACGGGTGCGATGGCCCCATTTACGAGCGCCAGACAGTTCCAGCGCGACAATTTCGCCCGACTCTGAACCGACAATCACATATTCGTTGGTGACAAAGGGACGTGAACGCACCGGCGCCCCCATGTCATACTCCCACAGGTAGCGACCATTCCCGGCGACCAGCGCATACACGCGGCCATCGTCGCTGCCGAAGAAGACATGGTCATGCGCCACGCGCGGTGTGCCACGAACGCGATCCTTGGTCATATACGACCAGTTGATGCGCCCGGTGCGGTAATCGACCGCGTGGAAGCTGTGATCTTCCGAGCCGAACAGCACAAGGCGGGTGGATTCGCTGATGTCGGCGATGACGGGCGAGGACGCGATGCCACCGTTGGTCGGGTATTTCCAAACAAATTCACCGCTGTTCAGCCGAACGGCCCAGACGTTGGTGTCGTAAGAGCCGATATAGGCCATGTCGCGGAAGGCCATCGGGCTGCACCGGATTTCGTCTTCGGTCTTGAACTTCCAGCGCGGCTCGATCTTGTCGCCGAACAGATCACCCGTGTTGAGCGCTTCCGTTCCAACAGGGGCTTTCATGCCGTTGGTAGTCGCGCCAGCAGCCAGCGGGCGATAGCGCAGGGCATCGAGCGCTGCTTTCATTTCCGCTGCACTGGCGAAACGATCTGCGGGCTTCATTTGCAGTGCTTTTTCCACCACTTCCGCCAACCCTGGGGGGACTTTGCTGTTGGAGTCCTTAATCGGGCGTTCATGGAAGCTGAAGGGTGGCTCCAGGCGCGGATCTTTGCGCGTCAGGATGTGGTGCAGGGTTGCACCCAGGCTGTAGATGTCGCTGAGGGGATTGGCATCGCCCTTGTACTGTTCCGGCGCGGAATAGCCTTCCGTGCCGATCATGGTGTGCTTCCCGCTGGTAAAGACTTTGGCGATACCGAAGTCGATCAGCCGGACTTTGCCGAAGCTGTCCACCATGATATTGGCGGGCTTCATATCGCGAAAGATGATGGGTTCGGGCTGGGTATGCAGATATTGCAGCACATCGCACAGGTCAATCGCCCATTCCAGGATTTTGTCTGCGGGGAGTTCCTTCGTTTTGCCGAGGAGTGCTTCCAGATCGCTGCCGTTGATGTATTCCATTACCAGATAGGCGCGATTGTGCTGGTCGAAGAAGTCGAAAATCTTCGGGATGGCAGGGTGAGAAAGCGTCGCGAGGATGTTGGCCTCGCGCTGGAACGTCTTAAAGGTCTGTGCACGCAAGGATGCTTCGGGATAGAGCATTTCCTTAATCGCAACCAGACGTTTGATGTCGGCAAAGTTGAGGTCGCGTGCCTGATAGACCGCGCCCTGACCACCGCCGCCAATCATCCCCAGAATCTTGTAGCGATTCACCAGAATAGTGTTGGCCTTAAGTGAGCCTTCACTGCGAACATCGTCGTTGTTGTTACCGAATTGCGTTGTCTCAGGCATGATTGCGCCTTATTCTGAAATACTAAGCTGGATGCGATGGATGAAATGAATCATGATGTCTTGAAATATTATATTGAACCTGCCACAATACTGCAATCTACCTCGTTAACGCTTTGAAAATCCCGGTTTACTGTATGACTCTCTCCAATGATATGCCCCTTTCGCTCTATTTGCATATCCCGTTCTGCACGACCAAGTGTTCGTACTGTGCTTTTAACACCTATACCAGCCTTGAACACCTGATTCCGGCCTTTGTCGATGCGCTCTGCCGGGAAATTGCGCTGGTAGGGGAGGCGAATCCCCACCCTTATGTCCATACCATCTTCTTCGGTGGCGGCACACCTTCACTGCTGCGGCCTGAGGATTTTGATAGGATACTCGCACAAATCCGCGCGAACTTTCATCTCACGCCGGATGCCGAAATTTCAATAGAGGCCAATCCCAACGACCTGAATGTGCCGTATCTGACAGCGCTGCGGGCAGTCGGCGTCAATCGGCTGAGTATCGGGATGCAGTCGGCCAACCCGCATGAACTGGAACTGTTCACCCGGCGGCACGATGTACAGGCGGTGAAGGATGCGGTTGAGGCAGCCAGGGCGTCAGGTTTTGACAACCTCAATCTCGATCTGATCTACGGTATCCCCAATCAGACGTTGGATGACTGGGGACGGACTCTGGATTTCGCCATCGCCTTGCAGCCTGAACATCTGTCCTTGTATGCGCTGGGACTGGAACCAGGAACATCGATGCTCGCCTGGGTGGAGAGCGGGAAACTGCCGGAACCTGATGACGACCGCGCTGCTGATATGTATGACATGGCGACGGAGCGCCTCGGCAGCGCGGGGTATGAGCAGTACGAAATCAGCAATTGGGCGAGGCCGGGACGTGAGTGCCGCCACAACCTGCAATACTGGCGCAATCTGCCGTATCTTGGGCTGGGGCCGGGGGCACATGGCTATGCAGGGGACACGCGCTATTCGGTCATGCTCTCTCCGCAGCGCTACATCAAGGCGCTGTCGGCGCAAACTCTTGAGAAAGCGGTTTTCCCGTTAACCCCTGCTGTTGCTGAATCAACGCCTGTTGACCAGGAAAATGAAATCGCCGAAACGCTGATTATGGGGCTGCGGCTGATCCGTGAGGGGATTCCGCGTTCGGCCTTTGTGGCGCGTTTCGGCGTGGATGTGGTTGATCTGCATCAGAAGACACTGCGTCGCTTCGCGGACAACGACCTGCTCCGCATCGAGCCGGACGTGGTGCGGCTGACCCCACGTGGGCGACTGCTCAGCAATATGATCTTCCGAGAGCTGGTGTAATCAATTTGTCTTCAGCAGCGGCGTTTTTTGCAGGTCAGCGATGGTCGCCGCGCCGCTGCACAGCATGGCGATACGAAGCTGTGCCTTGAGTTCGAGTGTAAGCTGATCGACCGCCTCGACCGAAACGTCTGCGGCTTTAAGGAACGGGCCTGCCAGCCCGCCGAGCGTCGCGCCGAGCGCTGCACATTTGGCGATGTCGATTCCATCACGCAGACCCCCGCTGGCGATAATCGGCAGGTGAGGGGCGGCCTTGACTGCATACTGTATGGCCTCGGCAGTGGGGATGCCCCAGTCCGCGAAGCTGGCAGCAACACGCGCGTGGAACGCGGTCGGGGCACGGTGATATTCCACCTCGCTCCAGGAAGTCCCGCCTGACCCTGCCACATCAATCGCTGCCACCCCTGCGTTGACCAGATTGCGCACATCTCGGTCTGAAAAGCCCCAGCCGACTTCCTTCGCAATCACCGGAACGCTGACATGCTTGCACACATGCTCCACTTTCGCCAGCAGCCCCGCGAAATTCACATCCCCTTCGGGCTGAACCGCTTCCTGCAAGACATTGAAGTGCAGGATTAAGGCGTCGGCTTCCACCATATCGACCGCCCGCTGGCACTGTTCCACGCCGTAGCCATAATTCAACTGCACCGCGCCGACATTCGCAAACAGCAGGATATCCGGCGCGATATCGCGCACACGATAGCTGTAGGCCAGGTTCATATCTTCAATGGCAGCACGTTGTGACCCCAGACCCATCGCAATGTTGGCAGCCTGGGCGGCTTCTGCAAGGTTCTGGTTGATGTTGTGAGCAAGGCTCGTCCCACCTGTCATGGACGAAATCAGGATGGGGGCGCTCAGGGTTTTGCCAAACAGCGTAACGCTGGTGTCGATTTCATCAAGATTCAGTTCCGGGAGCGCCTGATGCAGAAAGCGATAATTTTCCAGGCCAGTGGTCAGGCGGGGGAACTGGACATCTTTTTCCAGGTTAATGCGGATATGTTCAGCCTTACGGCTCTCGGTCGTAGGGGTATCCGTAACGTCGCTCATTAAAGTGTGTTCCTTACGATATGGTAAGCGCGAATGGTAGCGACGATTGAAAGGGGTGTCAATGTTCGGGCTGACACACCCGAAGGGAGTCGCTATAATCGAACGCTGTTCATGCGCAGTAAATCATTTCTCCACATGAGGAGGGTTGAATATGGCATCTGTTGAAGACCGGGTCAAAAACATCGTGGTTGACCTGCTGGGTGTTGAAGCCGAGCGAGTGACGACGAACGCGCACTTTCGCAATGATCTGGAAGCGGATTCGCTCGATCTGGTCGAGCTGATTATGGCTTTCGAGGAAGAATTCGGCGGCGAAATTACCGATGAAGACGCGCAGAAGATCGAAACGGTCGGCCAGGCTGTGGAATACATCACGTCGCGGATGACGACCTCAGGTTGAGGCGGCTTTTTCGACACGATGATAGGGAGAAGGGGCGTTGTGCTGCCCCTCTTTCCTCGCCAGCATAAAGGAAAGCCCCAGCAGGAGAAACACGCCAATCATCAGCACACTGCCACTTCCCAGTTGAACTGGAAGTGCAAAGCCATTCAGAAGCTCAAGCGCCCGCCAGCTTCCCGCGATACTAACGCCGACCCCGCCAAGCGCGACCAGGATAGCAGCCACCCATTGGACGCGCCCAAATACACCGCTCAAGCCTATGAATCCACCGATCACCGTTGCCAGTGCGATGAAAAACTGCTGGCGGTAATTGACGTCACCACGCTGCGTGATAAAGTCCAGCGGAGGCAGCAGCGTCATCGCGGTGAGCAGCACAAACAGCAGTTGGAACGAAAAGAAGCGCCGTGCCGATAGCGCCGCAATCCAGGCCAGCACCAGCGCCGGCAGCCGCAGCAGCAGACTGCCCAGCAGCAGCGAATCCGCCCGCACCGCCGGATGCAGGCTGACCCACTCCGCCAGATCGTAGGCGCCATACGTCAGTGCTGCCCCCTTACCCGACGCCCAGGGCAGGTTATAGGCGATGATCCCCGCCACCAGAAGTGTCCACAGCAGGATGCTGTGCACCGACTCAGAGCGATGAAGACGAGGGCGGGGTAGAGGTTGAGCGGGCGAGCTGATCGACGGTTGCAAGGATTTTTGCATCTTCTTCCTTCTGCATTTCAAAGAAATTCGACATGAATTCGCTGCGACGCTGGCGCAACGCCATCGGTGCGACCATGCGAATGTCCTCCTGGGTCACGTTCACCCGGCCATCGGCAGCAGCGTAGGCGCGGGCGGCTTCAAACAGGCTGTATTCAGCGCGATGCGAATCAATATCGAGCGCCTGCACCAGCGCCAGACCGAGATCGAGTGCATCATCCTGCAACTTTGTGTCTTTGAGAAGTTCACGCGCCACCATGACTTCTTCCAGCACTTCGGCGGTCGCCAGTTCCCACTGTTGGATGAAGGCGGTCGGGTTGCGGCGGTAGGCACGCGAACGCTGGTAAATCTCCAGCCGATCTTCCTTGCTGGTCAAACCTCGCACGTTCACCCGCAGACCGAAACGATCCAGAATTTGCGGGCGCAGGCGGCCTTCCTCCGGGTTCATGGAACCAATCAGGACGAAGCGCGAACGATACGTCCCGGCCATCGCGCCACGCCGAACGGTATAACTACCCTGCGCAGCGGCATCCAGAATGGCGTCCACGATCTGATCGTCCAGCAGGTTCACTTCGTCGATATACAGCAGATTGCGGTCTGCACGGCCTAGAATCCCGCGTTCCAGCATGACCGTGTTGCGCTGCACGGCGACGCGCTCATTGATACCCCCGACGACATCTTCCAGCCGTGCGTTCAAGGGAAGCTCGACCAGTTTGACATTTTCGTAGTGGAAAATCGGCTGGCCGGACTGATGTTTTTCGTAGCAATCGGGGTAAAGCAGTTTTGCGTTAGGGTGTTCGAGATCCTCGGGAAGGACATTTTCGTCACAATCGCTGACTTCGATTTCCGGCAGGATACCCGTCAGGCTGCGCACGGCGGTGGTTTTGCCTGTGCCGCGCGGACCAATCAGCAGCACCCCCCCAATCGCAGGGTTGATGACCGACAGCAGCAGGGCGGTTCGCATTTCTGTCTGGCCGACAATGGCGAGAAAAGGATAAGGTCGCTGATCGGCAATCCCCAGATCGGGCGCGGCGGCCTCTAAAACCCGCTGTGGGCTGATGTCGTCCAGAAGGCGGAGCAGCGCCGACCCCGATTTTCGACTTTCGCTCATAAGTGCTGCGCTTCCCGTGCTTTCTGCTGCTTGCGATAGTCCTGGCGCTGTTGAGCCTGTTCCGCACGGGCGCGTTCTTCTTCAGTTTCGTACATAAGCGGGGGGACAGCGGTCGGTTTGCCTTCGCCGTCGAGCGCGACATAAACCAGATAGGCCGTATTGCTGACGATGGTCGTGCCTTCCAGCGGGTTTTCTGCGATCACTTCCACCCGCACTTCCATCGAGGTACGACCAACGTAAGTGAGTTCTGCGTTGCACTGTATCATCATACCGACGCGAATCGGCAGCATAAACGTCATCGAATCGACCGCGACCGTCACAGTTGGACGCCGGGCATGGCGCATCGCGGCCAGTCCCCCGGCCTCATCCACCATCTTCATAATGACCCCGCCGTGCACATTGCCGAGGCCGTTGGTGTCCTGCGGACCCATCAGGGCGCTCAGCGTCACTCGCGAGTCTGCAATAGGTTTGCCGTCCATAAATCCTCTAAGTTTTGATTAAAAACATGAATAAGTTTATCCCAAGACCCGCTGATACACCTGCATTAAATGGCGGGCGGAGTTCTCCCAGGTGAATTTTTTCGCCTGAGCATAGCCTTTTTGAATGAGTGCTGCTCGAAGGGTGGAATCATCGAGAACACGCCGGATTGCATCTGCAATCGCTTCCGTATCGGTCGGGTTCACCATCAGGGCGGCATCTCCCGCCACTTCAGGAAGCGATGAAACGGTGGATGTGACGACAGGTGTCCCGCAGGCCATGCCTTCTAGCACAGGAAATCCGAAGCCTTCATACAAGGACGGAAATGCAACGCAGGCCGCCCCGCTGTAAAGCGTTGGTAAGTCGGTGTCGGCGGCAAAACCGATCAGATGAACGTGCTCTTGCAGCTTGAGTTTATCAATTTTCTGATAAAGCGGGCCGTCGAGCCAGCCTTTGCCCCCCGCAATGACCAGATCAACATCACAACCCTGCTGCCGCAGCATCTGGAGCGCTTCCACCAGTCGAACGTAATTCTTGCGGGGCTGCACTGTGCCTACTGTGAAAAGATAGGGGCGCTCTCCAATACGATAGGTTTTTCGTGTAGTCAATAAAGCAGAGGTTGTGTGAGAAAACCGGGCATCCACGCCACTCAGGAGTACCGTAATCTTGCTTTCTGGCAGGGCGTACAGGCTGATTAAATCGTCCTTCGTTGCCTGCGAGTCTGCCAGAATATGGTCAGCGCGGCGGGCAGAACGTGGGACGACCATATCCAGATATTTCTTCAGGTTCGGACTTGCCGCTTCCGGCACTCTGACAAACGACAGATCATGGACAGTGAGGATGGTGCAGGTGCTTCGCCGGGTAGGGGGGAGCACAAAGTCTGTCGCATGATACAGGCTGATATTCCCTACGAAGGTTTCAACAGGCAAAGGCACCTGCGCTCGATGCCAGATGCGGGCGAACCAGGCAGGCGTGATCCGGGATGGCTTCCACTGGAAATTTGCATTTGGAGGAGAGGGAAGTTGATCTCGATTTGCGCCAGCGACAAAAAGGCGATACTGCGTCGATGAATCGAGCCGCGCTAAAGCAGCGACGAGTTCACGAACGTAGCGCCCAATCCCGCCACCCTGTTCATAGGCGGCGGTGTAATCTAAAGCAATGGGATAAGTCACAGAGGATCGTTGGTTAATCGACGGTTATTCAACGTCGTTGTACGTCCAGTGACGGTTGGCGAAGAAATTCCAGAGCATCACCACCGCCATCGCGATGAGCTGCGCGACAATCGACCCCAGTTTTTCCTCTGCTGAATGCGAAGGCATATACTCCGGACGCAGCAGGCGGATGAGGGGAAGAGCGCTGGGCATCAACGCATGGCCGATGGGATAGTACATGAGCGTGATCCACAGCGTTCGCCCCAGCCAGCCAACAACACTGATAAAGAAGAACATCGCCAGTTGGCGGCGCATGGAATGGGTGCGTGAATCCGGATAGACCCACCAGCGTGTCCAGACGAAGTTGTTGAGAACGGCGCAAACGAATGCAATGCTGGTGGCGATGGCAACATTGAGAGGGCGCGTGGGCGGCAGAATTGTGGCCTGCAAAGCGATTAGGATGCCGAAGTCGACAATCGCACCGCTAACCCCCACAATCGCGAATTTAACGAAGCGCTCAACCTCTTTGGACTTCTCGCCAAAGCGATTGGCGAACCCGGTGATGGGTGCATCCAGAGGGTTGCGCAGCCCGCCCTTTGCGCTTCCGGTATCATCCATCATATTTGCATTCAGTTGGGTCATAGACTTTTCCCCAGCCATTTTCTGGCTTGTGCTTGCTGATGGAGGATTGCCAGCAGACCCAGCATGACCCCCAGGTGCAAAAACAGATTGTTCACGTACAGATTATCCGACACGCTGTGTATCGTGAGGTAAATCCACGTTCCGAAAAGACCACAGATAACACAGCGCGACAGCACATCCGAATGCTGCCGCGCTTTTAAGGTCAGCCAGAACACGGTTCCCCACAGTGCGAGATAAGCCGTAAGTCCTATGATGCCAGTCTCACCGAAAACATTCAAGTAGTAATTGTGCGCATGACCGAGCGCCATATCCCAGTTCAGCAAACGGAATTGTGGATAGGCGGCCTCATAATTGCCAAAACCGACACCAAACCAGGGGTGATACCAGGCCATGTTGAGTGCGGCCTGCCAGTGGGCGAGCCGCTCTACAACGGCATAGTTTTCGGGGGTGATATCGACACCGCGCACGTCATTGAAAGCCAGAAATTCCGTCGTTGCGCTCTGAATTCGGGCAGTGATCGAGGCAGGGAGATTGCCTGTCAGCCATAGAGCGCCTACCAGCAGAAGGCCGATCAGGGCGAGTGCAAGTCCCTGCCACAGCTTTCTGGGAAGCACGAGCATCGTTGCGCCGACTGATACTGCAAATGCCAGCCATGCCCCGCGACTCCACGAGATGACTACACCAATGCTGAGCAGACCGAAAGCGGCGGTATAAAAGACTGAGGAAAGCAGCACGCGGTAGCTGAGACGTTTTTCCAGCCGCCACCGTTTCCATGCCAGCAGCAGATAGCCCAACGCGGCACAGGCTGCGATGGGTGCCAGCAGCCCCATGAAACCACCAAAGGGATTGGGCTGGCCGAATGTGCCGAAAGCGCGGAAAAAACGACCACTAACGAGTAAATGCATTGCGCCGCTGCCGCCGAAGAAAATGTAGATGCCGATCAACGCATTCGCGACACCCGCCGTGATCAGGCTAAAGACAATCCACTCCCAGCGCTGCCCCTGACCAAGATCGAGCACCAGGACGACAAGCGCCAGCACAAAAAGCCACTTCAGCCATTCGCTGAGCCACGCGCTTAAGGATACGGCAGAGAAGGCGGTGAGGCCAGTTGCCAGCAGAAATCCGATGATCGGCACATAGAGGGCCGACCAGGGCAGGTTGAGCAGTCGACGCTGCCACACAATCCGATAGATCAGCCACGCGGCAATCAGCGCCAGGGTGGTCAATTGGCCGATTTCGAGGGGGAGCTGGAAGTTGGCTTCGGTAGCGATCAGGGTGCGCATCGGCGCCAGAATCAGCAGGGCGGAGAGGGCGGCCAGGGGGCTGAGGGTGAACAGGAAAACAGCAGCGATCAGCCCAAAGAAGGTGAGGGAGGCAAGGGGTGGCTGTGCTGCCGCCACCAACCCTGCTGCTGCGGCTGTGATAATCCAGCCGACGGATTTAAGCCCGCTGGCGGAACCTGCTTGAACAAATGCGGTGCGGCTCACACCACCTCTTTAAAATACGCAATCGTCTGTTCAAGCCCCTGGTAAATATCGACCTTCGGCTCCCAGCCCAGAATGGTGCGGGCACGGGTAATATCCGGCTGGCGCGTCTGCGGATCGCCCTTGATACGCTCGTCCTTATACACGATGCCTTTGGGGTTATCCGTAAGCTGATTGACGATTTTGGCAAAGTCGAGAATGGACATCTCATGCGGGTTGCCGATGTTGACGGGTTCGTTGTAGTCCGACATCAGCAGGCGATAAATCCCTTCGATCAGGTCGGCGCAGTACTGGAAGCTGCGGGTCTGCTGGCCGTCGCCGTAGACGGTTAATTCTTCACCGCGAAGCGCCTGCCCGATGAAGTTGGGCACCACACGTCCGTCATCCAGGCGCATACGCGGGCCGTAGGTGTTGAAAATGCGGACAATGCGCGTATCAACCCCATGAACACGGTGATAGGCCATTGTGAGCGCTTCCGCATAGCGCTTGGCTTCGTCGTAGACGCCGCGCGGCCCGATCATGTCCACATTGCCAACGTAGGTTTCCTTCTGCGGGTGCTCCAGCGGGTCACCGTATACCTCAGAGGTGGAAGCCAGCATAAACCGTGCCTTCTTCGCCAGCGCCAGACCGAGGGCGTTGTGCGTACCGAGTGCGCCGACTTTCAGCGTTTGGATCGGCAGTTTAAGATAGTCAATCGGGCTGGCCGGCGACGCGAAATGCAGCACCACATCAAGCGGCCCATCGAGATAGATGTAATTGGTGATATCGTGTTTGATGAATTGAAAGTTGGGGTTGCCCGCCAGATGTGCAATATTGCGGGTATTCCCGGTGATGAGGTTGTCCATCGCCACAACGGTGTGGCCTTCTCCAATAAAGCGGTCACACAAGTGCGACCCTAAAAATCCTGCGCCGCCAGTGATCAGAACGCGCAAAGCTGCCTCCAAGATGAGGTGATAAGACCGAGTCTGGCGGCATTCTACCACACAAAGCCAAGCGAGTTAAATGACAGATGAGTGTTGTGCGGAGGGTTAGACGAGAATTTTACCTTCTCCGGTTTGCTTGAGTTCTTCAAGCTGGCGTGTGAGTTCGTGTTGAAAGATGGTGTAGGCATTGTCGTGTTCGAGGCAGACGGTGATGGAGCGAATGTGATCGAGGTCTTCAAAGGTGAAATCGATGATTTTTGTCAGCATCGTCGTGGCGCAGTTTTCCAGGGGATAGCCCAGCATTCCGCTGGAAATGGCGGGCATCGTCAGCGCTTTCAGACCATGCTCCTCTGCCAGCAGAAGACATTCCCAGGTAACGTTCGCCAGCTTACCGCGTTCACTGCCTTCACCCCAGCGGGGACCAACTGCATGGATGATTTTTTCGACTCCCTCAAACAATCCCGCACTGGTGATAACTGCAGAACCGACCTCGCACCAGCCGATTTGTGCTGCTTCGATCTTTACTCCCTCACCAGTTCGTGCCAGCAAGGCCGGATGAAGCGATAGATTGGGGTCAGTGACGGTGATCAGACCGCTGAGCGCGAAATCCAGAATATCGCCCTGAACAAGCTGGATCGTGACCTTGTTGACTTTCGCTTTCATGGACTGGCTCCGCTTGTATACCATTCCATTACACCGTATCTATGTTTGTTCGTCAATAGCACTAATGTTCGTAAACCCTGTGCTCAGGCCGAGCAGCAGCATAAAGACGATCATCAGATCGATGACGAAGACGCTGTTATCGACCAGTCCATGTGCCAGCAGGTTTGCCATGCAGCCCATAACACCAACCAAAAGGGCTTGGATGAGCCAATCCTTTTGCCACAGAGAGCGATAAACCCGCAGTGTTGTTCGCCAGAACACAAGCTGAAGTGTCACGAGAAAGCCGACACCAGCAATGCCGAGGCGTATCCAGAAATCCAGCACAAGGTTATGCGGGTGCGACAGAGTGGGTTCTTCCCAGGCATCGGGTAAAATATATGTCCCTCGGAAGGCGTAAAGGAACTGGTCTAATCCCAGCCCTGTTACCGGATGATCGGCAATGATGTTGAGTGAACTTTCCCAGACACGCAGGCGGTAGAAGTTTGTGCCCTGGGTCAGATCGAACAGGCGGGCAAAGCGAGGGGAGGACTGCACAACAAAGGCAGCAGCCATGAACACCAGTGCAAGGCCAACCAGGGGCAAAACTGCTTTCTGTCGATAGTGCAGCAGCATAACCACCGCGACGGCCATCGGAATGCCGATAAAGAGCGCACCGGCGCTCTGGCTGAGAACTACCGCGAGTCCCATCAGGATGAGGCATACAGCGCTGAATGCTCTGCGTCGTGTGTCCAGGGGGACGAGCGCCAGCGCCAGTGTGAACGGAATGCAGCGACCCAGAAACAGGCCGAGGTTGTTGGGCGAGCCATACACGCCCGCCAGACGCCGCACCCCGGCTTCTGCTGTGATGATGGCTTCACCTCGAACGAACTGGAACACGCTAATCAGGGCGACCGTCGTTCCGGCCAGAATCAGCGCATCGACCAGCCGCAGCATGGTTTGACGATCAAGCCGCAGGGTGCGCAGGACGAGATAGAACAAGGCGGGCTGTACGAACAGCGTTCGGAACTCGGTGAAGGCAACATCGCGGCGCTGTGACCAACTTAGGGCGATCAGGCCGAGGATGACGAGTGCGATCACACAGCCGTCCAGCGGATGAAAATGCTGCGGAAGTCTTAACTGCCGTGCGAACGGACGCTTTTTCTGCAAGGTGGCGTATTCAGCAACAGCGCGGAACAACCATGCGCCTGCCGTAAGCAGCAGCAGAATCTCCGCCAGCGGAAACGCGAACTGATACAGCTCAACCGGGAACAGAAAGAAGGGCGACCAGAAAATGGTCAGGATAAGCCCGGTCTCCAGGCGATTGAAGATCAGGATGAATAGCAAAAGCACGGCGACCAGTGTCAGCAGGAAGCCGGGTTCGATAAAAATCAATCCGGCTGTGAGAAGCGACAGTCCAAGATGAACCGAGTCGCGTCGCAGGATTGCCGGTGTGGTGTCGCCGAAGGTCAGCAGCATGGCGATCATCAGTGCGAACGACGTGAGCGCACCGAGGATGAGATTGCCTGCGCGGGTTATGGGACGCAGCAGGATATGGGCAGGCTGGAAGATGCGTCGCCAGGGCAGCCCCATTCCACTTACGACCACAGCGATCAAAGCGACTGCCGCCGTCAGTTGAGCAATGGTGATCTGGCGGTTGTATGGCGCACCAAGATCGCCATCACTGACAGCGTATCCGACCAGCGGCCAGCGGTTCACGGCTTCATCCGGGACAAGTTCATCCGCCGTGACGCGCAGGGTATGCTGCTGGTTAGGGAGGTTATGCACAACAGGCACCAAATTGATTTCGGGCGTTAGTGTTTCGCTGGTGAGCAGCAGGTATGGGTTGCCAGCCGAATCGACCGGGAGCGCATTGATATCTGCATCGTCGATTTCAGGGTAGAAATGGGCGACATAGTTATCCTGTCGGACGAGCAAGGCAAGATCGCTTCCGCTGAAGTCGAACTCAAAACGGCTGTCTTGCACCCATCCAACATCCGCGCCCAGAGCGCCAAACGTCCAGATGCCGTTGTAACGCGCATGGACGGTTTGCGGGGGATAAAGGCCGTTGGTCGCGACCGACGCAGGGGCCATATCGCGCAGGGCTTCCCAAAGTGATGTTGGGGTTCCAGACGAATCGATCAGGGCGAAACCCCAGCTTGGATCATCCGGTTCGGCATTGGGCTGCCAGTGCTGCAAGGTCATCCCGCCAAGCCAGGGCCATTCACGTTCCGCCCGGTTGAGCGCTTGCAGGGTATAGGTGCGCTGCTGTTCGGGTGTGACCTGTCCCCAGGGTGAGGGTGCGCCGCTCCACCCTGTCGGCAGGCTGTTCCATCCCCAGTGACTCGCCCAGAGTGGGGTTTGTCCGTCGCCATAGCGCAACATGACTTCACGCAGTGCAATGATGCGGGAAAAGTTCAATACATCGCGGGAGACGGTGCGATCATCCGGTGAAAGGCCAAAGCCATAAGGTTTGGCGGCCACTGCATCCCAGGTGTCAGCAGCACCAAGCTGATAAAGCTGCTCAAGATACAGATCATCACTGATATTCGTTGGCCCGCTTTCAACCGTTGGCGCAAGCCCAGCAGCGATGACGGTTGCATCCCGATCTGAGGCATGAATGGCCGAATATGCCGCCTGCAAGAGTGCGGCATAAGCACTGGGACGGGGTTCGAGGCCGCCCCAGCCAATCCTCAGGTTGGGTTCATCCCAGACCTGGTAAAAGTCAATTACATCGCTGTAGCGTTCGGCGAAGGCTCTCACGAAAGCGGCGAGTGAATCAGGAGTTTCGGGCGGTACTGTGGGATAAAGCGCTTCCCGCTGATCCGGCCTTCTTGCCCATTCTGGCGAGTTGACGAAAACGGCGACCAACCGCAGCTCCGGGAAGCGGGCGATTTCTTCGGTGATGTTATCCCATTGTTCCCATTGATAGTCCCCCTGACGCGGCTCGATCTCGTCCCAGCGCACTTCCTGCCGTACCCAGTGGATATGGGCTGTACGCATCAATTCCAGATTGCGCCGCAGGTTTTCAGGGTCATACTGCGTGAGGTCAGCATTCACACCGAGGCGAGGGACACGAAACGGCAGATCAGCACTGCGAGTTGCGTCAACGTATCCTCGTAACTGGAAGTCACGCTCCTGCCGTGTTCCCAATAGTGCGACAACGCTGCCAATCAACACCATCAGCGCGGCAGTGAAAATGAGGAGACGACGGACTGGTGTTGTTCGATTTTCGCTTGATGGCATCACTGCGTCCACAACGGTTTAGAGGCGCCACCATCCAATGTGAGTTGATGAGAGATACCAGTCTCGACATCCACCACCCACAGATTGCCACGATAGATCAGCGCGATCTGCCTGCCGTCAGGACTCCAGGTAAAATCCTGCGCATACTGCTGTGCAGTCAGGCCTGGTTGATCTTCCGGCGGGAAGATAATGCGGGCGTTGCTACCGTCGCGGTCTGCAACAATCAGGTCATACTCTCCATTGATGCTCTCATAAGGTTCTCGTGCGCGCAGATAAGCGATATAACCGCGTGGGAAATCACCTTCAGCACTGCGCAATTCCGGAGAATAGCGCGGCGTTGACCAGATTCCCGCGCTGTCCAGTATATTGGCCGTAAAAGTGCCATCCGCCGCGACCACTGTGATATTGAAGACTGGGCTTGTTTCGGGCGATTCGCTCCCCACGGGCGGTCCATGCACGGTAGTCGCGATCAGGCTGCTATCAGGTGCCCAGGAAACGGTTGTGCGCCACGACCAATCACTCAGCGGATTGAGCAGCGGAAATTCGATCAGCGGTGTGTTGAGCGTGCGGTTTTCAAAATCAACCAGACCGATGGAATTGGATTGTACCCAGGCTAAGCGCTGTCCGTCCGGTGCCCAGAAATAGTCCATACCCCACCAGCCCAGCAGCCCACCGCCCGATTCCAGCAGCACCTGTTCGATGTCGATCTCCGTGCCCGTGAATGGGTCAATTCGCGTGATCCACAGGTCGTTCAGCGCACGCCATCCCGGCGCGGCCTGGCTTGATTCTGCACGTGAGTAGCTGAAGGTGTTGGGGCGCTCCGGCACCCATTCCGCATAGAGTACGTCCTGTGGGGTGAGCGGCAGCGGTGTGGGCGACTCCAGTGTCGTATCGGCGATCAGCCAGAGTTGGTTGTTAAAGGCGTTGAGGGAGGCATCTCTTGTGCGCGAAAAAAGCAGTTGGCGGCCATCAGTGGTGAGGCTGAACACAGCCTGATCGAGGTCGCCCGTCGAAGTCAGCGGACGGCGGTTGGTGCTGCTGCCGCGCAGAATCCACACATTGCGATTGCTGATATAGGCCAGAGTGCCGTTGATGGGCACGGGTTCGAGTTCTGTTGTTGGCCCGACGAAGATGATTCGATCCTGTGGATTGGAGACAATGCTGCGGCGAACTTCGGCGCGATCTCCGGGCTGCCCATTGGCGATTTCCACCCGGTAGCAGACCTGTTCGACGCCATTGCGCCCGGCCTGCTGTTCGCGCTGTTCACCGGGCTGTAACCCTTCGTACAGGGTGGTGATTTCGCGGTAGGGGATTTCCACCTCCTCGCACTGCTCCTCGACCTGTACGCGCACGACTTCCACGCGCATTCCATCGCTGATCTGGGTCACCAGCGGCGGGTTTACCCGGTCAAGCGGGCCAAGCTCAACCTCGGCTTCGCGCAGGAATTGGTCAATGGTAATGGGGTCAGTTTTGGGATAGGCGCGTTCCTGACCATCCACAACCAGCGAGACGACCATCGGCTGAATTTCTGGAACACTGGTGCAGGAAGCGGCAGTGAGCGTTATCAGAATGACGAGTACGGGAATTGGTAGGAGTCGGTTCATCAGGCTTCTTTAACGGACTGAAGAAGATAAATACGTGGATGCAGGCCGCGCAGTGAGACGCGCTGGACGGTTACAATTTTCCAGAGATTTGACGTGCTCAGTAAGGTTTCGATCAAACGAACTTCGTGCGTAATCAGTATGAAACGCGCCTTTGGTCTGGCGATGCGTGCGGCTTCGTGCAGCAATGCCGGGTAGAGCCGCTGATTTTCAGTATGTGAACCGCTGAGCTGTCCGAAGGGTAAATCCGCTGAAAGCAGATCAACACTGTTTGAGGCAAGCGGCAGTTGACGTACATCGGCTTGGAGAAGATCGACATGGTGCGAAAGGGACGTGGCGCGAATATTTTGCCGCGCACATTTCAGCGCATCGGTTGAACGGTCGATCCCTGCTGCCCAACGCACCCGCTGGTAGGACATCTGCTCGATCAGCAGTGTTCCAGAGCCACAGGCAAGGTTGACATAAACATCGTCCGGGGAGGCGTTGAGAAGCATCGCCATCGCAGACGCAACAGGGCCATTCAGTGCGCCTTCGTAGTTGCACACACGCCAGGGACGGGTCGCTAAGGGACGAGCACTCAGCCGCAGCAGTACATCCCAGCCCTCACCGCTGCGCCGGATGCGAATCAGCAGATCACCGTTTTCGTCGCCGTGCACAAGCCCTGTTTGGGTGGCAATCTCCTGCTTCAAACGCTGCATGACGGATGAGTCTGCGCCTGCTGCACTGATGAAGAAGGTGCGAAACTCGGCAGCGGGGTCGATATCGCGCACAAGCCGGATATGGGCAAGAATCCGGTGGAAATGCTCATGGCCGAGCAGCGCACGAGGACGCGGAACCGGGAAATGCAGCAGGAGGTAGACGCTGTTCGCTGTGTGCAGACTGAGCAGCGGGGCGAGTTGTCCGGTGTGGGTGAAGGTCAGTGCGCCCTTTGACACGGCGACGTTGGTGCGTACCAGCCCTTTGAGTTCGTCCTGTGCAAAAGACTCCAGCCCTTCGGCGACTTCGATCTCAATCACCAGAGGTTTTCCCTGCTCAGTCGGTTGGCCTGGTGCTCCGCTCACACGGCGCTGTCGGTTCATGCCAGATATCCACACTTGTCTATCGGGTGCCTAGTATAAAGACGGAGTGGGGCGTTCGGCAAGCGGCGGCGGCCAAACAACCGCCGCCACTCGCGAACAGACGTTACTGGAGGATGGTGTTGGAAATGGTGTTCAGCAGACGCAGCAGATACAGGTTGCGTGCGTTCGCGCCGTAGGTTGTGCCTTCGGTCAGGAAGCCCGCCCCTTCGGTCACGTTGGGATCAATTGAAGGGGTGTTTTCCCCGGTAAGGCCGCTGTCGGGCAGATTATCGAAAGCCGCCCACTGGTTAAACACCGGTACGTTCATGCTTGCTGCCGTTTCAATGATCGCGTTGTTGATGCGCCGGGTCTGTTCCAGTGTGACCGGATCACCCAGGCGCGGATACACTGTGCTGACCACCGGGACAACGCCGCTGTCCAGCGCACTCTGGATGATCTGGCGGAGCTGTTCAGCGAAAGCCGCTGGATCGGTCTGCTGAAGCACGTCGTTATAGCCGACGTTGATTACGGCAACACCGGCCTGCGCCAGACGCAGTTCACACTGAATCAGGGTTTCCCCCGGCTGATCGCACTGCGCACTGTAGTTGGCTCCGGGTTCCAGCAGGGTTTGCGCAGTGAAATTGTTACCTGTCGCCACGCTTTGCCGCGTAAAGCTGCCAGTGGTGTTATAGCGGTCGATGAGCGTCTGCAAATCGGTGGTGGTGTCGTCCAGGCGGAAGGTCGGCGGATCATTGACTGCAAACGGGCGCAGGAATGCGGGTGAGAGCGTCGTTTCATCACCGATGACGGCAAAGGCATCGCGGCGGTTGGGTGTTGGACGAGTCAGACCTGCCTGATAGACCGGATTCAGTGCGTTGAAAAACTCGTTCACATTGGATGGCAAAACAGTGGTGGTTTCCTGAAGCGCTGGTTCTTCCGGCGCATTGGTCGTCACGTCCTGCTGGCTGTTCGCGGTTGCTGCGGTACTGTCGGTCACGGTCAGATTTACGGTGAACGTGCCTCCCTGTGTATAGGTATGGGACGTGGTTTCGCCTTCGCCCGTTTGCCCATCGCCAAAATCCCAGGCAAAGGTGTAGGGCGGAGTGCCGCCTGCTGCGGTGGCCTGGAAATCGAAGGTCAACGGCTGGTTTTCTGTCGCGGTGAAGCTGACGTTTAATGGCTCCGTTGGTGGGGTTCCGGTCACAGGTTGGGTGCTGGTCGCCGTTGTGCCTGTCGCATCCGTCACCGTAAGCGTGACTGTGTAATCGCCACCCTGACCGTAGGTGTGTGTCACGCTCTGACCCTGTCCGGTTTGTCCATCACCGAAGTCCCAGGCAAAGGTGTACGGTTCGGTTCCGCCTGTCGCCGTTGCCTCAAAGCTGTAATTCAGCGGCGAGGTTTCTACAGCGTTAAAGCTGGCGCTGATGGGGGCGGGGGCTGGCGCACCTTCGCCAACCTCAACGGGAAGGCGGTAGTCATCGCTGAGGCCAGAGACGGTATCGGTGACGGTCAGGCTGACAACGAAAGTCCCCGCATCATTAAACGTATGCGTAAAGGTCGCGTTGTTGGTGTCGCTGGTTTCGCCGTCCCCGAAGTTCCAGGCATAGGTCAGGTTGTTACCAGTCGATTGGTTGGTTACGGTGACTTCCAGCGGCGCGTTTCCACTGGTGGGATTCAGGGTGAAAAGTGCTTCTGGTGCGATTTGCTGGGGCAGTGCGGTGATGGTGGTCGTCGCGGTATCCGTGCCACTTTCATTCGTGACCGTCAGCGTGACTTCGTAAGTGCCGGGTTCGGTGAATTCATGGGTTAGCGTTGTGTCGGTGCTGGTGCTGGTTTCGCCATCGTCAAAATCCCAGGTGGTCTGGTCAATATCCCCTTGAGAGGTATTGGTGAAGGTGACGGTAAAGGGTGCCGTTCCTGTTGTTTCCCCCTCAACATTGAAGCTGGCGGTTGGCGCGTCAGGCGGACGGATGACTTCGACCTGGATTTCGGCGGTATCCTGTCCCCCGGGACCAGCGACAGTCAGCGACACGGTGTATGTTCCGGCCTCGGTAAAGATATGCGCGGGATTCTGTTCTGCGCTGGAAGTACCATCGCCGAAATTCCAGTTGTAGCCTGTGACTTCGCCTGTTGAGGCGTTCTCAAACTGTATCGTGAAGGGCAGATCGCCGCTGATGGCTGTGTCGGGGCGGAAGGCGGCGTTTGGTGCGGCCACCTGCGGATTTACAACCGTGATCTGACGAGTGGCTGATGATGTACCGCCGGGGCCGATTACACGCAGAATCACGTTATAGGTGCCTGCGGTGGTGTACTGGTGCGACGGGCTGGCCGCGCTGCTGGTGCCACCATCGCCGAAATTCCATTCGTAGGTTGTGATCTGGCCTGTGGATTGATTGTTGAACTGGATGTTGAGGGGTGGCGTGCCACTCGAACGGTCAGGGACAAAGGCCGCGACTGGTGCGGAGACACTCTGCACGTTGATCTGACGGGATACGTTGGAGCTGCCGCCCGGCCCGCTGACCGTGAGGGTGACGTTGAACAGGCCAGGGTTGTTGTAGATGTGGATAGGGTTTTGCTCGTTGCTAAAGCCACCATCGCCGAAGTCCCAGCTATAACTGGTGATTTCGCCTGTGGACTGGTTGAAGAAGCGCACGACCAGCGGTGCATTGCCAGTGCTCAAATCCTGCGTAAAAGCGGCGATGGGACGCGGAATATTGGGTGTACTGGTCGGGACAGGGGTTGGTGCCTGGTTCTGCACACGGATGTTGTTCACGACGGTTTGCAGATTGCTGCCGTCACGGAGAAACACGCGCAGCCGAAGCTGATAGAGACCGTCGTTGAGCGAAGTGGTGTTCCAGATACCCAGCAGCGCGTAGGTACTCACAGGTGTTTGAACCACGCTGGTGGCTGGATACCACAGATTACCGGGATTGGGATCGGGACCGAACTCGACCTGATATTGCAGGAATTGCGGATGGCTGGCTGCACCCAGGACTTGCACATTGCCCGCAACAACATTGCCCGGAATAGGTGAGAGAATGACAATGCTGACCGGCATAGGCGTAATCGTGGGCAGCAGGATGGGCTGGGGCAGCGAGGAAACGGCGGTGCTCCCCGGTGGTCGGACCTGTGATGTGGGCAACGGCAACCGGGTAACAGGTCGCGCAGTGGGCAGGCTGCTGTTGGACGAGGGTGTGCGGGTGGCATTCTGCGAACCCGTAGGAACATTGGTGACGTTTAACGGTTCTTCTGGCGCGGCGCTCAGGTTGCAGCCAGCGAGGACGAGGCAAACGAAAAGGGTGAGAAGCAGAAAACTCCCCCTTCGGATAGGCGTGTTGCTCATAAAACGAACCTTTCTTGGAATGACGCAACGATTGTTCCAACATTATAACCAAGAAAAGAACCCCTAACCTGACGGCTGGTATGCGCTTTTGGAATTGTGGTAGACTTGCCATAACGTTGAGAATAGCCCCAGATAAACCACCATGCGCGTACTGATTTCGGACGATGAACAGGCAATTCGGGATGCTCTCGGTCGCAAACTGCGCCGGGAGGGCTTTGAGGTCATGCTTTGCAGTGATGGGCTGGAGGCTTTACGCGCATTCCACAGCTTCAAACCCGATCTTGTCATTCTCGATATTGTGATGCCTGGCGAGATGAACGGGCTGACGGTTTGCCGCCGTATTCGTGAAGTGGCAGATACTCCGGTTATGATGCTTTCGGCGCAGGCGGTAACGGAAGACGATGTGATCGAAGGTCTGAATGCTGGTGCTGATGAGTATCTCATCAAGCCGATTCGCTTAAATGAATTTGTGGCGCGGGTAAAAGCTATTCTGCGGCGGGCACAGATTACGTCCAGTGACCAGGATCAGGGGTACAATGATGGTCATCTCACGGTTGATCTGCATCGTCGTCATGTGTATGTGGATGGGCGGAAAATTCATCTCACGCCGACTGAGTTCAAGCTGCTGGCGGTGTTGATGGAGAATTCCGGACGTGTGGTTACGCAGCGTGATCTGCTGGAGCAGGTGTGGGGGCAGGAATACGTCGATGACATCTATTATCCCCGCGTGTATATCAGCCAGCTTCGTCGCAAAATTGAACCAGATGCCGCTAATCCGATTTACATTCTGACCGAACATCGAGTGGGATATCGCTTTGAAAAGCAGACCTCGATGTCCACACCCCCGAAAACCTCATAGTCTTCGTCTGATTAGGAATGCCGACGCTCTCAGCGATTAATCTGCTGGTCAGCGGCCTGACGCTCTCGCTGACTCTGGGTTTTCTTATCATTCTTCTATGGCATGATGCCAAACAAACCTTAAACCAATTTTTCGCCTTGTTCCTGCTGTTTGTGGCAGGCTGGAATGGCGGTGCGCTCCTCGTTCAGATCACGCGGCTTATCCCTGAGGCTGATCTTTTGCTTGTCAGCGGCGCTTTGAGTGTAATGGAGCTTGGATTTACGGGTTCTAGTGTTGCCGTCTATCTTCTGACAACAGTGATTGTGGGGGTTCGGATACGGCGAATTCGATGGCTGGCCTTTTCGAGCCTGCTGATTGTGGTTGCTTATCGCCTGTTTTTTAGCATTACGAGCACGGGAGGCAATCTTGAAATTGGCAGTGATGGGCTGGCACGACCCATTCTCCTCTCGTTTTACCTGATTTTTGATGTGCTTACTGCCTATCTACTGTGGTTTTATCGTCGACGTGTTCGTTCGCAGGGATTGTCTGTTGGGATCGGTCTTTTTCTGCTCGGACAGACATTAACGTTCATTAACCCTGCACTAGGTATAGCCTCTTTTGCCAATACGATTGCATCGATTGGCTGCCTGATTACGTGTTTCGCCATTCTCCAGCAAGAGATTGTAACACCGCTGGCGGAGCGGCGTGTACAGGTTGAGGCCATGCACAAGGTCACACTGGCAATTACCAGCCAGATCAGAATTGAGACAGTGCTGCGGGAAATTGCCATTCAAGCGGCTGGTTGGTTGAGTGCTGACGGCGTGGGAATTTTACTGGCGCGGGGCAATAGACTGGTGGTGGAGACTGTTTATGGACTACCTGAACAGCTTCTTCATACCGTTATTCCAGAGGGACAGGGAATTGCCGGGACGGTCGCTAAAAACCGAGAGTCAATTTTTGTTGAAAGTTATGGGCGGGATTGGAAGCAAACACCTGACTTCGATTTAGCGCCAGAAACCTTTGGGTCAGTGATTTGTGTTCCGCTGGTCTATGGCGGCGAAATTACCGGGGTTCTGCTGGTTGTGGCGGGACGGCAGGGGCGGTTGTTTAATCTTCAGGATGTTTATCTGCTGGAACTCCTGGGTGCTCAGGCTGCTGTTGCGATTGCGCATAGTCATTTATTTGCTGAACAAAAAGCGCTGACGGATGAGTTAGAAACTGCGCATAGTCAATTGGAAACAGTGCTTAGTAGTACAGAAAATCCGGTTCTGGCTGTAGATCGACGCTTCCGCCTTATTTTTGCTAATCCAGCTGCGAAGCGCTTGCTACCAGAAAACAAATCTTTTGAAGGAATTTCACTCCTACAGGTGCTTCCAGCATCCGTTGTCCCACAGAACTTTCGCACTGTGCTACGAGAAGCAAGACGTAAAGGTGGGTTTGTCTTCGAGGTTGCGCTTGATGGACGAGTGTATCAGTGTCACTTCGCGGTGCTCGGAAAACCCCGCATTGCCGGGTGGGTGGCGATCCTCAACGATGTTACGGAGTTGAAGGAACTCGACCGACTGAAAAGCGAGATGGTGCGTATGGCGAGTCATGATCTGAAGAATCCTTTGATGGGAGCGGCAGCCTATGTGGAACTGCTTCGTGAGGATTTGAGGACGTATGACAATGTTGATGTACAGGAAGCGTTGGTCGTTGTTGACAAACAACTGGAACGGATGAACCGCATTATCCGGGGTGTGCTGGATTTAGAACGGTTGAAGACTTCGCGTGTGCTGACGGAGACCTGTCACCCCGAAGTGATTATTCAGAATTGTCTGGATGAGTTGTCTTATGTGATTGAGGACAAACAGGTTCAGGTTGAGGTATGCCTTGCTGACCGTCTGCCTGAGTTCTTTTGTGATCGAGAGCAGTTCGAGCGCGTGATTGTAAATCTGATCGAGAACGCGATTAAATTCAGCCTTGCTGATCGTCGTGTGCGTATTGCAGTATATACACAGGATCATGAACTTGTATTTGAAGTTCAGGACAATGGTATCGGTATCCCAGCCGAGATCAGTACAAAGGTGTTTGATCGCTTTTTCCGAGGACAGCAGAAAGGCGTAGAACACGTGTCTGGCTCCGGTCTGGGGCTGAGTTTTGTGAAATCCATTGTAGAAAGTCATGGTGGCAAGGTATGGTTAAGCAGCACAGAGAAGGTTGGAACAACATTTTTTGTTGCTGTGCCGTATGTTTCGTATAGTCAATAACAAGAGGCAGTAATGGTAAAGGGATTTTCCTGGTTTGGTTTCTCGCTTCTCCTTTTTCTAGTTTTCCCTTCTCTCGTTTTCAGTGGCGATAACACCCCAACCCCTGGTCCATCAAAGACCCCAACCCCCGTTGCTCCGTTAGAAGTAACCAGTGATGCAACTGAGGTGACTTCTGCGAACACCCTTGAGCAGCCGTTTACCCAGTCTGATCTATCGGTGTTAACGGGTAACGTCCAGAGACCGAATGGAGCAGCGTGGTTCAACAGTCAGCTTTATGTTGCTTGTAATGGTGACTGGACATTGTATCAACTCGATGATGCTTCTGGTTCAACAGAAGCGTATATCTACGGTGTTCGCAATGCGCATACGCTGTATGCTGAAGGTGCACAGACAGGTGATCTAAATCTGTGGGTTCCCGATTTTGAGACAAATTCATTTCTGTTTGTGACCCGAGCAAGGGCACCACTGACCGTTGCTTCTAACCTGCAAGGCCCATGGGGAATCGCCTACCTGGACGAAAATCGCTTTCTGATTACCAATCTGGCTGGTGACAATATCGCTATGGTTGGACGTGATGGACAGGTGCAGATTGTTATGGAAGGACTACGCTCACCCACCGGTATTGCTGTTGATGACTCGTTTGTGTATGTTGCCAACAATGGCAGTTCTCGTCGTTCGATTGAGTGGATCGCGAAAGATGCACTGATCGCAGGGGGTGCTCCTGCTCCTCAACCCCTTGTGAGTGGATTGGTCAGCACGACGGGAATGGTTTTGGGTGAGGATGGTTATCTCTACTTCACGTATGCTATCGGTACTCGTGGGGTAGTGGGACGGGTTAACCCTGAACTCTGTCGTGAAGGTGGATGTTCTATGGATCAGATTGAGATTGTGATCTATACAGAACTTGCTGCTCCTCTGGCTGGTCTGACGATTTCCCCGGATATGCGGTTATTCTTCCACACGATCTTCAGACCAGAGGTTTACTGGATTCAGTTGTAGCACTGACTGCCATAATTTCCGTGTTCTGATCGTCTCCTCGGTTCATTTCGTCTAACGACCAAGTGGGGTAGCAAGCAACAACCCCACAAAAGCGATCAGAACACCCAAATTATGGGTCACAACCGCTAATAGCTCGATGAGGCGGCTGTTCGAGTAAACATCGAAAAGCTGGATCACAAAGCCGATCAGAATCAGACCAATCCCAACCAGTGCTGGCAGCCCTCGCTGCCGCGCCAGGGCGTTTGAGAACCACAGTAAGAGCTTCGATAGTCTTTGGGATTGATCAATCCATTTCAACATCGGATGCAACTCGCTTATCGATTGATGATGTATTCGCTAAAGCGGACGGCAAGCGAGGGCGGCAGGTGTGCTTTGAGGAGCACTCCGTCGCGCGTGTTTTCCCGTTGTTCCACGTTCGCCAGTTCGTACAGTGTGGATACCAGATCCCCCCGCTCATACGGCAGCAAAATCTGCACATGCTGGAGCGAGGCTGCCAAGACCTGTTCAACGGCATCAAACAGGCTGTCAATGCCCGTCCCTTTTTTGGCCGATACCCTCACTTCTGCCTGATAATTACTGGCTTCTGGCGTCTCTACGCTGTCGGATATATTCCAGCGATCAACTTTGTTATAGACCAGGATGCGCGGAATGGAGGGCACGTCAATCTCAGCAAGCGTATCTTCGACCGACTCAATGTGCTGCATGACATTGGGATGCGATATATCGACAACATGAAGCAGCAAATCGGCTTCGGCAACCTCTTCGAGTGTGGCGCGGAAAGCGGCCACCAGGGTCGTTGGAAGCTTCTGAATAAACCCTACCGTATCGGTAAAGAGCACCTGCCTGCCTGATGGAAGCGACATTCGGCGAGTCGTGGGATCAAGCGTTGCGAAAAGCTGATCGGCAATATAGACATCGGCATTCGTCAATGCTTTCAGCAAGGTGGATTTCCCGGCATTCGTATAACCAACGAGAGCCACAACGGGTATTCCGGCACGGGTGCGTTGAATACGATGGCGGCTGCGATGCTGGCGCACCTGTTCAAGATCGCGTTTTAGCCGCGCGATGATGCGCCCGATTTCGCGACGATCAACTTCAAGCTGCGTTTCACCAGGGCCGCGAAGGCCAACCCCTGCAACGCCACCACGTGTACTGCCGCCTGCCTGCCGGGCAAGGTGCGTCCACTGGCGAGTCAGTCGCGGCAGCCTGTACTCATATTGTGCCAGCTCTACCTGCAAGGAGCCTTCGCGCGTCTGCGCATGCTGAGCGAAAATATCGAGAATCAGGGCGGAACGATCAAGAACTTTGACGTTCTCGCCAAAACGCCTCTCTAACTCACGTTGATGGCGAGGGGAGAGTTCATCATCAAAGACCACCGTCTGCGCCTGTGTGGTTTCAACAGCTTCAATGATTTCTTCGACTTTGCCGGAACCGATAAAGGTCGCAGGATCAATCTGTGCGACATTCTGATGTGTGTAACCGACGACATCCATCCCTGCGGTTTCTGCCAGAAGGGTCAGTTCTGCCAGCGAGTCTTCTACACTCAGCAGCGGACGACTACCGCGTACATTCGCGGCCACAAGAAACGCTTTTTCCGGCGGAATGTAGGAAGAATGAAGTTCGTGCATACCTACCCAGACTTTACTAAACCTTACGAACGCTTAGCATACCACGATTTGAGGTTTTGAATAGCGACATCCAATTCCTGATCGTCCACACCGAGGCTAATCCGGAGATAACCATCACCGCCGGGACCATAAGCTGTTCCCGGCGCAAAGGTGACATGCGCCTTCATGAGTGCCTGTTCGATGTAATCATCTACACTCATGTCGAGCACTTTCGCCCATATGTAAAGCGACCCCTTGGGGCATTGTGCTTCGAGGCCAATTTCGGGCAGCACTTTCATCAGGCGATCCCGGCGGCGCTGATAGACCAGATTACGCTGGTCAATCCATGACTGGGGGGTATCAAGGGCAACAATCGCAGCATCATAAATGGCTTTAAAGTGGCCGCTATCCACATTGCTTTTGACCTGAAGCAGGGTACTGAGCGCCTTTGATGAACCGACCGCCGCTCCGAGTCGCCATCCGGCCATATTGTGACTCTTCGAGAAGGAGACAAACTCGATAGAATGTTCTAAAGCGCCCGGCACCTGCAAAACACTCGGCGCGGTGTAATGATCGAAGGTGACCTCGACGTAGGGGTTATCGGAGACGAGAAGAATGTCATTCGCTGCACAAAAATCAAGTACCTGCTGGTAGAAGGGGAGATCTGCTGTTGCACCTGTGGGATTATTGGGGTAATTGACCCACATCAGCTTGGCCTTACGCGCATCATCCGGCCTAATCGCGGAGACATCGATCAGATAACCATTCTCGGTTCTGAGCGGCACCCATACAGGGGATGCTCCGGCAAGCTGTGCACCGAGGGCATACGATGGATAGCTGATGTCAGGGACGAGCGCTGTATCCCCTGAATCCAAATAGGCAAGCGACAGGTTGACGATGCCTTCCTTACTACCAATGAGCGGAAGCACCTGTGTTTCCGGGTTTACTTCCACCCCGAAGCGGCGCTTGTAGTAACGAGCGACCGCCTGCCGAAACGAGGCTGTCCCGCGATAACCAGCATAACCGTGATTTTTAGCCTGCTGCGCTGAATCTGCCAGTGCTTCGATCACGGCACTCGGCGGGGGCATATCGGGATTACCAATGTCCAATCGTACCACTGGAATTCCCTGTGCTTCCAACTGCCGAATGCGCTCTCCAATAGCAACAAAAACATAGACAGGCAGCGCTTCGAGACGCGCAGATTGTGAAGGCATGAGATCACTCCAGAGGTGGGTGAGGTGAACAATAAAAATCAGTTCGTCAACACGGGTTGATCGTTCAGTCGCCGTGCATTCAGCAGCGTTTGCAGATCATCCAAGGCACGATCTGCATATGCAGTATAGCGATCCCGCTTGTTTTTGATGGGGCGCTCCAACTCAGGAATAATCCCGAAATTGGCCTTCATCGGCTGGAACTCCTTCGGTTCGGCGTGGGTGACATAATGACAGAGCGCACCGAGCATTGTGGTCGGCGGTAGCACCATTGTGTCTTTGCCAGCAAGGTGGGCAGCGAGATTTACGCCTGCAATCAGACCCGTCGCGATGTTGCCCGCATAGCCTTCAACACCCGTGATCTGACCTGCGAAGAACAGATTGGCACGTTCCCGAAACTGCATGGTTGGATGGAGCAGGGTAGGGGCATTCAGAAAGGTGTTGCGGTGCATCTGCCCAAGACGCACAAACTCTGCTTCTTCGAGGCCGGGGATCATTCGCAGGATAGTTTCCTGATGTCCCCAGCGGATATTGGTCTGGAAGCCAACGATGTTGTAGAGGCTGCCGACCAGATTATCCTGACGAAGCTGTACAACCGCATAAGGGCGCTGATTGGTACGTGGGTCGCGCAGGCCTACCGGACGCATCGGACCAAACGCCAGTGTGTCATCCCCACGCTGGACAAGCTGCTCAATCGGCAGACAGCCCTCAAAGAAGTGCGGGTCTTCACGCTCGAAGTCGCGGAGTTCAGTGGTTTCCGCTGCTTTGATCGCCTCAACAAAACGATAATATTCGTCCTTCGTCATCGGGCAGTTGATGTAATCGCCCTGATCTTCCTCCCCACGCTCATAGCGACTGGCACGGAAAGCGATGTCCATATTGAGGCTTTCCAGCGTGACAATTGGGGAAATTGCATCATAGAAATAGAGATACTTCTGTCCGGTTAAACGGCCAATATCGTCGGCCAGAGCAGAGGAAGTTAACGGCCCGGTAGCAATAACAGTAGGTGCCGCTGGGATGGTTGCCATTTCCTCGCGCACAACTTCGATATTCGGGTGCGACGAAATCGCCGCCGTGACAAGGGAGGCAAAAACCTCTCGATCAACAGCAAGCGCACCACCAGCAGGCAACGCAGCCTGATCTGCGCACTCGATCAGCTTGGAACCAAGCAGCCGCAGTTCATGTTGAAGCAGTCCGGTCGCCCGGTCACGCAATTTAGAACCGAGGGAATTACTGCATACAAGTTCGCCAAGTCGATCTGATACATGCGCTCCAGTGGTCTTCTGCGGGCGCATTTCATACACTGTCACTTTATAACCGCGTTCGGCAAGCTGCCAGGCGGCTTCTGAACCTGCCAGGCCACCACCGACGACAATTGCGTCAGCCATTCGTCACCTTCTTTACACACTATCACGATTTTAACGGGCTGACGGCTGAAAACAAAGGCACAACGCCCTCATATTTTCCCCAGGACAATCGACGCATTCTGCCCGCCCAGACCAAAGCTGTTGGAAAGGATATAGCGCATCGAACCAGTTTCGCGCGCCACATTTGGTACATAGTCAAGATCACAAACTGGGTCAGGAGTCTCGTAGTTGATGGTGGGATGAATAATCTGCTCAAACAGTGTGAGTGCGCTCGCAACCACTTCAATCGCGCCAGAAGCAGCCATCGCATGACCGATCATGCTTTTTGTCGAACTGATCGGTACATCATACGCTCGTTCTCCAAAAATGCGCTTAATTGCCAGTGTTTCCATCGAGTCATTGGCCTGTGTCGATGTACCGTGTGCATTGATGTAGTCAATGTCGTCAACGTTCAGCGCGGCGTCTTCCAATGCCCAGCGCATCGCACGCGAGGCTCCCTGTCCTTCAGGATCGAGCGCAGCGACGTGGTAGGCATCCGATGAGGACGCATGGCCGAGAACCTCGGCGTAAATACGAGCGCCACGTTTCAGCGCATGTGCCAGACTTTCCAGAATGACCACGCCGCAGCCTTCACTGAAGACAAAGCCAGAGCGGTTTTTATCAAAGGGGCGACTGGCGTGTTCGGGATCGTCGTTGTACTCCGTCGCAAGGGCGGTCATTGCATCGAACCCTGCCAGTGTATAGTCCTGCAAAATGGCCTCAACGCCACCGCCGAAGACGACATCTGCACGCCCATAACGGATCATGTTCGCTGCCTCACCAATGGCCTGTGTGCCTGCCGCGCAGGCGGTGGAAGGCGTGAGCAGAGGGCCTAAGGCCTTGAAAAAGCGGCTGATGTAGTGAGCGGGCATGTTAGGGAGGGAGTTCACCAGAGCAAGCGGGTTGGGCTTCTTATAGCCCGACGTCTTGTACTTGAGTGTGCTTTGCTCTGACATTTCGTGTGCGCCAAGCGACGTGCCGACAACCACACCAACGCGCTCTCCTTCACTCTCGAGCACCTCAGGGTTCAGCCCGGCATCCTCAACCGCCATCGTGGCCGCGGCGACTGCAAACTGAGAAGCACGACCCATCCGGCGTGCCTCCTTATGATCGATATAGGCTTTTGGTTCAAAATCGCGCACCTCACCGCCGATTTTGACCGAAACATGCTCCACATTGATGGTTTCCAAGCGTGTAATGCCCGATTTACCGTTTACCAGACCATCCCACAGTGTTCGAGCTGATAAGCCAAGCGGTGTGACCGCACCAAGTCCGGTGATAACGACACGCGGATGCCCATTTCTTAAAAGTTCCATAGCTGCCCCTAGTGCGATTCGTGCTCACTGGATTGCAAAGGCTGGTTGTTCGCATCTGTCAGTGCAAGACCTTCTTCAATTCGCGCAATCAGACGGCCTTGTGCTGCCTGACATGCCTGTCGCAGGGCATTCTTGATCGCCGTTGCGTCTGAGCTGCCATGCGCAATGATGACGACGCCATTGACACCCAGAAGAGGGGCGCCGCCAACCTCACGGGTATCAATCCGGCGGCGTACCCGATTAAATGCAGGACGCGCCAGTAATGCCCCTGCTTTGGTAAACACATTATGGCGAAGTTCGTCACGAATCACATTCACAAGGTAGCGGGTCGAAGCTTCAAAGGTTTTGACGAGAATGTTGCCGACGAAGCCATCGCAGACGACGACATCGACCTCTCCATACAGGATGTGCTTCGGCTCGCTGTTGCCGATGAAGTTGAGCGGCATCTGCTGCAACAGTGACGCCGCTTCCTGCACAAGCTGGCTGCCTTTGCCTTTTTCCTCCCCATTGGAGAGCAATCCCACGCGCGGGTTGGGCAAATGGAGCACATCACGGGCATAGATATGACCCATCAGTGCAAACTGCGCCAGCCACTCCGGCTTCGAGTCGGTATTGGCACCAACGTCCAGCACGGTGAGCAGGCGACCATTAAATGGGAATATCGCGGTAAGGGCAGGGCGTTTGATCCCCGAAATGCGGTGCAGGCTGAAGAGCATGGCAATCGCATGTGCTGCCCCTGTATTGCCAGCGGTAACAAAGGCATCGGCCAACCCGTCGCGAACAAGGCGCAGGCCGACGTGCATTGACGAATCTGGCTTCGCTTTGCCTACCTGGGCAGGTTTATCGTCCATCGTAACCGCTTGCGAAGCATGCACGACCTGGATATCCAGCCCTTTGGTGTTGTGCTTTGCAAGTTCCTGGCGCACTCTGGTGTCGTCGCCCACAAGAAGGATAGTCGCTTTCAGTTCGCGGGCAGCCAGAACCGCCCCGGCCACATCTGGCGCTGGTGAGGCATCTGTTCCCATCGCGTCCAGGACAATTCGCATGATGAGTTCCCTTCGGTGAAGACCGTTTCGCTAATTATAGAAGACACTTTGCACGGTAAAAGGATTGACAGCAATATCAGCAAGAGTATAATGTGTTTTACCTATGCCCTGGTGGCGGAATCGGCAGACGCGCACGGTTGAGGGCTGTGTCCAGTAATGGGTGGAGGTTCAAGTCCTCTCCAGGGCAAAACAGGGACCCGCTTCGGCGGGTTTTTGCTTTCCTAAGGCCTGAGTTGCGGCAGAATCAAGTTGGATGTACACTGCCCATGTGGTTGGTTTTTGTTCAACTCCAGGGAGTGTCAGCCGAATGAGCATGGTGACTAATCAGGACTTGTCGCGGGCCTATGACCTGATCGAACAAGAACGCTTAGAGGAAGCACGCTCGCTGCTGAAACCCCTACTTGAAGCAAACCCCAATAATCCTGATGTGTGGTGGTTGTATACCCATGCGGTAGAAGATGCGCAGGAAGCACAAGGCGCCCTGGAAAATGTGCTACGCCTTGATCCACAGTATCCGGGTGCAAGCGCACTACAGCAGCAGTTAGAGGCGACACGTGCACCAGTAACCACTGGCGGCATCAGTGCGTTAGGCTCTGGTACACGCCCCCCAATCACGCTTGATGATGACTTTTCGGACTTCGACCTCGACGATCTTGATGCACCTCCAGCACGCGCCCGAGTTGATGAAGAGGATCTCGACCTGGAAGGCATTTTTGACGACGAAGCAGGTACTTCTGCACCTGTGGGACAAAGCAGCCCCAAAACCCAGACTAATCGACGCCAACTTCTGGCCGCACTCGGTGCAGCAGCCTTTGTTATTCTGGCAATTGTCGTTGTGCTGCTCATTGTTAATCCCTTTGACGGCGACGATCAACCTGTTGAGCCGACAAACGTAGCGCAGGGGGGTGGGGCGGAAATCACCAGTGAGCCAATTGGTGGCGGCATCACGATTCCCACCTTTACCCCGGAAGCAACTGACGACAATGTAGTTATTGTACCAACGCTGGAGATCACCCCGACCGAAACACTTCTGGAAACTGAAGCAAGAGCGACCGAGCTGGACACAGACCCGACCAACATCGTCGAACCTGCAACAGAAACACCGCTGGCCGTCACGGATACTCCTATCGCGACCGCAACAACCATTCCCGAAGACATCGGGATTGTGGAGCCTTCAACGCCAGCATCCGGCGCGGATTTCGGCGCTCTTTATGCAGCGCTGGCCGGACTGGACGTGGTTGAAGACAGTGCCGAGATCACGGAAACAGCGCTTGGGCGAACGCTGCTGGTGTCGGTATGCAGCCAGCCGGGCGCCCAACTTCGACAAGACCTGGATAGTGCGATGGTCAACCTGGCGTCACAGGCAGTGGCTTTTACGGACACAGCCGATGCGATTGGCACACGACTGCTCAACTGCACCGACAACAGCCCCTTAAACGTTATCGCGGTGAACGTCGCCAGCGCGGTCGATTTTGTCAACGGTGCCATCACCCGCGAGGAATTTCGTGGGCAATGGCGCCCGGTTCGTTAACTGGTCACGCTCGAAACAGGGAGGCGCAGGGTAAAGGTTGTGCCTTTGCCCACCTCGCTCTGCACGTTGATTGAGCCGTTGTGGTTTTGAATGATGCCGAAGCTGATAAACAGGCCCAAACCGGTGCCTTCTTCCTTCGTGGAGACGAACGGCTCGAAAATCGTATCGATCATGTCGGGGGAGATGCCGCAGCCAGTGTCCTTCACCTCCACCACCACCTCCTGTGCCTCGCTGTGAGTCCTGATTTCCAGTATCCCCCCTTTGGTCATGGCTGCTTTGGCATTCAGTGTCAGGTTCATTAGCACTTGCTCAAGTTGATCCTTGTTCCCGTATACCTGGGGAAGGGGGTTCAGCGTTGGTTTGATCTTCATCCCTTCCTGTTCAAAGAATTTCAGGTTCAGGCTGATGATATTCTCGATCAGTTTGTTCAGGTCGAAGGGCTGTAAGTCCGAAGACCCCATCTGGCGCTTGCCCGTGAACTCGAGCAGCCGATTCACAATCCGGCGGATACGACCGACACTTTCCAGGGTGCGCTCAATGGCCTCCGCATCAATCGCATAGCCATCCCGAATATCTTCCATCATGTGCTCAAGATTGATCTGAATCGGCATCAGCGGATTGTTGATCTCATGCGCGATGCTGGCCGCCAATCGCCCGACGGAAGCAAGTTTTTCGGCGCGAATCAGCATTTGCTGCGCCGATTGCAGCTCACGAGTGCGCTCCGCAACCATATCCTCCAGGTGCATAGCATAATTGGCTTGTATGGCGTAAAGCTCCGCGTTGCGCAGTGCGAGGGTTGCCTGCCGGCTGATCCCTTTGAACAGCCGCAGATGGCTTTCATCATAGGGCTGATCGTTCACCATCATCAAAAGTCCATAGGTGCTGCCTGCATACTGGAGAGGGGTGACCATACCGCTGGTAAAATCTTCAAACAGCGGGGTGTCTCCCGGCCACAGGAGTTCTGCGCCATGCGTATCGAAATACATCTGAAGGGTGGAGCGGTCTAACTCATCATTTGCAGATGAGCCATCTTTGTACTTTGCCTGATATTCTGAAATCTTGCCGTCCTGTCCGAGCTTGCAGATGGCCGCAACCTTACCGGGCAGCAGATCAAGCGCCAGATAGAGGATAAAGCCCATCAGGTCATCCACTTCAAGATGCTGGTTTAACTCCTCGCTCACGCGCAGCAGCGCTTCCAACTCCTGAGTGCGGCGCTGAAGGCTTTCTTCCAGCTTGCGCGATTTCATCTTGCTCTGGGCACGCACCAGCAACTCCTGGGCATGAAAGGGCTTCCGCAGGTAGTCGTCCGCGCCCAGGTTCAGCCCCTGCACAATGTCTGACAGTTCGCCCATCGCCGTAATCAGGATGGTGGGAATCCCATTCGTGATTGGATTTTCCCGAAGCTGCCGCAGCACTTCAAAGCCGTTGATCCCAGGCATATTGACATCTAGCAGAATCAGATCGGGGATAAGCGATTGGGCAGCGTCAACCGCGGCCAGACCGTCGTAAACACTTTTTACGCGGTAGCCCTCATACTCGAACACCCGCTCCAGCATGACAGTGGTTGGAATCTGGTCATCTGCGATCAGGACAAGTGGGGGATCTTGTTTAACAGTCATTTGTTAATCCTTTAGTTCCGTCAGCAGGCGGTGGTGGTCAGTCACGGCATAGATTGTGTGTTGGGTTTACCGAGGGACAATGATACAATTCGGCTTAATTCACAACTCGATTATACAAGCGATTATCCATGCGTGATTCATCAGTTAAGAGTAAAGAATTAAGAAGATCAATCCTGCTTGGGATGATCCTGGGCGTGATGTTCGCCGTTGTCTTCTGCGCGGGGTTTTTCCTGCGCAGTTTTTTCGATGGGGAATTCCCAACCGTTTTCGCCGCATCCACAACGGAGCAGACACAGAGCTATAATTTGCTGGATGAAGTGCAGTCGTTGATCGACCGCCACTATCTGCGTGAACAACCGGACTACACCACACGGCAGTATGCGGCCATTCGCGGGCTGCTTGGCGCTTTGGGGGATCGCAATACCTTCTTTATCGAACCACCCGTTGCCCAGAGCGAATCAGATGTACTGGCAGGCACCTATGGCGGTATTGGCGTAACGGTTCAGCGCAATGAAGCAGGCGCGTTTGTGCTGTATCCCTTTCTGGATGGCCCGGCGACACGGGCAGGCATTGAAGAAGGTGACATCCTTCTTGAAGTCAATGGACAGCCGCTTGACCCGGCAGTGCAGCAGGACGCGGTTGACCAAATGCTGCGCGGTGAGGTGCGAGAGGAAAGCGGTGTTGAGCTTACGGTTGCAAAAGCGGATGGCGAGGAACTCACTGTTTTTATGCTGTTCGAGGTCATCAACGTTCCGTCCGTCATGTGGCGCGTCGTGGCGGAGGATGCGCGAATCGGCTATATCCAGATCATGCGGTTCACAAACCGTACCCCGGATGAACTCGATACGGCGATTACGGAATTACGCCAGTCCGATATTCAGGCTGTGATTCTCGACATGCGATACAACGGGGGTGGACTGCTGCAGGAGTCGCTGGAAGTGGCTGGACGTTTCCTCAACGGAGGGGTTGTCTTCTACGAACGCACTCGTGAAGGCGAACGCGCCTTCGAGGCTGAGGAAGTAGGCTCAATGACCGATCTCCCGCTGGTGGTTCTGGTAAACGGTGGGACGGCCAGCGCTGCCGAACTGGTGGCCGGGGCAATTCAGGATCGCGAACGCGGAATTCTGATCGGACAGACGACCTACGGAAAGGGCACCATTCAACAAATCTTCACCTTATCGGACACCTCATCTATCCATGTGACGTCCTCTGAATGGCTGACACCCGACCATAGTGTTCTGGATGGGGTAGGGCTGCAACCCGACATCGCGATGATCCCTGACGAGGCTGGACGGGACATCGAAATGGGAGAGGCCATCCGTTATTTACAGGAACAGTTCAACGCGCAGGATGAATCATGAGTGAGGGGCGTAAGGTCATTTCGCGCAATCGTAAGGCGTCTCATGAGTACTATCTGGAAGACAAATTCGACGCGGGGGTGGTGTTAATGGGGTCGGAAATTAAATCGATCCGCGATAACAAGATCAACCTGCAGGACGGGTTCATTCAGGAGCGCGACGGTGAACTATGGCTGATGAATGTGCATATCAACCCCTACGAACAGGCGGGTGTGTTCGGTCACAGTGACCCGATGCGACCTCGAAAGCTCCTGCTGCATAAGCGGGAGATCAGTCGCATTATCGACCGCCTGCGCGAGCGCGGGTACACCGCTATTCCAACGCAGGTATACCTGGAGCGCGGGCTGGCGAAAATCGAAATCGCGCTGGCAAAGGGTAAGAAGTTGTACGACAAGCGCCAGAGCATTGCCAAGCGGGATGCCGACCGGGAAATCCGGCGAGCGCTGAAGGATAACTAGCAACCGACATGACGACAACGTCCTGGCCGTCTTCCATTCGAGAGATCAACAACCTCCCTGACCTTGAAAAGCAGCGGATTTATCAGACGCTCATCCCTGACTGGCTTTACGACCGATATGGGATTGACCGCCGCACCCTCAAAACCGCGATTGATCCCCATCCATCCATTATCTTTCGCTGTCCCGCTGGCAGCCGTGCGTTAGAGCTGATTGCCAAACGGCGTTCAACCGATCTTGACCCGGTGCTTTATCTCAATATGGCAGACACCTTTAATCATCATCTGCTGGTGCTGCTGGTGATCGTAAATGATCCAGATGCACCGCGTTTTAATATTGATGTTGACCTCGAAGGCAACCGGACGCAGTTCGGTACTTCTTCGCGCAATATTGTGGCAGAGCAGGAAGCCATGCGCTTTGGGCTGGCACCGGGTCAAATCCGCCGGGGGATGCGCGCTTTTAAGGAGTCGGTGCCCATTTTTGAGCGTTTCGTGCGTCATATGGGGCATGATCTGTTTTTTATCGAACCACTGTCATATCACAACGCGATTGTGTTCGAGCGTTACGGCTTTAGCTATCTGCGTGGGCTGAAGGATATGGAGGAAATTAATCGGGAGTTCCAGCCCGGTGGTGACTTGTATCACCGCCTCACTGCTGAAAACCCCTTTCGACATCCGGACGCCTGGCGCACGATTCGTGGACGGTCGTGGGCGATCCACGATGGAATCCTCGGTCATCCGTTCACCGGTTTCCAGATGTACAAACGTATTGGTGTTCATGCGGGAGTCAGCACCTTCCCCAATGCACAGTGGTGATGCTCACCATCGGTTGGTAATTACGGCGGAGGATGTTCAGGAGGCACTTGAACTACTCGTTTCTGGCGCTGCACCGCTGCCTATTGACAATCATCTGCGTTCTCTGCTGCTCGTCGATCACTTCCTTAGTGATCCGGCACTACCACCTATCGAAGACCCACGTGAGTATGCCGTCTTTGAAATCCTGATTCAGACGATTGAAACAAGTTACGCACAAATATTGCACAGTATTGAGCTTCCATGGAAGCGCCCAACCGTAAGACCACAGGCACTTGCCCAGATAGCGCGGGACACGCAGCAAAACGCGCCGTCCGTGCAGCAGTGGAGCCTTCTATATCACCTTTTTGGAAGGGCAGACCTCAACATCTCCGCTACGGACTATGCGCTGGCGGCCAACGTGGCAGAGCGCACCTTTCGCCGTCAGCGTGAACGTGCGATCAAGCGACTGGTCAAACAGCTTACGCGCCAGGAACACCTAATCCGCCAGCAGATGCGACAACTGCGTCTGGCAACACAGTTCCCATACCCAATCCGGGGGAACTATATCGGGCAGGAGGCTGCGTTTGAGCATGTGTGGGCACTGTGGGAAGCGAATAGTCGATTGCGCGTGCTGATAAGCGGGGCCAAAGGCGTGGGTAAAACGGCGTTTGTACAGGCGTTTTTACACCAGTGCATTGAAGGAGCGGTGCAAGGGCTGGCGCTCGATCAGATCATCTGGATACAACGCCCTTTGTCACTCGACATTATCAGGCAGAACATTGATGCTGCCTGTTGCGTAGAAAATGTTGCCCTCACGCCAACCGATTATTTCGCTCTTTATCAGGTGGTGGTCGTAATCGACGACCTGACCCAGCTCGAAGAACAAGCAGACGCACTTGACCGTTACCTGCTGTCGCTGCTGGGGTGCGCACTCATCCTAACTCATGACAACATGATTTCGCTAACGAGCATAGACAGTTATCTGGAATTGAGCGAGTTACAAGGGGATGCACTCCATGCGTATGTTCTTGCGGAGGCAGGGCGCTATTCACCAGAGTGTGATGAAATCGATGCAGAAACACTACTTTCTCTCAGCTATCAGGCTGCTGGCGGAAATCCGCTTGCAATCAAGCTGTACCTGAATCAACTTTTTCGGCAACCATCGAACACCAGCCATTCCCTGGACTTGCCCCAAACCTTCATCGGTGCCTGTACAGAAGGGGAGTGGATGACACTATTTGCAATGCTTCTGCTGCCACCCCGGCCTGTCGAAGTCCGTATTCTGCTGAGCCTTTTTCCCGATGTCGTTACAACAGAAACACTCATTCCTTTGATTGAAGGGAAAATTCTTGATCGTGTTTCCGTTCTACCACTTCGTTGTCAACTTCTCAATCTGTTCCGTACCATCGTGACGGGGCGCCTCCTGCAGCGGGCTGATGTAGGGACGATTTTGGCAACCTTAATCGACCTGATTGATGCGAATTTAAGCCTGCATCCTATGTCGATTGTTGGTGTGATTATGCACATGATGGAACTGGAATGGCTTAAGCCGTATTGCAGAACATTTCAGGTTAGAGAATGGTGCATCCGACTGCGTGATATGAGCGTTGATAAACGCAGCGTGGAGTGGTACGCGCTGCTTGAAAGGGTAAAGGCTCTGTCACAGGATGACCGGCTTGAACTGGCGCGGGCAGAAGTGTTTCGCCTGTGGTGCCGCTGGGATGAAGCGCTTACCTTGCTTCGGCAGATCACCGAAAGGGCAGGCAGGGCAGGGGACTTCCTGACGCAAGGTGAGGCGCTCTATGAAACGAGCCTCGTGCTGAGCAGAAGTGCAAATTTCGAGAGAGCCGTGTTTCTTGCGCGGAAGGCTTTCGAAATTGCGGTGCGTTTTCACGATGAGGGATTACGCAACAGAGCGCAACTACAACTCGCTCAGCTTTCACTGGAGATGGCAGCACCGGGTTCAGCGCTTGAGCTACTCAATGGGTTGCATCTGCAAAAAGAAGCGCTGCTGTTAAGAGCCGAGGCCTACCTGCTTGATAGTCGATGGGAGGAAGCCAGTGGTCTCGCGGAAAGTGCCATCAGAAGCACCGCCGACCCAAAGCATCTTGGACGGTTGCATAATCTTCTTGGTCGATGTTGCCTCAATAGTGGAGAACCTGCTGAAGCAAAACAGCACTTCGAGATTGCGATGCGCTACTTTAAAGACACACAGGATTTATTCGCTCTCGGTCGCACCCATGCGAATCTGGCCGCCGCACTCATCTATTTAAAGCGCTTTGATGAAGCACATCAGCAGCTTTCTGAGGCGGAAGGGCTGCAAAAACATCTTCAAGACCGGGTTGGGCAAACCCTCACCGCACACAATCGAGCTATCCTCATGCGCTGGGAACTCGAAAACAACCGACCTGCTTCTTGACCATTCTAAGCGATACTGATACACTTCTGCTCATCACGCCCCATTCGTCTAGAGGCCTAGGACGTGGCCCTCTCAAGGCCAAAACACGGGTTCGAATCCCGTATGGGGCACATAAAAGCCAGTGTAGGAATGCGAAAACCTATTTCATACTGGCTTTTTGTGTTTGTAAGTTTCAGGATATTACTTTAAGGGACGTTGGAAGCCCATGAAACACCCCATAACGTTCCGCTTCCGACGCAGCCATCTCCAGTTGGACATCGCTCATGGGCAAAAATGGCTCCAGATTGATATCCAGATGCCGCTTCTTTAGCATTTTTGTCCATGTCCCCGCAATCTGACCGTTGACCACAATCATCGGTCGAAAAACACCATTACTGCCGGGAACGACGTAGTTGATATCCCCTTCGCGCAGGACAGCGCTGCGATCCTTATAACCCAGAATATACTCGTCGTATCCTGGCAGCAGCCAGACAGAGGATTCAAAGCTCTCATCATCCTGATTCAATGCCTTGTAATACTCAATACGTTCAATCTTCTCGCATTGAAGCGCAGGTACTGCGCCCTGGATTCCTTTACGCGCATCTGTCAGTGTTGAACCCGTCCACCATGCGAAATCCTGCGCCGTCGCGGGGCCATGAGTAGTAAAGTAAAGTGTGGCAAGCTTTGCAAGCGCATCTTCATCCGATAGAGTTTCAGCTTCAGCCACCCAAGTGTCCAGAAGTGTAAAGGTTTGCTCTTTGCCCTGGCGCGGGCCTTGGCACAGAACGCCGCGCTGCGCTAACTGGGTCAGGATGTGATAGCCTCGTGGACCACGTGCGCTCAGATTGCTGGCTTCAAATAAATCGAGCAGGCTCGATCTTGTAAGGCAAACGCCATTCGCGAGCGCCTTCTCACAAAGTTCCTGGCTTCTCAACAGATCATCCTGCGTGAGGTTAAGTTGTGCCATGCGTCGCCCAATGCCTTTGATAACTCGGCTGGCAAAAAGACGCAGCATCCATCTGACATTTTCAGGCGGGATAAAATGAATTGTGCCACGCATCGGCCAGGTGCAGATGATTTTTCCATCAGCGATTGCCTGTTCAACATCTGTAAGCGTGCCACCATTGGTTCGTAAAGCCACCGCCCAGACAGCCTGATGATAATCCTGTGCCTGCATGGCCCCCATGCCGCGAACAACATCCTCAGGGGTGTCAACTTTGGAACCGAGAATACGTTGATTACGAAGGCGCTGGTAGGCAATCGATTTATTCAATCCTGGCATGACTATCTTCCTTTGTACCGAATGATTTAATCATAGCACAGATGATCGGAGAGAAAGTGATGACCTGGTGATAAAGGCGCTTACCTTGCCGCCGCGTGCGGCGGGGAAGTTATCGCACAGGGAGCGGGACGCGACCCTGCGATCACTCAAGGTAAGCGCGCAACGCTTTTATCAAGCCCGCCGCAGGCGGGTTTAGACTGAGCGCC
>JANRLJ010000243.1:0-3205 GCA_033762735.1 bacterium | reverse complement strand
ACCCGTTCCGAAGGCGCACCCACCATCACAAGCGACAGCGGGTAAAACAGCGGCGTCCCGTGCGAAATCACATCGAGCAGCAAATGAGAGAGTCCACCCAGCGCCGCCAGCCCAACCAGCATTCGCAAATAGGCGAAGCGCCTGAACCGATAGAGCACCCACCACAAAACAGCCAGCCCCAGATGGGGAAACAGACTGTGCGTCCACAGGGTGCTGTGGTTGAAAAAGCCCCGAAACAGCACGTTGTAAATCACGTCCAGATCGGGAACGAACGTACTGGCGAACGCAGCGCCCCACAACAGGGCGTGCCGGGTTTTACCCCATTCCGGCTGCCAATGCGGCTGAGTCTGAATGGCGGCAAAATACCCCGGCACAAGATGAGCAATCAGCACTGGCAAATTTCCCAGAAGTCTAGCGCAGCTTGCCGCCATTGATCTCGTTGAGGGCGGACACCGCGCGCACCATCGGAATCAGCAGGAAGATACGGACGATAATCCCCGCAGGACTGGGAACCGACCCCGAACCCGCCATTTGCATCAGGAAAATGACACCCAGAATGCCATCCGCCGCGAACAGCAGCACGGCCAGCGCCTGCGCGATGGTCGATTTCGCCTTCCACGCGATCACGCCGAGCAGGAGCAGGGCCGCCCCGAACGCCAGCGAGAACACCCCAACGCCGAGCTGAAGCAGAAAATCGACCTTGCCGAATTCTGCAATGGCACCCAGCGCGATGTTGAACACGCCCAGGAACAGGGCCATCATGTAGCCTGCCTTCCAGCGCTCGACCGGGTCGTTGGCCGCACCGGCCACCGCCTGACCATTGCGCAGGACGCGGAGTTCCGTCCCCGCCAGCGACTGGTTCAGGTTCACCGTCAAGCGTGAGCCGTCCGGCAAACGAAATTCGCGTCCACCCTTCAGGTCTTTCAGATCGGTGAACGCGCCGACAGTGTGACCATCCAGCGTGACGGTGGTGTTTTTGTAACCGCGCTCCCAGGAAATTTCCAGGTTTTTCGGCGTGCCCGCTTCAAGTGCATATTTGACGCTCGGCATGAACATTCCCCCTTACCCGTCGTATGACGTTCTATAAATTAAACGACAGTATAAGGGGATTTGGGAAAGCGCTGGATCGTCCTTTCGCCGGGAATAATATCCGACCTTCGACGGAACAGACTACAAATCGCCGGTCTTCATCTCGTAAAGCGCGCGATGCTTGATGGCGTCGCCGAACACGGCCAGCCCTGCATTGAGGAGAATCAAGCCGAGCGTCCCGCGCCAGAACCAGCCTCTGTCCTCACCCTTGCGGATGATGGCATCGCCGATCAGGCTCACCCCTGCGCCGATAAGCAGCAGTCCGCGTGGGGCGAGCTGACTCCACTGCCGAAAATGATTGCTCATACACATCCTTTCACAATCTAATGCAGTCTTGAGGCATGGAAAGTGCCCGGGTCTGTGTCGTTCAGCATCAGGTCGACGGCGCGCTCTGCCGACCCCGCGCCGAGCGACAGGCCGTGCCCGTGACAGGCGATGCAGAAGCCGACGCGGGACATTCCCGGCAGTTTGCCCACCAGCGGCAGCCCGTCTGGGGTGAATCCCATGATGCCCGCCCAGCGCCGCTCCACCGGGACATCGATATCCGGGAAAAACTGTTTCAGGTATGCGTCCAGGTGACGCTGCACCGGTTCGGTCACGCGGTCATCGGTGGTGTCGTTTTCCAGTTCCTTGTAGAACTTGCGCCCGCCGCCGATCAGGAGCCGCCCGTCAAACGTGTCACGGAAATACATATAGCCGTAGTCGCCATAGCCGCAGGTGTTGACCAACGGCGATTCTTTCAGCGGGGCGGTCACCAGCGCCTGCGCGCGAGTCGGGATGACCTTGCCGACAAAATACGGGTGAATGTGAACCGAATAGGCATTGGTACACAGCAGGACGGTGCGCGCCACAAAACGATACTGGCGTGTGTAGACCGTGACCGTCTCGCCGGTCTGCTCGAAACGGTACAGCTCGTTGTTGTCGACCAGTTCCGCCCCGCTGAGACGGAAAATCGTCTGCACCAGTTCGTAGGGCTGGACAGCGGCATCCCACGGCTGTTCTACCGCCGCGCAGAACCCACGTCGGAGCGGGTCGGTGTCGTGGAACACCACATCGTAGCCATCAGCCCGCATCGCCCGCGCTGCCAGCTCGATTTCGTCGCGTTCCTCGTCGCTCTGCGCCAGCAGCATCGACCCACAGTTGGAGATGCGCACACTGCCCGCCTTGGCGAACTCGCGCCAGTAGCCGTGAGTCTTGTGCGAAAGCGCCCACACCTCACGCGTGACGTCGTGTCCGTACATCTCCACCGCACGGTGATAATACGTCTCCAGACCGGTGATCATGAATCCAGCGTTGCGGCTGCTCGCCCCCAGCGCGACGTCGCGCATTTCGGTGATCGTCACCTGCCGCCCCGCCTGCCCAAAAAAATAGGCTGCCGTGCAGCCCACCAACCCCGCGCCGACCACCAGTACATCGACTTCGCGAACGGGTTGAGTATCCTCTGCCTGCCAGATCGAAACGGTCATCGCGCAAAACCTCTATGGTGATAGACAGGACTTACGCATTCACTCCCTAGCGTCGGCACGATCCATCGTGCCCCTACGGGAGAAACTGCCACTTTTGCATAAGTCCAATAGACAATAATGCAAGGACGCACGGTGCGCCCTTCCCCCAAACACATATAACAGTCTATTGTAAGCCGATGCAGGTTGGACAGCAAAAGGGCCGAGTCGCCAAAAAGAGTGATCTCTTTACTGGCACTCCGCCCATTCGCGTTCTGGATTAATCGTAGTCGCGGATGAATTCTGCCCAGGAATGCAGTGCGCGGAGCTGAGGAGTCTTCTTGTTCTGGTGCGCCTGCATTCGCGTCAGCACGTCATCCAGAATCGTCACCGCTTCCGCCACATAGTCTCCCTTGTTGAGCATCACACATTCGGCGCGAACCGCCATGGCAGCGTCGGTCATCTCGGAACGGGAAGGCGTGCCCTTTTTGACAAAACGCTCGAGCACCTGAGTCGCCCAGATGACCGGCACGTGCGCCGCCTCGCACATCCACAGCAGTTCTTCCTGAATTTCCGCCAACCGTTCATAGCCCAGCTCGACCGCCAGGTCACCGCGCGCGATCATCACCGCGAACGGCTGTTTGCCCGCCGCCTGGACGATGATCTCCGGCAGA
>JANRLJ010000242.1:0-13451 GCA_033762735.1 bacterium | reverse complement strand
CCCCCTCTCCTAGCGTCAGCGGTTGGGAGAGGGGGCGCGAACAAGTTCGCGTGGGGGGTGAGGGCGGAAAAGCGCCAACTCAATACCGGACAAGCCTTAAATCCCTCTGCAAGAGGCGCTCTCCCTCAGGGAGAGGGACTTAACACGCTTCCCTGGTCTTCTCCCCCTCTCCTAGCGTCAGCGGTTGGGAGAGGGGGCGCGAACAAGTTCGCGTGGGGGGTGAGGGCAACTGGCAAGTGCGTAACTCCTATTTGTATTTCAAACAGCGAAGCATCCGAGCATCAAGGTCAACACCGCCTGAACAATAACCTTTTTTGCAGAGGTGATGCAGACCATATCAGACCGTTGTAGCTTCAGTAGAGGCAATCCGTGCGAGATCATCACGCACAGCCGTCAGCGCGGTACGGAAAGCCTCAGCCTCCGCGTCATCCAGCACTGTCCAGGGCGCATAGAAAACCTCGTCTGTCACGCGCTCGGCCTCGTCACGGATGCGCTGCCCCTCGGCTGTGAGGCGGCACGTCCCATCTTCAGCCTGCTCCACCCAGCCCTGTGTATGCAGTTCGCCGATGAATTTCTCCCAGTCCTCGACCGTAAATTCGCGATACTGATGATACTCCGCCAGCGATTGGGCGCTGCTGCACTGGCCGTTCCATAAATAAGTCAGCCCTTCCCAGGCGAACGGACTCACCGGGTACTGTGCCCACGCGGCCAGATGCGCATCGTCACGGTATGCCCACAGATCGAACGTGTGCCAGTCCAGCCGTTCCAGCGGCATCACGTCGGGCGACATCTTCATCCCACGCTGCGACCGCATCTTTACCGACCACGCTTTCGGCGGTTCAGAAACGGCGAAGGTCGAGTCCGCCAGCCGCTTCATCGTCGCGTTGACCTGTTCCAGGGCGTCAGCCGCTTGCAGCGGAACATGCCAGCGCGGGCGCAGCACTTCCCGCGCACGGCTGTACAGGCGGCGGCCTTTTTCGGTCAAGATATATGTCTCGCCATTTTTGTCGAACAGTCCATCCGCTGCCATTGCCGCAAGCTGCCGTTCGATCACTGCCGGATTATCGTAGGCGTTGCGGATGCGGTAGTGCTCGGTGGAAAGCGCCGCACCGTCGTAGTTGTCCAGCATATAGATCATCGCGCCGAGTATCTGCGCCGAGTCGGTCAGCCCGAATTCTTCGATAAGCTGCGGCACCGGCGGCGGATTGGTGTGCACTTTACGCCGGGCAGCGAAGCCTTTCTCCCTGATGTCCTGTAACAGCGGCCACAGATCGGTCAGAGTGCGGGTCATAAAGGACTCCTTTGTGTTGGATGCGCCGATGGACTGTCTCGGAGATAAAAACAATACAGAATTGATGATTATACTTTCACAGAAGACCTGTGCAATTCAACCCAACGAAAGGCAAAGCGAATGTTCGTCGGCGTGGATGGATGCAAAACGGGCTGGATGGCGATTCGACTGTACGAAGACGGCCAATGGCAGGCGGGCGTGTATCCGTCAATCGTGGCGCTGTGGCAAGCGCATCAGGATGCAGCAGTGATCCTGATCGACATCCCGATTGGCCTGCCGGAGCAGGGCGCACGCGCCGTCGATGCCGCCGCACAAGCCATCCTCGGCCCCCGGCGCAGCAGCATCTTCCCTGTTCCGGTGCGGGCGGCGGTCTATGCAGCGGATTACCCGGCGGCGAAGCTGCTCCATCAGCAGGCGACGGGCAAAATGTTCTCCAAACAGTTGTGGCACATCACGCCCAAAATCCGCGAGGTCGATACGCTACTCAGAAGCGAGCCAGCCGCCCGCGCCTGCATCCGCGAGATTCACCCCGAAGTCCTGTTCACCAAACTGGCGGGGCAGCCGATGCGGTATTCCAAAAAGAACGGCCTCGGCTTTGCCGAACGCATGGCGACGCTGCGGCGCACGCTGACCGTGGCCGATGATGTGGTGCGGCGGGCGTATGACGCACATCAGGGCATGGCCGACCTGGACGACATTGTGGATGCACTGGTGGCAGCGGTCACAGCGCGGCTGGGTGACTTTGCCACGCTGCCAGAAACACCCGACCATGACGCGCACGGACTGCCGATGGAGATGGTCTATTCGCGGGCGAACATCGCTGAATTTCCGATTCGGCGTGTCAATCATGTGCAGATCACGCTGCCGAAAGGCGCAGAGGATGCAGGGCGCGCCTTCTACTGTGGTGTCTTAGGCTTACGCGAAATCCCCAAGCCGGAGGCGCTGCAAGGGCGCGGCGGATTCTGGCTGGAGGTGGGGGACACGCCGGTGCATGTGGGCACGGAAGACGGCTTCGACCGCCGCAGCACGAAAGCCCACATCGCCTATGAGGTGGCGAACGCTGCCTACTGGCTGGAAAAACTGCGGCAGGTAGACGGTGTGGAAATCGCCGACTCCATCCCCATCCCCGGCTATGAGCGCTTCGAGTTCCGCGACCCCTTCGGCAACCGCGTGGAGATCATCCAGCCGACGATGTAGTTGACGATGTAGGTAGCCCACAGTACCCAGTTTCTCTTCTCTCCGTGTGCTCTGTGCCCTCTGTGGTTAATTCTGCCTTTTTGCAATGAGCAGAGAGCTTCGCTCCTGCGTTAGCCGACGGTTGGCAAAGGCAAACGCAGTTCACACCACGTTGGAAGCGGGTTGTGTGCTTTAATTGTAGCGGGACGATATACATCGTCCCGCTGCATTTATGGCAACTGAACACAAAAACTTCGCGACAACATCGTGAGAACGTATCTTATGAAAGCACTGCACACACGGTCAGGCATGGGATTCATCGGGGCGCTGCTGGTCGGCGGATTCTGGCTGGCGGCGGCGCTGATGCTGACCGCTCCGGCACAGTCCGCCTCTGTTGACGGTTCCCCGGCAGTTTCCGCCGATCAGGATTTGGCTGCTTATCAGTTTCCCTTTGAGATCAACGAAGATCAAACAGGCTCGATTGCCGTCGCTTCCCCCATTGATGCCGCCACCCGCGCCCAGGTCGATGCCATCTTCGCGGGGGAAAGCGGCAGTATCGAGATCGCGCAGCAGCCGCCCGCCCCACAGCCCAACGACTCGCCCATCAGCAACGCGGAAACACCCGTCACGTTTGAACCGGGCGCGTTCGTGCTGGATGGCCGCCTGACGATTGCCACCGACGGCGCGGGCAGCTATACCTCCCCGGCCTATCCTGTGCCGTTGAGCAGCGTCGCGCCGTTCCTGAGCGTGGGCACGATCTGGCAGGTAGATAACCCCGCCTATTACGACGCACTCGGCATTTCGGTGCAGGTGCGCGGCTCGGTCGATGGACAGACCTGGACGGACTGGCGGCATTACGAGGAGTTCGGCCTGTCTTCGGTCGGCGTGTACAGCGACCTGATGACGTTCGACCCGGCCACCCGCTATGTGCAGTTTCAGATCGTGTGGGATGGCACCGTGCTGGAAGGCGACCTGACCATCAGCGGCGGCAAGCTGGTCTTCATCAACCCCGGGGTGACCCCACCCGCGCAGCAAGCGCAGATCGACGCGGCGGCGGTCAGCGGCGGAATGGTGCCTGCCGCGCCCGACCCCGTGACCGGGCTGGCCTATAACCGCCCCAGTGTCGTCAGCCGGACGCAGTGGGGATGCCCGCAGGGGCAGTCCTCGCCTGCATGGTCGCCGACCTATCGCACCGTGACTCACTTCATCATCCATCACACCGTGTCCGATAACGTGTCCAGCGATTGGCCCGCGCAGGTGCGTTCCATCTGGCAGTATCACACCTACAATAATGGCTGGGGCGACATCGGCTATAACTTCGTGATCGACCCCAACGGCGTGGTCTATGAAGGCCGCGCAGGGGGCGACGAGGCCGTTGGCGGGCACTTCTGCGGGCAGAACGGCGGGACGATGGGCGTGGCGATGCTCGGCACGTACACCAGCCGCGCACCCTCGCAGGCCGCCATCAACGCGCTCAACAATCTGCTGGCGTGGAAGGCGGATGAGTTCGGCATTGATCCCGACGGGCGCAGCTATCACGCGGCTTCGGGACTGACGCTCAACAACATCTCCGGCCACCGTGACGGCTGCCAGACGGCCTGCCCCGGCAACGGCATGTACAACGTGATTCCGTCCGTGCGCTCGAATGTGGCCGCGATGGTCGGCAGCGGCACCGGACGACCCGGAATCCCCATCATCAGCGCCCCCGCCGAAGATGAAGGCGTGGCCGTGCCCTTCAGCGTGATTTTGCAGCCGGGGCAGACCAATTCCACCGGGCGCTCGGATTTCTGGATTCAGATCGACAACAACAACAACTTCAGCAGCCCCGAATTCGACAATGTGCGGCAGAACGGCGCGTGGACTCGTGAGACGACCATTCCGGTCACGGCCAGCCTTACGCCAGGGACGTATTATCTCCGCGCCAGGCAGGGTGACACCGTCTCACGGGACAGTGATTGGACGGCCACCGTCCGCTTCACCGTCCGCGCCGCGCCGGAAAATGACCAGTTCGTCGGGGCAACGGTCATCCGCACACTGCCCGCCACGTTCACGCAGGATGCCTATCTGGCGGGCGTGAGCAGCACCGACCCGAATATGTCGTGTGGGGCGGAAGGCCGTGCCAATACGCTGTGGTTCACCTATACCGCCAATACGCCGCAGGCCGTTCGCCTGAGCACTGCCGGGAGCGGCTATGACACGGCCATCGCGGTCTACGTCATCAGCAACGGCGCGTTCGTGGAAATCGGCTGCCATGATGATGCAAGCGGCAGTGACAAAACCTCCCGGCTGACGTTCACCACCTACCCCGGCGCACCCTATTACATCATGGTCGCCAAATGGGGGGCGCGGGCGCTCACCGCTTCCACCAACCTCAACCTGACCGTGACCGCCCCCGGCCATGATGCCTTCGGGGACAGCATCGTCCTCCCCGCCGGGCAGCGGGCTGTCTCGCATGATCTGTACGGCGCGACCGTCGCGGGCAGCGATCCCGGTCTGTCGTGCCTCGGCGGGAACAAGGATTACGTCAATTCGGTCTGGTATCGCTACACGCCGAACGTCAACGGCCCGGTACTGGTCGCCACACCCGGCAACACCATCGATGCGGTGCTGGCGGTCTTTACCGGGAACGAAGGTGGGCTGAGCGAGGTCGGCTGTAACGACAACTTCGGCGGCACAACGGCCTCGCTGGTGCGCTTTGAAGCCACCGCCGGGACGACCTATCACATTCTGGCGGCGCGGCGCGGCAGTAACCCGATCAGCGCCCCGACCGTGCTAACGCTGAATATCAACCTGCCGACGCTGCTGGCTCCCGGCGCAGTCACCAATGCCTCGCTTGGGAATCCGACCTATGTCTGGGGCGATGTGGGCGCGGATTACTATTACCTGGTTGTGCAGAACAACGCCGGGCAGCAGGTGGTCAACGAGGTCATCCGCCGCAGCAGCGCCGCCTGTGATCAGACGCTCTGCCAGTTCGATGCCGCCGCGCTGCGCGAACGCTATCGCCTGACGGATGGGGCGTATCTTGTGTGGCTGAACAGTTGGAAAAACGGTGTCCCCGGCACGGTCGCCGGCCCCTATTCGTTCGCGCTGGATGCACCGCCGCCCGCGCTGGCCGCGATGAGCGCTGCGACCGACACCAGCACTCTGCGCCCGACCATCCGCTGGACGCTGCCCTCTGGCAGCCCGCAGCTTGCGACGTCGTTCCGGCTGTATGTCGCGCCCGCCAACAATCTGGGGCGGGGAACGCTGTTTACCGAGGTATCACGGGTGGCGGCCTGTGGCAGCGCCAGCGGCACGACCTGTGGCTATACGCCCACCTTCGATTTTGCGGATAACACCACCTACAACGCCTTCGTGCAGAGCTGTGGCGCGGGCGGCTGTACAATCACGGGCGGGCCATATAACAACGGCTACGCGGGGACGGCGGTTTTCACGGTTGATGCCCCCACGCCCAACCTGCCGCATCCGGTCACGGTCAGCTATGAGGACGGCTTCCCGGTCATTCGCTGGCCGGACGACACGAAAGCCAGCAGCTTTAACGTGGTCATCGGCACTCAGGGCTGGGCGAGCTTCCCCTTCTTCCAGAATTATCCACGCACGACCGGGGCGAACGGTCTTTGTGATGGGACGACCTGCCGCGTGACGGTGCAGATCGCGCTGGCGAACGCCCCCTACAACTTTGCGGTGCAGGGCGTGAGCGCGGGCGGCGGCAGCGTCGGCGGGCCGTATGCCAATGGGTACGCGGTGGTCGAGAATCAAACCCTCAACCTGAGCACTCCAACCCCGGTCGTGAACTTCACCGCCCCCACAGGCGACATCCCCACCAGCAAACCCACCTTCACCTGGAACACGGTGGCCGGGGCGACGCGCTATCAACTGTGGGTGGGCACGGTCACGCCGGGCTTTACCACGCTGCATCTGCAACCTTACTGGGCGACCGCGCCCATCTGCACGCCGCATCCGGGCACCTGCACCGTCACGCCCGATCTGCGCCTGAATGCCCGCGCCTATGCCTGGAACGTGCAGTCGATGGGACCGGGCGGTAACAGTGAATGGGGCACGGGCATGGCCTTCAACGTGACCGGGACGCTGCCGGGGACGGTGACGCTGCTGGCGCCGACAACCACCACCGACACTTATTCGCCCGCCTTTTCGTGGTCGGATCTGAACGGCGTGGAGCGCTACGAAGTCTGGATCGGCAATACCGCCGTGACCGACACCTATCACACCCAGCGCTATAACCGTGCCGACATCTGCGCGGCGGGCACCTGCACCATCACGCCCACGCTGTCGCTGCTGAACGGCGCCCATCTGTGGAATGTGCGGGCAGAATCCCCGGCGGGCGTTGGCCCCTGGGTGCCGAACGGGATGCGCTTCACGGTGTCGGTAGCCGCGCCTGCTGCCCCGGCGCTGGTCGCCCCGTCCAATGGCGCGGTCATCCATGCCACCAATCGCCCCACCTTCATCTGGAATACGGTCGCCAACAGCCAGGGCTATTACCTGCAAGTGATGAACGGCAGCTTCCAGGTCATCTACGAGCGGATTCACTACGCCGCCGATGCCGAATGCAGCGCGGCAAGCTGTCTTGTGCAGCTTCCGAACGCGATTGCCTACGGCGCATACCGCTGGCGGGTGGTGCCGGGGAATATCAACGGCCCCGGCGCAAGCACTGATTGGCGCGACTTCTTCTCGCTGTCGGTCAATGCAGAGCCGATGGTGGCGGATGCGGGCGATGCGCTGGTGGAACGGGCGGGCGACTGGCAGGCACAGGCTGCCGAGATGACGGTCGAGGGGGATTACCTGGAAAATCCGCTGGCCGAGGAAGGCGACGCGCTCACACTGACCTTCATCGGGACGCAGGTCGATCTTCTGTATGTGGCCGCGCCTGATTATGACCGCTTCGACATCGAGATTGATGGTGTGGTGGTGCAGACGGTCGAGGCCTATGCGCCGGAAGTCACCGTTGGACTGATCGCCACCGTGCGCGATCTGGCAGAGGGCACCCACACACTGCGCATTCTGGCGCGGGGCAAAATCGGCATTGATGCGGTCAGCGTGGACGGCGAGATTATCGCGGGCACGGTGCCAACACCGACCGCCTCACCGACGCCAGAAGCAACTGCCGAACCCACGCCGGAGGAAACGCCGCAGCCGGAAGCGACACCCGAACTGCCAGAGTCGACCGCCGAGCCGACTCCTGAATCCACCCCGGACGCAGCACCCGAAGTCACACCGGAAGGAACACCGAACACTTAAACAAATCGGGGCGGTTCATTGAGCTGCCCCGTTTACGCTTTTTTGCCCCGCCTTTAGGCGGTAGTTGTTGACCGGGGGCAGCATTTCTGCCGCCCCATACTGTCCTACTGCCAATTCAGATGACGATGTTGACCTTCGGCTCCTGGCCTTTGCGCCCGGCGATGAAGATCACCTTCTGCGGCTGGCCGCCGTTCAACTGCCGCTTTACGCTGTCGGTTGCCAGCGCCAGCTTTTTGGCCTCGTCCTCGGCAATGTCCAGCGCCACCATGACCTTATCACGCGGCTTGCCGTTAATCATCACTACCAGCGCGACCTCGTCCTCGGCGGCCTTTTCGGGATCATACTGCGGCCAACTCTGGTTATGGACGCTGTAGCCTTCGCCCAGCCGCGCCCACAGTTCCTCGGCCACATGCGGCGTAACGGGCGCCATCAGCAGCAGCATCGTGCGCACCGCCACGCGCCAGGCATCCGCGCCGATTCCACCTTCTTTGATGGCCGCCCGCAGATCGTTGCGCAGCGTCATCAAGCCTGCGATGGCCGTGTTGAAGCTGAACTTCTCGAAACTGGCCGAGATGCGGTCGATGGCCTGATGCACCTTGCGCTCCAGGTTGCGCTCGGCGGCAGGGTCGGCTGTCGCATCCTTTGGCGCTCCTGCCAGTACGATGTCCCACACATCGTTAATCCAGCGCACCACGCCCGTCACGCCGTTGGGATCCCAGGGACCACCTTTCGTCCAGTCGAAGGCGAACATCAGATAGGCCCGTACCGTATCCGCGCCGTACTGCTCGACCAGTTCATCAGGGTTGACCACGTTGCCCTTGCTCTTGGACATGCGCTGGATTTCCAGGTGCTGCTTCAACTGGTTTACGTCGTTTTCGCCGGGAATATCGGGAATGACAATTTCAGCATTTTTAGCTGATACGGGAACTACAACTCCATTTAATTGACGAACCCACAAAGCATGTTCTGAACGTCGAGTTAATTCTCCAGCTATTTTCCCGAATCCCGGCTTTGTTCCAGGTGGGACAACTGTAATTTTCCTCGCTGTTACAGGTTCTTGAGAATTGGAACCACCTGGAAAGCTGGTTGTTACTTTTGGCTCAATCAATAGATAATCTCCCATACGTTCGCCGCCCAACACCTGCCCCTGGTTGCGCAGCAGATCCATCGGCTCGTCGAACAGGGCATCGGGGTTGCGCCCGTGTTCGCGCATGACCGCAATCGTGTCATCAAAGACGCCCAGGTCGCGCAGGGCTTTGGTAAACCAGCGTGTATACAGCAGGTGCATGGTGGCATGTTCAGCGCCGCCCGTATAGACATCCACCGGCAGCCAGTAGGCCGCTTCTTCCGGGTCGAAGGGAGCTTTGTCGTAATCAGGACTCAGATAGCGATACTGATACCACGACGAACACATGAAGGTATCCATCGTATCCGTTTCGCGCCGGGCGGGATTGCCCTCGCTGTCGACCGTTTTCAGGAACGGCTCGTAATAGGTCAGCGGACTCTGCCCGGTCGGTTTGAAATCCACATCCTCTGGCAGCAGGACGGGCAGTTGATCGTCGGGCACTGCTTCGATCTCGCCGCTGCTTTTATAGACGACCGGGATAGGGCAGCCCCAGTAGCGCTGGCGGGAGATCAGCCAGTCGCGCAGGCGGTAATTGACCGCTTCCCGTCCCACACCCTGCGCTGACAGGGTATCAATGGCCGCCGCAATCGCGGGACTCCTGCGGCCTTTTTCGCCGTTGTGGTAGGTGCCGTTGATCGGCCCGCTGTTGACCATCGTCCCCGCGCCAGCGTAGGCTTCGGTCATCTGCGCCGGGTCGGGGATTTCGGTCGCACCTTCCGGCTGCACCACCGGGACAATCGGCAGGTTGTACTTACGGGCGAATTCAAAGTCGCGCTGGTCGCCATAAGGCACGGCCATGATCGCGCCCGTCCCATAAGTAATCATGACGTAATCGGCAATCCAGATCGGGATGCGTTCGCCGTTGACCGGATTGACCGCATACGCCCCCGTCCACACGCCCGTTTTTTCGCGGTCGTCGCTGCTGCGCTCGATTTCGGTCGCTTTGGCCGCGTTGGCAATATAGGCCTCGACCGCCTCGCGCTGTTCAGCGGTGGTGATCTGCGCCACCAGCGGATGCTCCGGTGCCAGCACCATGAAGGTCGCCCCCCACAGCGTATCGGGGCGGGTGGTGTAAATCTCGATTTCGTCCTCGTCTTCCGTGTGGAAGATGACCCGCGCTCCCTCGCTTTTGCCGATCCAGTTGGTCTGCATGATCTTGATCGGCTCCGGCCAGTCCAGACGGCTGAAGTCCAGCATTTCGTCGGTATATTTGGTATACCGGAAGAACCACTGTGTCATCATCTTCTGGATGACAGGCTGCCCGGTGCGCTCGTCCCTGCCGTCGATGACCTGCTCGTTCGCCAGCACGGTTTGCAGCGTGGGCGACCAGTTGACCAGCGCCTCCTTGCGATAGGCCAGCCCGGCCTCGAAGAACTTCTTGAAGAACCACTGGGTCCATTTGTAGTACTTCGGGTCGGAACTGATGACCTCGCGCTCCCAGTCGAACATATTGCCCATGCTCTTCATCTGCGTCCGCATCCGGGCGATGTTGGCATACGTCCACTTCGCCGGGTGGATGTTACGCTGGACGGCGGCATTTTCCGCAGGCAGCCCGAAGGCATCAAAGCCCATCGGGAACATCACGTTATAGCCGCGCATCCGCATCCAGCGGGCGCGGGCGTCCGAAGGGGTCATGGCGAACCAGTGGCCGATGTGCAGGTCGCCGCTGGGATAGGGCAGCATCGTGACCACGTAATGTTTGGGCTTCGTCCAATCGACCTGTGCACGGTACAGTTTGTCGTCTTCCCATTGCTGCTGCCATCTGGGTTCAATGGCTTTGGGGTTATATCGTTCGGTCATGTGTTTGCATGTGCTCCGGTTAGCTTATAGCGATTAGCGGTTAGCGGTTAGCATTCAGTAGGGACATTGCCCTCATCCCCCCCCAACTCCCGCCGCTGCGCTTAGGACGAAGGGGGAGAGTCGCGTTTGAAGCCCCTCTCCATGAGGGAGAGGGGTTTGGGGTGAGGGCAAAAGAGCGCAACTGTGTAAATCCTGATATTCGCCTGCCTTTCGATAGGGGCAAGCGAAGTCGCGGCCTGATGATGCCGTTCAGTGTCGTATTTCGTTGGAGCAGATGCGTGGTGGGAGGGTCGCGGCAAACGGGGAAATGCGTTACCGCTTCATAAGAGAAGAGCGGGCCACCTCAATGCCCTGGGTTATGGGGTTCATGACGGTTTTTCCTTTGAATAAATGAAACCCGTTCCAACAGAATACCACAGTTTTCGTCGCAGTTAAACAGGAAATGGAAAAATTTGCTATAATCATGGCTCAAACGTTCTGGAATGCGATAATTTTACAAACGCGCCCGCCCGTGACTGGATGATTGCACCCTATGACCTATGAACAATCGCTTGCCGCCTTCGCCGCCTACTGCCAGCAGCACATCAAAGGGGACGAAAAAGGCGAGGCGCAGATTTTCCTTGACCGCCTGTTTGTGGCCTTTGGCTATCCCGATGGCATCAAGGGCGCGGCGGGCGTCAGCGAACAGCGCATCCGCTTTACGCTCGACCAGAAATCCACCACCCGCTTTGCCGATCTGGTGATTCCGGGGCGGGTGCTGATCGAGATGAAAAAGCGCGGCGAAAACCTCCAGGTACACTATGCCCAGGCCATGAGCTACTGGCAGAACCTCGTCCCCAACCCCCGCTACATGATCCTGTGCAACTTTGACGAGTTCTGGATTTACGATATGCACTACCAGGCCAGCGCTCCGATGGGCAAGGTGCGGCTGGAACACCTGGCGGAAGGCTATGGCCCGCTGCGCTTCCTCTTTTACGAACCGCAGGAGCCGATCTTCAACAAGCAGTTGTTCGATCTGGTGGAACTGACCAGGGCGGCGGCGGGGCGGCTGTCGCAGGTGTTCACCTCGCTGGCGGAAAAGCGCAAAGTCGCCCCGCGTGAGCAGGTGCAGCGTTTCGTGCTGCAATGTATGCTGGCGATGTTCGCGGAGGACATCGGCCTGCTGCCGCGCTACACCTTCACGCAGATCATCACCGACGCCGAGCAGGACAGGGGCAACGTCTATGATCTGCTGTCGCTGCTGTTTCTGGCGATGAACAAACCCGGCAAGACGCTGGGCGGGCGCTTTTACGGCGTCGATTATTTCAATGGCGGCCTGTTCCGGCAGATCGACGTGTTCCCCCTTTCCACCGAGGAACTGCGCCTTTTAAGCGAGGCCACTAGCAGCGATTGGTCGAAAATCCGCCCGGAAATCTTCGGCACGATCTTCGAGCAGAGCATGGAAGCGGGCGAACGCCACGACTACGGCGCACACTACACCAGCGAGGACGACATCCGCCGCATCGTCAACCCCGTCATCGTCCGCCCCTGGGGGGAGCGCATCGCCGCCGCCCGCACCGAAAGCGACCTGCACGACCTGCATCACGCCCTGTGCCGCTATCAGGTGCTTGACCCGGCCTGTGGGTCGGGCAATTTCCTCTACATCGCCTACCGCGCCATGAAAACGCTGGAACGGCAGATCATCGCCCGGCTGACCGACCTGACCGGGCAGCCGCCCACCCTGACCGCCACCGTTTCCGTCAAACAGTTTCACGGCATCGACATCAACCCCTTCGCGGTGGAACTGGCGAAGGTGACGCTGATGATCGCCAAAAAGCTGGCGATTGACGAACTGCACACCGCCGAAGCCGCGCTGCCGCTGGACGACCTGGACGGCAACCTGATCGCCGGGGACGCGCTGCTGATCGACTGGCCTGCCTTCGATGCCTGCATCGGCAACCCGCCTTATTTGGGCGCGAAACGGCTGAAGACCGAACGCGGCGTGGAATATGTCAACCGGGTTCGGGCGCTGTTCCCCGAAGTCCCCGGCAATGCCGATTACTGCGTGTACTGGTTCCGCAAGGCGCACGACCTGATGCCGCCGGGGGCGCGGGCGGGGCTGGTGGGCACCAACACCATCCGCCAGAACTATTCGCGCATGGGCGGGCTGGACTATATCGCGGACAACGGCGGGACGCTCTATGAGGCGGTGGCTTCCATGCCCTGGTCGGGCGAGGCCGCCGTGCATGTCTCGATTGCCGCCTGGAGCAAAGGGCAGCCGCCGCAGACCCCGCGCCTGTGGGTGGATGACGGGGCGCGCGGGGTGGAAGTGCCCGCCATCAACACCAGCCTGTCGCTCAAGACCGATGTGAGCGATGCCGTCGTGCTGGAGTGCAACACCGACCCCAAGCGCGTGTTCCAGGGGCAGACACCGGGGCATGATGGGTTTGTGCTAAGCAAAGCCCAGGCGCTTGAAATCACACGAAAAGACCCGAACAGCGGGCGCGTGATTTTTCCCTATCTGACCGGGGACGACCTGATCGGCAAACCAGAAGCCCGGCCCAGCCGCTACATTATTGATTTCAGCAGCAAGGATATTCTGGAAGCGCGGACGCATTCCCAGGCGTATAAACACATCGAAGAACGGGTGCTGCCCGACTTTGAAGCGAAAGCGAAGGCGGAAATTGAAAAGAATTCTGCTGCCCGTGCTGCAAATCCTCGTGCCAAATTGAACAAAGATCATCAAGGTGCACTACAGCAATGGTGGCTCCACTTTCGTACTAGACCTGATCTTAAGCGGGCGTTACAAAACCTTCCCCGTTA
>JANRLJ010000241.1:0-8088 GCA_033762735.1 bacterium | reverse complement strand
CCCCCTCTCCTAGCGTCAGCGGTTGGGAGAGGGGGCGCGAACAAGTTCGCGTGGGGGGTGAGGGCGGAAAAGCGCCAACTCAATACCGGACAAGCCTTAAATCCCTCTGCAAGAGGCGCTCTCCCTCAGGGAGAGGGACTTGCACGCTCGCTATTACCCTTCTCCCCCTCTCCTAGCCAAACGACCAAAGCGGTCAGGAGAGGGGACGCGAACAACTTCGCGTAAGGGTTGGGGTTAAACCCCGCCCCGACCAGCACAGCACTTTTCGTAAGTGCGAGGAATTCAGAACCGTTATGTCCCGCTTTATTCTGCGCCGCCTGCTGCAAGCCATTCCCACCCTGTTCGGTATCACGCTCATCTCCTACGGCATTATGCTGGCCGCACCCGGTGGCCCGGTGGCCGCGCTCACGTTCAGCCCGCGCTTCTCGCCACAGGAGCGCGCCGCTGTTGCCGAACGGTTGGGCGTGAACGACCCCTTTCATGTTCAGTACTTGCGCTGGCTGATCGGGGATGACTGGATGACGTTCTGCGAAACCGACCGTGACGGCGTGGAAACCTGCGAACGTGGGGAGCGTAAGGGCATCCTGCGGGGCGATTTCGGCGTCTCGTTTACGGCCAATCGCTCCGCGCTGGAAGTGATTGTCGAAAAAATCCCGGCGACGCTGGAACTGGCCGTCATCGCCTTCATCATCGGGCTGACAGGGGGCCTGCTGATCGGCACACTGGCAGCGGTGAATCAGGGTGGTTGGTTCGACCAGATCACCCGTGTGCTGACCGTGCTTTTCAGCGCGATTCCGACCTTCTGGCTGGGGCTGGTGCTGCTGCTGATCTTCGGGACATGGCTCGGCTGGCTGCCGATGGGCAACCGCTACCCGCTCACGCTGATGGGCGACTACACCCTGCTTGACCGCCTGAAACATCTGGTGCTGCCGGTGTTCGTGCTGGCAACGGGCGACCTGACGCTCTATTCGCGCTTCATGCGGGCGTCGGTGCTGGATGCGCTCTCACAGGATTACATCCGCACTGCCCGCGCCAAAGGCCTCGCCAGCCGCACGGTATGGTTCCGCCATGCGCTGCGCAACGCGCTCGTGCCAATCGCCACCATCGTCGGCCCGGCCATCCCCGGTCTGATCGGCGGTTCGCTCATTGTGGAGCAGATTTTCTCGTGGCCGGGGGTCGGGCGGCTGGCCTTCACCGCGGTGGGGCAGCAGGATTACCCGGTGGTGATGGCAGCGGTGCTCATCGGCGGGATAACGACCATCATTGGTTATCTGCTGGCGGATGTGTTCGTTGCGCTGGTCGATCCACGTATCCGGTTGAGTTAACAAACCATGACCACAGCCACCTCTTCCATTCCCTCCCTCGCCGGAGATAGCCACCCCGCCAGCCTTTCACTGACCCAGCAGGCGCTCCGCCGCTTGCGCCGTGACCCGCTCACCCTGGCCGCAGCAGTGATTCTGCTGGTGCTGATGCTGCTGAGCCTGTTCGCGCCGCTGATCGTCACGAACATGCTGCAAACCGACTATTTCAGCACCAGCGTCAGTGACCGCTTTCTGCCGATGGGCACCCCGGGACATGTGCTGGGCACAGACAGCCTGGGGCGCGATGTGCTGGCGCGGCTGCTTTATGGCGGGCAGGTGTCGTTGAGCGTCGCGGCACTGTCGGCGGGATTTTCGCTGATCGTGGGGGTGACGCTGGGGCTGATCGCGGGCTTTAACCAGGGTGGGACGTTCGGGTTTATCGACGACCTGCTGTTGTGGTTTATCACCACGCTGAACTCGATTCCATCGCTTTATCTGCTGGTGATGCTGAGCGCGGTGCTGCGCCCAACCGTGCTGACGCTGGTGCTGGTCATCAGCCTGTTTTCATGGACGTTCACCATGCGGCTGACGCGCGGCCAGACCCTCTCCATCCGCGAACAGGAGTATGTCGTGGCGGCGCGGGCGATGGGCGCGAGTCCCTGGCGCATTATGCGCAGCCACATCCTGCCTAACCTGGTTTCGATCCTGACGGTCGATCTGGCATCCAATATCGCGGCGCTGATCCTGACCGAATCGGCACTGAGCTTTCTGGGACTGGGGGTGCGCGAACCGACTCCCAGTTGGGGCAACATGCTCAGCAGCGCCCAGTCCTACTTTCGCGAAGCGGCGCATCTGGTCATCCTGCCGGGGATGCTGATTGTGATTACGGTGCTGTGCCTGTTCCTGATCGGCGACGGGCTGCGCGACGCTTTCGATCCTCAGTCAAAAAAGTGAGCAGAGCGCGGTCGCCACAGCTTTAAACAATCAGGATATGCACCTGGCCGGGGCCGTGTACGCCCATCACCACTTCCATCGCAATATCGGCGGTGCGGCTGGCACCCGTGATGACGACGTGATTGCTGGCGGCGCGGAAATCAGGATGCGTGGTCGCCCACGTCTCGAAGTCGGGCATGATCTGCCCCTGCGCCACGACCGCCACATGCAGCGGCGGCAGCAGTGATGCCCCGCGCGGGCGGCCTTCCCCACTCGTAAGAATCAGGCTGCCTGTGGAAGCCAGCGCCGCCGTCACCCCCGACACTCCGACCCGCGCCGTCGCTGCCGCTTGCTTGCCAGCGCTCGGCGGGATGACTGCCACTTGCGCCGACTCCAGCGCCGCCGAAAGCCCGGTCAGCGGAATCTGGCTGAAGTCCCACCCGATCAGCGCCTTATCCCCGTTCAGAATCGTCATCAACTGGTCGATGGCGCTTTCGGCATCGTCATGCAGCGAGACTTTGCAGCCGAGTTTGCGCGTCTCCTCGATAAAGCGCCCGGTCAGGTTTTCCAGCGGCACATCGGGCACATAGCGGCGGTACTCGGTGCGCGGCGGCACATCGGTAAAGGGCTGCTGGGCGGCGCGGAGTTTGTTCAGAATACGCTCGCGGGCGGTGGACATTGTATCAGAATCCCTTTCTTAAAGGTACAAAAGTCAAAACTGTTTTCTTATGTTATAGTTCTTTGTGCTGTCTCTAAACTAAATCATCCTTGATTAATTTTCAAACACTGACGACTGTTATTATGGAGCAGACATGAGCGAACAAAATCCACAGATCAAAGTTGCCCGCAACCTCATCCAAATCCGTGAATATGATCTCGCTCGTGACCTGCTCCGCAAAAGCAAAGACCCCGCTGCACAAGAGCTTACCGCCAGATTGGGGAATCGGCGAACCCCCAAAGACACTGGGGCAGCGGGCGCAGATCAGGCGAAGGTGGCGCTGCGGCTGGAAAAAATTGGCGAAGCGGAACTTGCCAAAGCCCTCCTGCGCGACAAAACCGCCCCGGAAGCCGTCCAGACCTATCAGAAACTTCTGAAGCGTTACCCTGATAGGCGCGGCTTTCCGGTGACGATACTGGCAGTTGTCGTCCTGATCGTCATCGTCGCAGCGGTGGGTGTGGTTCTGCTGATGAACAACCGCGACGACATCGGCAGTAACTCCGGTGATACCGTCGCCGAAGAGGTCGCCCTTTCTCAGCAGGAACTTGACGCGGCATCAACAGGAGCGGCCATTGTAGACGCAGTGCTGGAAACACCACTCGCCACTCAAGCCCCAGCTACAGCTTCACCTGACTTAACAATGACGTTTTTAGCAGAGCCAGCGATTGCTGGGGACAATCTCCTCATCAGGGGAGGGAGAGAAGGTTTCATTTTTCTCTCCAGCGGCCTTATCCTGCCTGAAATAGACAGCAGCGATCCTCTGGTTCTTTACAATCAGGATGGGCAACCTGTAAAGGAACTTATTTCGGAACCCCTGGCAGGTGATTTTGATCTGGAATTGTCCGATGGTCGTCTTTTGTTCTCCAATCAAGGTACTCTTACACTATGGTCGCCTGAGGGTGATTATCTAACTACGTTAGAAGGCCATACTGCTCTTATCACGAAGGTTGTAGAACTGTCGGATGGTCGTCTGCTTTCCACAAGTTTAGACGAAACCGCTCGTTTGTGGCAGTCTGACGGCACACCTATACAAACACTAGAAGGTCATAGCGATGATGTATGGGGTGCGCTGGAACTGCGCGATGGACGGTTGTTGACGTGGAGTCAGGATAAAACGCTCCGGCTGTGGACAAGCGATGGCGATCCTCTGCAGGTGCTGGAGGGACACACAGAGCGTGTATGGGGTGCGCTGGAACTGCGCGATGGGCGCTTAGTGTCCTGGGATCAAAATGCCAACACGAATCTATGGACAACGGAAGGTGACTTGATTCAAACGCTTGAGGGACAGGCGGGCGGCGTAACGGAATTGGACGATGGTCGTCTGCTTGGAAGCGGTGTGACACAGGGTTTTATTATCTGGTCTGCTGATGGCACACGGATCAACCAGATGGAAGAAGAGATTGGTATTTTAATGGGGACTGTCGAACTGCGTGACGGCAGATTTTTATCCTGGGACAGCAATTCATTGATTAGATTATGGACATCAGATGGCCTACCGCTGCTGGTATTGCAGGGGCATGACAGTGGAAGCATCAATGGAGTATTGGAACTCGCCAATGGTCGCCTGCTGACCTGGGGTAGTGATAAAACACTCAGGGTGTGGTCTTCGGATATGACACCTTTGCATATCTTGGAGGGACACGATTCCTCAATTGTCGGGGCCGTTCAATTTGAAGACGGCAGGATTCTTTCATGGGACTTAAACGGCGATCTTCGTCAATGGCCATCGGACATGATTGCCCAACTGCCCACCTTTAATCTCCAACCCACACAAAGTTCGGGTCTTGACCAGACTAGAACGGCCATTGCGATTGAAAATCAGGCCGCGCTTGGTCAACTGACGGAGACCGCTATCGCCCGTGCCAACGCCCCGACACCCACCTTCCCTGTCGATCTCTCCGGCGCGATGCCGTTACCCGTCCAGGCGACTGGTGCTTTTGTCACGGTTAATCTGCCGGAGGGGTGGCAGTCGATTGCAGTTCAGGATCTCGCATTAATTGCGGTTGACCCAACCACCGATTTAGCTGCCTTCATGCAGGAGGGCGTGAGCACCCCGACGACAGTTTCGCTCGCGCTTTCACGAGTGAATCTCGGTTCGCAGAATGCAGAGAGCATGGCTGCACAGGGGTATGAGGTTTCAGAACCAATGACGTTTGAATTTGGCGGCAAATACTTTAGTGGGTTTTTTGCCACAGGTGCCACTGAAGATCGGATCACCTTCACGATTGGAAGCGAAGAGATTGGCAGCCTCTACGGAATTTTCATCACACCTCCGGGACAACTGGACAACTGGGAAGCGACGTTCTTTGCCATTCTTGCATCAATCACGATAGTCGAATCCTGAATTGGTTGCGGGAGGGCTTTGTGGGTGGCCGTCCCGGTTAGTTCCCCTTGCGTTCCTTCCACAACTCACGGAAGGATTTGGGCGCGAAGGACGGGAAATCGCGGTACTGCGTCCACCCCGCCAGCGGCCCCGGCAGGCGATTTTTGGGGACGAAGCGCTGCCCAATGCGCGCCGCCCTGCCACCCAGCGTGAACAGATAGGGCGAGCGGTTGCCGACAGACCATGATTTAATGCCGAGGCGGATGAGTGGGTCGTCGCGCTTCTGCTCGACCGTATCGGCGCGGAGTTCCAGCAGCATCCCCGGCAGGTCGATATCCACCGGGCAGACCTCTTTGCAGCGCCCGCACAGGCTGGACGCCTGCGGCAGCGGGGTCGCGTTTTCGAGTCCGGTCAGCAGCGGCGTGATGACCGCGCCAATCGGGCCAGAATAGACCCACCCGTAGGCATGGCCGCCTGTCGATTGATACACCGGGCAGGCATTCAGGCATGCGCCACAGCGGATGCAGGCCAGCGCTTCGGCATACTTGCTGGCGTAGACGTTGGCGCGGCCATTATCCACCAGAATGATGTACACGTGGTCGGGGCCGTCCGGCTCTCCGGGGCGGCGTGGGCCGTTGAGCATCTGCGTGTAGACCGTCATCGGCTGCCCTGTCCCGCTGCGGGGCAAAATCTGCGTCAGCGTGGCGTAATCCGCGACCGACTCAATCACCTTCTCGATGCCCACAATCGCCACATGCACCGGGGGCATGGCCGTCACCATGCGCCCGTTGCCCTCGTTCGTGACCATGCACAGCGTCCCGGTTTCGGCGATGATGAAGTTCCCGCCCGACACGCCCATCTCCGCCTTGAGGAAGACCTCGCGCAGCTTCTCACGGGCGAACTGCGTCATTTCCTCTGCGTTGTCGGTGTAGGGCATCCCGACGCGCATCAGGATATCGCGGATTTCGGCCTTTGTGCGGTGGATGACAGGCGCGATGATGTGGCTCGGCGTTTCCTTGTTAAGCTGGATGATGTACTCGCCGAGGTCGGTTTCCACAACTTCGATATGGTTTGCTTCGAGCGCGTGGTTGAGATGCACTTCCTCGCTCACCATGCTCTTGCTCTTGGCGACCAACCGGACGTTGTGCCGCGCGGCGATCTCCAGCACGTGCCGGTTGACCTCCGCCGCGTCCTCCGCCCACAGCACAGTCATACCGTTGGCGGTCATATTGGCTTCGGCGCGTTCCAGCAGATCGGGCAGGTTGCGCAGCGCACGCCGCCGGGCTTCCGCCGCCTGCTGGCGCATCGCTTCGCCGTGCGCGTGGCCGAAGGCATACACCGCCGCTTCGCGCTTGGTGAAGGCGTTGGTGGTGCCTTTCGTGACCGCCGCCTGTAGATCGGGGCTTTTGAGCGCGACCTGCGCCAGCGGAATAAAATTATTGGAGTCGACGTTCATAAGGGCTAGTGCCTCGATTAGTGGTCAGTGGTTAGTTTTTAGTGATTGGTTTTAGTTCTTCAGTACAGTCAAAAAGAAAACGCGCCATGTTTTTTCGTAGGGACACGGCATACCGTGTCCGTACAAGACCACCTTTCTAATTTGCTTGTACATAGTAGAAAATCGTCATGCTCACCAGACACACCGTTCAGAGGCTTGTCGCTTTGGGGGCAGACGTTTTCACATCTGGCTCTTCCGGGAGCGCGGAGGCCAGTACATCCGCAATATGCTGCACACGCTTTTCGTCCTGCTGGCGGGAGAGGCCGCCGTTGATATGCGTCAGACAGCCCGCGTCCCCGGTCACAACCGTATCCGCCGTACTGTCACGGATGCACGTCATCTTCTTCTGGAGCATCGCGCCGCTCACGTCGGGCATCTTCACGCTGAACAGACCGCCGAATCCACAGCAGGTTTCCGCATCGCGCATCTCAATCACACGGGCATTTTCGGCCTTTTCCAGCAAAATGCGCCCGGCCTTGCCGAGACCGAGCATCCGCAGACCGTGACAGGCATCGTGAAACGTGAAGGTGCGCGGCTCCGGGAAGCGCAGATGCAGATCGGTAATTCCGAGGCCGTCCACCACAAATTCGGTGAATTCCCACGTAATCGAGGCTGCACGTTCCGCTGCCAGCTTATAAAGTGGGTCATCTTCAAACAGCGTCGGATATTCATGGCGCACCATCGCCGCGCAGGAGCCGGACGGCGTGACGATCACCTCCGCATCCTTGAAGGCCCGCAAAAACTGCCGCGCCACCTCACGTGCTTCCTCGCGGTAGCCCGCGTTAAAGCCGGGCTGCCCGCAGCAGGTTTGCGCTTCGGGGAAATCGACGCGAACGCCGAGATGTTCGAGAATATCCACTACCGACATCCCCGTCTGCGGATAGACCATATCGACAATGCACGTTACAAACAGGGAAACTTTTTTGCCAATCGGGGAGGGGCGCTGCGCTAAAGCCATCGTCATTTAACCAGAGTATTGTTTCAACAATATCAATCGGATCACGATTATGACTCGCTGATTCTGGAAGCGCCACTCTGGTTCGGAGTCAGGGGAAGACGGGGAGGCTCTTTCTCAAGCCCGTATGGTCACTTCGCGCTTTGCTGATTCAAAAAATTCCAGGCTTCGGCTTCTGTTTTGAAGAAGTGAATCATGTCGTACTGCGCCAACTGACAGATGATAGTTCCCTTTCCTATACCCATTTATGGACATAGGTGGGACTGTTTTATGCAGGATAAACCCGCATGGGATGAACTACTGCACCCCCTATCCCGTTGCTGAATGCGTTCGGGATTACTTCATGGACACGTTGAATATTTT
>JANRLJ010000240.1:0-24631 GCA_033762735.1 bacterium | reverse complement strand
CGCTCCAGAACTTGCTCAAGCGTGTGCCAAGCGATCATCTGGCGCAGGTGCTCGATGTGGTCGATCAGCACCGTCAGCGCGGGGGCGATCTGCCGGAGATGCTGGATAAGGTGCGCCGCCAGCTTGAGAAGGTTGAGAAACCCGCCCGCCAGTAAGGGCACTGGTACATCGACCATCTAACGTTGACTGCCTGTAGGGGCGCAGCGCGCTGCGCCCGTACCAACGCAAGCCATCATTCTCATCTTGTTGCCGTAGTCGTCTTTTAGAAAAACAAAAAGGGATCAACAGACCCCTCGTTCTTTAGAAACCAGGGACAGATTTTGTAGCTGTCCCTGGTACGTTGCGTCCGCTTTTTTGATTTACTGCCCGCCACCGGGCGTTGTCGGGGTGGCCTGCGGTGTGACCCCTTGCCCTGCCAGAAGGCTGTTAATGTCGAACAGGAACGGGCTGTTGGAGGGGATCAGCGCCAGATTCACATTGTCGCTGAGGTTCTGCACGTAGAGATACTGAATCAGGGTTGGATTGCTGGCGATCTGCTCGCTCACCACGCGCAGCGCTTCTGCTTCCGCGTTAGCACGGGTCACGATGGCATCAGCCTCACCCTGAGCACGCTGACGATTGGCTTCGGCTTCACCAGCGGCGCGGGTACGAGCCGTTTCGGCTTCAATAGCAGCCTGTGCGCGGAGCTGTTCCGCGACCTGGCGCTGTTCTACTGCATTGGTAAAGACTTCGGTAAAGCGGGTGTCGCGCACCGCTACATCATCAAGCACCAGACCTGCTTCTGGCAGACGGCGCCCCAGTTCTTCCTGAATGTTGTTTGCAAGCTGTACACGGGCTTCACCGTAGAGGTCTTCAGCGGTAAAGGCTGTCGCTGCATCGCGTACGATTTCCCGCGCCAGGGTGCGGACGAAGGCATCTTCGAAGTTGCCTTCACGATAGCGCAGGTAGAGCGTATTGACTTCTTCAGGATTCACCCGATAGAGCACGGTCACATCCAGATTGACCGACTGACCATCGCTGGTACGTGCTTCCACCGAGTCATCCCCGGCTCGGTCGCCTTCATCCGGCGTGGCCGACATAATCAAATCCTGCTGTGTGGTGGGGTAGATGAACGCCACCTGCTGCACGACAGGCAGGATCACGCTCGTGCCGCCGCGCCGGGGTTCCAGCACATCACCCGACAGCGTATTGATGACGACCGCAACTTCCGTCGGCTCCAGCACCAGAATGCCCTGGCCGATAATGGTGAGGAGGATACCGACAATCAGGCCGACCACTGCCAGCAGAACGCCGCCGCGCACCGGGCGCCCCTGCGAGGCTGATACCACAATCAGGCCGATACCCAGCAGGAACAACAGGAAACCGATCAGGCCTGCTGTGCTGATAATCGAACTTATACCGCCCATAACAAAGAGACTCCTTGTTTGTTTGCGTTGACTAAAGCTGTGAGGCGCTATTGTAGCACCGTCCGGAGTTTCCGTCCCGTCCCTTTGGTCAGCTACCCCAGTATTTGGGGGAAGACTTACGAGACGCTCATCCCTACAGCATCTATACGCAGAACTAACCCTCAGGGTTGCGCTTTACGGGCGCGGCGTTGGGGTACGCTGCAACGCTTCGGCGGTTGCCCGTGCTGCGTCAGCGTCCGCCTGCGCGGTAAGGCGGATCGCTTCCGAGGTCTGCTGGGCGTTGTAAACCTCGGTTTCGGCCTGTGTACGGCGTTCGATGGCTTCCGCAAACGGTCCGCTGAACGTAAGGTTGCTCACGGTGACGTTTTCCAGAATCAAGCCTTCTGACGAAAACGCCGTTTCCAGCACATTCTGTAACTCAACTGAGAGATTTTGTCCGTCATCGGCATACAGGTCTTCCGCCGTGTAGCGACTGACCACCTCTCGTACTGCGCTTCGCAGGGTCGGCCTGATGAAATCCTCCTGATAGCGGTCGTACCAGCGGGTGTACAGATCGGTGACGCGGTCTGAGTCAATGCGATAGACGACGCTGATGTCCACCAGAAGTGCCTGTCCATCAAGGGTGCGCGTATCAACCGAGTCATCCTGGGCAGGGATGTTCGCCATGACGAATTCCTGCTGCGAGAGGGGGTAGACGGTGATGCTGGTATCACGCTGGACGGAGTAGGTGCCCGCGCCCAGCACGGCCACATCCCCGTTGAAGCTGTTGAACAGCACTCCTACCTCGTCGGGCTGAATTGTCAGGGTGGGCGGCGCGGCCAGAGGAAAAATCGCACCACAGCCTGTGATAAACAACACTGTAAAAGGCAGGAAGAAGATCAATCGGCGCAAGGTGAAGCCTCCTTTGCTATCATGGTCTAAGATACACCCGAAACCGGAAAGTTGGCAGGATGCCCGCACCATTTACCACCCTCGGCTCGTTGACCTTCCAGACCTATACGCTGCTGGTCGGCGTCGGCGTTGTAACCAGTGCGGCACTCATCATGTGGCAGTTGCGCACTGTGGAAAAGCCGGGGGTGGTCATGGACTGCCTGCTGGCCGGACTCATCATGGGGCTGCTGCTGGCGCGGGTGGGGCATGTGGCGCTGCACTGGGACACCTTTCGCCATCATCCAGCCGAAATTGGGCAGCTTCGCGCCGGGGGGCTGGACTGGCATGGGGCGGTCGTCGGTGGGTTGATCGGCAGCGCAATGGCAGCACGACTGCGGCGTGTGCATTTCCCCACGCTGTTGCGGGCACTTGCGCCTGTTTTGCCGCTGCTGACATTTTTTGGCTGGTGGGGATGCGGCGCGGCGCGCTGTGCTTATGGTGCGGAGGTAGATAATCTCGCTTATTATCCCGCGTGGCTGGTCTGGGAAGGGCCTGATCTTTACAACCTGTTCGTGCCGCGCTATCGGCTGCAAGCGCTCGGCATGGGGCTGGCGATCATGCTGTTCGCGCTGTGGGTGTTGATGCGCGTCCTCAAGCGAAGGCAATCGCAGTCCGATGTCGAGTTCTGGCTGCTGCTGATGCTGATGGCAGTGGGGATGTTCCTGCTTGGGTTTCTGAGGGGCGATATTGTGCCAATCATCCGCCGCCTTCGCGCCGATCAATGGCTGGATGCCGCCATTTTTTGCCTCGGCCTGGCAGGGGTGCTGCATCGCGCCTTTCGCCCTCAGACCTTCGGCGGATTTCGCCATAAACCGGGGAACACTTCACCGGGCAGGATAGTCTCTCCAGAGGACAAAACGCTGAGATGAACCTGGAGAGAACCTGATGATTGCTGTACTTCGCTTTAGCCTGCCTTTCCTGATCGCAATCCTGCTGATGGCTGTGCTGTCCATGTCGGTGCTGGCCGCTGATGCTGCGGCAGAGGCCGCGGCTGAGGCCGAAGTGCGCCTGTATGCCAGCGATACGACCGCCATGATGTTCTGGTCAGACCACATCAGCCTTCAGTGAGGGCTGCCGACCGTCATGTCGTGCATCTGTTTGCGAAACGCAGCCCACCCAAAATGTGTTAAAGTGAGCAGGCAAAAGGTGACGCCTGAAACACGCACAGGGCTTTCGACGTAAACCGAGCAAAACGATAAACGCAGTGAGAACGGCAATCGAATGGCAGATTTCATCAACGAACTGGCAATCTGGATCGAAAATCTGGTGGCGGCGGTGGGCTATCCCGGCATTTTCGCCATTATGTTTCTGGAAAATGTCTTCCCACCGATTCCCACTGATCCATTAATTCCTTTTGCCGGGATTCTGGCAGCAGAGGGGCGGCTGTCCCTGCTGGGCGTATGGCTGTCCGCGATTACCGGGGCACTGGTCGGTTCGATGGTGCTGTATGGGTTGGGCGCGACGCTGGGCGAGAGCGCAGTGCGTTCAGTGGTACGGCGCTACGGGCGCTATGTCTCCATCACCGAAGATCAGCTTGATCGTTCCTTAGCGCTGTTCAGCCGCTATGGGGGCGGTTTTGTGTTTGTGGGGCGGGCGGTGCCCGTGCTGCGCAGTGCGGTGTCGTTGACGGCGGGCATGAGCCGGATGCCTGTGCCCAAATTTCTGCTGTATGCAGGCACGATGTCGGCGCTGGTGACGGGCTTCTGGGCGGTGATCGGCTATACGGTCGGCGAGAACTGGCGCGATATTCTGGCGACCATCAATCAGTATCAATCGATTCTGGTGGTTGTTGTCGTGGCGATTGTGGTGGCTGCCGTCGGGGTGTGGTACATGCGCCGCAGCCAGCGCCGGCAGCGGACGAAGACGCAGCCTGTAAGCAGCAGCGAGGACGTTTAAAGACGTATCCACTCCAAATCCTGATGCGTAAGCGTGATGTTGCCTTCGTCGTCGATAAACCGCTCCCGGCTGTTCGACGGAAAGCTCAACAGGTCGAATGGTGCGCCACGCTGCACACCTTTCAGCACACTTTCGATCATCTGACGATGGCTATGGAGCGATGTGTCCCACTTCGCCAGCGCGAAATGCGTGTTTTTGTAGCGGCGCACGATGGACTCGATCTTCTCGCGCCCGACCTGCCCGGCCTCGCCCCAGAACAGTGGGTCTTCTTTCACGGTCAGAATTCCCGCTGGCGCAATCGTCTCTCCGGCGTAGGCGATCAGATCAGGCTTGTAGCGGTCGCCGATCTTGACTTCAACGGTGAGATGAGGGTAATGCGGCAGATACAGCGCCCACAGAAACGCCTTCATCAGCGTATGCACCGAGCGTTCCCGCGAACCCCACACGAACACATTCTGCTGATGGTGCGCCCGCAGCCGCCACTTGCGCGGGATGATTGGATCTGCTGGCATTACGTCCCTGACTTTTTGGCTGTCAATAGGCTCATTCGCGATTTTGACTATTTGAATTATTCTCCCAAGTTTGCCACGCTTGACCTGATTATTGCAATTCAAAGGATAAAGAAGTTGGTGTAGTGAGAAATTGCCTTTAAGGGATATCCTTGTTAACAAGAAAGGAGCATTCACCGTTGGAAGAATCGCTCGAATTTACAGCCCGTACACCTGTCCCGCTTGATCTGACCGCTTTTAACAAAAATGCTGCTATTCCCTATGGGTTGACTCCCAATCATCTTTATGCCGCGATGACCGACTTTCTGGACTTTCTTGGTTTTATTAATCTTCAATTGGCATCGAAAGGAATTGGGCGATTAGAGACGATGATGATGCCAGCCAACTTTAGCAGCCTCGTTGGGGAATTTCTCAATAATACACTTCCTAAATACTGTCACACCCTGGTACGAAACAGGTATCACAATGGGCATCCCGATTTGCTTCCCGCCGGTCACTTTAGCGGAGATGCAGTGCAGCATACGAACGTAGGGATTGAGGTAAAGGCATCGCGGTACTGGCGGGGGTGGCAGGGGCATAATGCTGAAGCAATCTGGCTCTTGATTTTTGTCTTTGAAAGCAATCGTCCTAATGATGCAGAGCGAGGTATCGGCCCGAAGCCTTTTCAGTTTCGTCTAGTGGCGGGCGCATCGCTCCTAACAGACGATTGGGTGTTTTCGGGGCGTTCAGCCGGAAGCAGACGCACTATCACCGCCAGTGTCGCCAGAAGTGGATATGAGAAAATTATCGACAACTGGATTTACAGACAAGTTTAGAACAGCGGTAGGTCAAGCTGTTTTCCTACTCCATGATGTGTGCTCAAGGCTTGTAACGCAGGAACCGCTTTAAGGCTCATTTCATAGTAGGTCGGGTTGACCTCCACACCTACAGCTGAAAGCCCCATTGCTTCCGCCGCGGCAATCGTCGAACCGGATCCCATGAATGGATCGACAATCAGACCTTCACCCAACGGGAGCGCCGCATAAACAATTTGGCGCAAAAACGACTGCGGTTTCAAACTGGGGTGATTGGCAATATCGCGCTCTCGGCGAGGAGTACGTTCACTAGGGATAACATCGCTGAATGGGTTGCCGTCCGGCAGGCGGCGTAAACCTCCTGTCTGAAACTCGCGCAGGCAATCGCTGACCTTCATTCCAGTGGGCATCGGCTTGCGGAACAATCCCCAGGGTTCATAACTGCCGCGTGGTAATGAACACACATCCGGGAATTCCTGCTCCGCATTTTTTGGCTTGTCCCCGCCGCGTAGGGTCGTCACAAGACGAATGATTTCCCCCCGAAATTCCAGTCCGCCTTCCACAATCGCGGCGAAGACCACCTGGGAGAGAAAGGCATTGCTGGCGACGAACACATGGCCTCCAGGTCGCATGACGCGAAGCAGCAGCTGCGCCCATTCCGAAAAGAACTCCTGTAGGTGTACCCGCTCTTTCGTATTCAGGGCTGTAAAACGGGGGAGGGGTGCTCTGGTATGACCATCGAAGGAAGGCGGGATGCGCCAAACACCTCCCTTACCCTGGCCGCGTTTAGCAAGCTGATCGCTCTGGTATTCCTTTACACCATATGGCGGATCGGTAACGACTGCATGAATGCTATTTTCCGTGACCTGTTTCAACCATGCAAAACCATCCGCATGAATGAGTCCAGACTGCCCAATCGAATGAGCAGGGTAGTCAAAGAACAGGGTTTCGGGCGGCGTCTGAAGAATCATGCGACGATCTCAATCGAACAGGTTTTCGCAATTATAGTGCAAACGGTTATAAGAGGCCAGCAGAACCAAGCACAAGCCACGCCAGCCATCCGACGACCATGAACAGACCGAAGCGCCCATGCAGGCGGGCGGTGCGACCCTGCGCGGCGTGGAGTTTGGCTGTTTCCGTCTCGTTGTAGATCATGCGGACAAGTTCGACGGCTTCCGGCAGGGTGATGAAGGCCAGCAGCGCGGTGGGTGGAATCAATCCCACCAGCACCAGAATCGCCAGCGACACGTATGTGCCTATTACGAGGAAGGCATATTCAGCGCGGGCGAAGCGCATCCCCAGCAGGACGACAAGGGTGCGCTTGTTCACGGCGCGATCCGCTTCGGCATCGCGGATATTGTTGGCATGGAGGATAGCGGCCACCATCAGCGCGACCGGGATGGAAATCCAGACCAGATCAGCGTAGATCGTCTTCGCCATCACGTAATACGCCCCCAGCACGATCATCGGCCCCATAAAAATTCCGGCGGCGATCTCACCCAGGCCGTTATAGGCCAGCGGGAACGGCCCGGCGGTATAGGTAATTGCCACCAGCACCCCGCCAATCCCAATTGCCCACAGCAGCGGCCCGCTTTGCGTCAGCAGATAAAGCCCGATCAGCGACCCGCCGACGGTGGACGCAATCGCGCCGATCAGCACTTCGCGCGGGGTCAGCAGCTTGTTCTTAATGACCATGCTCTGCCCGGCTTTCTTGAGGTCTTCCGCGCCGCGCACGAAGTCATAATACTCGTTGATGAGGTTGGCCGCCGTTTGCAGCAGCATCACGCCCAGCGTCGCCAGCAGGAACGGCACGATCTGAAACACGCCGTTTTGCAGCGCGACCGCCGCCGCCACGCCCATCGGCACGTAAGAGGCGGTGAACACGCGCGGGCGGGTGGCGCGATACCAGGCAGCAGCTTTGGGGCGATTTTCCAGAAAACGGGGGAGCGGGGGCGCAGCGTTCGCGGCCATGTGTTCCAACTTTCAACCGGAGTTCTACAACAGCAAGACACAATCATGTCTCAATTATAGTCGCTGCGCACTGAGAACGTGGGGATTTTTCCGAAGCTTTAATGCGCGGGCGTTGGGAGTTTTTAGTTTTTAGTTATTGGTTGTTGGTAAGCCCCTTTCTGGATGATGGCTATGCGGGAATCAAAGTGACACAGACATCGTATGCCTGTGTCCTGCCAACATATTTAAACTAGAAGCTGTTTCCAAATTCACGTTTGCGGTATGGGCGACGCCCGCGTCGCCCGTACAATGACCATTATTGAAATAAGTTGTAGGAGCGTAAGATCATGAGTCTTTCGACTCGGAACTCATTACTCGGTACTTTCCAACTTCCCTCAGCGCAAATCCGTCCGCAGCTCATAGGGACGCTTTTCACTGTGCGCCAGCAGCTTGCCGCGTGACTTGGCCGAAATGGCGCGGGGGTCAATGCCCTTCTTGCGCAGTTCAAGGTTAATCATCTCCTCAAGCTGCTGCTTATCGCGCCCGGTCACGCGCGCCAGTTCATCCGCACGGGTGAGGGCATAGGGGTAAGGGTTGCGCCCCTGCATCTGGCACTGTTCCAGCAGCAGGGCATGAATGCAGTCCACGCCGCCGGGGATGCGCGTCACCCAGGCAGGAATATCCACGCGGGCGATGTTGGACTGTTCCCAAGTGCCGACCTTGACATAGAAGAAGGCGATTTCATAGCTCACGCCGCGCCGCTTATACAACAGGTTGCGCGGAGAGTTCTGCACCATCACCGCCGACCGTTCGCCGGGACGCAGCACAGCGCGGAACAGATGGCGGTCGCTCAGACCTTCCATATCCCCGCAGAACGGGATTTCCTTCTGGCGGCGTTTGACTTCTTCCTGGTCCTTCATACTCATCAGAAACAGCAGGCGCAGCACCACGCGGCTGCGATGGGGATTATCCACATAGCCGCCCAGAATAGCGCCGGAGTCATGAAGCTGCACCAGCGCCGCCTGATACTCGCGCATGATCTGGTCGCTGTCGGTTACATCATTTGCCGCCCAGAACAGCAGGTTATTGTCATAAAGCGTCACCACAGGCAGACCCGAATGGCGGTAATTCCAGGCCATCGCGGCTAACTGGCGCATTTCTTCCAGGGTGCGGCGGGCATCGACAGTGCGGTTGCTGACGAGGCGCTTCTGCGCGTCATGCACCTCGCTTTTGTGGAAGGCCAGATGGGGGAAGGAAATTGTCTCCGGCAGATGATCGGTGCCGTGATGGAAGATGAACATGCCGACGTTCAGCAGGTAGTAGTGGATGGGTGACTGCTCATCGGGGTAAATCTGCGAGCCATCCGCCGCGATGATGGTGGCGCGCTCAGGGGAGGGGGGCGGCGGGAAAATCCAGTTGATCGTCTCGGCGTTGTCGCCGTCCAGCGGCGCAGCACCACGATACCCGCTGATTTCCGGCCCGCGCACAAAGTCGATTCGTTCACGAACAGGCTCCAGATCACCAGCGGCGGCGAAGCGTTCCAGCGCCAGTTGCAGGCGGTCGGTGAGGTCGAAGTCAATCGCGTCGATCATTGCGCCCATGCGGATAACCTGCTCGAAAACCCGTTTAAACTCCAGCGCCATCGCCTGTTCCCTTATGATTGCCTGCGATTCAAAATCTGTGCAGACAAGCGTAGCACGGCTGTTCTGAGGCTGTCAAGCGAGGATGAATGGCAGCGTAGTATATGCTGAGGAGATAAGTGGCAGGGGCGTAGCGCTACGCCCGTACATCTCCTTGATTTTCGCCATTCCCTGAATGGGATGACCATTCCAGTGTGTGATTGTTGAGGTGACTTCATCAACAAGTCAGCACCCGCCTCATCGGGATTTACCCCATGGGGCGGTTGGGGGGCGTGTCGTCGAGCGATTTGCGCAGGATGCCAACAAATTCCGATGCGCTGGAGAAGCGCTCTGCCGGGTTTTTCGACAATGCGCGCGTAATGGCCTCGGCAAAGGCATGAGGCAGATCATTGCGAAACAGCCTCGGATCGAGTGGGTCTTCGTACAGATGCTGGGTAATGATGTCACTGTGACTCTGAGCGCTGTACGGCAGTCGCCCGGTAATCATCTGGAAGACGACAATCGCCAGTGAATAGATGTCCGTGCGTTTGTCCACGTTGGCGGTCGATTGAATCTGCTCCGGGGACATATACTCCGGCGTCCCCATACCGGTTTCTTCCGTGAGGTACAACGACTCGTTCAGTTCCTTGGCGATGCCAAAGTCCGTCAGCATTGCCACATATTCCCGGTTGGGAATCGAGTGTTCAGGTTTTGCCCACAGGAGGATGTTTCCAGGCTTTACATCCCGGTGGATAACGTTGCGCTCGTGGGCATAATCCAGGGCAGAGGCGATGTCTTCCGCATACAGGGTGGCTTCTCCCAGTGATAGCAGTCCGTGAAAGGTGAGATACTGCTGAAGGCTGGGGCCTTTGATGAAATCCATGACCATATAGGCACAACCGGGCGTGGACACATAATCAGTCACCCGCACGATCCGCTCATGGTTGAAATGCGACACCACACGCGCTTCCTGCTTGAAGCGCTTCTGGAAAACCGGATTCTCCGTGAGTTGCGAAGCGAGGAGTTTGACCGCTACCGGCTTGTTGAGAAAGAGATGCCGCCCTTCATAGACAATCGACATCGGGGAGCGGTGAACTTCCCGAATCAGAAAATAGTTTTCTCCAAGCGTCATCCCCGGACGGAAATAATCGACTGGTCTGACTTCCACTGTCGGCTGGTTGTACTGAATCGTCTGGGGTTGATTGGTGGCGAACAGGAGCCGAAAGACGAACTGCTGAACATATCGGCTGAGGCGCGGCAGCAGTGTGCCCAGCAGCAGTGTTGGCGCGATCAACGCCAGGGGCGACAGCGGCAAGTCGGTCAGCAGGATAATGACCTGCTGAAGCGCCAGCACCAGCCAGAAATAGAGCATGGACAGCACCGCAGTGAACATGCTCAGAAACAGCGAGATGCTGAAGAAACGGTGCAAATCCCACAATTTTTCGCGCAGAATTGCCACCGCCAGCCCAAAAGGTATCGCGAACATCGGCGCGAAAATAAAAGGCGGAATCGTGACCATGTTGAACAGCAGGCGTGGCAAACCAGGCTGCTGTAGTTGGGGAATCAGGTTGACGAAGCTGTTGTAGCTTAACGAGATCACCAGCACGAACGTCAGCACATACAGGCTGATGCGCGTTTGCTGCCGCTGTACCACATCAGAGATGTAGCGGTAGCGATAGAGCTGGGCGATCACGGCGGCAACGAACGCAATCAGAATCAGGGATGAGCCGCGCTCACGCCACACAAACGGATCAAGCTGCGGGAAGAACGGCCACAGCAGCATCCACAGCGACCAGGCAAGGGCTGGAACCGCCAGCCAGCGCGGGGTGAACCGCCCTGTAGGGAACACAAACAGGCACAGAACACCCACGTTCCACCATGCGCTTTTAATCAGGTTGACAGGCAGCCGCCACGATTCGCCCAGGGAAATGAGCGTACCCAGTGAGGTGCTGTAACTGACGCCGCACAGCAGAATACTCAGCGAAACCAGCAGGGCAGCCAGATTGTCCGAGGAATGGTAGAAAATAAACACGGCGCTGGCGGTAAACGCCACCATGAAGATGAGGTTGAAGGCGTTGAGGTAAAGGGCGTAAAACAGCGAGTCTACACCTAACTGCTTGAGATGGATCTCATCATCAGGGTGCAGCCGGTAAAACTGAGCGTCCGGGGCAGTGGTGGGTGTAGCGGTTTCAGCGATATGCAGCGGCAGCGAGAACGCGAACAGGCCGACGGCGATGACGGCAATTCCAATCCAGAGAATTTGTGCTACGATCAGCGTTCGCCCCTGCAGACGGGCATAGGGTTTGCCAGAGGAAAAGAAATTCATGCCAGGTTCACGTTCTGAGGCGGACAAAGTCGTCATAATGCAGCCACCCCTCTTACACATGATATTTCAGTATGATAAGGTACATCCATTACAGAGCGAAAAGTTTAGCGCATTTCTACCGCAATTGCTTTAAATACGGGGAAATTTTGGGGAGATTTTCAGAAAAGATTGTTTTTTTCTTAATACTGATCTTCTGTTCAGTACCACTGCCGACGTTGATTAATTTTCTTCGGCTTTTCTGGATTGAAGCACAATGAACACAGTGCGGTCAATATTTCTTAGGGAAATGTAAAACGAACGGGAATCATCGTAGGGGAGACGTGCGCGTCGCCTGTACAAACAAATTATTCGTGGTCGAATTAATTGCTCCATTAGAGGTCACCCATAAAGGTTGCCAATGATTCAGCAGATTATGACGGTTCTGATTGGGATTTTAGGGGGTGTGGCGGTCGGTGTGCAGTCACCCATTGCCAACGCTATCGGCCAGCGGGCGGGCAGCTTTACCAGCAGCCTGATTATCCACGTCAGCGGTGCGATTGTTTCCGTCCTGTTTCTCATCGCCCGACGCGGGGAGCAAGTCCAAAATCTGCGAGGCTTGCCCTGGTGGATGTTCGGCGCGGGTGGCCTGGGCGTACTGCTGTATCTGACGCTCAATCACACGATTCCCCGTCTGGGTGCGCTGGCGGCGATATCGCTGCTGATTGTCGGCCAGCTTATCACAGGTTTGTTGATTGACCATTTCGGACTGCTGGGGGTGGCACAGCGATCGGTTGATTTGCAGCGCATTGCAGCCGTGCTGCTGCTGATCGCGGGGAGTTATCTGATTTCACGGTAGCACAGGGAGAGGGTGATGCGCCGAGGGGTGGATTACATTGGTGTGGGTGTCGGTGCTGTAATCGTGGATGAAGCCGGACGGTTGTTCCTGGCGCAGCGCGGGCCGAAAGCCAGAAACGAGCGCGGGTTGTGGGAATTCCCCGGCGGCGCGGTCGAGTTTGGGGAAACGCTGCGAGCGGCGCTGCGGCGCGAAATCCACGAGGAATACGGCATCGTGATTGAAGTCGGCGCACTGCTGACCGTGACCGATCATCTGCTGCCGGATGAACGCCAGCATTGGGTATCACCTTCTTTCGTATGTCGCATCGTCGAAGGCGGACCCACGATTGCCGAGCCGGAAAAATGCAGCGCAATCGGTTGGTTCGCGTTGGACGAGATGCCGGAAGCGCTGACGGTCGTGACGCAGCACGATCTGATGGAATACCGCAGGTTGACGGGACAGGGGTAAACGCGGCGCGGGGACGAACAGACGAATCGCCCCTGCGCCGTTGTTTTCAAACTGATCGCTTCACAAATCCGACTCAGGGTGCGCTGTATACCGCCGCCAACGGGCCGTTCTGGTCGTTGATCGGCTCGAAACTGGGGGTGAAGCCCTCCCCGTTAAACTGCGCTCGTAAAAGCCCATCCGCACCCTGCACCACCACACCCGTGCGGTCAGTTCCCCAGGCATAAAGCACCGGGTCAGCGCTGATCCCGGTCGTTTGCTGCGCCCACTGCGACCAGTTTTCGCCATTCCAAAAGCGCTGCCACAGCAGATCCGATGTTCCGCGCACATACACCGCGAGTCCATTTCCACTTGGCACGGCGACCGGTGCAGACACGAGCACGCCTTGCAGCGATTCCCATTCCCCCCAGCCTGTCCCATCATAGCGGGCATGGCGCAGGGCATTATCCGTCCCACGCACGAACACATCGAGCGTCTCGCCATCAACCGTCACCGCTGCGGGCGCAGAGGTCGCGTCCGTGCCGAGGATGGCCCATTCGTTCCAGGACGTGCCATCGTAAGTACGGTGGCTGATGCTGTTGTCTTCAGCGCGGGCGAATACATCCAGCCTCCCACCCGACCGCGCTACGACTGCCGCCGGGGATACCCATAACCCACCCAGCGACTCCCACTCACCCCAGGTCGTGCCATCACCGTTCAGCCGCCACAGTTCGCCTCCCACGCCGACCATAAACGCTTCGATCTGCCCACTGTCGTCAACGACCGCCGCCGGAGGGGATACCAGAATCCCGCCGCGCGACTCCCAGTCGAGCCAGGCTGTGCCATCCCACACCCGCGTCCACAATGCACCGTCCGTCCCCTGCGCCAGCAGCACCAGCCGACCATCGCCGGGCGCGACCACCGCCGGGACAGCCGCCGTCTGCAAACCGTCCAGCGCTGTCCAATCGCTCCAGAGGCCGTCCGTCCAGGCACGAGTCCACACCAGACCGCTGGCCTCACGCAGAAAGACATCAATACGGTCGCTGCTCAGTGAAGGGTCATCATCCTCTGCAGAATAGGGCGCGACATCCGCATTGAAGCGGCTGGCAATCAAAGCGGTGCTGCTGGAATAGGCATTCAGGCAGCCGTTGAACGTCCCAATGATTTGTGGGCACAGGTCGTCGGGGTCAGCAATACCGTCACCGTCACTGTCTGCCGGGCAGCCGTTGGCCGGACCTGCTAGGAACGGGCAGCGATCTCCATTGTCAGGAAAGCCGTCGCGGTCGCTGTCCAGGACGGGCACAGGCGTATTCTGGGGTCGCTGAACGGGGGGTTGCGTGGGCGGGGCACTGGGGCAGCCATTGCCCAACGCATCCGCCGAAGGCTGATTAGGGCAGGCATCACGCCGGTCGGGAATGCCGTCGTTGTCACTGTCCGGGCAGCCATCGGTTGAGGCCGGGCCGGCTTCCGTGGGGCAGGCGTCCTGTTCGTTGAGGATGCTGTCACAGTCCAGATCAACGACAACGGCATAACGCTGCCCGGTGGTGCAGGTGCCGTCTTCGCCCTGAGCAGCAAGGCGCGAACTGCTCCCGGCTGGCAGAAGGACGATTACAAGAACGAAAGAGTAGATTAAAATGCGTTGCAACTGCTTCACGCGCATCCTGCTTTCTGAACTTGTTGTCAATACTTCTATTGTATTCCTGATTACTATTTTGTGATTGTTCGGAAAACGCAACAATGTGGGAAGTTAAGGCGGCGGGGTGCTGTCCGGTGTGCTTTCAGGCAGAAACAGCGCATCACACAACCCGCCCAGGCCGTATTCGGTCAGACGGTCACAGCGAAGTGTGGTCGTAAAGCGGTTCTCGCGTACCCAGGTTTCCAGCGCTGGCAGATCATCCAGGCGCCATAAGATTGTTCCCCCATCGGCGTAGGTCGCGGCGGCAAACTGCGGTGGTTCGTTTCCGTTGGGGCGGAAGGTCACGCTGGTGACGCGGCTGCTGTCGCCATCTGCCCCATCCCGGTAGGCTTCGTAGCGGCGGATGGGCTGGGCGCTGGCGACATCCCACAGGATGACAAAGCCATCGATGGCGCTGGAAACCGCCCAGCGACCGTCGGGGCTGAGGAGGGCGGCGGTGACTCCACCGTTATGCCCGCGAAAGCGTTTGAGGATGCTGCCCGCTGCCGCATCCCATAAAATGAGCGTGTCTTCGAGCGAACTGGACAGAATCCAGCGGCCATCATGACTATAGCTGACGTTGGTCACGCCTTCTTCAATACCTTCAAGATTGAAGTGTCCTCGCAGTTCATTGACCAGATTTCCGTCCGACGTTTGCCATACACCCACCAACCCATCCGCAGAGCCAGTGACAAATCGGCTGCCGTCAGGATGAAACCCCACGCTCCATACCCGGTCTGGCAGCGTCACCTGATACAGTTCAGACGGCTCTGGTGTGGTTGTCAGATCCCACAGGATAACGGTTTGATCACTGGATGCAGAGAGCAGGCGGCTATTATCCGCGTTGATCGCCAGCGAATTAATGCTGCTGGTGTGCGTGTCGAGCGTGAACGCGCCGCGATTGGGCGTTTCCTCGCGCATACTCCAGCGTGTGATGCGCCCGCTGCCATATCCGGCAAAAAGATATGCCCCATCCGTTGAGAAGATCAGGGCATTCACAGGTTCGCCCTGTGTGGTGGTGATGGTGATCGGTGCTGAATCGCCCTCCAGGTCGTAGACCGTAATCAGGCCGTCGTCATCCGCGCCAGTTGCCATCCAGGCGCCATCTGCGGTAAAAGCCACTTCGTTGGCGAACTCCGCCTGCCCGATGTAGCGCTGCGCCTCTGCGCCGCTGGCAATATCCCAGAGGATCAGAAACCCGTCCTGCGAGGCGGAAAGCGCCTGCCGCCCATTCTGCCCATTGAGCAGAACGCCCGCCCGCACCGCGCCGCGATGCCCCCGCAGCCGCCTCGTCTGCCGCAAGGTGTCCATGTTCCACACGCTCAGATAGCCGTCGGCAGAAGCCGTGAGCGCACTGCGTCCATCTGCGGAAAAAGCGACACTGCTGATACCGCTGCTGTGGCCTTGCAGCGTGGCGAGGATGTTGGGCGAACCCTTGTCCTCGTTAAAGCTGCTGAGGGCACTGATGTCCCAGAGAATCGCTGTGCTGTCGTCCGCACCCGAAAGCGCCCGTGCCCCGTCCGGTGAAAACGCGACGCTGTTTACACGCGCTTCATGGCCTTCCATCGTGGTAAGCAGTTCGCCTGTTCCCACATCCCACAGGCGCACAAGGCCATCAGATGAAGCGGTGAGCGCCTGGGTATTATCCGGCGAAAAGGCCACCCCCAGCACCGCGCCTCCATGCTGCGTCAGCGTGCCAAGCTGTGCCTGAAAGCCCACATCCCACAGGATAGCCGTCCGATCAAACGAGCCGGACAGCGCCAGCAGGCCATCCGGCGAAAAGGCCACGCTGGTCACGCCACTGGTGTGGCCTTCAAAGGTATGGAGCAGTTCGCCTGTTTCCACATTCCACAGCCGCACGAAGCCATCGCGCCCGCCGGAAAGCAGTCGCGTTCCATCGGGACTGAACGCAACCGCGAACACTTCATCCTGATGGGCGAGGCCGTTTTCGCCCTCAAAGCGCCGGACGATCTCACCTGTGCCAATCTCCCACAAAAACAGCGTGCCGTTGTTGCCGCCTGATGCGGCAAGGTGTTCATCCGGTGAAACCGCGAGGCTCAGGATGGGGGCGTCCTGCCCGCTGTAGAGTTGTCGTGCGCCGCTGGTGTAGGCGATGTCCGCCAGAATGGACTGTGCTAAAGGGGAGGGGCGTTCGATCTGGTTGGCTTGCAGGGCGAGTGCCAGCCCGGTAAAGGGATCGTCGTTCTGGTTGTAAAGCGTGTTCGCCAGCGAGGCCAGCGCCAGACTCTGCGCTTCGGCGGCGCTGCGCTCGGCGGTCTGGCGGGCGATCACCGCAGTGGAGCGAGCGGCGCGTTCGGCGGCACTGCTGCGGAAGGCGACCCCCGACAGCACCAGCGCGACCACAAAGGCCACTGTTACCCCCGACAGCAGGATACGCTGAAAGCGATTGGCTGCGCGGCGGCTGGCGAGGATGTACTCGGCATGAAGCTGCGTCGGCGCGGGTGTTTTGGTCGCGGCGGACGCCTGCCAGTTTTCCGCTTCGGTCAGATCAACCCCGCGCAGCAGGAAGCTGGTGTTGCGCTTTTTGCTCGTCCATTCCTCGGCGCGTTCCAGCAGGCGCGTATGCATGGCGCGGTAGGGAAGGTCGGCGCGCAGGGTGTCGAGCAGTTCCGTGATGAAATGGTCGAAGGACTCAACATCGCATTCGGGTGCGTCGCAGGCGGGGTTCAGGATTTTGCCATCCGCGAACTGACATTTGCAGTCTGGCTTGCGGCGCATGAACATCCAGTTGATGCGTTCCAGCCGCGCCCAGTTGTCCCGCGCCTTCTGCTCCCAGGGCTTGTCGTACCAGAACCCCGCCATAACCTGTTCATCGACCTCATGGCGGATGACCGGGATGATCTGTTTGTTGAGCGAGAAGGCGAATTCGATTTCATCCTGGCACACAGGCGACGAGAGCGATTCAGGCGAGACGATGAAGATCACCGCCTGCGAGGCACGGATGCCGTCCTGAATCGATTTCCACCAGTCCGCTGAGTAGGGGATGTCGTGCTTATCCAGCCAAACATCAAACGTTCGCCCCTCGATCTGCTGGCCTTCGAGGGCAGCCAGCAGGCGAAAGGCAAATATCTGGTCGCGCCGGGAGTAGGAAATGAAGGCGTCTCGCATTCGGGTTTCGAGCACTCCGAAAGCCTGGTAGCAGGCGAATGTCACGCATCGGGGCGAGTTTGAACCCCGCCCCACCAAAAAGGTTCTACTTCACCAGGTTCATCCGGCGCAGGTCGAACAGCAGCGCCTTTTCCCAGGCCACATCCGTCACCAGCGGCAGATACTTCGCGCCGCGCCGCGCACATTCCGCCCGGATACCGTCGCGCCATTCCTGCACACGCTGGATATACATCGCCCGCATGTTGGAATCTACGCTGACTTCCTGCGCCCTTCCCGTTTCGGAATCCACCAGCCGCAGATCGCCCGTCAGCGGCGGCTCGACTTCATCCGGCGAAAGCACATGCAGCACTGCGACTTCGTGCCCCTTGCCAATCAGCGCGTTCAGACCATCGACAAAGCCGCTGGTGGAAAACATATCGCTGATGATAAACGTCATGCCGGGGCGGGTCGCTCTCACGGCATAATCGCGCAGGGCGACGTTGAGATCGGTCGCGCCGCGCGGCTTCACCTGATGCACATACTTCAGCATCGGCAAGCCCTGTCCGCGTCCCCGCGCCGGGCCGAAGTATTCCACGCCGTGATCGTTGATGGCGGCCATCATCACACGGTCATTGCTGGACAGCCCGACGTAACCCAGGCCAGCAAACAGCCGCCGCGCATAGGTCGCCTTATGCTGGTCGGGCGGGTAGCCGTCGCCTTCCTTCGGCCAGTCCATGCTGGCAGATGCATCGAGGATGACATGCACCGCGAGGTCTTCCTCGTCTTCCAGCAGCTTGATATAGGGGCGTTCCAGCCGCGCATAGACGTTCCAGTCCAGGCGGCGCAGATCATCACCGGGGGTATAGTCACGGTAATCAGCGAATTCGATGCTCGTCCCGCGCTTTTTGGAGCGGCGCTCGCCTTTGATCGCCCCGGCCCTCACTTTGGTGGGGACGAGCGTCAGTTGATCCAGCTTGCGCCGGATGGATTCTTCCAGCAAAAGGGGTTCATCAGCCATAAAATATCCTGTAAATAAATTCAACTGCCCTCACCCCAAACCCCTCTCCCTCAGGTAGAGGGGCTTTATGCTTGCATCGCAGATGAGACAGATACTCAAGCCCGTTGAATTATCAGTGCAAAGCAAGTGTAATCGAAAATCCATTGTGTGAATACACTTGTGATCCACAACCAGAAAGCACACCGAGCGCACACAGAGATTTGTTCAAATTTTGGCGTACTTTGCGTCTTGGCGGTTTAATCTGTTCATATTCTTTCTGTGGTTCTACGTCCGTCATTAAAGTGGCTATTCATCGTCACACCAGATTACGAGCTTCGGAGTATCCCTGTGAAAATCTTCATCAGCTACGCCCATGATGATACCGCCAGCGCGTTAGCCGCCCAGCAAGCCCTGACCATCCACGAGGTGTGGTTCGACCAGCGTCTTACGATAGGTCAGGAATGGTGGAACGAGATCGAGCGCCAGATTGCGGCAAGCAACTGCGTCCTGTTCCTGATGTCACCGCGCAGCCTGCAATCGGAATACTGCAACAAGGAAATTGATTTTGCGCTCAAGCTGGGCAAGCCGATTGCCCCGGTCATGATTCAACCGCTGGACATCCCCGAACATCTCAGCCGCTTTCAGGTGATTCATGCGCTGGAAGGCTTTACGCAGGACGCGATGGTACGGCTGCTCAACGGCCTGTTTGAAATCGAACGGCAGGTGTTCAATCCGCTCAAGTCGGTGCGCGGCAGCGGTATAACCCCGTCGCAGATGCTCAAGATCGGCGACCTGTACTTCGCCACCACCAACGACCGCAAGAAAACGATGTACGAGCAAATCCTCAACACGACGCTGCAAACCGCGCCGATCTCCCTGCCGGATGTTCAGCATGTTGACGCGGGTGAAGTCGCGCTGGACAAGGCGCGGCAGGCGTATGAGGTGCTTAAGCGTCCGGTGTTTGTCGATCATTCTGCGCTGGCGATTCGGGCATGGGGCGGGCTGCCGGGCGGCCTGACGACCACGTTTCTTAATCCGGCAGGGCTGCACAACATCTGCAAAATGCTCCAGCCGTTCGAGGACAAATACGCCGAAGCCATTTCCGTGATCGCCTTCACCGACGGCCATCTTCGGCGCAAGTTCGTGGGCATGGTGCCGGGTGAAATCCCCGATGTGCCGAGAGGAGACGGCTACAGCTGGAACAACATCTTTATTCCATCAGGGTTCAGCAAAACGCTTGGCGAGATGACCGAAGACGAAATCCTCTCGATTTCCAGCCGCCGCCGCGCGATTGTGGAATTCATGCGCTTTTTGCAGACGAATTACGAGGTGGTTTAAGCAGCAATGAGCGATGAGCAACGAGGAATGAGTAGGAGAGCATTCGGAATGCACTCACTCCGAGTCCCTCTGAAAAGCGGTACTCTCGAATATACAGAGGCCTAACTGCGTAGGGACACGGCATGCCGTGTCCGCCGCTGGCGATTACACAATCCCGCTATCGCATGAGCAGGCGTGTTTATTCAAATCCATTGCTCATCACTGGCTTCGGGCTTGTCATCGTCTCCAGCCGGAGAAGGTAAGCGTAGGCTTCTTCGGCATTGTCGCCGCACATCTCGACCTCTGGCCGCAGCTTGACGCACACGGAAGGGCGGTCAGGATGCCCGAACAGCTTGCAGCGATTGTCCTCGGTGAGCTGGATACAGCGCACCCCGGCAGGTTTCCCATTCGGCATTCCGGGAATTGGCGATGAGATCGACGGCGCGATGCAGCACGCCCCACAGCCGACACGACATTCCAGTTCAGCCGGCATCAGGCTTCCTCTGCCAGAACATGGAACGGGACGACCCGGAACGGGACGATCACGGTTTCCAGACGGTCGGGATACCCCTCGCGCTCGTAGCCGAAGATGAAGCCGCTGATCTCAGGAATGCTGAACGGCCAGGGTGTAAGCGTAATCAGCCCGCCTTCGGACAGCGTATGCTGAAGCGGTGTGGCCGCATCGTCAGCGAAGTTAGCGTAAACCTCGGTTTTTCGTGCCCTCGGCTGTTCGAAGCAGAAGTCGAAGGCGATGTCGTCGCACAGGCGCATAAGGCGGTCGATTTTCTGGAACACATCCGGTGCAATCCCGCTGGCAGCAATCGCTTCGTCCAGCGCGGTTTCCATCCGTTCGATTTCGGGAAGACGGCTTTCAACCGGGTTGTACTTCGTCAGCCGCAGCAGATGATGGCGCACGATGATGTCGGCGATGGGATCGGCGCTCACATAATCAAAGCCGCGCCGGGTGATGTCCATCCAATCCGCATCGGGCATTTCCAGCAGGGGTGCATTATCCAGCAGGCCATAACCCCGGTCATGCAGCGTTACGCCTTTGACGAAGGACTCGAACGGCACCGGCGGTTTCTGAAAGCGGTCGCTGCCCCAGTGTGCGGCCAGCATCCCGGCGACACGGCCATGCTCGGACTGTGGAATGACGATGGAACGGGTCTTGGATTTAAACATCAGGTTCGGCTTTTGTTGTTTGGAATATAAAGGTCCTCCCATTTTACAGGGTAGAACGCCTGTGGCCTATCGGCGAAATAAGCGGGTGCATGTGCATTCAGAGCAGTTTCAAAGAACCCAAAGAAAAAACTTTAACCACAGAGTACACGGAGCGCACAGAGATTGACGTACAAATTCTGGCACAGCTCGCGTCCTGGTGGTTGTGTTTTCTTGTGGTGTTACATGGTGTCGTCTGCGTAATTTTCGATTGCAAGCGCGTTCTTAGAGAAGATTTATAGCAATCTAACACGCACGTTCTATACTGAGTCTGTTGCATCACCAAAGGCTTGAATTGACCTGGCCTCGTGCGTCGATGTTGTACGGGTTTCCCTGCAAGTTCGCGCACCCGATTTCAATCTCAGGTACAATTCAGGAATACCGCTTCACAAAACCCAAACAAGCATCGAACTGAGTCAGGGTTGGTCAAATGATACGCTTTGAACGCTTTACCGAACGCGCCCAGGACGCTGCCGCCCGCGCCTACGAAATCCTCCAGCGCTACGGCCACAATCAGGTGGACACCGAACATATTCTGCTGGCACTGCTGGAACAGACCGACGGCGTAATTCCGCAAATTCTGGAGCGTCTGAATGCTGACGTGAGCCTGATCCGCTCAAGGGTGGACGACATTCTGCTCGCCAGCCCGAAGGCGTCGATCTACGGCGGCGGCACCGGGCAGGTCTTTATCACGCCGCGCGTAAAACGGGTGATTGACCTCGCCAATGAGGAGGCTAACCGCCTGCGCGACGAATATATCTCCACCGAACATATCTTCCTCGCTATTCTGAGCGAACGGAATACCCCTATCGCCCGCATCCTGGCCGATCACGGTATCGCCCGTGAGCGGGTGCTGGATGCGATCAAGGACGTGCGCGGCGGCCAGCGTGTCACCGACCCGCAGGCGGAAACCCGCTATCGCACGCTGGAAAAATACAGCCGCGATCTGACGCGCATGGCTATCGAAGGCAAGCTTGACCCGGTGATCGGGCGTGATGCCGAAATTCTGCGCGTGATCCAGATTCTCAGCCGCCGCACCAAGAACAACCCGGTGCTGATCGGCGAGGCGGGTGTTGGCAAGACGGCCATTGTAGAAGGCCTGGCGCAGAAGATCGCCAGTCATGACGTGCCGGAAATTCTGCTCAACAAGCGCGTCATCAGCCTTGATCTGGCGGCGATGCTGGCGGGCAGCCGCTTCCGGGGTGAATTTGAGGAACGGCTCAAGGCCACCATTGAAGAAGTCCAGCGCTCCAACGGCGAGATCATCATGTTTATCGACGAACTGCATCAGGTCGTCGGCGCGGGGGCTGCTGGTGGTGCGATGGACGCGGGCAACATGATGAAGCCTGCGCTGGCACGTGGTGAACTGCAATGTATCGGCGCGACCACACTGGACGAATATCGCCAGTATATCGAGAAGGACAGTGCGCTTGACCGCCGCTTCGCCCCGGTGTACGTGGAAGAACCGAGTGTGGACGACACCATCGAAATGCTTTACGGCCTGCGCGACCGCTACGAGGCGCATCATCGCGTGACGATCTCCGATGAGGCCATCGAAGCCGCCGTCCGCCTGAGCGACCGCTACGTGACCGGGCGCAAGCTGCCGGACAAGGCCATCGACCTGCTGGACGAATCCGCCGCGAAACTGCGCGTGGCACTCTATTCGATGCCGCCACGCCTGCGCGAGATGAAGGAAGCCGTCCAGCGCTTGCAGACCGAGGAGGAAGCGGCTGGCCTCGCCCGCGATTATGAACGGGCTGCTGAGTACAAAGTCCAGCGCTTGCAGTTGGAACAGGAATACGAGCGCGAACGCTACGTCTGGCAGCAGGAACACACGCTGGATGAAGTGGTGGACGCCGACGACATCGCCTCGGTGGTGCATCAGTGGACGGGAATCCCGGTTCAGCAGATGCTCGAAACCGAGAGCGAGAAGCTGCTCCGCATGGAAGACATGCTGCACAAGCGCGTGATCGGGCAGGAGAAGGCGGTCGCTGCTGTGGCCGACGCCATCCGCCGCGCACGCTCCGGGTTGAAAGACCCGCGCCGCCCGATTGGGTCGTTTATCTTCCTGGGCAGCAGCGGCGTGGGCAAAACTGAACTGGCGAAGGCGCTGGCCGAATTCCTCTTTGACGATGAAGAGGCCCTGCTGCGCATCGACATGAGCGAGTACCGCGAACAGCACACCGTCAGCCGCCTGTTTGGTGCGCCGCCGGGGTACGTGGGCTATGAAGAAGGCGGGCAACTGACCGAAGCCGTCCGCCGCCGCCCGTATCGTGTCATCCTGTTCGACGAGATCGAAAAGGCGCATCCCGACGTATGGAACGCGCTGCTGCAAATTCTGGAGGATGGTCGCATGACCGACGGCCAGGGGCGCGTGGTCGATTTCCGCAACACAGTCGTGATTATGACCAGCAACCTGGGGACGGAATATGCCCGGCGTGGTGGTGCGCTCGGCTTCGTGCGCCCGGACGATCAGCAGGCGGTGGCCGATCATCAGAAGATCGAGAAGGCCATGCGCGATACCTTCCGGCCAGAGTTCCTCAACCGCATCGACGAGATCATCATCTTCTCGCCGCTGACCCAGCGCGACGTGGAGCAGATGGTCGATTTGCAAATGCAGTCGATTGCAGGCCGGATGATGGAAGCTGGCTTACAGGTGCATCTGACCGAGCCGGCTCGCCACTGGATCGCGCAGCAGGGCTATGACCAGGCCTTCGGTGCGCGTCCGCTGCGCCGTGCCTTACAGCGCTACGTGGAAAATCCGCTCAGCATCCAACTGCTGCGCGGCGACTTCCGCCCCGGCGACCTGATCGTGATCGACGAACTGAACGGCCAGTTGATCTTCGAGCGGCACGAGGACAGCAGCAGCGATTATCTGGTGCCGCAGCCTGAGCCGAACTTCGATGACGGTTTCCAGCAGGAGGGGTACGTTCAGGACGGCTATCCTGAAAACGGCTACCAGAACGACACCGGCTACCTCGACGGCGATTACGTCAACGAGGATGCCGAACAGCGCGATTAAGCGTATTAACGAGCGCTCAGCAGAGTGGGACGTTTTCACGTCCCGCTCTTTCCTCTAATCGTTGTTATGCCCTTTTTTGAGCAGGATGTCCAAATCGTTATGTCCGACGGCACAGAACTACCCGAAGACTTCATCGGAAGACGATCTAGGGAAAGTTCCCGCAACAAGAAGGGAAAACCCGGAGTTTCGGACTTCACAAAAAAAATTGTTGAGTGGATTGCTTTGCCGCTTGGCGTTCCAACGTCTTTGGTGAGTTTATATGCTGCTGCGGCGGGTTTGGGGTTGCGTCCAGAGCAGCTTCCAACGCTGCTGGCGCTTTCTATTGCGCTCACGCTCGGACTGATTTTGGGACTTCTGATATGGCGGCAAAGGGACACTCTTTTCGGTTCTTTTTCACAAACGCTATTACGATCCGCGGCGGCGATAGCTTCTAGTGTGTTGACCTTTATCATCACTACATTATTTTTTACGCCTGATGTGAAATGAAGTTGGCAAAAAGAGAGAACGTCGAGCAAGATTGAAGTACTCCTACTTCAGTTGAAAGACGTTCTCATGACAAGTATAACACTCGAAACACTCTTGACCCACCTGTACGTGTTAGTAGAC
>JANRLJ010000239.1:0-6471 GCA_033762735.1 bacterium | reverse complement strand
CGGTTAACAACGCCGATTTTCTGACACTGAACGTGGTGATCGAGAATCGCTGGCCGGGCGGGAGCGGGCGGCCTTGAATCTCAGCCGACTCTGGGTCTTCGCAGTTCAGATTTCTTCAACACGAAAGGACGCCAGTGGATAAAATCGCCATTATCTCCGACGTACACGGCAACATGCCTGCGCTGGAAACCGTGCTGGAAGACATTCGCAGGCGCGGCATCGACCTGATCTACAATCTGGGCGACCTGGTCGGCAAAGGCCCCAATTCCGACCTTGCCATTGACCGCTGCCGGGAGGTGTGCCAGGTGATTGTCCGGGGCAACTGGGACGACACCATCGCGACTGCTGAACTCAACCCGGCGGGCAGGTGGTATCACGCGCAGATCGGGCTGGAGCGCATCATGTATCTGGCGAGCCTGCCGAATGCCTACGACTTCTGGCTGAGCGGCAAGCGGGTGCGGCTGTATCACGCCTCGGAGGAAAGCGTCTTCAAGCGCATTCATCCTTCCCATCCCTATGAAGACCTGCGGCGCATGTTCGGGAACACCCCCTTCACCGGCCTTGACGGTCGTCCGCCGGATATTGTCGGCTATGGGGACATTCACAGCGCCTACATGCTCAGCCTCTCGCGCGATCAGAAGGTGCTGTTCAACGCGGGCAGCGTGGGCAATCCGCTCGATAGGCCGCTGGCGACGTATGTCATTCTTAGCGGTGAACTGGACAGCCAGGAACCAGGCTTGTTCTCGATTGATTTCGTGCGTCTGCCCTATGATATCGAACAGGCGATTGAGGAGGCGCGGCGGTTGAACACGCCGGATGTGGAAGCGTATGCGGTCGAACTGCGGACGGCGGTCTATCGAGGGCGGCAGAAGGCAACCTGATGGAGCAGTCAAAACCCATAGAAACCATCGTAGGGGCGACCCGGCGGGTCGCCCCTACACAAAAACATACTTTCGTCGATAAGTAATAAAAAAGGACACGGTGCGCCCGTGTCCCTTCTTGTTGTGACAAGTGCCGCTGCTTAGTACCTCAGCACTCGGTACTATCGACTTTCCACTCGTCTTAGCAGTCGAAGTAAAGCTGGAACTCATACGGGTGTGGGCGCATCGACACCACATCCGCTTCGCCCACCTGCTTGAGGTCGATATAGCCTTCGATGTAGTCCTTGCTGAACACGCCGCCCGCCAGCAGGAACTCATGGTCGTCGGCCAGCGCTTGCAGTGCCGCGCCCAGGCTGCCGGGGACGGTCGGGGTCTGGATGCCCGCTTCGTACAGATCGACATCCGTCCCTTCGCCGGGGTGAATCTTGTTCAGGATACCGTCCAGACCAGCCAGCAGCATGGCGCTGAAGGCCAGATACGGGTTCGCGGCGGGATCGGGGGCGCGGAATTCGATGCGCTTCGCTTTGGGCGACTTGCTGTACATCGGGATGCGCACCGCAGCCGAACGGTTGCGCTTGCTGTACACCAGATTCACAGGTGCTTCGTAACCGGGCACCAGACGGCGGTAGCTGTTGGTGGTGGGGGCGGCGAAGGCCAGGATGGCGGGCGCGTGTTTGAGGATGCCGCCGATGTAGTACAGCGCCATTTCGCTCAGGCCAGCGTAGCCGTTTTCGTCGAAGAACAGCGGTTGGCCGCCTTTCCACAGGCTCTGATGACAGTGCATGCCCGACCCATTATCGCCGAACAGCGGCTTGGGCATGAAGGTGGCGATCAGCCCATGCCTGGTGGCGACATTCTTCACAATATACTTGTACCATGTCAGCTTGTCGGCCATCGTCAGCATCGTGTCGAAGCGCATGTCGATTTCGGCCTGCGCCGCGCCGCCGACTTCGTGATGGTGCACTTCAACCGGGATGCCGCAGGCCATCATGGTCGCGACCATTTCCGCACGCACATCCTGAATCTTATCCAGCGGCGGCAGCGGGAAGTAACCTTCCTTAACACGGTTCAGGTAGCTGAGCGAGGGGTCGGCGCTGCCCGTGTTCCAGAAACCTTCGTGGCTGTCCACTTCGTAGTAGCTGATGTTGGGCGCGTTGGTGTAGCGCACGTTGCTGAACAGGAAGAACTCGGCTTCTGGCCCGAAGTACACCGTATCTGCCAGCCCGGTCGATTGCAGGAAATCGAGGGCACGCTTGGCGACACCACGCGGGTCATTGGGGTAGGGTGTGCGTTCGATGGGATCGTACACATCGCAGATCACGGTCAGCGTTTTGGCGGCGAAGAAGGGGTCAATGCAGGCCGTGCTGAGATCGGCCATCAGAATCAAATCCGATTCGTTAATCGCCTGGAAGCCCTTCACGCTGGAGCCATCAAAGCCGAAACCGTCTTCGAATGAGCCTTCGTCCACCATCGAAATGGGCATACTGAAATGCTGCACAATCCCGCGCACATCCACAAAGCGCACGTCGAGTTCTTGTACATTATTATCAGATGCCCACTTAAGGAGCGCGGCGGGTGACTTCTTTGCGTCGTCTGATGGGACAAAATCTGGCATGGTTGGACTCCGTGTTGGTGAAACTCCATAAAGTACAGAACGAGTCGCTATTATAGGAATCCACTACGCTGTCGGGCGCGGAAAAAACAGCCAGAATCGCCAGAACTTTTTTAGCAGAATTTCACAAAAACTCATTCTAACCAGGGGCTAACGCGGTTAGATTGTACAAACGCGAACGTAGGGTAAACGTAGGCATATTTATCCGATATATCAACTGCATCTTTCAGCAACTCATGCTACACTCTCCAAACACGCCTAACAAACTTTTACGAATAAGGAGCATTCACGATGATGCGCCGAGCCTTCCTGTTCGTCCTCGCTCTGCTCATGCTGACTCTGGCGGTGAGTTTCCCCGCCCTGGCACAGCAGCAGCAGGGACAGACTGTGCATGTCGTCCAACCCGGTGAAAACCTCTACCGCATCTCGCTGCGCTATGGCACGACCATCGGCGCACTGCAAGCGGCCAACGGACTGCCCAACCCCAACTTCATCTATGTGGGGCAGCGGCTTGTCATCCCCGGCGGCACAGGTACACCCGCCCCGGTGCCGACCACCCCACCCGCGAACCCCGGCAATCCGGGTACACCTGGTACGCCTTCAACCTATACCGTCGTGCGCGGCGATACGCTGGCGAACATCGCCCGCCGTTTCAGCACCACCGTTCCCGCTATCTCCAGCCTGAACGGTATCGCCAACCCGAACCGCATTTTCGCGGGTCAGGTGCTTCGCATCCCCGGCGGTACGGGCAGTCCCGCCCCGGTGCCGACAGCGCCTCCCGGCCAACCAGGTCAGCCTGTTCCGACCGCACCGCCATCCAATCCCGGTCCCGGCCCGATTACGACTGGCTTTGAACTGGGCGGGCATGTTCAGGACTTCCGCTATCCCGATCAGATGCGCGGCGCAGGCATGACCTGGGTCAAGAAGCAGATCGTGTGGAGTCGCGGGCAGGGCGCGGATATCGCGCGTGGTGCCATCGACCAGGCACGCGCCAACGGCTTCAAAATCCTGCTGGGTATCGTGGGCAATGTGAACGAACTCGGCGCGAACCGCACTCAGTACATTCAGGAGTTTGCCAATTTCCTGAGCGGTGTGGCGGCGCTTGGGCCAGACGGAATCGAAGTGTGGAATGAGCCAAACATCGACCGCCAGTGGCCCGCCGGGCAGATCAGCGGCGCGGCCTATACCGAAATGCTGCGCGCCTCTTATCAGGCCATCAAGTCGGTCAACGGCAACATCCTGGTCATCAGCGGTGCGCCCGCGCCCACCGGGGCAGAATCCGCGTTCCCTGGTCGCGTGGTGAACGATGACAACTTCATCCGGCAGATGTCGCAGGCCGGGGCAGGCAGCTTCATGGACTGCGTGGGGCTGCACTACAACGAAGGCATCCTGCCGCCGACCGCCACCAGCGGCGACCCACGTGGCAACAGCGGCTACTACACCCGCTACTATCCGGCGATGGTCAGCCTGTATTCGGGCGTCTTCCCCGGCAAGCCGCTGTGCTTTACCGAAATCGGCTATCTCACCCCTGAAGGCTATCCGCCGCTGCCTGCTGCCTTCGCCTGGGCACAGAACGTCACCGTGCAGAATCAGGCTGAGTGGCTGGCTTCTGCGGCCACGCTCTCGCGCCGGGGTGGCCGGGTGCGCATGATGATTATCTGGAACGTGGACTTCACCAACTACGGCGACGATCCGATGGCGGGCTATGCCATCATCCGTCCCGACGGGCAGTGCCGCGCCTGCATCACATTGGGCGCTGCGATGCGCTAGTTTTCGCCCTCACCCCCAACCCCTCTCCCAAAGGAGAGGGGCTTTTATTCTTTACCGATACCGATTTTCTAGGGGCGCAGCAGCGTCCCTTTTTGATTGTTGTTTCATACAAATTCCCGCCCGCTTGCTCCAAAGGTTTGTGATATCTCAATACGATGACCAATGGTTCAATGCAACAATAGGGAATATTCACCGTTTCCTTGCCGCACCGCTGTTGTAGGCTTAAACTGGAAGCGAACGAAAGCGATGGATGTAGGAGTATCGCATTTTGAGTGAAGATCAGAGCTTTCGAGCCAATATGATGGAAGGCATGAGCCGCTTTCAGGGCATCCGTGCCCGCGCCTTCTGGCAGGACATCATCGATCATCTGCGTGGAAAACCAGCGGAACTGCTTAGTTTTGAAGATATTCGCCAGCGCTTGCGCCTGCGGGAGGAAAGCTACCGGGGTTTGCAGGATGTGCCTTTAGACCGGATCGTCGGCAGTGTGGGGCGCTACCGCGATTTTACACGCAACTTCCTGCCCAAAAGCGGCAAGATGCAGGAGCGGTGGAGCCGGGTCTATGCCCAGGCCAACAGCATGACCGGGCTGCCGCCGATTGAATTGTATAAGGTGGACGACGTGTATTTCGTGCGCGACGGCAATCACCGCGTTTCGGTGGCGCGGACGCTCGGCTCCAAGACGATTCAGGCGCACGTCACCGAACTGCCCACGACCATCGACCTCGAACCGGGCATGACAGACAAGGAACTGGACGACGCAGCGGCTTACGCGGCCTTCCTGGAAGAAAGCGGGTTATCACACACCCGCCCGCACCATCAGCCGTTAATGCTGAGCGAGCGCTCCCGCTACACCGATCTGATGGGGCATATCTACCTGCATAAGTACATTCTGGAGAAGGATCACGGGCGCGAATTATCGCTGACCGAAGCCGCGACCGATTGGTACGACAACGTTTACCGCCCGGCGCTGACGCTGTTCCGCAAGTACAACATGGCCGAAGTGCTGGATGCCCGCACCGAAGCCGATCTTTACCTGTGGGTGGTGGAGCATCTGCGCGAGGTGCGCGAGGAATTTGGTGAGGAAGCACCCGCCCGCAAGATCAGCGATGCGCTGGTCGATTTCCTCAACGACCGCAAGCTGCCCGTGCCGGATGACCTGCTGGAGGAAAAAGACCGTTCGCTGATTCTGACACGCACCCAGGTCTTGAAGGCAGTCGCCGCTAAAGCCGAGGAAGAAGCCGCCAAAAATGTGGATGCCAGCAGCAACGGGCATGTGGCGGTGCCGTCGGAAGCGCCCTAAATCCTCTACATCAAACGTGAAATGACCTAAGTTTTGCGTCTGGGAAGTCATCCCTATTTCTTCTGCGTTTTTGTGTAGGGGCGCAGCAGGCTGCGCCCCTAGCGGAACACTCGAAGTTAAGAGGCAGTTTTTTGTCGGACGAACTACTAAGTAAGAAATGATTAATCCAATTACTCGAATAGTCTTATTTTTATATTATTGCATTTGGCTTTACACCCTATTATACTTTGTATGTGCATACTAACCAGTAGCAGGATAATCAATGTCTTATACATCTTCTAACTCTGACACTACAACCTCTATTTACCACACATCAACTGTTACAAATACTTACATCACGCTTAACGCTATTTATTTAGGTACAACACTTATAAAGATGGGGCTTCTATATCCTGGACGTATAGCTGTAGGTATCGAGGGACAAGACAACTTTAGTGCAGAAGGAACTCTCAACAGAAACGGACTTCTGACAGGGATGGCAAAACTACATGCTGAATTTCGATTAAAGGATGGTCAAACAATTCAATTTCGAATCGTAAATTCGGATGTAACACCTATCGTTCTGTTTCGTCCACATCCTACCTCGCAGTTCGATCAGACTTTAGAAACATTAGATAATGAATTCTCTAACGCTCTAGCTGGGAGTTCTCTAAGTGATACGAAAAGTGTGTTTTCTACCTTAGCATCAAAGCATATTCATATTGAAGTTTTTCGTCCAGAGAATTTGCGTAATTGGGAGCCACAAACCGAGACGGACGTTTACATGGTTGGTCTACCCCCAGTTTAGTGGAGTAACAGTGGCTCAAGCTGCCATCGTGACCGGAGCAGCATAGGCGATGCCAGAGTGCAGCCGCTGCCGGTTGTAGAACACCTCAATGTAATCAAAGATCGCCATGCGCGCTTCCGAC
>JANRLJ010000238.1:0-13525 GCA_033762735.1 bacterium | reverse complement strand
CGCCTTCGCCCGGCCTGCGGCTTTTCGACGGGCGGTGTCTCATCTCCTGTTGTGTCTACAGGGGGGGTGGAAAATCGCCACCTCCGCCTCTTCCCCTCCCACTTTTCAGAAGATGAGAACTTTATCTTGACAGCTATGGGGGTGCAGTAGTTCATCCCATGCGGGTTTATCCTGCATAAAACAGTCCCACCTATGTCCATAAATGGGTATAGGAAAGGGAACTATAGCGTTCTTACAAGGTCAGGCAATCCTGCCTCTGCTACTGTTTGCGCCAGTCGTTCGAGCGGCGAAAGCGGTGTGGATCGTAAGACATCTTGCGGCGGTGGGGCTGCCTGTCCTCAAAGCGGCGCGGGGGTTTATGGAAACGAGCGAGCGAGGCTTTGTGATCCTGCCACAGAGTCAGCGGATAGACCAGATGCGTCGGCCACGTCCAGCCCATCTTCGCGCAGCCATCGCGCGAAAGGCGATACAGCCAGACCGGCCCTGGCAGGAACGGCTGGCACTCGAAATAACCGTTCATGACCAGCGTGGTAAAGACACCTTCGTTGAGATAAGCGCGAGTCGCGTCGCGGTCGGGTTCGATCCAGGGTGCTGGGCTGAACTCCGCATCACCCCGCAGGTCATGCGGAACCGTCGAGTAGACATAGCTCAAGGCCTGACCGCGATAGTGCCCACACAGCAGATCATAGGCGAAACGCAGCGCCTTTTTGTGCGATTTGTGCATAAATTCAGGAGTCAGTTGGGTTCAGGGTGAAAGGGTACAACAGGTCATATTATAAACGACATCAGACACAAAGGGAATCGACCTTCAGGAGAAGCTCTGCGTTCTCTGCGCCTCTGCGGTTCAGCCCCTTCATGGATAGCGCGTCTCGGTGTAATCGCCCTGCGCGACCCGTTCCAGCTTTGCCAGCAAGGAGGCAGGTTTGAGCAGCCTGGCTGTCGATTCACGGGCTGCATGAAGATCATCCGTCAGTGGCAGCCCCATCCTGCCGAGCAGGCGACAGCGGCGCAGACGGCAGTCGGTTTCGTCATAGTATGCGCCTGTCCCGGCTACTGCGGCCAACTGACGGTCGCGCAGTTCCAGCGCCATGTCGGGCATTCCCGATAGTTCCAGGTAATCGCACAGCGCATCGTAGTACGCGCCGGACTGTCGCGAAAGCAGCCCATCCGCCTGCATCGTCGCCTGACGATAATAGCGCTCCGCTGCCAGATCATCGCCCTGCCTGCACAGAATGGCCGCCTGCCAGGCCAGCAGCAGCGGCGTGAAGTAGCGCGTCCCGCTCAGCCGTGCGTTCAATTCCCCGGCGCGGACGTGTTCCAGCGCGACATCGTACTGACCGCTCACATAGGCATAATGACCGAGGATGGCATAGGCGCCCGCCTTGTGGTAGACGCTCCCTTCTTCTTCGCTCAGCCGCAGAAATTCCTGTCCGGCGGCGATGGCTTCATCCATCCGTTCACAGGCGAAAGCCACCTCGCTGCGGCGGGCGAGCAGCAGGCGGCGATTGCCACCGCCGGGATGGAGCGTTTCCTCGATGTAGTCGATCAGTTCAATAATTTTATCTTCGTAGCCGACCGGGTCGATCAGAGTATAGGCATCCACCGCCAGGCGATAGATATTGGGCAGCACGGCGCAGCGCTGATATTCGGGCTTGCGGGCTTCCACTATCGCCTGTACCGCTGCAATCCGCGCCTCGTGCAGTTCCTTCAGATAAAACAGAAACGCCTCGCAGCGCCAGTACTCATAAAACAGCACCCAGCACGCTTCGCCCAGGGTTTGCGCCAGCGCCTTGCCCTGTTCATACATCGCCAGCCCTTCGCGCGGCTTCGTCTCCAGCTTATACCACGCCTGCCGATGCAAGCGCGGGAGCTGCATCCGCTGCGGATCGCCCACGCGCATGGCCTCGCTTTCGTAGGTGTAGAACCAGTCCCACATTGAGTCGTTCATGGATGGCCTGCACTGTTCGCGGCGGGCGGCCAGGTGCAGGGTGACTTATGCACATGCACCACGTTCCACTCGCCATTCTGCTTCACCAGCACGCGCGTCTCATTGTGGGCGCGGTGGCGGAGTCCATCTGGGAAAGCCTGGCTGAGCATGAAGGTATAGGTCACGACGGCGGTGTCCCCATAGCGCTGGCAGCGTTTCTCGAACAGGTCGTAGCGCTGCGCAGTGGGACGGCCTGACCAGCGGTTCTGGATCATAAACTGATGGAAGTCCAGCCCGTCCTGCCGATGCGGCAGAATCCAGTATTCATAGAGCGAAAGATCAGCGGCGGTGGTCGCCTGATATGCCTCCCAATCGCCGGAAAAAATCGCGTTCAGATGCCGATCCAAAAAGTCCCAGATTTCCTGCTGCTCATCTATCACGGCACAAGATCCCATTCAAAACGTATTTCAAATTTTACTCTATTCGGCCTGACTCTGGAAATGTTTCGCTTCCAGGCACGATACGCCTTGCTTCTGCTTCGGGGAATGGTGAAAATCAGGGATATGTACGGGCGTAGCGCACTACGCCCCTACCAATGATGTCCTCAAAATTCACCACTCCCTGCTTCTGCTTCGTGATAATGCCAACAAAACGGGCAATCTGCTATACTATACGGAGAAAAAATCTCCGTACTCACCTTCCCAGAAAATAGGACTGCCTCCCGTTCGCGCACTTCCGGTGCTGCTCTGGTGGAACTCATAATCGTGATGTCAAGTGAAACAAACGCCAACCTCATCGGGCAAAGCAGCAAGGACGGTCAGGCTGCGGGTTTTCATCCCCCTTTACGCGCTGAACTGGCACAATTTCTCGACACCCTGGGCGATCCTTTTTATGTGCTGGACAAGGACTGGCGTTTTATCTATGTCAATGAACGGACACAAACGGTCTGGGACAAAAGCGCCGATGCGCTGATCGGGCAGAACGTGTGGGAAGTCTTCCCCGCGCTGGTGGATACCCGCCTGTATCATGAACTGCATCAGGCCGTAAATGACCAGCAGCCCCGCTCATTTGAAACCCAGGGGGTGTATATCGGCGGCTGGTACGAAGTCCATGTGCATCCAAACAAGCTTGGCCTGGCAGTGACCTTTCATAAGATCACCGACCGGATAGAGGCACAGCGCAGCATTCGGGAACGCGAGGAACTGTTAAATCTGGTCGTCAGCGCAGCCAAGCTGGCGACCTATGAATATGATCCGGTGCGTGATGTCCACCACAGCGACAGCAGCGTCAAGGAATTGATCGGGCACGACCGAGATGTGTCGCTGGGGGAATACCTGTCGTGGATACATCCCGACGACCGGGTGCGTGTAACCTCGCAGATTCATGACTCGCTCAATCCAAAAGGCAGCGGGTGGTTTAATGCCGAATATCGGCTGATGCTGCCAAATGGGGACATACGCTGGATTGCCGCACGCTCCCAAACATCCTTCGGCGACCATGAGGGTAAGCGGCAGGCAGTGCGCGTGTTCGGTACATTACAGGATATCACGCTGCGCAAACAGGCCGAGGAGACGCTGCGCGAGAGCCTGCGCGAACTGCGGCGGCTGACCGAAACTATCCCACAGAAGGTGTGGATTTCCGACGCTGAAGGCTATAACAACTATTTCAATCAGCAGTGGCTCAATTATACCGGGATGACGTATGAGGAAGCGGTCGGTTTTGGCTGGCGGCGTGCGGTGCATCCCGATGATCTGCCGGTGCTGTCGGATGCGTGGACGGTGGCGCAGACGCAGCAGGAAGGCATTCAGGCCTTTGCACGGCTGCGTCGCTATGATGGTATATACCGCTGGATGCTGGTGCGGATGACCCCGTACCGGGACGAGCAGGGGCGCATCATCAAATGGTATGGGACGACCACCGACATTGACCAACTGATGCAGGCGCAGTTGGCGCTGACAGCCTCTGAAGAACGTTTTGCCAAAGCCTTCCGTGCCAGCCCCCAGGCGCTTTCGATCAGCCGCCAGTCCGACGGGCTGCTGATCGAGGTCAATGAGAGCTACGAAAAGCTCATGAGCTACCCGCGCGAGGATGTGCTGGGGCGCACCTCGCTGGTGATGAACATGATTGTTGACCCGGAGCGGCGAGCGGAAGGCATTCGGCTGCTGCGGGAACAGGGCAGGCTCCAGGGCTTCGAGATGGACATCCGCACACGCAGCGGCGAGATTCGGCGTGTATCGCTCTCGGTTGAAGCCATTACCATCAAAAACGAAGCCTGCATGCTCACCATTATCGAGGACATCACCGATCAGCAGAAGGCGCAGGCCCGCGCGGCACATTTACAGCAGGTCACGACCGCCCTCTCTCAGGCACCGACTGCCGAAGAAGTAGCACAGGTTACGCTGGATTATGGTTTTACCGCGCTCGGCGCGTCAGCAGGGAGCGTGGTGCAGGTCTCGGATGATGGTGCCGAGCTGGAACTGATCGACCTTTTTGGCTACTCAGCCGAAATCGAACGTGCGTGGCTGCGTTTTCTGCTTACGCCGGATACCCCGCTCGGTGCGGCAGTATTATCGCAAAAGGCGGTATTCCTTGAGTCTCGCAGCGAATTCACGCAACAGTATCCACGTCTGGGACGACCGCGTATGGACAACCACCACGCCTGGGTATCGCTCCCGCTGGTCGTCAATGACCGGAGCATTGGCGGCATTGGCCTGGCATTCGAGCAGCCACAGACGTTCAGTGACGATGATCGGAATTACATGCTGGTGCTGGCGAGCCAGTCTGCACAGGCGTTGGAGCGTGCCCGCCTCTATGACACAACCCGCCGTCTGCTGCTGGGGTCTGAGGCTGCCAATCAACGTCTGAGACGTATTCAGCAGGTGACGGAAGCGCTCGGCAAGGTCCTGACGTTTGAAAAACTGGGCGAGGTCATCATCGCACAGGCGCTTGATGTGCTCGGTGCAATTTCAGGAACGTTCCAACTGCTGGTGGAAAATGGCACGGTTTTTGAAATCGTTCATCGAGTCGGCCCGCAGGAAACCGAGGGTACTTTCAGGAAGTGGCAGCGCTACCCCGCACTGCCCGATTATCCCGCCACGGACGCCGTGCGCCGCAAGGAAAATCTGTGGTTTGAGAGCGGGGAGGAAGTGGGGCAGCGTTACCCGGCGGTCGCCGCGGTGGCAGCCCACAATCCTGGCGCCGCTGTTATGCTGCCGATCCTGCTGGACGATCAGGCCTTAGGCCTAATAAGTCTGATTTTTAAGGAAAAGCGCGTCATCAGTCCCGAAGAACGCAGCTTCATGCTGGCTTTAGTGCAGCAGTGCGCACAGGCGTTAGAACGCGCTCGGCTGTATGAAGCGGAGCAGCAGCAGCGCTTGCAGGTGTCCCGGCTTCAGCAGATGACGGCGGCGCTCGGTTCTGCCCTCACCATGCGCGAGGTTGGTGAAGTCATTACCTACCAGATCATCACGGTACTGGACGCGATTATGGGGACGTTCCATCTGGTGAAGGAAGGCGGGACGAAGCTGGATTACCTGTTCGTGCTGCGAGATCAGCCCAGAGAGCAGGTTGAGTGGCGGACTTCGGACGTAAGGCCCGGTTTCCCGGCGACCGAGGTCGTGCGGGAAAAGCAACCGCTGTGGTTCGAGAGTGGCGAGGAAGTCATCCAGCGCTATCCTCCGATGGCGGCGGGCGTGCTGCCCGATACTGGCGCTTCTGCGGTGCTGCCCCTGATGCCGACGGGCGAACTGCTGGGCATAGTCAGTCTGATCTTCCGGCAGCGCGGGCCATTCAGCGAGGAAAACCGCAAATTCATGCTGGCGCTGGCAGAGCAGTGCGGCCAGGCGCTGGAACGGGCACGGCTGTACGAGGCCGAGCTGGTGAGCCGCGAAAGGGCAGAGCGTTCTCTGGAACGGCAGAAGCAGCTTCAGCGCGTGACTGCTGCGCTGTCGGGGGCGCTCAGCCTGAAGGATGTTGCGAAGGCGGTGATTCAGGAAGGCGTTGTGCCGATTGGGGCAAATCGGGCCTCGGTGCTGCTGCTCACGCCGGATAATATGTTTGAGATCATCGAAGCACTGGGGATGCCTGATACTTACAACGAGGGCTGGATGTGTTTCCCGGCGGATCCGGCGCTGCCCGCGACCGATGTTACCCGCCTCGGTGAACCCCTCTGGCTGGAGACGACCACCCAGCGACTCGAACGTTATCCTGCGACCGAAGTCTTTAATGACTACTACAACGGGGCGTGGGCATTTCTGCCGCTGGTGATGAAGAATCAGACGACGGGGGTGCTTTGCCTCAATTTCCCCCAGGAACAGACCTTCGACGACAACGAACGCGAACACCTGGTGGCGCTGGCGCGGCAGTGTGGGCAGGCGATGGAGCGGGCGCAGCTTTATGAGGACGAGCGTCGTTCCCGCGAGGAAGCGGAAAAAGCCAATGCACTTAAGCTCAAGTTCCTGGCGATAATCTCACACGAACTGCGCACTCCGCTGGCGTCGATTAAGGGCTTTTCCTCATCCATGCTGGCAACCGATGTGAGTTTTGATGGTGATCAGCAGCGGATGTTCATGCGCGTGATCGATACCGAAGCCGACAAGCTGAATGGGTTGATCGAAGAACTGCTCGATCTTTCGCGCCTGGAAGCCGGAACGCTGAGCATTTCACCCATGCCGCAGCCGTTCGATGCTGTGCTTGGGTCGATCTACTTCCAGCTTGAACATCTGACCACGAGTCACACTCTGGTGCTGAATGTGCCCCAAAATCTGCCCTATGTCATGGTGGATTCGATGCGCATCGGGCAGGTGGTGCTGAATCTGGTGGAAAATGCGGTGAAGTTTGGTCCGCCGGGGACGACGGTCCAACTTGAAGCACGTGAGAAGGACACGATGCTGGAAGTGCGTGTATTTGACCAGGGGCCGGGCATTCCAGAAGAAGCACAGGGCTACATCTTTGAGGCCTTCCGGCAGGTAGAGCGCAAGAATCGCCCCCACCAGAAAGGCGCGGGACTGGGATTGGCGATCTGCAAAGGGCTGGTGGAAGCACACGGCGGGCGCATCTGGATCGAGTCGTCCTCGTCGGAAGGTGCGACCATCGCCTTTACCGTGCCTTTCGTCCAACAAGCATAACAATGGAACCACAGAGCACACGGAGAACAGTGAGCAGCAGGATTTCCACCAGAATCTCTGTGTCCTTTGTGATCTCTGGGGTGAAAAGTTACTCCCGCTAAAACGCCGCGACCGTCCCATCCTTACGAGGATCGCAGCCGCCGAACAGCACACCCGTCTGCGAGTCGCGCCGGATGATATGCCCATCCCCGAACAGCGCCCGCCCACGTCCACTCACCGGACGCACACGATGCCCCATCTCCGCCAGCCGCGCCATCGTCTTGACCGGGAGGCCTTCTTCCAGCGCCAGATCGCTGTCGCCCGTGCCTTCTTCCAGGCACCAGCGCGGGCGGTTGAGCGCTTCCTGTGGATTCAGATCGTCGTCCAGCATGGCGCTGATGACCTGCAAGTGTCCCTGCGGCTGCATAAACCCGCCCATCACGCCGAAGGCCGCGAACAGTTCACCATCCTTCACGGCCATACCGGGGATAATCGTGTGATAGGGGCGCTTGCCGCCTGCCAGTGCATTGGGATGCTCGGAGTCCAGCACGAAATTCGCGCCCCGGTTTTGCAGGAACACGCCCGTACCCTTCGCTACAATCCCGGTGCCGAAGCCCATGTACAGGCTGTTGATGAACGAACAGGCGTTGCCTTCGTCGTCCGCCGTACACAGATAAACCGTATCCGAGCTTTGCGGCGGCATCCCAAACGATGGCGGCTGCATGGCGCGGTCGGGCGAGATCAACCTGCGCCGTTCTTCGGCGTAGCGGGAATCCAGCAGACCCGCGACCGGAATCGCGCTGTGGTGGGGATCGGCGACATACCGCCGCACATCGGCAAACGCCAGCCGCATCGCCTCGACCATCAGATGCAGGCGTTCGGGCGAATCCCAGGCCATCTCGCCCAGATCAAAGCCGGACGCGATGTTGAGGGCGATCAGCGCCGCGATGCCCTGCCCGTTCGGGGGGTGCTCCATGACCTTCACGCCGCGATAGTTGACTTCAATGGGTTCACCCCAGGTGGAGGTGTGCTGTTTCAGGTCGTCGTGTGTCATCACCCCGCCGAGCGACTGCACGGTCTGGACGATGGCATCCGCAATCGAGCCATTGTAGAAGGCATCCGCGCCGCCTTCCGCTACCTGCTGGAACGTCCGCGCCAGCCCCGGCAGCCGGACAATCTGCCCCACCTGCGGCGACTTCCCACCGGGCACATAATCCTCAGTGTTCGGGCTGCTCTGCAAAAAACGCTCGGTCATCGGGCTGCTCCACGCTGCACCGAAGACGGGATGGACCGGGTAGCCCTCGCTGGCATGATGAATCGCCTCGCTCAGCACATCCCGCAGCGTCATCCGCCCGAAGCGCTTGAGCAAATCCTCCCAGCCTCTTGCCGCGCCGGGGACGGTGGCGGCGTGGACACTTCGCGCCGGGATTTCGCCTGTAATGCCTGTGCGCTGTAACTGCTCGATGCTGGCGGCTGCGGGAGCGCGTCCACTGCCATTGAGCGCGTAGACCTGGCGGGATTTCGCGTCGTAGTACAGCGCGAACATATCGCCTCCGATCCCGGTCGAGGCTGGATCAGTCACGTTCAGCACCGCTGCCGCCGCGACCGCTGCATCCGCCGCTGTGCCACCCGCGCGGAGCATTTTGAGTCCCGCTTCCGCCGCGAGAGGATTGTTGGCGGCGACCATCCCACGCCGCGCCAGGGTCATCGACCGCCGCGAATTGAAATCAAACGACATGGTTTTCATGAGGAGCCTTTAGCGTTTAGCCGTTAGCTTTTAGCAAAAACAATTTTGTGGTGGGGACTATAACACACGCCGGAAAACAACAGTACAATACAGCGAAACTGAGACAAGGAAGACTCTCATGACACCCACAGATACACTCACCGACCAGCAGCGGCGGCTGGTGACTGATAGTTTCGCGCAGCTTGTCCCTATCTCTGCCGAATCAACCACGCTGTTTTACAATCGCCTGTGGGAAATCGCGCCGGAGACGAAACCCCTGTTCAATACAACGGATATGGCCGCGCAGGGCATGAAGCTGATGCAAACGCTGGGGGTGGCGGTTCGGGCACTGCATGATCTGGACAGCCTGCGACCGTTCCTGCTCGATCTGGGGCAGCGGCATATCGGCTACGGTGTCTCACAGGAACAGTATGCGGCGGTCGGCGCGGCGCTGCTGTGGATGCTGGAACAGTCGCTCGGCGACGAATTCACGCCCGAACTTCATCAGGCATGGGACAGTGCCTACCGCCTGATTTCGGACATCACCCAGCAGGTTTACGATCAGCGTTCAGCGTAAGCCCACAGATTGCCCCTCATCAACCCGCCACATCAGCGGGTTTTTCTTTTAGCTACTAGATGCCTTTTTGCCCTCACCCCCACGCGAACTTGTTCGCGCCCCCTCTCCCATTGCGTCGCTGCGCTTAGGGAGAGGGGGAGCAACGCAAAAAGAGTGGTTCGCAAGTCCCCTCCCCCGCTTTTTCTGGGGGAGGGGATTTAGGGGCGGGGGCGAATTGAACTGCTGTGATTTTTTAGAGGCTCTCAACGAGTACCGGACAACGCTATTTACGGTGAGGGTGAAACGATCTGTTGTGACTGTTTAAGAACACGAAACGAGTACCGGACAACCCTATTCAAACCTACCCGTGCGAAAACCCAATCCTCAGGTGCGTAGCGCCCGACTTATAAAAATTCCGCAACAAGCCGCTGTTAGGCGGGCATTAGGCGCTTTTTAGGCGCTCGACCCGTAGGATGTGACTCAATGCCCGACGTCATGGCATATCGTCCAGAACGAACAGAAGGAGTTGCACAAGATGCAGTCGTTGAACGCAAAGCGGATGTCGCGAATTGTGGTGCTGCTGGCACTGCTGGTGCTGCTGGCGGTGAGCGTTACCAGCGCCAGCGCAGGGACTCAGTGCTATGTCTACGCGCCAGGCCAGGGTTTTGAGCCGGTTTTCAGTGCGCCGTCACTCATGTCGCCCGTCATCAATTATCTGGAACCACAGTCCTACTATGAGTCTGATGGCTATGTCATGAGCAACGGGATGAAGTTCTACCGCATTCCCAAGCATGCTCCCGGCAACGAGTCAACCGGGCAGATCGGCTATGTCCATGAATGGGACGTGGTCGAATACAACCCTTGCCCGGAAGCAGCCATCCTGCACCGCCCCAGAAACGGTGACTTCACGACGCTGGCGACCCCGGCTCCCTCTCGCTAGAACCAAGCTGCAAGGTATGAATCGCAGCACAGCCTCGGCGGGGGTGCTCATGCTCCCGCCCCAGCGAAACCACATCATTATCATCTTCAAGAAAGGTAACCTCACCATGAAACACGCACGTCTGTTCATCCTGCTGCTGCTGCTCGTACTGAGCGCAGCGCCCACCCTGGCGCAGCAGCCCCTCGACACCGACGGGGACGGCATCCCCGACACCCGTGACCAGTGTCCGACGGTTGCTGGTGTCCCTGAACTCAACGGCTGTCCCTTCCTCACCATTGTTGTGACGCCGCCCTCTCGCCCGGTGGACAGCGATAACGATGGCATCCCCGACAGCGATGATGCCTGCCCCAGCGAACCCGGCCCGCGGGAAAATCGCGGCTGCCCCGTGACGCGGAATCCACCGCCCAGCGGTCCCGCGCCCATCATTGACACTGATGGCGATGGCATCAACGACATTGATGATCTGTGCGCCCTGATCCCCGGTACGCGGGAAAATCGCGGCTGCCCGTCAGAAACGCCGCCGACCAATCCCAACCCCAATGTGGAAACGCCGGGGCAGAATCTTACAGCGCCTGGGATTGTCACACCCACACCCACTGGCCCACCCCCGCCGCCCTTTACGCCCGCTGTACTTCCCAACGACGGGTGCTGGGTCACGCCGAACGTGGATGCGCTGGTGAACATCCGCAATGCGCCGGACACGGCCGCTCCCGTTCTTGGGCACATGGCACCGGGGACGGTTTACCCGGCACACGGCTACATCGTGCTTGGCACTGACATCTGGTTCGTTGTGACCGATTATCAAGGCAGCACGGGCACCATTGGCTACGGGTCGCGCAGCGTCCTGACGGCGACCTCCTGCCCCCGCCTGCCCTACACCGATGCGAACGCACAGGAAGGCGCCTTCCCTGGCCGCGTGAACGTGACCACCGTGCCCGCCCAGGGTGGGGAAAACCCGACGATTGAGTACTGCGTCTACGTCGAAGTTCAGGAATACGGCGTGTTCCAGCAGGTGTGCTACGAAGTGGAAGTACCGGAAGGCTGCGTGGTGACATCGACCGAAGCTGGCGTGTTCACGGTGGACTGCGGTGCGGGAACTGTCTCCGTCAGCCCGCCGTTCGATGACCTGCCCGCCGAAGGGGTAACAGTGCCCACGCAGCAAGGGTTTGTGATCGGAGTCAGTCTCGTCTTCTCACAGGGCACAACACGCAACAATCCGGTCATCGAATACTGCACCTATGAACCGGGGGCAGAAGCAGGTGTGCTCGTCGAAGTGTGCCATGAGATCGAAGTGCCGGAAGGCTGCTGGCTGCGGTCGGCGGAAGCAGGGGTGTATGTGATCGAATGCCGTCCCGAAATCGGCGGCGAGGCCACCTTCACCTTCAACCCGCCGTCCACGACCGAACCGACGGCCCATCCTAACTGGCAGGAATTGATCGACGATCTGCTGGCGTGCCAGCCCGGCCAGGTGTGGTGGGTGAACTTCCGCGAACCCGCCCCCGGCACGACCAACTGTACGAATCCGTTTGAGGAAGCGGAGCAGATCGAACGCCCCGACGGCAGCACCTATCTGGTTGGGGTTGTGCCCGGCGATGATCCGGTAGAAGTGAAAATGCCCTTTGAAGTCTGGTCAGAGCTGGTCGCCCAGTTCTGCGAACCCGACGATTACTGGGCGGCTGAAGACGAGGAAGGCAATCAAACCGGCGGCTGCATCCTCGACACTGACGCGGCGCAGCAGGGGCCTCAGCTCCAGCTTGGCTTCGCGGTTCGTCCCAACGGCCCGCAGCCTGCCATCCAGACCCTCGTGGCACCGCAGGGCAGCGGCGGCGAACTGGAAAACGACCTTACGCCCGGTCACTTCTGCGAAGAAGGTAAGGAAGTCTATCCCATCTGGGAAGAAGACGCGGACGGCAACATCATCCCCGGTTCGATTGTGATCGAATGCCTCGACCCGGACTTCTGGGACTAAAGCGGAAAATGGTCTGTCATCAGGTGGGGTGCCCTTGAGTACCCCATCTTCTCACTCAGCATACTGTCTAACCAAAGCACATCGCACACAGAAAGGTACACAAGCATGTCTCTCACCGATGCACAGAAGACTATCGTTCAATCCACCTTTGGTCAGGTCACGGATGCCGATCTGCTGGCCTCCCGTTTCTATGGCCGCCTGTTCGAGACAGACCCCTCCACACAGCCGATGTTCCGGGGCGATATGGCCGACCAGCGCAAAAAGCTGGTGCAGACGCTGGCGGTCGTGGTCAACAGCCTGGATAATCTGTCGGCCATTGTCCCGGCCATTCAAAGCCTGGGGCAGCGTCATGTGGCCTACGGCGTGACCCTCGCCCATTGGGACAGCGTGGGCGGTGCGCTGCTGTGGGCGTTGGAAGACGCCTTCGGGGAAGCCTTCACGCCCGAAGTCCGCGATGCCTGGGCCAGCGCCTATCAACTGGTGGCGAACACTGCAATTGCCGCCGCCTATCCCCAGGCACAAGACCAGTAGGGAGATCGTCAAACCGCGCTATAATCACTGTGTTGAAAAACACTCGAACGCTCTGAAACACGACTCGATCATGGATCATCCTGACGTCAGGATGATCCGAACCGTTCCAGGTGGAGCGTGAACGGAAGATAAAATGGCTTATCAGGTATGGTGGATCGTTGAAAATCGCGTGTTATATATTCGTCAACCGGTTGATCTGCGGTTGGAAGATATTCGCGATTCGACCAGGGACATCGCCGATCATATCGAAGCCGCCTATCAGCAAAACCCGACGCCGTTGATTATCGGCGTTCTCGATATGCGCGAAGCAACGGTAGATCGCCTCATGCGGTCGGCGCTGTCGGTGGCGGTGAAAAATGTGGTGGATGTGATAGACCCGCGTGTCTGGAAGGCAAAGCCGGGCTTTATCATCCTGATCACCACCAGCAACACCGTAAAAATTCTGATTTACCCGGTCATCAAACTTTCATCGCAGCCGATCACCACTGTTGCCACCCTGGCCGAAGCGCTTACGGTGGTGAGTTATATGTACCCTGAACTCCAGACGGAACTTGATGACTTCCGGAAGACTGATTTATTTGCAGGAACGCAGACTTGAATTGTATGTATAGGAGTTACGCACTCGAACCCTCGCCCTCACCCTAAATAGCGTTGTCCGGTACTCTAAAAGGAGTTATGAAAGTTCACAACGGCTCATTTGCCCTCACCCTAAATCCCTCTCCCAAAGGAGAGGGACTTAACACGCTTCCCTGGTCTTCTCCCCCTCTCCTA
>JANRLJ010000237.1:0-73877 GCA_033762735.1 bacterium | reverse complement strand
CCGCCTCGCGCTGGCGCAGGAATTCAAGATGCTCGCTTCTCTGCGGCATCCCAACATCATTGAAGTGCTTGATTACGGCTTCGACGATGAGCGCCAGCCTTATTTCACGATGGAACTGCTTGAAAATGCGCCGACGATTCTGGATGCAGCGCAGGGGCGCTCCCAGCAGGAGCGTCTGGGGCTGATTGTCCAGATGCTCCAAGCGCTTGTATATCTGCATCGTCGCGGCATTCTGCATCGCGATCTGAAGCCTGCCAATGTGCTGGTCATTGATGGACAGGTCAAACTGTTGGACTTTGGCCTTTCGGTCATGCGTGACCGCGCCCACGACGACTCGATGGGGATGACTGCCGGCACGCTGGCGTACATGGCGCCGGAAGTGCTGATGGGAAACCCGGCGGTCGAATCCTCTGATCTTTATGCGGTCGGAACGATGGCCTATGAACTACTGGCCGGACGTTACCCCTTCGATCTGCTGGACATTGGAGCGCTGGTAAATCATGTCCTGTACACCATGCCCGATATTGGAGCGCTTGATACATCGCCGGAACTTGCGCTGGTGCTGACGCGCCTGCTGCAAAAAGAAGCGACAGATCGTTTCCAGAGTGCAGAAGCTGCGCTGACGGCCATCAATCAGGCGTTGGAACATCCGCTTCCGCTGGAAACGGTTGCGACCCGTGAGAGCTTTTTGCAGGCAGCCAAGCTGGTCGGGCGTGAAAGCGAGATCGAGCAGTTGACGCTGGCGCTGCAGCACGCCTCTGACGGGATGGGCAGCGCGTGGCTGATTGCGGGTGAAAGCGGGGTGGGGAAGTCCCGCCTGATCGACGAAATCAGGACACTGGCGATGGTCGAAGGGGCGCTGGTGATGCGCGGGCAAAGCGTCAGCGAAGGGCGGCAGCCATATCATGTGTGGCGGCCTGTTTTGCGCTGGCTGACGCTGCTCACGCCGCTCGAAGACATCGACGCAGGGATGATTAAGCGGCTGGTGCCGGATGTGTTCGGTGTCGGTGAACGGGGTGCGCGGGAAGCCGCAGAACTGGACCCGCAGAAGACCCAGACCCGCCTGTTAAAACTGCTGGAAGAAACGATCCGTGCGCAGGAGCATCCGGTCGTGATGATTCTGGAAGACCTGCACTGGGTGAGCAGCGAGAGCATCACACTGCTGGCACAGCTCAGCCAGTTGGCAAAGACGCTGCCGCTGCTGCTGATCGCGACCTACCGCGATGATGAACGCCCTGATTTACCGGAATTTCTGCCTGGAATCCCGGTGCTGAAACTGCTGCGTCTTTCAGAAGACAGCATCGCGGAACTCAGCGCGGCCATGCTGGGCGAAGCAGGTCGCCAGGCACAGGTGCTCAATTTGCTCCAGCGCGAAACCGAGGGCAACGTGTTCTTCCTGGTGGAAGTCGTGCGGGCACTGGCCGAAGAAGCCGGGGATTTGCAGCAGATCGGCAAGATGACGCTGCCAGAGCACGTTTTCGCAGGTGGGATGCGCCTGATAATCCAGCGCCGCCTGAACCGCATTCCGCAGAGCGCCCATTACCTGCTGCAAGTGGCTGCCGTGATCGGTCGGCAGATTGATCTGCCCCTGCTGCGCTCGATTGATCCCATCATTGACCTCAATCGCTGGCTGCTGGACTGCGCCAATGCCGCCGTGCTGGACGTGCTGGACAATGAATGGCGTTTCGCCCATGACAAGCTGCGCAACGGCGTATTAGAGGAACTTTCCGAAGATCAGCGCCGCGATATGCACCATCAGGTCGCGGAAGCCATCGAAGACATGTACGGCACCGTGGAGCGGGCGGCAGCGCTCGCCTTTCACTGGGGGATGGCGGGCGAAGCAGGCAAAGAGGAGCATTACGTCGCGCTGGCCGGGGAGCAGGCGCTCCGCAGCGGGGCCTATCAGGAAGCGGTGGCGTTTCTGGAACGCGCACTGTCGCTCGTGCTGCGCACCGCCCCAAATGAGCGTGAAACGCAGCTTCGCCGCATATACCTCCAGCATAAGCAGGCAGAGGCCTATCTGGGTTTCGGCGGCTATCAGCAGGCGCAGCGGCTTTACCGCAGCAGCCTGGTGGCGGCTGAGCAGTTGGCCGATGCCCCGTCGATGGCGCTCTCCATGAACGCGCTCGGCGATGTGGCCTACGCATTGAACGAGTACGAGAAGGCGCGCGAACTGTATCAGGACAGCCTGGCGCTCTACCGCAAGATTGACGATCAGTCCGGCGTGGCGCGGGCGCTCAACAGCCTGGGGAACATCGCTTACGACATGGGCGATCATGACGTTGCCAAGCGCTTGTATCAGCAAAGCCTGACGATTGCGCGGGAGATCGGCGGCCAGTGGGGGATGGCCGGGTCGGTATCCAAAACCGATACATCCATCAGTGAAAAGACGAATGCGGTGCGCACTCAGGAACAGCTTGCGATCACCCTCCAGGAATTAAGCGAGCAGGACAACAAGCAGGGGATGGCCGAGACGCTCTACCGCATGGGCACGATTGCCTACGAGTTGAAGAAATATCTGGAAGCCCGCCGTTACTTCCAGCGCTGCCTCGGTTTGCGGCAGGAACTCGAAGACAGCGAAGGCATCATTCGCGCCTTCAACTGGCTCGGTCTGACGGAACTGATGATGCGCGATCTGGAAGAAGCGGGCATCAATTATCGTCATGCCCTCAACGAAGCGATTGCTGCCAAGCTGCCCGCTGCATCGCTGGAAACGCTGCTCGGCATTGCCAGGTTGTTCATCGCCGAGGACAAAAAGGAGCAGGCGCTCGAACTGCTGGCGTTCGTGCTCTATCACCCCGAAAATGACGCGATGGAAGACGAGGCTGAACGGCTGGCGTTTGATCTGGAAAGCCAGGTCGCGGCCACCATCGTGGAAAAGGCCTGGGAGCGCGGCAAGGAGAGCAAGCTGGAGGAGATCGCCCAGCTTGTGCTGGTTTCGACCGATGACTTATCTTGACTTTTCGCTCAGCCAACCCCTATAATGCACCGTTCATTGTCCCGTCCCAACTGAGTTTTGTAAGGAGAAACCCTGTGGGTCCGTTGCCGAAGCGCAAAGTCTCCCGCAGCCGCCGCAACAAACGCCGTGCGCATGATGCACTGTCGTTGAAGCATCTGCTGCGGTGCGAAAGCTGTGGTGAATATCATGTGGCGCATCGCGTTTGCCCCAACTGTGGGAGCTATCGCGGTGAAACTGTGATGCAAGTGGAAGAATCCTAAGCGCGTTCTGATTGACGCGATGACGTTCTTTTCCAGCCGTGTTTGAACAGACCGTGCCTTACTGCGAAGTGGCACGGTTTTTGTTTATCATGAAAATTTCTGCTTTAGTCGTGAATCCGACAAAAAAACGCCTGTTCATTTCGGGCGTTCCTGTAGGGGCGAGGCGTACCTCGCCCGTACCAAAGTTCACCCAGGATGTAGTCAGAACTTACCGGATGCACTATTTAGGTGATCTCGCCCAATGAATGGTTTAAGTGGTTGAGGGGCGCAGCATGGAGCAAAGATCAACCGTTGCATGGGTGTTTCCGGGGCAGGGATCACAGGTCGTGGGGATGGGCAAAGACCTTGCCGCATCCTATCCTGCCGCACGGGAAGTCTTCCAGCAGGCCGATGACCTCCTCGGCTTCCAGTTTTCCGCACTCTGTTTTGACGGGCCGCAGCGTGACCTCGATGAGACGATCAACACGCAGCCCGCGCTTTATGTCTGCGGCATTGCCACGCTGTGGGCGCTCCAGTCTGAACTTCCTGAACTCATGCCAGTGTGTACCGCAGGGCACAGCCTCGGGGAGTTTACGGCACTGACAGCCGCCGGGGCTTTGACCTTTGAGGATGGGCTGCGTCTGGTGCGTGAACGTGGCCGCCTGATGAAAGAAGCGGGGGAGCGGGCACCGGGCGGGATGGCCGCGCTGCTTGGATTAGAAATCGAAGCTGCACAGGCCATCTGCCAGACGGCTGCACAGCAAACGGGCACGGCGGTTGTGGTTGCGAATGATAACTGCCCCGGTCAGGTGGTCATTTCGGGTGAAGCCGGGGCACTGGAACGGGCGATGACGCTGGCGAAGGAAGCCGGGGCAAAGCGAACGATACGGCTGGCCGTCAGCATTGCCGCGCATTCGCCCCTGATGGAAGCGGCCTCTGCGGAATTTCAGGCACGTGTGGCGGGAGTACCGCTGACCTCGCCGCTGATCCCGGTTTATGGCAACGTCGAAGCCGCGCCGCTCCTGAGCGTGGAAGCCATTCGCAGTGAACTGAACCGCCAGCTTACGCAAACCGTATGCTGGTCAGGCTCGGTGCGGGCGATGCGGGCGGCAGGCGTGACCCATTTCCTCGAACTTGGTCCCGGCGATGTGCTCACCGGACTGCTCAAGCGCATCGACCGGGACGCGCAGGGCACCGCCCTCAACAGCGCGGCGGCGCTGGAAAAGCTGGCCGCCGCGTTGTAGGGTTAAAACCTCCTCTACAGCAGTGAATTCAACCCCTCAAACAGACGATCAATCGCCTTCTGGGTTTTCTCCGGCGGCAGCGCATAGGAGAAGCGCACCCAGTTCGCTCCGGCCTGTGAGAAATAAACACCGGGGACGACCGTCACGCCGAATTTCTCGCCGAGCCACGCCCCCAGATCACCGCTGTCTTCAAAGCTGCTGGCCTCAATGTAGCGGCTGATGTCGATGAAGGCATAGTAGCCGTCGCCCATGATGAAGGGCACACCGGCTTTTTCCAGCGCAGCACGCAGCACCTTGCGGCTTTCCGAGGTGGGTTGAATGATGCTGGCGGCGGCGTTCTCGAAGCCCATCTCAAAGGCGGCAATGGCGACCGCCTGGGCATAGAAACTCGGTACAACGCCGTGCGAGGCCTGGCTGACGATAAAATCTACCACCTTTTTGCCCGCGACCAGCCACCCGCTGCGGACGTTCGATGCGCCCAGGCTTTTGGTCAGCCCGTCGAGGAAAATCAGACGTTCGCGTTCTTCGGGCGTAAAGGCTTGCAGGACGACGTTGATATTGCTGGGGCCGCTGTCCGTAACCCAGTGATAAATCCAGTCGAACAGGACAAAGGGATAACCCGCTTCAAGTGCCGCTTTCGCCAGTTCGATCTGTTCTTCAATCGACGTTGTGCGTCCGGTGGGGTTATCGGGCGAGGTGAGAATCAGACCGGCCACTTTGCGCCCCTGCTGCTTCGCGAACTCCGCACAGGCTTTGATGGATTCCGGTGTATAGCGCCAGCCTTCTTCCGGTCGCCCTGGTGCGCGCAGCACATTCAGCCCCATGCTGTATGGCCCCCAGTTGTAGCTGATCCAGGGGACGCGAGAGACAACCAGCAAATCCCCGACCTGCCCGTTGCCGAGCGCGATCATGGCCTGATATGCCTTGTTCAGTCCGTCGCGCCCGCCCTGGGTGAAGACGATGTTGGTCGGTGCCCAACCTGACGCGGCATCCAGCTTCCAGTACTGCTCTGCGGCGGTCTTGCGGAACAGGGGTGTACCGAAGGGTTGGTCATACCCCGTGCCCTGCCTAATCTGAATTTCCACAGCGCGGCGCAGAATTTCCGCCGGAACACCGGGCAGGCTTGCGCCACCGTCTCCCTGTGAGGCATCGTAAACGGGGGCGTCCGCGCCGTTCTCGGCCTTGTATTTATCGAGCGCGTTCTTGATCTGGAACATGCGCGACGCGGGGATTTCCTGCATCTGCGCCGGGTAGCTGCTGACCGGAATCAGATTTTCCGTTGGGACGGCCAGTTCGGGCGTATCCAGGTCGATCATGGGTGTGGATGTCTTCGTGACCAAATTTACTTCCTCCGTCACTACGTCTGTTGGTTGGTTTAGATAAAAAAACACCCCTTGCGGGGTGCTGTTTCACAAAATATGCGAAGCTGAACAACATCCCCTAGCGAGTGCCGCACCTGTCATCCGTATTCATGGTGGTCGTGGTGCTGGTTGTTGTGTGCATCCGGGACATCATCCGCTGATCGAACAATGCCGCTGATTGTGACATTCTCACAAAGCGCTGTCAATGAACTGGATTAACCGAAATCTTCAAGCGCTTATTCGTGCAAATTGACAGAAGCAGCACGTCCATCAACAAAACAGGAGGCCGAAGCCCCCTGTCTGTTGTTGCAACGAATGCTGTTTTTAGTCCCCACTGGCGGTGGCGACCGCTTCCACCACCCGCAGATTTTCCGGGTCTTCCCGCTTGCTGCGCAGGACGGCGAAGATAATCACGCCAAGCAGGACGACCATCACGATCACGACCGGGGTGCGGCTGCTTTCGTTTTCAGCGGCGGTCACCACCAGCGGCGCGGCCAGCAGCGCGACCAGGTTCACGACCTTAATCATTGGGTTGAGCGCCGGGCCTGCCGTGTCCTTGAAAGGATCACCGACCGTATCACCGACGACCGCCGCCTTATGCGCTTCGGAGCGCTTGCCACCGTAATGACCTTCCTCGATGTACTTCTTGGCGTTGTCCCAGGCACCGCCAGCGTTGGACATAAACACGGCCATCAACTGCCCGGCCAGGATAATGCCAGCCAGGAAGCCGCCGAGCGCCTGTGCGCCGAGCAGGAAGCCGACCACGATGGGCGTGAGCACTGCGACCACGCCCAGCGGCAGCAGTTCGCGCTGAGCAGCCTGCGTGGAAATGCTTACGGCTTCGGCATAGTCGGGCGTCTTGGTGCCTTCCATAATGCCGGGGATGCGAAGCTGGCGGCGCCCCACGTTAATCATCTGGAACGCAGCACGGTTCACCGAGCGGATAAGCAGCGAACTGAACAGGAAAATCAGGCCGCCGCCGATCAGGAAGCCGATGAACACAATCGGTTCAGCAATGTTGATGCCGGTGCCGAACACGGTCTCTTCCAGTGGTACACCCAGACCAAGCTGGACGACACGGGTATCCGTCAGGAACGAGCCGAACAGCGCCACCGCCGCGATTACCGCAGAGCCAATCGCCACGCCTTTGGTGATGGCTTTGGTCGTGTTACCGACCGCATCCAACTGGCCGAGGATTTCCCCACCGGGGCCGCTGCTCTCGCCCGCCAGTTCTGCCACGCCCTGCGCGTTATCCGAAATCGGGCCGAAAGCGTCCATCGAAACATTGTTGCCTGTGAGCGTGAGCATCCCAATCCCGGTCATCGCCACGCCATACAGCACTGCCGTGAAGGTATCGACGATCTGAACTCCACTTCCGTCCGTAATGGGGGCAATGGCGAAGATGGCAACACTGGCGAGGATGCTGCCTGCAATCACCATAACCGCCCAAACACTGCTTTCCATCCCACTGGACAGGCCGCTGAGGATGGTTGTTGCTGGTCCAGTCTGGGTATTTCGCGCGATTTCCTTCACGGGTTCATGTTCGGTATCGGTGAAATAGGCTGTTACGCGGTCGATGATAATCGCCAGTGCGATGCCGATGATGACGGCTGCCAGCGGCTGCCAGACAATGCCCCCACTGTTGATGTTGTCTTCTCGCATATAAAACAGCGTAAAGATGCTGAACAACACAATGCTGATCGCGGCTGCACTATAAAAGCCGCGTGTAATGGCACTGAGCGCATCCTTACCCGACGACGAGCGCACCAGGTAAGTGCTGATGATCGAACTCAGAACACCGATGCCGCGCACGACCAGCGGGAAGACAATCCAGATTGGGCTGCCTGTCACGGTTGCCAGCGCCAGACCCAGAATCAGACCCGACACAATCGTCACTTCGTAGCTCTCGAAGATATCGGCGGCCATACCTGCGCAGTCACCGACATTATCGCCCACAAGGTCGGCAATGACGGCGGCATTGCGCGGATCATCCTCTGGTAAGCCTGCTTCCACTTTACCGACCAGGTCTGCGCCCACATCGGCTGCTTTGGTGAAAATACCGCCGCCCACGCGCATGAACAACGCCAGTAGTGTTCCGCCGAAGCCGAAGCCCAGCAGCGCATCTGGTGAGGCAATGCCGAACAGGATGAAGATGATCGTCCCGCCGAACAGGCCGAGGCCGTCGGTCAGCATCCCGGTGATCGTGCCAGAACGATAGGCGATGCGGAGTGCATCGGCATAACCACGTTTGGCATCAACCGCCGCCGCCGCCACGCGCACGTTGCCCTGCACGGCCATGTTCATGCCAACAAAGCCGACCATCGCAGAGAAGAGTGCGCCCATCAGGAACGCCCCGGCACGACCAAAGGCAGTTGTCGTGCGCGCCGCCTCGCAAGTCTCAATCCCGTCAATATTGCCTACGCCAGCACTTACAATCGCAGCTTCCTCGGCATAAACGATTGCGTTGTTTTCCAGCAAGGTAAGTTCACTGGCGGTTGCATTTGGATTGAGTGATCGAATATTGGCGCGTGTGGCTTCTTCATCGACCGTTTCGCGGGCGGCCTCGGCCACTTCAGGGCAGAAGCGCTCGATGGCGTAAGGTGTGGGATTGACCACATACACGCTGAAGAACAGCACAACGACCAACACCACGATCAGCACAGCGATGATACGAAGTTGGGACCGCAGGTAGGCATTTGCCCCGGTTTTGATATAGCCCCAGACTTCCTGCATTTTGGCAGAACCCTTCGGCTCCGCCAGGATTTGCCGCGCCAGCAAAGCCGCGTAAACGAGGCCAGCGACGGCTATCCCTAAAACGATGAATATTAAAAGATTTTCTGTTGAATTTAGTTCGCGCATTTGCGAAAACTCCACTGGTATATAACCACAAAAAAGAGACACGCAAATTGTGCCTCTTGTACACTTTGGGGAAACTATAACGCAGAAATTCTACAAACAGTAGTGGCAGTTAACAAAGATGCCACTTCGTGATTATTGGAAAGATTTACGCAAAGCGAACATCGTTCCTACGCACAACTCATACTGTCGGTATAAGGTATTTTTGTTGTGATAGATGCAGGACTCTATAAATGTTGAATTCACACCTTGAGCAGTTGCATCAGCTCGATATTGAGACGATCTATTATGAGCCGGAAGTGCCGGATTATGCGCGGGGGCGCGAAATCCTGGAGTGCTATGCCGGGGCGCAGTTGATCGAAGTGCCGTCCCACTGGCAGATCGAAGGGCTGCATGGTAATGAAGGCATGGTCGAGGACTGGATCAGGATCAAGCGGTCGGTGCTGGTTTTGGGCGTCAAGAAATCTATTCAGGCTGAGCCGTATGACCGCAACGCCGATTTTACCGCGCCATCCCATGCCAACGGCTGCGCGATGGCCTGTGCTTACTGCTATGTGCCGCGCCGCAAGGGGTTCGCCAACCCCATCACGACCTTCGTCAACATTGAGCGCATCCTGAAATACCTTGAACGCCATGCCGGACGGCAGGGAATCAAGCTACAGCCGACGATGGCCGACCCCACCTACTGGACATATGAGATCGGCTCCAACAGCGATTGCTCGGTGGATGCCGTCATCTCTAAAAATGTGCATGATCTGATCGCGCTGTTCCGTCGACTGCCGAATGCGAAGGCCACTTTCGCTACCAAGTTCGTGAACCGTGCGATGCTCGATTATGACCCGCAGGGGAAGACTCGGATCCGTTTCAGCCTCATGCCACCGCGTATTTCAAAACTGGTCGATGTGCGCACATCCCGCATTGAAGAACGCATTCTGGCGATTAACGATTTTGTCGATGCCGGATATGAGGTCAATATCAACTTCGCGCCGTTTATCTACTACGAAGGCTGGCGCACGGATTATGTTGAGTTGTTCCGGTCGATTGATGACGTGCTTTCATCCACAGCGAAGGCACAGCTCCAGGCCGAGGTGGTGTTTCTGACGCATCACGATGGGCTGCATGAGGTGAACCTGCGCTGGCACCCGCTCGCTGAGGAACTACTGTGGAAGCCGGATTTGCAGGAGACGAAGTACTCCGGCACGGGCGGCAAAAACCTGCGCTATAAGCTGTCGTTCAAGCAGCCGTTGGTGCAGGAATTCCGCCAGTTGCTGAACGAGCATCTGCCGTATTGCAGGATCAGATATGCTTTCTAAACACATCAAAAATATGGACACGGCATGCCGTGTCCCTACGAAAAACATCGCGCGTTTTCTTTTCGTCTGTACAAACGCAGCCGTTTCAGGGATGCGAAAATCGCATCCCCTGTATGTCCTGTGATGGTTATTCCACCGTCACGCTTTTGGCGAGGTTGCGCGGCTGATCGACATCCGCCCCGCGCCAGACCGCGATGTGATAGGCCAGCAGTTGCAGTGGCAGCACCGCCGTGACCGGGGACAGCAGATAGGGCGTTTCGGGAATATACAGCACATGATCGGCTTTAGTGGCGATGAAGCTGTCGCCTTCGGTTGCTACCGCGATCACCCGACCGCCGCGCGCTTTGGCCTGTTCGATCTGACTGACCATCTTCTCATAAAGCGGGTCGCGCAGGGCAATCGCCAGCACGGGCATTTCTTCGTCAATCAGCGCAATCGGGCCGTGCTTCATCTCCCCGGCGGGATAGCCCTCGGCATGAATATAGCTGATCTCCTTGAGCTTGAGCGCGCCTTCCAGCGCAATCGGGTAGTTGATGCCGCGCCCCAGGTAGAGGAAATCGGTGGTGTGATAGAGTTCCCCGGCCAATGCCTGAATATGATTTTCCAGTTCGAGCGCCCGTCCGACCAGATCGGGCAGCCGCGCTAAATCCTGCGTCAGGCGGCGGGAGTCCTCCGCATTCAGCGTCCCGCGAAGCTGCCCCAGATACAGCCCCAGCAGATATTGACACACAATGCTGGCTGTAAAGGCTTTAGTGGAAGCCACGCCAATTTCCGGCCCCGCGTTCATCGTGATACAGCCATCTGCGATGCGCATCGCCTGGCTGCCGACGGCGTTGACGATGCTCCAGATGAGCGCGTTTTTCTCGCGGGCTTCTTCCACCGCCGCCAGCGTATCAACGGTTTCGCCGCTCTGGGTAATGGCAAGCACGGCGGTGTTTTCATCCAGAATCGGATCGCGGTAGCGGTATTCGCTGCCATAATCAACCTCGACATGCAGCCGCGCCATCTGCTCGATGTAGAACTTGCCGACCAGCCCGCTGTAGTAGCTCGTGCCGCAGGCCACTGTCACCATGCGATGCAGCGCCCGTGCCTGTTCCGCCGAAAGATTTAAATCCGGCAGCAGCACCCGGTGATGCTCGAAGTCGATTCGTCCGCCAATCGCGTCGGTCAGGCTGCGCGCCTGCTCGAAAATCTCCTTCTGCATGAAATGCTTGAATTCACCTTTGGCCGCGCTGACCGGATCCCAGGCAATATTATGGACTTCAGCGGGAACTGAACTGCCATCCAACGACTGCACTTCATAGCGGTTACTGTAGACGGTGGCGATCTGGCGGCTTTCCAGAAACACCATGCGGCGGGTGTATTCCAGAATGGCCGGAATATCCGAGGCGACGAAGTTCTCTCCCTCGCCCAGGCCAATCGCGACGCCGCCCGCGTTGCCGATGCGCACGACGACCAGGCGGTCGGGCTGCGCTTTGCTCATCACGACAATGGCATGTGCGCCCCGCAGCCGGGAAACCACCTCACGCACGACTTCGGTTAAGTCGCTGCCCTGCGAGGCCAGCCGTTCGATCAACTGCACGATGACTTCGGTGTCGGTCTCCGAGCGGAACTCGACACCCTCGGCCATCAGTTCTTCGCGCAATTCCAGATAGTTTTCCACAATGCCATTGTGGACGACGACAAACTGCCCGTTCATGCTGAGATGGGGATGGGCGTTGCGTTCTGCCGGGACGCCGTGCGTCGCCCAGCGGGTGTGTCCGATTCCAATCTGGCCGTGAATGGGGTTGTTGAAGACGTTCTCGCGCAGATTGGCGAGTTTGCCGACGTTGCGCCGGATGTGAATGCCGCCGTTCATAATGGCGACCCCGGCGGAGTCGTAACCGCGATATTCGAGCCGTTGAAGACCGTCGAGGATGATCGGGGTTGCGTTGCGAAAGCCGATGTAGCCGACGATACCACACATAGCAAAAGCCCTCCGTTTGGGTGATGGATGCAGTGGCGCGGGGCAGCCCGGCAGCGCCACGCGCAGCCTTCCCGCTGACCGTTCATAACCCACCTGCCTGCACCTGTCCCGGAGGTTGCCCTCTGGTTTTCGTGTTCGGCTTTACTTGTACGGAGGGAGGAGACAAAGGGTGGTGGTCGCACCCTGACGGCATCCGCTGATCTTTCGATTTTGGGTCAAACAGCCGTTTGACCGTAGGCCTGCACCGAAGCAGGCAACCGTCACCTCGTCAACCGATCCATGATGATCGGCCCATGCGCTATCTTTCCCCCGATTGCGGCGCGCTTTGCCTCTTTCTGTGCCAGAAAATCAATGGGCGGCATGATAGCGGGTGCAGGCCGTGTGCGCAAGGAAAATTTTACCCGGCAGAAGGGTTTACGAATTCGAGCGTTTCGGTGGTCGCTTTGTCGAGGTCAGCATACACGCCTCGCAGGGCAGGGACGGGCTGTGCCAGCGCCATTTGATACATCGCTTCCTGCGTCATCAACGCCAGCTCGTCGCGGGGGATGCGGGTGCGTCCGTTGGTTTTGAAGCGAAACGGACGGCCAAAGGCAACCCCGGCGAAGGCGCGACGGCCTCGCTTCCAGCGCTGCATAAAATCGACTGCGCCGTACATGGCAACAGGCACCACGACTGCATCCGCTTTGGTGGCGACATAGGTCAGCCCATCCTTGGCGTGACCCAAGCCTTCAGGATGGCGTGTGCCTTCCGGGGCGATCAGAATCGCCTGCCCGCTTTTGACCAGTTCAATCGAATTCAGCAGGGCAGTGCGGTCAACTTCTTCCCGGCGGACGGTGTACGCGCCCCACCACCACACGAAAAAGCGCAAAAGTGGGTTCTCGGTGTTCTCGATCTTGGTCATGGGGATGATATAGCGCTGTTTCACCACGCCCATGCACACAATCGGGTCAATGGCCGAAATGTGGCTCATCATCAGGATGATTGGGCCGCTGGTCGGCACATTTTCTGCGCCTGTGACCTCAACCCGACACAGCAGGGTAAAGCCAATGCTGCGAATCAAGCCACGCAGAATCGCCCGCCGCCAACCGAAACTGGGCTGGCGGGCGACGTATTCCTGAACCGTTGAGAGGGTGCTCATTGTCTTGGACGACGGTTTTTGCCTGTATCACCACCACCAGGCCGCCGCGATCCCGGTCTGCGCGGGCGCGAGGTAGGACGGGAGCGAGTCGGCCTTTCCCGCGAGTCGCCGGATGAATCGCCGTCATTGCGCGGGCGACGTTCCCGGCGTTCGCTGCCACTGCCGCCCTCATCACCGCCCGTTTTTGCCGGGCGGCGAGGACGGTTATTGGGACGGGAGCGCGTGCCCGAAGGCCGTGTGCCCGATGGACGAGAGTCCTCCTGTGTGCCGCCGTCACGTCTTGGGCGGCGTTCCCGCCGTTCACTGTTTTCGCCGCGATTTTCGTCACGGCCTTCAACACCATCTGGTCTGCGGCGTGGGCGGCTGTTGGGGCGTGGACGTGTTCCTGAAGGGCGCGCGCTTGAAGGATGGGCATCATCCCGTGTGGCGCGTTCCCCTCGGAATGATCGTTCTGAGCGCTCGCCGCGCGTCTGGTCACGGTCGTCATCACGCTCACCGGGGCGGCGTGGACGGCTGTTGGGACGCGGACGTGCACCTGAAGGCCGTGCTGCATTATCCCGTGTGGCGCGTTCCCCTCGGAATGATCGTTCTGAACGTTCACTACGTGTCTGGTCACGGTCGTCATCGCGTTCACCGGGGCGGCGTGGACGGCTGTTGGGGCGCGGACGTGCACGTACCGAGGAAGACCGTTCCCCGTCCCGCTGACCCCATTCCTTCCGCTGCCCGCGTTCGCCACGCTCCGACCGTTCCCCCCGCTCGCTGTAGGCGCTGCGTTCGCGCCTTTCAGGTCGTTCCCCGCGTTCTGACCGTTCGCCGTAGGCGCTGCGTTCCCCCTGGGGACGATCCCGGCGCGGCTCACCAGCCGAGCGTTCTGACCGTTCCCCGCGTTCGCTGTAGGGGCGGCGTTCACGGCGCTCTCCCCGTTCTGGACGGTCGCCAAAAGTCCTCGGTTCGTCGCGTTCTTGCCTGGAGCGCGGTTCCTCCTTCGGACGGTAGACGCGGGTGGCGCGAAGGGTTCGCTTGCGTCGCCGAATGTAATCGAGTTCCGGCGCGGGTTCCTGCATCAGCCGCACTTCCTCCGGGCGAAGCTGCACCCATTCGCCCTTGCGCAGTTTCTCCAGTTCAAGCTGGCCGATCTGCGTGCGGATCAGCTTGCGCACCGGATGCCCAAGCTGCGAGGCAACCCGCCGGATCTGGCGCTTCTTGCCCTCGGTCATCACGATTTTGAGGGTGGTTATTTCCGGTTCAGTACGGGTGATCTGCACATAGCAGGGGGCGCTGCGGCCTTCTTCCAGCGGGACACCGTTCTGCCATGTTTCGAGCACCTGCTGTGTTGGGCGGCCATAGACCACAACTGTATAGGTTTTGGTGTGCTGGTAACGGGGATGCGCCAGCTTGTTTGCCATTTCGCCGTCGTTGGTCAGGACGATCAGCCCTTCGCTTTCCGCGTCCAGACGGCCAATCATGAACAGATGCCCTTCGACCGGAACCATATCACGCACGGTCGGGCGGTCGTCCTTGTACTGCGCCACGTTGGTCGAAAGCACGTTGGCAGGCTTGTAGTAAGCGTAATAGACTTTCGGCGCGGTCCTGAGCCGTAGTTTCACCCCATCGACTTCAATGGTATCGTGTTCGGGGTCAGCCTGATCGCCCAGGCTGATGACCTGACCGTTCACCTTCACCCGTCCCTGACGGATAATTTCTTCACAGGCACGGCGCGAACCGTAATCCGCCTGCGCCAGAATTTTTTGCACACGCTCTTTCACGAGAGTACCCTCAACTCATGTTCAACGAGCGGCTTTGAACAAGTCGCTCTGAATCTGCCATTATAGCATTGTGTGTGTTGATGTTGCGTTATCGCTTTGGTGAAACGCGGAAATCCAGCAGCATTCCCACAAGCAGGCGAGTCTGCGCCTGGATAACGGGGATGGACACAAACAGCGACACCATCAGCGGCAGGGCGGCAAAGCTGGCGAGGGTAAGGCAGCGTTCACGAAACGTCAGTGGCGCGTGGCGCGGGGGGCGCTGGCGCACGTCGGCTCGCCACACCAGAATGCTCAGCACCGCGCTGACCACAATCGCCGTCTGCCAGACGACCAGCGCCGGGTTCTGCCAGCCTGCGCTCAGGACGAGGAGGTCTTCCGGCAGCGCAACGTTCAGCAGCAGGGGAAGCTGCCCACCCAGCATGATTACCATCCAACCCGCGCTCGACAGCAGCAGGTCATGCGCGACGCGGATGAACAGGCTGAGGACGGGGAGCGGTTGTGTGCCGCGCACCTTGAGCATCTGCCCGATGGCATAGCCGATCTCCTTGCTGCCCCAGGCATGACGCAGCGTCTGCTGATATCGATTTTTGATTTCCTCCCAGAAGGTTTCGCCTGTTGTAGCATAGGCGCGGAAGGGCAGGTAGATCGGTTCGAGTTTGAGGCGGCCTTTCTGCGCGAAGAAGGCCTTGATATACATGCGCCATTCGTCGGCAATCGCGTTCCCGTCCCAGTAGCCGCTGTTTTCCAACAGGCACAGGCTGAGCGAATAGGACGAGATCGGCATCGGACTCCACCAGAACCCGGCCAGATAGGCCAGTTCAAAGGCGGCGGAATAGGCGTTCACCAGCCGCATCAGGGGATTGATGTCCCAGATGTTGTTGTGGTAGCGGATAGGCGCCTGCCAGAAGCGCTCGTGGCGATTGGGGTTAAGCGCAAACTGATAGGTCAGGGCGCAGAAGTAATTCCGATGCCAGAGTGTATCGGCATCCATCGTCGTTACGATAAGGTGTTCCGGGTTCATGCCCAGTGTTTCGACCAGTTCATTGCGTGCCCAGCGCCCCGCCCACGCCAGATTGGAGGACTTACAGGGAATTTCGCCGGGAAGTCCGTCGGGATGCAGGGTGATCCAGAGGTTGGCAAAAGACCCTTCAAACTCCTGTCTGAGGGCTTCGGCTTTGGCGACGGCTTCAGCCTCTCGCATCTCCATTGCCAGCACGACGGTCATCCGCCTGGCCTGTGGGGAACACGCCAGCGCGGAGAGCGACTCGCACAGAATTTGCGCTGGTTCCTGGAAGTTGGGCACGATGACCACATGATGAACAGCGTCCCACGCCAGCGCCTTTGAGGTTTTTTCTCGTTGATAACGCGCCAGCCAATCGACCTGCTCCCACTCCCTGATGTAACGCAATCCTGTAAGGTTAGCGGTCGCGGCTAATAGAAAACGGATACAGGAATAAAACGAGACAATCGCTGCGATGGTAAACAGGTCAAGCGGCGCGACCAACGAGACGATCACACAAACGGCGAAAGTCAGCCAGGTCAGCAGTCCAGGAACACTGTCGAGAAGCCGTTCGGGGGCATTGAAGGTGTGTTGATTGGCCTGTAGCGTTTCTGGAAACTTAACCTCGGCAGCCAGTCGGTTTCGGCTAAAGGGAAACGACACACGTAATCCTGTAACACTCTACATATCAGGATAATGGATGTTAGCATAGCACAGGCTTTTGGGTGTGTATAGCGACGGCCTATGAGGCTGGACTGATCTTCGCGCGGTTGAAAGGCTGATGCTAGAATGGTGACAACCATAAGGAGTTTATCGAAGATGTCCGGCCAAATTCTCATTATAGAAGACGACAAAGAATTATTGCGACTCTTGCAGCTTGATCTTGAGCGTCACGGGTATCAAGTCTCAACAGCTTCTCATGGAGATGAAGGGCTGCGCCAGTTCAACAACGGCGATTTCGCCCTGCTGATTATGGATGTGGCGCTGCCCAATATGAATGGGCTGGAGCTTTGCCGTCGCGTTCGGGAGAAGTCTGATGTGCCGATTCTGATGATGACGGCACATGCCGTAAGCGAGGAAGAAATCGCGGAAGGGCTGGACAGTGGCGCAGATGAATATATGCTTAAACCTTTCGGCAACATCGAATTTCATGCGCGGGTGCGGGCGCTGCTGCGGCGGGCGAGCCTGGCTGAACTGCGGGAAAAGCAGCTCGTCGGCTATGATGACGGGCATCTGAATATTGATCTGGCGACACGCCGGGTGAAGATCAACGGACGGGAAGTTCGCCTCACGCCGACTGAATTTAACCTGCTGGCGACGTTTATCCAGAACCGGGGAGAAGTGCTCACGTTTGGCGAACTGCTGGAGCAGGTGTGGGGAACGGAATACAAGAACGAGCATCACTACCCACGTATTTACGTTTCGCATCTGCGGCGGAAAATCGAGCCGGACATTAAAAACCCGACCTATATCCATAACGAATATGGGGTCGGGTATCGCTTTGTGGCACGGAACAAGACGCGCTAGAACTGTCGCTGGCGCGTCTGTTCTGACTAACGAGTAGTGGTGATGATGAGGTTGGGATAGGGGAAGATCAGCGCGTCGATCTGCTGATTCGCAATCGTCTCTTCCTCAAATGAAAGCTGGAACTGCACGATCGAAGCGCCGCTTTCATAGGCTTCGATGATGAAGTCAGTCACGTCGATCTGGTCGCACTGACTGAGTTCGGTAATGGGCTGCGGGTCATCAGCCGCTTCGTTGGCAACATCCGCTGGCACAGTGTAAGTCGTGTTGAAGAACACGCTCAGGTCGCCGAAATCGTCAAAGATGTCATAGTCAGGCGCGATGCGGCCTTCGCTGGCGGGTATACACTGTGCCAGATCGAGAATGACCTGTTCGACAGTTTCCCCCGGCAGCAGTTCCGGCAGCACGAATGCCGGGAACGCATCCGCGCTGTATTCTTCATCTTCGACCGTCGTCCAGTCCCCGGCGGCATAGAAGACCGATGTTCCGGTATTGAAGGTTGGGTAGACGACCGCGTACCGGGGGGCATCCGCCTGGCCTTCTTCTTCCAGGCTCAGGCTCAGTTCATAATCGCCTGTGCCTTCCGCATTGGTAATCACGATGCTGTAATACCCGTCACGAGGCAGTGCAAATTCTTCGACGCCGGCATTTGTCAGCACATCAGGATCAAACGGGTTGTCGTCATTGCGGAAAATGATGTTACCCCGGTCGTCTTCGATCAGCATTAAAGGATCAAGGTCTTCATCCTGAGCGGCGACGCGAACGCTGATGCGGTCATTGGCACTGCCCTGGAAGGTGTAAACAGCCGTGTTTTCGTTGGCCGTCAGCGTTCCTTCTTCGTCAGCGCCGTACTCAATTTCGGTCGGCAGAATTGCGACGCTGGAACTGCCGCTTCCTTCGCTTACCGTCAGGGTAAAGGCACCGATATTATCGCCGAAGTTTTGCAGGAAGCGCGTTGCCACAACACGATACACACCGTCTTCCGGCAGTACTACATTGTCGATTATGGCGTTGAAGTTGCTGCCTTCCCGGTCACGGTCATCGTTACGGGCGATTTCCCGTCCAGCCCCGTCGTAAAGGATCAGCAGCGGGTCAAGATCGCCAGAGGTTGCAGTCATCTCTATCGTGATCGTCTGGTTTGCCTCGCCGTTTACCAGGTAAGTGCGGCTGCCGTAGCGGTTGCCAATGACCCCGGTCGTTTCTTCAAGAGGCTGGTCACTTTCCAGCGTGAGCGTAAAGCGGCCTTCCGTCGAACCTTCTTCCCCATTGTAACGGGTGGCGACGACGGTATAGGTGCCGCTGGCAGGGATCGTAAACTCGCGCAGGTACGAACTCAGGCCGCTGCCTTCGGGATCATCGTCATTCGTCGCGAGTTCGTTCCCTTCCGCGTCCAGCAAAATCAGGAACGGGTCGAGATTGCCATTGACCACGTCATGTCGAATCCCGATTACAGCACCTTCCTCAGCAGCAAAGGCGTAGCGGTGCTCATACACATCGCCGCGAATGACATCGGTGATCTGCTCGCCCAGGCTGACCGTATTTTCGTCGATTGGTGTCGGCGGTTCGTCTCCAGCGCCACGTCGATTCAAGGTCAGTTCAAAGTCCCCCACGCTCGTCCCGCTCATGCGTCCGTAGCGGGTGGCGACGATGGTATAGGTGCCGTCTGCTGGAATGGTAAAGCTTTCGATCAGGGAGTTGAACTCATCCCCGCTGTCGTCGTCGTTGGTGATTTCGTTGCCGTCCGAATCAAGCAGAATCAGCAGCGTGTCGAGGTTGCCGGACGTAGCTGTCATGGCAATGTTCACCACATCGCCCTGTATCGCTGCAAAGTTGTACAGGAATTCAGGATTGTTCTGCCCGATTGTCCCGGTTACACGATCACCGTACTCGATTTGCCCCACGTCCTGGGTCTGTGGGGGAGGGGTATTGGTGGGAGCATTCGTTGCGGTTGCGGTCGCGGTTGCGGTCGCGGTTGCGGTGGGAAGATTGGTTTCAGTTGCAGTAGCCGAGGCCGTTTCAGTCGCGGTTGCGGTCGCGGTTGCGGTTGCGGTCGCAGTCGCCGTTGCGGTTGCCGTAGCTGTTTCAGTCGCGGTTGCGGTCGCGGTCGCGGTCGCCGTTGCGGTCGCGGTATTGGTAGGCAGTTCGGTTGCCGTCGCCGTTGCGGTCTGGGTTGGTGTGCGTGTAGCAGTCGGTGTCCGCGTTGCTGTTGGCGTGTTCGTTGGAGTCGGGGTTTCTGTAGGCAGCGGGGTGGCGCGGGTGGGCACGAGTGCGCCGCGCAGGGTCACAGTGGGCGTTGGGCCTGTTGACACGGGAGTCGGGTTGGTATCGCAAGCGGCCAGCAGCAGCATGAAGCCCGCAACAATGCCGCAAACCAGCTTTCGACGGTCACTCACAATTCATTCTCCACAGTTGGGCACAACAGGCAAACGCACTTGTTGTCATTGTAATGACATTTAGGGTGCGGCGCGAATATGTAGAATCAAACTTTTGGCGGCGGTGCAAAGGGAAGTGCCTTACCCTTTACGACCGCCTTTCATGCCTTTCAGACCACGCTGCGCGGTCAGTTCGATCAGGCTGGTCTGGTAATCGTAGGTGTTGCGCCGTTTATCCGCATGGGCATCCTGCGCCAGCCTGACCAGCCGCTCTACCACATCACGAGGGGACAGGCCTTCTTCCTGCCACAGGTAAAACGCCACCGAACCGGGCATGGTGTTGATCTCGTTCAGATACACCGCCCCTTCTTCGGGTGTGACCAGAAAATCGAGCCGAGCCGTACCGCGCCCGTCAATGGCCTTAAACGCATCAACTGCGATCTGCCTGATCTGCGTGGTCATCGCTTCAGAGAGCGGTGCCGGAATCACACGCTCGGCGCTTTTCATGCCCTCGCCGCCGCGCATGTATTTTTCCTCATACGTCAGGAATTGTTCCCACGAAACAGGCTGCTCCAGCACGGACGCCTCAATATTGCTTCCGTTGCCCATCACCGCGCAGTTGATTTCCGCCGCGCCGACGATGGCCTGTTCCACGAGGACACGGCGGTCAAAGTTGACGGCTACATCCAGCGAACGCGCCAGCACATTTTCGTCTTCGGCCCGTCCCACGCCGATGCTTGAGCCGAGCGTCGCGGGTTTGACGAACATAGGAAAGGGGAGCGCGGCTTTCAGGCGGGCGAGTGTCGCGTCGCGCTGGTCAAGCCATTCATCGCGGCTGACGATCAGCCCTTCGACGACCGGAATACCGTTCTGTTTCAGGACATCTTTGGTGATGCCTTTATCATTGGCAACGGCAGAAGCCAGCACTGCGCAGCCGACATAGGGAATATCGGCCAGTTCCAGCAGCCCTTGCAGCGTACCGTCTTCGCCATGTGAACCATGAATGGCCGGGAAGACCACATCCAGCCGCCTGATTTCGCTTTTCTGTAAGCGCCCCGCCAGTGGGTTCAGGATGACGCCATGATGCTGGACACTGGGTGAGATAATGGCCGGGACGACGCCGCGAATGCTGATGATTTCATTCCGGTAATTTTTGAGGTCAAGCAGAGGCTCGCCCGTAAACCAGCGGCCATCACGGGCGATGTACAGCGGAATAACTTCATAGCGTTCCGGGTCAAAGGCGCGGATGACCTGGTTGCCCGTCACCACCGAGACATCATGTTCGACGCTGCGCCCACCAAAGATGACGGCGACGGTCGTTTTGCGTTTGGCGCTCATGGACTGTTTTGACTCCCCCAGGACGAGCTGCCCGCTAAACGACGGCAACTATGCAGGCAAACGCCAGGTTTGTCAATAATCAGCGGCGCACGGTACGCTCCCGGCAGCGCGCGATAAAATCCTCAAACAGCGGTTGGGTCGTCTCGAACATGCGCTCTGGATGGAACTGTACGCCGACGAGCCGCCCATCTTCTGATTCAATCGCTTCGATGACGCCATCCGGCCCACGCCCGACGACCCGCAGCCCTGCGCCAACCTCGGCCACCGCCTGAATGTGATAGGTGTTGACGTTCAGATTTTTGCCCAGAACTGTGCCCAGGCGTGAGTCACGCTCGAACTGCACCGGATGCTCCTTGCCGCCGCGCCCGGCGCTGTGCGTGAGGGTGTCGCCTTTTTGCGCCATCACATCCGCGTAAATCGTGCCGCCCGCCTGCGCGTTGATGAACTGCATTCCGTAGCAGATGCCCAAAATCGGCTGGTCTTCGGCTGCCTGATAGATCAGGCGATCACTCTGGTCGCGGATGGGATCAACGGCGGGAAGGTCGTCCGGCAGCGTACCGATCAAGCCCTGTGTGATGCCTGGCCCGCCCGTCATCACCAGGCCATCCAGCAGTGCGGCAAAGGCACGGGCATTGTCCACGTCTTGCAGCATAGGCACAATCAGGGGCAGTCCACCCGCTGTTTCAATGGCGCGGATGTAGTGGTAATCGACCGCCTGCCTGCCGTCGGTATAGCTGGTCGTGATGCCGATTCTGGGTTTGCTGGACATTGTCTTTCCTCTGCGTTCTTGGCATTTTGGCGGTTTATCAATACGTATCAGGCAAATCGTTCAGGAAAAGCACCGTATCGCCCGGTTTCAGGTTGGCCTGATACCACCTCACTGCCTCGCGGAGTTCTTCGACCACCCGCAGCCGTTCTGCCGGGAAGCCTTTGTCGGCCAGCCCTTGCTGAATCGGGCGGGTCTGTTCCTCACCCACCAGAATCACATCCGTCGCGTAGTCGGGGATGCGCTGGCCGAGTTTGCGGTTTTCCGGCTCATGCAGGTCGCCGAGTTCGACCATCCCCGGTGTGATAACCAGGCGCTTGCCACCCGTGTGCATCCCCAGCACCTTGAGGGCGCTTACCACCCCTGCCGGATTCGCGCTGTAGGCGTCGTTGATGATGGTGATGCCCTGCGGCGTGGTCTGGCGCACCAGACGGCTTTCTGCGGGTCTTAAACGCCGAACCCGCACCGCAACTTCGCGCAGAGACATACCCTCATGCACGGCGACCGCGGTCGCCAGCAGAATGTTGGTGACGTTGTGCTCCCCTACCAGCGGCGCTTCAAAACGCTCGACCGCGCCTGTCTCACGGTCAGTGACGGTAAATTGCAGGCCGTCCAGCGACTCATGCACATTGGAAGCGATAAAGCGCGGCCCATCGGCGGGTGCATCTTCCGGCGCGATGGATTTGCTCACGGCCAGCCGTGTCTGCGGATAGCCGCGCTCGTACATATCACGCACGTAGGGGTTGTCCCAGTTGAACACGCCCACGCCATCTGGTCGCAGCGCTTTGATAATCTCGTATTTGGCGATAGCGATGTTTTCCAGGCTGCCGAAGCGCTCTAAATGCTGCGGCCCAACCTCGACCACAATGCTGATGTCGGGCGGCGTGAGTCCGGCGATGCGCTGAATTTCGCCCCGGATGTAGGCACCCATCTCAACAATAAAATATTCGATACTGAAATCGTTGGCGAGGTCTTTGTTGATGGCGATGCACACGCCCATCATCGTGTTGTAGCTTTTGGGTGTGGGATAGGTCTTGTAGCGGCCATTCAGAATTTCTGAGAGGAAGTGCTTGGTGGTCGTCTTGCCATAGCTGCCCGTGATGCCGACGACTCTCGGCTGTATCTGCGCTAAGACCGCTCTGGCCTGATTGATAAAGCGCTGGCGCAAAAACGCTTCAACCGGGGTCATAAGCGTGTTGCCCGCGATCAGATGCAGCGGCGCGAACAGATAATTGACCAGCCCGACCACCAGGACTCCAATCACCTGAAATTCGATGGCATCCAGCCCAAGCGCGGCGACGATCCACAGTCCGATTGCCATCAGCACAACCGCCGTGAAAAAGGCTGCACCGAGCAGACGGGTGGCGCGGGGGGTGCGGTTAAAGCGTTTTTTGATTTCGCCCTCATCCGGCGGCCACACGGCGACCAGACTGGCCGTAGCAGCGACTACGGCAGGAAGGATGCTGCCGGGCGCTTCTGACAGGAAAAAGGCCAGCACCGCCGCCAGAAACCCGGCGACGATGGTGCGCTGTGGGAGGATGCGTTCCCGCTTTGCCAGCGTCCAGCGCAGGTAGCGCAGCGGCATGTATTCTTCGATCTGGTAAAAACGCGCCTGACGATAGATGCGGACGAGCGTTCCGCCCAGCCAGATCAGCACGAGGACAGCGAGTGCGAGCGATTGCATAGGGAAATGAGGTTCACTTTCAAGCGTATAAGGTCATCGAGGGAACAATACAGACTCAGGCATTGAGCTGACGTGGGACATTCCCTGACGGCAAATTTGGCCCGACCGGGAGCTTGCCCGAATACCAGCGCAGTGCCAGCTCGCCCGTTGCTCGTGCGATGGCGTAGTTGACCATAAAGCCGATAATCGCGCCGACGAACGGTATCAGCTTGGCGAACGATTTGCCCAGAATGCGTGTGAAGAAGCGCATCATCAGGCGTGAGGTCGTTTCGGTGGCGCGGATGCCGCCTGTCATCACCAGATAAGTGCGGATGCGGGCTTCATAGTCGTTGGCCTGCGTTTTGCCATAGCTGGCGGCGATGAACTCTACCATGCGGTTCTGCACCTGAAGCGACAGCAGCACATCGACCGGGAGCGTAATCGGCAGCGTGAAGAAGCCGCCCAGGCTGGTGACTGCGCCGATAATGCCTGCCCGGCGCGACTGCTGCGCGATGATGCGATTGAGCAGGGCTTCACGCGAGGCATTGGGCAGGCGTTTTTGCATCCGGGCAAATTCGTTTTCGATGTTGGTCAGGTCGGGGTTCACATAGTGCGTGAAGCGCTGGAAGGCGAGAAACGCCACCACCGCCAGCAGCACACTGGGGATGATGCAGAACAGCGTAAACAGAATCAGTGCGTTACGCAGCAACTCGTCCATTACGCCCCCTTAAAAAAATAATCCATCACGCGCAGCGTCTCCGACAGGTTATCGAGATAGCTGTAATGTCCCGCACCGTTAAAGACCACCAATCCGGCGTCGGGAATGGTTTTCTCTAAAAACTGCCCCTGCCAGAGCGGGGTGTCCATGTCCTGATCGCCCCACAGCAGCAGCGTGGAGGGCTTCACCCGTGCCGCGTAATCGCGTAAATCCTGATTGACCACATTCACAAAGGTCTGCCGCATGACGCCGCTGGTCGTCAGAAAATCCGTTGAGGCATAGCGGGCATTGTAAGCCGCCCTCAGCTTTTCCGACAGCGCACCAAGGCCAACCCTTTTCAACCCATCCCGCACAGCCTTATACGTGCTGAGCCGCACTTGCGTGCGCAGCGGTGTTTTGGCCCGAATACCCGCGCTGTTCGCCAGCACCATTTTGTTGATGCGTTCGGGATGCTCCGCGCCCAGAATCAGACCAAGCCGCCCGCCGAAGGAGTGACCGAAAAGGTGAACTCGATCCAGTTGATGATGGTCGAGGTAATTCAGAACGAATTGCGCATAGTCAGTAACCATCCAGGGAGAGTGTGGTTCGCTGCTTCCACCAAAACCCGGCAGATCAAGCATCCAGACGCGATACCCTAAAGGCGCAAGCCGACTTCCCAAAGGCCACAGCAGATCGATGTTCACACCCCAGCCATGCAGCATGAGTACCGGGATGCCTTCGCCAATTACCACCTCGTTGATGGAAAGATCACCAATCCGGGTTTTTGTGGTATTCAGCGCGATCATCCCGACTCCACCGTGATGTGTGCGCCAAGCGCTTGCAGCTTTTGCAGGATATTCTCAAAGAAGTGGCCGAGTACCTGCGCATTATCAATTGTTGATGAGCCTTCCGCGATCAATGCCGCACTCAGCATCCCCAGCCCTGCACGAATATCGGGCGAGTCCATGTAAATCGCTCGCAGGGGAGTCGCGCCGACAACAATCGCACGATGAGGGTCACACAGCAGAATTTGCGCTCCCATCGCATTAAGTTTATCTACGAACAAGAGGCGGTTGTTATACAGCTTCTCATGAATAAGCGAGGTGCCACGTGCCTGCGTCGCCACGACGGTTGCGGTGGCAATCAGATCAGAAGGGAATCCAGGCCAGGGCGCGGTTTCAATGGAAGCGTCCACATCTTCTTCGCGGTTGGAAACCGCCAGTGCTTCCTGCTTGGGGACGAACAGCACATTTTCGTCCAGATCAAGTTCCAGACCCAAACGCGCATAAATCTTGTCGATGATGCGTAAATCCGACTGCTGTACGTCATTGATCTGCACCCGCCCGCCCGACAGCGCGGCGGTGGTCGCAATGCTGGCGATTTCGATGTGGTCGGGCATGATGCTGGTTTCCACACCATTCAACGTCTGCTTGCCGAAAATTCTGAGCAGATTGGAGCCGATGCCCTGCACCTGTGCGCCCATCATCTCCAGCATATTGGCAAGTGCCTGAAGCTGCGGTTCGCAGGCGGCGTTATAAATCACGGTCTCCTGACCGAAACAGGCCGAGAGCATCATCACCAGTGCGGTTGCGGTCACGCTGGTCTGGCTAAGCACAATGTCGCGGTAGCCCCACTGCGCCGCCTTACACTCGATTGCACCCTCTGCCGTGATGATATCCAGACCAAGATCGCGCAGGGCTTCCAGATGGGTGCGGATGCGGTTGAGCGGAAAGTCAAGTTCCATGCGAGCGTACTGCCGCCGCACCAGCACAGGCGCAAGGAAAAGCAGGCTGTTGGTGCCTTCTGAGGTAACGCTGCGCTTGATGATCTGCGGCGTATGAATTTTGAGGGTGTTGTTGCCTTCGCGTTCGATCTGTGCGCCCAGCCCTTCGGCCTGCTGCACGATGGATTGTGCGCTCGTCGTGTGAGGGAAGTTATGCAGCACGACAGGCGATTCCGTCAGCAGCGAGGCAACCAGCAGATGCACGGCTGCGTTCGTGCTGCCTGAGGGCCTGTACTGCCCGTTGAGTGGATGCTTTCCCTCGACTTGAATCCGCATGACTTCCTCCAGCGTCGTGCCGCGCATTATAGCATTCTGCAAGCAGGAGTACACCTTGCATCATGCACACGGTACAATCACGAGGGTAAGCGATGAGGGTGATGGATGTCTGTGAAACGATTGATCGTGCTTCTGGCCGCTGTGCTGCTGGTGCTGACGCCGGTTTATGCACAGGAAACGCCTGTATTGAATGCTGAAAATGTGACGAATTTTGCGTCCGTGATGCAGCTTGATTTTGAGACGCTGCCTGACGAACTCGGTACGTTGATCGAAACCGGTTGGTTCACGCTCAGCCCGGACGGAAATCAGGCTGCGCTGGTCGGGCAGGATGGCAGCGTGATCCTAGTGGATGTCAACGAGGGAACAGCCACCCGCTACCCGCTGGACGTTGAGGCGGAAACCTCGGCGACGATTCTGGATATGACATTTGCGGAAACCGATTTGCTGGTTGCGCTGTATCTGGACGGTGTCACCTATAAAGTGGCCGTCCTGAACTTCACGGATGAAACGACGCAGACCATCCCGTTTCCGGTCGAGGCGGATACGCCTATTCGCGTCTGGCTCGATTCGTCCGGTACGGCGGTCTGGCTGGAGGTAATGCCCGCTGACCCGACCGAAGTCTATTACGTGGCGAGGCTGCGGTTGGATTCCTCTGAGGAAGTGGCGACGCTGCCTTCCGGGCCACAGAACGACCCCGACGCTTTTGTGCGCATCGGGCGGATTCGTGCGCCGCTGGCCGTGACATCGACGCCGGAAGGGCTGGTGAAGCTGTGGAACCTGGAAACAGGGGAAGTCACCGCGCAGGTACAGCTTGAGAATACGCCCGTATTCGGTCGTATCGACGAGACGAGCGGGCGCTACCTGGCTTGGCGTGATCCGAATTCCGAGTCGCTCAATCGTCTCGATTTTGAAGCCGGGGAAAATCAGTTCGTGGCCTCGCTGGGCGGGGAATATGTGCAGGCCATTCTGCTCAGCCGAGAGGCAGACGTGATTTTAGGCGTGGCTATCGGGGATGCGCCTGTGGTGGTAGTCTGGGATGTGGAGAGCGGTGAACGGGTTGACTTGGGTGAATATCGCACCTGCAACCGCGTCCCGGATATGGTCGCGTTGAGCCAGGACGGGACGACGCTGGTGGTGGGCTGCGATATGGGGCTGGATGTGTGGCGCGTACAGGGAGGGGACAATGCAGGCGGATGAAATTCGGTTTCTTTTCGAGTATCACTTTTACGCCAACCGCCTGATCTGGGAGGAGTGCATTCTCAAACTGGATGCCGAAGCCTTTACGCGACCGCTCGACTATTCGGTCGGCTCTATTCGCAACCAGTGTGTCCATATGATGAGCGTGGATGAACGCTGGATTTCGGGCATGATGGGGAAGCCTGTGCCGGATTTCCTCAAGCCGGAAGACTTCCCCACGCACGACTCTGTTCGTGCCCGCTGGGACGAGGTGGAAGGCCTGATACGCGAGTATCTCAACACCCTGACGGATGAAGAGGTGAATCGTGGCATTCAGATGCAGACACGCGAAGGCAGCAGGCCGGGAAGAACATGGCAGGTGCTTCTGCACGTCATCAATCACGGTACGGATCACCGTGCGCAAATGCTGGCGATGCTGTTCTCGCTTGGTGCGCCTACGCTGCCGCAAGACCTCATCAGCTATATCTGGACTCAGGAAGCATGAACCACGCTTTCGGCTTGCTGTGTCACCAGCGCCAGCGCAATCTGCGCCGCGACGCGCCCGTTATTGACCAGCAGGGCGGTGTTGGCGCGTTTGGATTCATTGTGCGTAAGCGCCGCCACCCGCGCCAGCACAAAGGGGGTTACATCCTTGCCGCGAACCCCCTGCGCTTCGGCCTCCTGTGTCGCCTGCTGGATGGCTTCCTCGGCAATTGCGCCGTCCAGTTCATATTCCGCTGGGACAGGTACGCCGATCAGAATCCCATGCTGGGCGTTTAATGCCTGTGCTGCCGCGATAATATTGGCGATTTGTTCCGGCGTCTCCACCCGCGCATCCACCAGAAGACCGCTGCTGCGGCTGTAGAAGGCGGGCAGCGTGTCTGTCCCATAACCCAGAATCGGGACGCCCTGTGTTTCCAGCACTTCCAGCGTGAGCGGCAGGTCGAGGATGGACTTTGCGCCGGAACACACGACGGCGACGGGAGTCCGTCCGAGTTCGATCAGATCAGCGGAGACATCGAAGGGATGTCCCCGGTGGACGCCGCCAATCCCGCCTGTGGCGAAGACCTGAATCCCCGCCATGTGCGCGACGATCATCGTCCCGGCGACAGTGGTCGCACCATCTTCACGTAGCCCTACTACAATCGGCAGGTCGCGGCGGCTGACCTTGCGCACACGGCCTTTTTCCGCCTGTCCCAACCGTTCGATCTGTTCGGCATTCAGACCGACGGTGATTTCGCCTTCCAGCACCGCAATCGTCGCCGGGGTCGCGCCTGCCTCGCGCACCGCCGCTTCCATCGCCAACGCAGTTTCGATATTCTGCGGATAGGGCAGGCCGTGCGTGATGACGGTCGATTCCAGTGCAACGACCGGCCCGCCATTTTCGAGCGCGTTTGCGACGGACGGGGAAACGTTCATCTCAATATTTGTGTTTGCGGGCTTCATACTTCCTCACTCAGCGCTTAGGAGCGGTCTGTAATCTGTCTGATAAATGTGATACAATTATTCTATGTGTGGTTTCCGCCAAGAAGGAAGGGGAAATGGCCTCTGCGCCGAATGTCCGCCCACTGGAATCGGTCAAACGCCACCGTCGTGAGACTCTGCGAGCGCTTACACTCCCCGCCATCTTCATCGCAGTGCTGATTATTGTGTTCGTGCTGTCCCTGGTTATTCCGGGGTCGCCTTTTCGGCTGCGCGAACAGGTTCAGGTCAACATCATCGCCAACTGGATGCTGATGTGTTTTGTGCTGTGTCCGGTGGTGCTGTGCTTGTTTCCCATTTACGTTATCCTGATGGCGTCCACCTTCGGCCTGAACTGGCTCCACAACGTTTCTGCCCGTAATCTGCGCCGCGCCCAGACCGCATCCCGAACCATTGCTGACCGCACAGCCAACGTTTCTGAAGACTTCAGCCGCCGCTCTGCGAATTTCAATGTGCGCTTTGCCTTTATCGATGCGCTGATAAACATTTTTGATCGGTACTCCCGTGAGGAAAGTGAGAACGCCCATGATTCAAAACACGAATGACACCACTTGGAAGTCGCGTTCCTATATGTTGGGTGCAATCGGCGGGCTGCTGTTCGGCCTGCTCTCGGCTTATCTGTTCAATCGCACCGCCGAAGAAGAGATCACCCGCAACGGTGGCAAGATTGAACGCATTCCAACCGCTCAACTGCTCTCGCTGGTTCTGGCCGCCATCAGCGTCGCGCGGCAGGTGAGCGAGGTCGGCAAGAACAGTTCCAGGAAATAGCGAAAACGCAGTAGATTGGATTGAATGATGTGTGGTCGATTTGTTCTGACGGCTGACCCCGCCACAATTCAGCAGCATTTTGATCTGACGACGGTGCCGACGCAAATGTCTGCCCGTTACAACGTTGCGCCCACGCAGCCCGTTGCGGTCATCTCCAACGATAATCACAGGGAACTCACGTTTTACCGCTGGGGGCTTATTCCTTCGTGGGCGAAGGATATGGCGATTGGCAATCAGATGATTAACGCCCGCAGTGAAACGGTCGAAGAAAAGCCTGCTTTCCGTGCAGCCTTCAAACGCCGCCGCTGCCTGATCCCGGCCAATGGCTTCTATGAATGGGCGAAGGACGGCAAGGCCAAAAAGCCGATGTTCGTGCATCTGAAAAACCAGGAATTGTTCGCGTTTGCGGGTTTGTGGGAAATCTGGCATTCGCCCGACGGCGGCGAGATTCGCTCCTGCACAATTCTGACCAGCGAACCGAACGATCTGATCTCCCCGCTGCACAACCGCATGGCCGTTATTCTGGATAAGTCCAACTATGACCTGTGGCTGTCCAAAGACGAACTGCCGCCTGAAGTGTTGAAGCCGCTGCTGCGCCCCTACGACGAAAACAAGATGGACGTGTTTGAGGTTTCGACGCTGGTCAACAGCCCGGCCAATGACTTGCCAGAGTGCATCGTCCCGCTCAGCGCGACCGGACAGGCCTCACTGCTGTAAGAAAAAGGGCGCATGTGCGCCCTCACTTTTTCCCCTTTTTATCCAGTTCCTTGAACGGGTCTTTGCCTTTTTCGATCATCACCTTACGGCTGCGCCCGCCCGCGACGGGTTCACCAATCACACCGAGTTCTTCCAGCAGGTCAATCATACGGGCGGCGCGAGGATACCCCAGGCCGAGTTTACGCTGAATGAGCGAGGCAGAGGCTTCCTGCTCGTTTACGACCAGTTCAATCGCGTCTTCCAGCATCGGGTCGATTTCGGACAGGAATTCGCGCCGCGTCAGGCCGCGATCCCAGGGGGCGACACCTGCCTTTTCCATCTTGCCTTCGGTAATTTGTGTTGCGTACCAATCCTTCCAGTACTTGACCAGATCGCGCACTTCGGAGTCGGTCACATAGCACCCCTGCAAGCGGCGCGGGGCAGCGGCATCCACCGCCAGGTAGAGCATATCCCCGCGACCAAGCAGCGATTCCGCGCCGACCGTATCCAGAATGACACGGGAGTCGATGCCGGACGCAACCGCGAAGGCGATGCGCGAGGGGAAGTTGGCCTTAATCAACCCGGTGATCACATCCACGCTGGGACGCTGCGTGGCGACGACCAGGTGCATCCCGACCGCGCGCGCCATCTGCGCCAGCCGCGTGACCGTCTTTTCGGTTTCGTCGGGGCGGCTCATCATCAGATCGCCAATTTCGTCAATCATGATGACGATGTAGGGCAGTTGTTCATCCTTGCGGCGCTGGCCGAGCCGCGCGTTGTAATCGGCGATGTTGCGGGCGACGTTTTCTTCCAGCAGCTTATAGCGCCTGTCCATCTCGCGAGTGCACCAGCGCAGCACGCCAATAATGCGCTCCATGTCGGTCTCAACAGGGCCGAGCAGATGGGGCAGGCCGTTGAACCGGCTGAGTTCGACCATCTTCGGGTCGAGCATCACCATCTTCACCCGGTCAGGTGTGTTATTGAGGATTAGCGCGGCGGCCATCGCGGCAATCGCCACCGACTTGCCCGAACCGGTCGTCCCGGCGATCAGCAGATGCGGCATGGAAGCAAGATCAACACTCACCGCGTTCCCGGCTACATCGCGCCCCAGCGGAATTACCAGCGGGGATTTCGCTCGCAGCAGGGCATCATGGAAGTCGCGGCTTTCATAGACCGAGCGCAGGGCCACCGTGCTCGGATTTTTATTCGGAACTTCGATGCCCATGTAGCTGTGGCCGGGCACGGGTGTTTCCAAACGCAGCCGCTTGGCAGAAAGAGCCAGTTCCAGATCACGCGACAGTGCCGCGATTTTGCTCAGGCGGGTGCGCTCCATCACGTTTTCGCCTTCGCCCGCCTTGTTCTCGCGGAAGGGCTGCACGGCATATTGTGTGACGGTGGGGCCGACCTTCACATCCACCACATCAATGTTGATGTCGAACTCCATCAGCGTGTTTTCGATCAGCACCACGTTGCGGTTGATCTCGTACTCGTCCGGTGGGTTCATCTCCACGTCCTGCAGCAGTTCCAGCGGCGGCAGCGCTTTGTCGCGTTTGGCGAGCTTTTTGGGTTCCTTCATGCTTTCCAGCGCGAAGTAGCGCTTCACGCGCCCATCAGGCCGTTCGACGAACAGGGGCGCACCCTTGCCGCCTTTGTTCTCCACAGGTTTGCCGATCAGGTCATAATCGGCGATCAGGCTGGCGGAAACGGCCGGGTTGGTTTCCCCCCCGGTGACGATCAGCTTTTCAAAGCGTTCGTTGATGTCCGACTTCTCGGTGGCTTCACCTGCACCGGGGCGCATTGAGGGTGGCAGCGCGTCAAAGTTGGGTCGAATGCGAATGAGCGCACTTGTTGGCGGACGGCGGGGACTGAGCGACATGGGCGGTGGGGCAGTAGCTTCTGCTGCAACAGGAGGCGCAGGTGGGGCGGGCGGTGCGGCGGCGGTGAACATGCGCTGGCTGTAGTTTTTCAGGCGGTCGCTGGCGGTTTGCAGCCAGTGATTGACCTGTGTGCGGGTGATGCCGATGACCACGCCGAAGCTGAGAATGAGGATCAGCGTATAGACCAGCGTGGAGAAGGCCGGGCCAAATGCCCAGTGCAGCGGGGCGCTCATGCCCCAGCCGATATAGCCGCCGCCTTCACCGTTGCGGGCAATCGCGCGAAGTTCAGAGTCGCCGCTGGACAGGTGCATAATCGCCAGCACCGCCAGAAAGCCGATCTCCAGCGCCAGCACCCGCCGCGTGGGGAACGAGACGGTAATGCCGATCTTGGGTAGCAGGATGATGATTCCGAGCGCGAAAATGCCGCCGGAGACGAGCAGGCTGCCATAACCGAACAGGCTGCGCAGTGCGTTCGACCAGGCGATTGCCAGCGTCGCATCAGGCGAGACGTTGAAAATTGCCATGAATGAGACAATGCCGAAGACCAGCAGCGCAATCGCCCCGATTTCATCAAGCCAGGGCGGAAAACTATCGAGCAGGGCGTCCCAGAACTCCGGTTTGACTTCATAGCGGGGCTGTAGTGGGGTTCTGGTGGGTTCGTTCCCGGCTTTCTTGCCCTTATCCGCCGACGGCTGTTTGGACGATGTTTTACTCGCCGAACCGCTGTTGGCCGCCTCTTTTTTCGCTTTTTCAGCCTTGTTATCGGCTAAGGCTTTTTCATCGAAGCCGGAATCTGCTTGTTTTGGCTGTGCCACAAACTCTACACCTGAACCTTCCAACCTTCGCCTAGTGTAGCATTGTTTGAAGACCGTTGCACATTAAACAAAAAGGCCAGAGGTTGTCGCTGGCCTTTGTTGCTTGTGCTTGCTGTGACGGCTTCTCAAGGTGACAGCCGCAGGCTCAGCCCCAGGCGGCGCGCCTGTCCGTTGATGCTGAGGATGCGTGCGTGGATGCGCTGGCCTTCGGTGACAACGTTGCGCGGATGCAGGAAGTGGCCTTCCGCCAGTTCAGAGACATGGATCAACCCTTCCAGCCCTTCTTCAATGCAGGCGAACGCACCGAAATCGACGACGTTGGTAATGACACCTTCGACGGTCTGACCGAGGCGATAGCGCTCCTGCACCGTCTGCCAGGGATCAGGGCGCAGCCGCTTCAGGCTGAGCGCGATTCGCCCGGCGTCCCGGTCAACATCCAGCACGTAAGCATCGACCTGCTGCCCACGTTCGAGCATATTGGCGGGATGCCCCACACGCCCCCAGCTTAGTTCGCTGATATGAATCAGGCCTTCCAGGCCACCCAGATCGACAAACGCACCAAAGTCACACAGATTGGTGATGTAACCGCTGACCGTATCACCCGTTTTCAGACGGGCGAGAATGTCGTAGCGCTCGCCGGGTTCGGCCTGCGCAGCCCGTTCCGATAAAATCAAGCGATTTTTTTCAATATTGAGTTCAATCACACGCAGCCGCAGCGTCTGACCCAGCCGTTCCAGCAGCGCGTTACGCCGAATTGTGCTGTTCGAGGTAGAGGGGAAGTTGATGAGCTGGCTGGCCGGGACGAAGCCACGCAGCGACTGCCATTCGACCAATAAGCCGCCCCGATTGTACCCCACGACCTTCAGCTCGATGACGTCATCGTTCTCGGTGATCTGGCTGATTTCCGCCCAATCTGCCTCGACGGACGCATGGTGATCTTCAAAAAAAACTTCACCACGCGGTTCATAATCGACCCGTGCTCCTGTGTAGTCAGGGGGAGCGGCTTTGGCGAACTCCCCTTCATTTAACAGAGCCAACCAGTAGCCTTCGTCCAGCGCTGGTGGTGGTTGTTTAAGATCATGTCGCTGTACATCCGTGGTCATTACGCTATCCCCCTTGCGAACTAACATGTTTCCATCTGTCGTTGGTTTTTATATTCGATTGTGTGGTAGACACCCCTGCGTATCTGCCAGCATTATAACACATCCGCTCAACAGCGTCGTCTTTGTGAAAAGAGGTATTTTGCTGGTGTCAAATTAGCAGAATGCTTCGTAAGGGGTCAGGAAGGGGAGCGTTAGAAGCAGGTTCAGGGCTGGGAATCATGCTCCATTGCCAGAATTGCATCTGCGACGGCTTCAATCGCAATGTTCTGTTTGCGGTAGAGGCTGGCTTCCGCCATATACAAACGCTGGGCAGTTTCGCGCGCCTTGCGTTTTTCCAGAAAGCGTAGTTGCAGGATGTTATACAGCATCCACTCCTGGCTTTTCATGTCACGCTCTCCCGGCGGGCGCAGCCGTTCAATTGCCTGATTCAACACGTCTCTCAGCGCTTTCACGGCGCTGTTGTCGTTGTGGCTGAGCGCTTCCTGCACAATGTTCAGTTCCAGCAGGCGGCTCTGGCTCAGCCCCGGCCCGCCCCAGTAGTGGCGCAGCGCGGCGTGAACCTGTTCGATGACCTGCTGACGGTCGAACGCGCCGTTGGCCTGTGGCGCAGGTGTTCTGCCGGGGCGAAATTCCACCTCGGCGGCTCGGTTGCGCGTGAGCGCCATCTGCGGCAGCAGACCCTCCAGCGCGGCGCTGATCTCGCTTTGCAGCAGCAGATCATCCAGCGCTTGTGCGGCACGGCGAACGAAGGTGCGCAGCATCCCCTGTTCGTCTTCATTAAAAAGGGTTTCCTCGGAAGCCGTTGTCTCTGACCGGGCTTCGATGCCCATAATGCCGATGACAGGACGGTTGGTGGCGACGGCGTTCCGCTGGCTGTAGAGCGGAATCAGCCAGAAGTTTTGCCAGGGATGTACCTGGGGAATACTGGTTGGGCGGGCAGAAGGCAGCAACGGTAACTCATCCATGTTCGGCCATGTGCCTGTGAATTGTGGATGTCCAATCGCCTTGACCAGTTCTGGGGGGCTGCCTTCCGTGTTCAGGGACACGACAAAGGCGGCATTGACGCGCAGATAGTCGCAGGTGCCTTCCAGAACCGCTTCGATTAACTGCACCAGATCACTGCGGGAGAGAAAGCGTTCACTCAACCGTTGAACCTTCTCCATCGTGTCATCATCGCTGCGGTAGATGAGGGCTTTTTCAAGACGGGGGATTGCCAGGTCAATCATCCACTGATAAAGCAGGATCAGCGCAATCGTGGCAAACGGCATAAAGGTTTCGCCCGGCCAGCCGAACAAGCGCGCGGTGGGGTCGATAAAGACAATCGTCACCAGTGCGATCAGTCCCGTGCCGGGGCCGCGCAGCATAAAGCGCAGCAGTTCGGCCTTCACCACACGATCAGGCACCCGTGAGCCGAAAAAGGACAGCGGGTAGGCCAGGAAAACCAGCATAAAGATGATAATCAGATTGCCGAGATTGACGAGCGTGAGCGCGGACAGCGTGTATTCCTGCCCGGGGCCAAGCAGCACCGAATAGGGGAAGATGCCGACGACGGGTGTTATCATCGCCACCAGCAGATAGGTCATGCGGCGTTGGGTGGTGCGGGTGAGGCAGCGCCGCCGCGCACGTTCTACATTAATAAAGGCGATGATGTTATTCAGCAGAAAGTAGGCGATATAGACCGGGAACAGAACACCCGCCCGCAGGCTGACGCGACTGCCAAGTGTCAGTGGTTCGATCAGCAGGTCAGTAAAGGTCGCCAGCACCAGAAACAGAGTGCTGATGGCATAAAGCAGCCGGACAACGCGCCGCCGCCTTCCACGCGAGGGCAGCCCGGTCGTCGCCAGCAGTGCATCCGATAAGTGGAACATCGCCGCAGGAATAAAGGCCAGCCCAAGCCACTGCAGCCGCAGCAGCGCTTCATACGTACCCACCCCCGGTCCCAGCGAGATCAGCACGTCACACACATACACCACCGTAACACAGCCCAGCACCGCGCTGGAGGTACGGGTGACGCGGTTCTTGATGTTGCGCGTCAGGTTATACAGCAGCATCGAAAACGCGACGATAACAATCGCGGATGCCAGTGTTTCATTCAGCAGGTCGAGGAAGGCGAACAGGGAGTCGGTCACCACGAAACTCCGGTATGGCTCAGCGTAGATTCTGTGCAAAGAAGACGGCAATATCCTGGTTGTCGAAGTAACGGTCGTTAAAGCCGCAAAAGACCAGCCCAGAGTTCTGACAGAATTGAATCGCCGGGTAGTTCTTAGTCTGCGTCTCGACCATTAATCGGGTCATACCGTTTTCGACCGCCCACTGTCGCGCCACTTTCAGCAACCGAGAACCGATTTTGCGCCGCCGCAGGGGTTGGGAGACAACGAGATCATGAACGTGGGCGATGCCGTGCATCGGGTCGCGCTGCATGACCAGGTAGCCGACGATAAGGTCGGGGTCATCGCGCCCTGCCGCCACCAGCAGGCATTCATTCCCCTCAAGCGCCTGCCGCAGGCGGTGTTCGCTGGGGGGGTAGGTGACGGACATCGTGCGGGGGAGATGTTCGGTTTTGAAGCTGGCGGTGCGCAGCCCGGTTCCCTGCTGGAACGTGACCTGCCACACGTAATCGGTTTCATAGTTGGCGTTCAATTCCAGGCAAGCAGGAATATCGCTTTCCAGGCCATCCCGGATGACGAAACCAGGCAGCGCATTCATCGCACCAACCTCAGGCGAGAAAGGCGTCGCCGAAGGTTCCGCTGATGCGAATTTCGACGAGTGGGGCGTCCTCATCGGCGTCGAGCGCTTCAAACACTGAGCCTTCTGAGGAAGAATAGCGTGTTGCATCGGCTTTCACGCCGAACATGCGCCCGGTTTCCACGAGGATGCGTGTGCGACAGCCGGGAGGGGTGATAACGTGAATACTGCCCAGGGTGGAGCGCAGGTGCAGAGGTCGGAAGGCCTCTTTGGGGCTGACCATACGGATATCACCGATACCAGTCGCCAGCACCACCTCATGGACGATCAGATCGGACAGATCGCAGTTCAACTGTCCGATGTGGCTGGAAGCCAGAATTTGCCAGGGCAGATCGCGGGCAAGGCTGATTTTCCAGTCGGCAAAGGCCGTCCAGGGAGTAGCCGCCCGGTGCATCTGCAGATGGGCATAATTTTCGGCCATCGTCAGCGCAGGGCGTGACTGCGCGGCGAATTGCCCGGCAATCAGCGCGGCCTGCCCATCCCGCAGCACATAATCCGGCTGCAAGGGGCGAAGCTCGACATCAATTTCACCGCTGTTGATTTCCAGCGTCGCAGACTCAACACTGCCGCGTGTGATCCCAAAACGGCGAGCTTCCTCGCTGGGGAGAAAATCCCCCCGCAGCAAAATCTGCGCCCCGGCGATGACCAGCAGCAGCGGCAGCAGCGCCACCGCGTTGAAATCACCTAACAGGAGAAAGTTATCCAGCAGCAGCACGATGCCCAGGACACTCAGCACCAGCGGCCAGAGCCAACCGCCGGTGCTGCGTCGTGTGTCTTTGGCTGAGCCAGATCGAACGCCCAAGCGATTACTCCTCGTAGAGATAATCGCGGAGGATAATATGGGCAGAGGACTGGCGCAGGCGGTTCAAAGCCTGGGCTTCAAGCTGGCGCACGCGCTCGCGGGTGACGCCAATGGTCTGGCCGACTTCTTCCAGCGTATAAACACGGCCATCTTCCAGGCCGTAACGCAGCCGAAGAATCTGAGCCTCGCGCGGTGGCAGGCGATCCAGCGCGGCCTGAAGCTGTTCGTGCAGCAGGTGGGTCGCCACTTCTTCCGCCGGGGCAGGGCTGTTCACGTCCTCGACGAAATCGCCGAAGGTCGAATCACCTTCCTCGTCGATGGGTGTCTCCAGGCTGACGGGGCGGCGGGCGATTTCCAGCAGGTTTTCCACCTTGTCCGGTGTCGTCTCCAGCCCTTCGGCCAGTTCGTCAATCGACGGCTCGCGCCCCAGTTCCTGCAGCAGATTCAGTTGAACGCGGCGCATCCGGTTCAGTTGGTCGCCCATGTGCACCGGGACGCGAATGGTGCGGCCCTGATCTGCCACAGCGCGGCTGACGGCCTGGCGAATCCACCAGGTTGCATAGGTGCTGAACTTGTGCCCGCGACGATATTCAAATTTGTTGGTCGCGCGGATCAGGCCGATGTTGCCTTCCTGAATCAGATCGAGGAAAGGCACGCCGCGCCCGATGTATTTCTTGGCGACGCTGATGACCAGACGCGCGTTCGCACGCACCAGATGTTCCTGCGCCATTTCACCATCAATGATGATGTCCTTGAGCGTATAGATGTCATCCGGCGGCAGCGTATCGCCGTACTGTTCCAGTTTTTCCTGGGCAAAGGCAGCGGCTTCCATGCGCTTCGCGAGGGAGACTTCTTCCTCAGCGGTGAGCAGCGGAACACGCCCGGCTTCCTTCAGGTAGAGGCCGACCACGTCGTCTGTATCCAGCGCTTGCTGGTAGCCCGCATCTTCGATGAGGTCACTTTTAAGCAGGGAACGACCGTTCTGCTCGTATTCCTCATCTTCTTCTACGTTATTGGCCTGGCGCAGATCAATCGACTCGGCTTCATCAGGCAGAGCTTCAACTTCTGCGTCCATGCGGTTTCCGGGGAGCACTTCAATCCCCGCATCAAGCAGGTGATCCATCAACTCATCCAGAAGCATGACATCACGCTCGATATCCGGGAATACAGCCAGAATATCATCGTAGCTGATTGCCCCTTGCTTCCGGGCTTTGCTGATCAGTTGCGCCTGCAGTTCCTCGCGTTGCATCGTTTCGATTGTTACAGCCATAGTACTACGTGCTTAAAGCCTTGCCACGAGAGCAAGGCTTTTAAGTCCTCTTCCTTATGCTCATTGTCCATTATGACGCAAAATTCTACAGATGACGAACTTTCTATGTCAGCCTTAATGGTTTGTTACATCCATGCCTGGGCTTTCAGGCAACAATTCCCCGCCATTTCTGGCAGGGAATGTCAAAGGCAGGGTTAGATTGTGTTTGAAAATCGTCACTTGTGAATTGCGACTCTAACAAGATAACGTGATGTTGAGTCCTTGTCAAGCTTATTGGTCTAGCGGCGGTGCCTGCATCAGACCAACCAGATAATCAATTGGACTCCGCTGGACGATATGGAGTGTGGGCGGCTCTGATGTACAGAAGTCATCCACACAGGCGTAAAATTCCGGGCTGGAGGGCAGGGGGTTTCCAATGGCGATGGTGTGCTCAGTGCCGTCCCGCAGCAGGACAAGCACCTGAAAGTCACCGCCGTTGGCGAAGCCGAAGGCCTCCAGCGTCTCGCCTTCTGGAACCGGCAGGGTATAGATGTAGGGAAGGATGAAAATGGTCGTGGCGATGTTGGCTGCCGCTTCCTGGTTGAATGTTCCTTCGAGATTTGTGGCCGTCCACGTCCCGTCGGCGCTGCGGGCAAGGGTCAGTGACTCGTCCGTTACCGGGCTTTGCAGGCGTATGGCCTGAATATCGGTGACGTTGAAATCTGCCTCCTCGAAGACCAGTTGAAAGCCGCTCGTGCGCTCTGGGGCGGGTGTCGGCGCTGGGTTCAGCAGCCGATCAAACCGGGGTTGCAGCGCGACCAGCACGCCAAGTACGAAAAAGATCACCAGCAGAATGAGGATGCCGCGACGGTTGTTCATCGGCGGCTCCGGTGATACCACACAAGCCCACCCAGGACGAGCATGATGCCCGGCATCACCAACCCTGTCACCGCGGCGATGAAGTCCAGTGTGCGAGCGTCAGTGAAGATAATGGGCTGACCCGTAATGGTTGGTTCCGGCGTAAAGGTAACGGCTTCGCCAGCGCCTGACATCCACAACAGGCCGCTGCTGAACAGGGCGGCGTTGCCAGCAGGGTTGCCAATCAGGCCGTTGGTCAAAAAGCTGCTGTCGCCCACTAATAAGACGCTGGCACCATTGCTTTCATTACGTGCCCACGCGACCGTTGTTAAAGGTCCGGGAATATCCACACCTTCGTTATAAGCCCAGGTATCGTTCTGCAACAGCGTAATCAGATCAGTTTCGCCATAGCTGGCCTCTGACGACTGGATTGCCCAACCGTTGCTCACGGGTGGGGAGGTGTTGACCTCAATCGCACGGGCGATGCTGAAATTGGTCGGGTTTTCGACCGTGATGCTGGCGGTGATCTCAGAATCGGCGGTGATGGCCGGGTAGATATCCAACTGAGTCTCGGCGCTGGCGACTTCATCCACCACCACTGCATCCAGCATTCGCAGGCCGTAATTCTGCCAGATGTACTCGTTGAAGGCGCTGCCGGGTCGCATGAAGTTTGACTGCACATCCGCCGTCAGGAACAGCGCACCACCCCGCGCCATGTACTCGTCAATCAGCGCGATCATTTCAGGTGTTGGGTCGCTGCTAGGACGCGCCATGACCAATGCCGAGGCATCCTGTGGAATCGGCTGCCCGGCCTCAACGAGGTCTTGCAGGTTCAAGGGCAGGGCGACCAGCCCATATTCCCGGATCAGGGAGACAATGCTTGAAATACCCTGCTGCGAGGTGTCCTGTGGGCTGAGCTGGTCAAGGCTGTTATCAAAGTAGATCACATAGTTGCCGCCCAGCAGCAAGCGCGAGATGGCTTCGGTCATATCGCGTTCCTGGCGAGTGGTGCGCGGGACGTACTGGGCAGCGGCAGCGTCGGATTCGCCGTTGATATTGAGGAAGGTCACGAAAACGTCACCGTCATTCACCACGTTGAAGCGTTCTGCGATGGTCGGCTGTGCGACCGGGTCGATGTATTCGCGCGTAATCAGGCCGTTGGAGGCCGTTTCATACAGTCGGAAAAACTGGTCATCGACGGTGCGCTGTTCGAGTGTGCGCGGAGAATAGAAGCCGACGATGCGCATCGGACGTTGTACGCGGCTGACGATTTCGAGCGTTGTCTCGCTCAGCGTGAAACGGCGGCCTTCGGTCAGATCGGCGGTAAGGGCAGAGCGCTGAAGCAGGATATAGACCAGCACCACAATGCCGAGCAGCAGCAGCGTGGAGAACAGCGCAACCGTGCTGTAACGTGCCTGCCGCCCGGTGACGAACGCCATAAATTCGCTCGGTGCCAGCAGCGCCCACAGCAGCACACCGACTACGCCGATACCGAACGCGATCAGAATAAACGGGCTGAATCCCTGCTGCCAGATCAACCCAAGCAGCGCGATCAGCAGTGCCGCGCCACCCAAAAAGCCAACCCACTGCCCGATGTCAGCGCGTGTCAGGGTAAGGGGGGAACTCTCTCTCATCGACTAACGCCACCTGCGTGATTCAACAACACGAATAGAGATATACAGCATCACCACGATAATGCCCCCAAAATAGGCGATGTCTTCCGCCCGCACCAACCCATAGGCAAATGAGGCGCCGAAATGCCCCTCAAGCGTCAACTGGCGGATCACGTTAGCGAGGTCAATATTGGAGACAATATCCCCGGCCAGGTTGCCCAGATACAGCAGCAGCAGCGCTGACGTGCTGAGGAAGGCAGCTACGATCTGATTTTCCGTCAGCGCGGAAAACATCAGCCCGACCGCCAGGGCCGCGCCGCCATACAGCCATATACCCAGATAGGCGGCGATAAAGTGGCCGAAATCCGGCAGGTTGGGCGTGGTCGCCACCAGTAGAATCGGATAGACCAGCGTGAGCAGCAGCAGCAGCGTGTAATAGAACCACGCGCTGAGAAATTTGCCCATGACAATGTCGAAATCGCGCACCGGGGCGGTCAGCAGCAGTTCGAGCGTCCCTTCCCGGCTTTCCTCGGCCAGCATTCGCATGGTCAGCAGAGGCGCGAAGAAAATCAGCCCGAAGGAAAGAAAGGTGGGCACGACCGCCGGATCGGCAGGCTTCACGGTGATGCTGGCGGTCAGATCATTGTTAAAGACCAGCGCCGTCAGCAGCAGATAGGCAAAGGCAATCAGGTAAGCAATGGGCGAGGCGAAATACTGCCCGATTTCACGACGAAAGATCGTCCACATCGTTGTTTATCTCCCGACGATCTCAAGAAAGATGTCTTCCAGCGTCATCGCGACCGGGCGCATTTCCAGCAGGGTGTAACCCGCCTTGACCACTCGGTCGGAAATATAAGGACGCACATCCACGTTCAACTGCGCCTGAACGATATAGCCTGTGCCATTGGCTTCGACGCGCTGTACACCCGGAATCTTTTCCAGCAGCTTGCGCGCTTCTGAGGTCGTGCTCACCCCGCCGATCTGCACGAAAATGCTGGCATCGGGATGAAGCTGCTGGCGCAGTTCAGCCGGATTACCGAGCGCCATCATCCGTCCCTTGTGGATGATCGCCACCCGGTCGCAGACCTGTTCAGCCTCCGAGAGGATATGGGTGCTGAACAGAACGGTGTGATTCTCCCCCAACTGGCGCACGCTCTCGCGAACTTCAATAACCTGCTGCGGGTCAATGCCGATGGTGGGTTCATCCAGAATAATCACCTTCGGCTCATGGACGAGGGCCTGTGCCAGCCCCAACCGCTGGCGCATCCCTTTGGAAAGATTGCGCACCAGGGATTTGCGGCGGTCGTAAAGCTGCACCTGCTGCAACACATCCTGCACCCGGCGGCGTGCCTGCCGAACGCCGCGCAGCTTCGCCCAGAAGCCCACATAGCCTTCGACCGTCATATCAGGGTAGATCGGGATGCGCTCCGGCATATAGCCCACCTGCTTGCGAACTTCGATGGAGTCGGTCATCACATCGAACCCGGCGATACGGGCGGTGCCGCTGGTAGGGGGGAGAAAGCCCGTGAGCATACGCATGGTAGTGGTCTTGCCCGCGCCATTCGGACCAAGCAAGCCCAGAATTTCGCCCGGTTTTGCTTCAAAGGAAAGATTATCGACAGCGAGGTTCGCTGCGTAGCGTTTAGATAAGTTTTCGACTTCGATCATCGCTTTTTTCAATTCAACAGATCATCTGACTAGGCATGGTACTGCGATGGCGGACTCTGGTCAAGCGACCATGAAATTCCCTGAACAAAGCCTAACAATCGGCTGTTTAGATAGTTTGCACAAAGAAATTTCAAAAGTATACAAAGATTTTCCGCTTCTATTTACAGCGCTTTCAACAATCCCTATAATGTGTGCCAATATCGTAAACACGTATTCAACCCAACCACAGGGATGGAATTTATCCCCATGCAGCGCCCGTTGTTCATCCGTCGTCGCAGCCGTCGCCCTCAGACCGAGCAGGTCAGATGGGTGTTTCGTGTTGGGGCGTGACGGAAGGCAGCGACCGGACGCAAACACAAAACTGCAAACCCATCCCTGACCTGCAACCGTGCGGTCAGGGATTTTTATTGTCTGTCAGGAGGAGTCGATGGCTGACGATCAGCACAAAATTCGGGTCGGGGTATACGGCGGCGCGGGCTATGCGGGGCTGGATCTGGTTGAGATACTGAGCAGGCATCCCTATGTTGAACTGGTCTTTGCCACGTCGGATACATATGCCGGGCAGGGGGTGGAGCATACTTCGCTGCGCTATATCCGCTTTGCAGAAGCGAATCTCGATGCGGTGGATGCCGTGTTTCTGGCGCTGCCGCATAAAGCCTCTGCCCCTGTCGCCGCAGCAGCGCTGGCGAAGGGCGTGAAGGCGCTCGATCTCTCAGCAGATTTGCGCCTGAATACCCCCGAAGTCTATGAGCAGTGGTACGGTACGCCGCACCCCAACCCCGAACTGCTGCCCGTGCCCTACGGCCTGCCGGAAATCAACCGCGCCAATCTGAAGAACACTTCGCTGATTGCTGTGCCCGGATGTTACCCGACCACGACTCTGCTGGGACTGTACCCGCTGCTGTGCCTGAACGCGATTGAGCAGGGGACTCCGGTAATTGTAGACGCTAAATCCGGCGTTTCCGGCGCGGGACGCGAACCGAAAGCGAACACCCACTTCGTCGAGGTCTTCGGCAACTTTTCGCCCTATAACCCTGGTCGTGCCCATCGGCATGTCGGTGAAATCGAACAGGAAATGCACCGGGTTGATCCCACCGTCGGCCCGCTTATCTTCACGCCTCATCTGCTGCCTGTGGATCGCGGGCTGATGGCGAGCATCTACGTCACGCTCAAGGATGGTTTCAACAGCGCCGACATGCAGCAGCACTACGAGCAGACCTACGCCAATGAGCCGATGGTGACGGTGCTGCCGCCGAAGGAACAGGCCACTTTGCGCCATGTCGTCCGCACCAACCGCTGCGTCATCAACCTGACCCCGGTCACGCCGCGTTATCTGCATGTGACCAGCGTCACCGACAATCTGCGCAAGGGCGCTTCGGGGCAGGCGGTGCAGGACTTTAACATCATGTTCGGCTTTGAAGAAACGACGGCGCTGCTGTGATGGCCGCTGCATCGCCTATCGTCATTAAAGTCGGCGGGCATGAGATTGGCGATCCGGCGTTTCTGAGCGGATTGGCCGCAACCGTGCGCGATCTGTCTTCGCCCGTCATCATCGTACACGGCGGCGGCGACGAGATTTCCCAGTTGCAAACGCTGATGCAGATCGAGCCGCGCTATCAGGACGGTCTGCGCATTACCGATGCGAAATCGCTTTCGGTGGTGGAAATGGTGCTGTGCGGTCTGGTCAATAAACGTGTGGTGCGCACCCTGATCGAAGCAGGCGTGGATGCACTTGGCCTGAGCGGCGTTGATCGCGGTCTGGTGCGCGGACGTGCTGTGCCGGGGATGGAATTCACCGGGGAGGTCGTCGCAGTACGGGGCGATATCCTCCGTGATTTGCTGACGCAGAGGGTAACGCCCGTTGTCGCGCCGGTATGTCTGGGCGAGGGGAGCAGCCTGAACGTGAATGCCGATCACGTCGCCGGGGCGATTGGCGGCGCGGTCGGTGCGGCGCGGGTGGTGTTTATCACCAATGTCGAGGGGGTGCTGGTTGAGGGGAAACGAGTCGATACACTGACGGTTGAGCAGTCAGAAAGCCTGATCGCGGATGGGACGATTTTTGGCGGCATGATCCCCAAAGTGCGGACAGCGCTGGATGTGCTGGCACGGGGCGTTTCGCAGACTGTGATTACCAATCTGGCCGGGCTGCAATCCGGCACAGGCACCGTTTTTGTAGCAAATTCAGCGCAGCTTTAGCGGCAGACAGGGAGAAAAGCACGATGGTCGATATGCAGACGTGGACGGACGACATCATGGAGCAGGAAGGGCGCACCGTCGTCCAATCCTATAAACGTGCGCCGTTTGTGATTGTGCACGGGGAAGGCGTTTATCTCTATGACAGCGAGGGCAATGCTTATCTCGATTGGGTAGCAGGGATTGCGGTTAATGCACTTGGCTATAACGATGAGGGCGTCACTCGCGCCATCAACCAGCAGCTTTCCACCGGACTGCTGCACACGTCAAACCTCTATTACACCGTGCCAATGGTCGAACTGGCCTCGATGCTGGTGGAAAAATCCTTCGCTGACCGTGTCTTCTTCACCAACAGCGGCACCGAAGCCAATGAGGGCGCAATCAAGTTCGCGCGCAAGCTGGCTTATGAAAACGGCCAATCCGAAAAGACCGAGATTGTCACCTTCTCCAACGCCTTTCACGGCCGCACGATGGGTTCGCTGGCGCTGACCCCCCGTGAGAAATATCAGAAGCCGTTTCAACCACTGCTGCCCGGTGTGAGTGTGGCCGAATTTAACAGCATCGAAAGTGCACAGGCCGCTATTGGTGCGAAAACAGCAGCGGTTATCGTCGAGCCGATTCAGGGCGAGGGCGGGATCAACATCGCTAGCACCGAATTTCTGCAAACGCTGCGCGACCTTTGCGACGAATACGACGCACTGTTGATTTTCGACGAAATTCAATGCGGCGTGGGGCGCACCGGGACGCTGTGGGCGCATGAGCAGACCGGAGTCACACCCGACATCATGACGCTGGCGAAACCGCTGGCGGGCGGCCTGCCCATCGGCGCAATTCTCATGACCGAAAAGATAGCATCGGCCATGCACGCGGGCGAACACGGCTCGACCTTCGCGGGTGGCCCCTTCATCACAGGTGTGGCGCGTGAAGTCTTCAGCCGTATCAGCCAGCCGGAGTTCCTGGCGCATGTGAACGAAGTGGGCGAATACCTGATGGAACGCCTGCAGGAGATCAACAGTCCGCTCATCAAGGAAGTGCGCGGACGTGGGCTGATGGTCGCGGCAGAAATGACGATGGATGTCAGCCCGATTATCGAAGCCGGGTACAAAAACGGCCTGATGCTGGTGAACGCGGGCGCGAACGTCATTCGCTTTGTGCCGCCGCTGATTGTCGAAAAACAGCATGTCGATCTGCTGGTTACGCGCCTGACGACCATCCTGGAAGAAATGCAGGTGACAGCGTGACTGATACGATTCAGGACAACCTTGTACAGCTTGCCATTGAAGGCGTAAAGGGCTTTCGGGTGGCGGGCGTGTACGCCGGGTTGAAGAAGACCGAAGCGCTTGATTTCGCGCTGATTGCCAGCGACGTGCCGAGTGTGGCGGCAGGCGTGTTCACCACCAATCAGGTCAAGGCCGCACCCGTGCTGGTCGATATGGAGCGGCTGGCGCAAACCCAGAGCAGCTACCGCGCAGTTGCCATCAACACGGGCTGTGCCAATGCCTGCACCGGGCAGCCGGGTATCGACGATGCGCGGGAAATGGCACGGCTCACGGCGCAAAAACTCGGCTGCGCACCGGAAGAAGTGCTGGTGCTGTCGACGGGCGTAATCGGGACGCAGCTCCCGATGGAAAAAATTCAGCGTGGGATTGATCTCGCCTCTGCTTCCCTGGGGCAGGACTGGGAAGCGACCGCCCGCGCCATTATGACGACTGATACGCGCCCCAAGCAGGCCTCGATCACGGTGACAAAAGCGGACGGTACACGCTACACCATCGCCGGGATTAGCAAGGGTGCGGGGATGATCGCGCCCAATATGGCGACCATGCTGAGCGTGGTCGTCACAGACGCGGCGCTCACACCTGAACAGACCAGCACGACACTCAAAATCGCGGCGGAAGGCAGCTATAACCGTATCGTGGTCGATGGCGACATGAGCACGAATGATACAGTGCTTTTGCTGGCGAACGGACAAAGTGGTGCGCAGGTCAATACCTCCGACGATCAGAAGCAGTTCCAGAAAGCGCTGAATGCGGTTTGCCTGCAACTGGCAAAGGCTGTCGTGCGCGACGGCGAAGGCGTGACCAAGTTCATCAGCATCAACGTGCACGGCGCACCTGACAATGAAACCGCCCGCAAAATTGCCAATACGATAGCCACCTCGGCGCTGGTCAAGACCGCCTTTTATGGCAACGATGCCAACTGGGGGCGCATCATCGCGGCGGCGGGACGGTCAGGGGTGGCGCTTGACCCCTCGAAACTGTCGCTGTGGCTCTATCCACAGGAAGAGATGTCGGATTTATCCAACGACGGCCTGCTGCTGGTCAGCCAGGGAACGCCCACCCACTACAGTGAGGAACGCGCTACGGCCATCGTGAGTTCGCCCAATGTGCTGATTCTGCTGATGTGCGGGATGGGCGACGGCTGGGCGACCGTATGGACGTGCGACCTCAGCCATGACTATGTCTCAATCAACGGAAGCTACCGTTCATAACACCGTCCGGGGAACATTATCCCCACAACGAGGATAGACACGATGCAGGGATTACTGGCGCTGGAAGACGGCAGAACCTTTACCGGGGAAGGCTTTGGCGTGGAAGGGGTGCAGACCGGGGAACTGGTCTTCAACACCTCTATGACCGGGTATCAGGAAGTGCTGACCGACCCCTCCTATCATCGGCAGATTGTGACCATGACTGTGCCGCATGTGGGAAATACGGGCATCAATCTGGAAGATGTCGAATCGGAGCGGGTATGGGTGGCGGGCTTTGTCGTCCGTGCGCTTAGCCCGGTGGTCAGCAGTTGGCGTGAACGCGGGACGCTGGACGGCTACCTGAAAGAGCAGGGCGTGATCGGCCTGAGCGAAGTTGCTACCCGTGCGCTGGTGCGCTACATCCGCGAAAAAGGCGTGATGCGGGCGGCCATTGCACATGGCGAAGCCGCGCGTGACCCGGCGGCGCTGGTCGAACTTGCTCGCACTTCGCCCGATATGTCCGGCTGGAATCTGGTTGATGAAGTCACCTGCGCCGAACCCTATAACTGGACGGAACGCAGCGATCCGCAGTGGTATCGTAATCATCATGACGATGCGGCGGTTCCGCTGATCGTCGCCTATGACATGGGTATCAAGCGCAACATCCTGCGAATGCTGACGGATCGCGGCCTGCGCGTGACCGTCGTCCCGGCGCAGACTCCCTATCAGGACGTGCTGGCGCTGAACCCGGCGGGTGTTTTCCTCAGCAACGGCCCCGGCGACCCGGCAGCCGTAACGTATGCGATTGACAATGTGCGCGGGCTGCTGGGCAAAACGCCGATTTTCGGCATCTGCCTGGGACATCAGATTCTCGGTCTGGCGCTGGGAGGCACGACGGAAAAGATGCGCTTTGGGCATCGCGGTGGCAACCAGCCCGTCAAAAATCTGCTCACGGGTAAAGTCGAGATCAGTTCACACAATCACGGGTTCGCCGTCACGCCCGAGAGCGACCTGCGCGGTGCAGAGATCACCCATATCAACCTGAACGATAACACCGTCGAGGGGCTGCGCCACATCGAACTTGGCGCTTTCAGCGTGCAGTATCACCCCGAAGCCGCACCCGGCCCCCATGACTCGCTTTACCTGTTTGATGAGTTTGTTACACGGGTGAAGGATCAACAAGTAAAGGTGAATTAAAAATGGGCCAGAAAACGCCCACAACGCAACGTCCAATCACACTCGACGACATTAACGCTGTTGATTACATCGACCAGTATAAGAAGATTGAAGTGGTTGATGGAGACTGGAGTATGGCTGAGGTGCCTTTCTATCGCAGCCATGACATGTTCGCTGGCGGTATTCATAGCGATCTCATGTTCAAACTCGGCCAATTTGTGATGGAAAATCATTTAGGGCGGGTGTATGCAGGTAGTCTCGGTTTCGTGTTGAAAGGCACCCGCGACAACATCCAACTGATGCGTCGGACGGACGTAAGTTTTTTTAAAACGGAAAATTTAAAGCATGAGAAGCAGGATGAGCCTTACTATCGAGCACCCGATTTAGCCGTCGAAATCCTTTCAGGTATTGCCGCGTGTGGCGATCAAGCCGACGATGTTTTTCAACGGGTCGAGGATTTTCTCTTACATGGTACAGCACAGGTTTGGATAGTCGCTCCGTCACCGAAACAAATCCTTGTTTTTCTGTCTGGGGGCACTGTAGGGATTTATCGATCAGGAGATACGCTTCCAGGCGGCGATTTGCTGCCCGGTTTCTCATTGGATGTTGGGGCGGTGTTTGAGGAATTCAATGGATAAGCCATCTACCCCTATAGGGGTGAATATGTCGCTTGACGAGTTTAAGAGTCTAATTCGGGAAACCGTGCGTAAAGTGCTTCTGGAATTGGTAGGGCAGGATGAAAGTTCCGAACCGGAATTCCAGGCTGCGATTGCGGAAAGATTGCGAAGCTATGAGCGCAATAAACCGATTCGAATTCCCATTGATGATGCAATGAAAGCCTTAGAATTGGATACAAAAGATATGATTTTATAGGAATGCTTTATGCCTACTGTGCTGAAATCTGGCGAGTTCAAGGTGTTGATCTTTGTAAACGATCATCCGCCAGCCCATGTTCATGTCAGAAAAGGAGCAATGTTGGCAAAAATCTCTCTTGAAGCCGACGTTAAGCTGATACGGTATGATAAGGATTTAGGTATGGGAGATTTAAGGAAAATGATGACGATTGTCCAAGAACACCGAGATTTTCTTCTGGAAAAGTGGAATGAGCTTTACGGAGACAAAGCCAGTGAGTAGTGAATTCCCGAACGCAATACCCTATAACGAAAATCAACGGCCAGTGTTGGTAGCGTTCAGCAACGGTCTGCTGCTGGTCACACTAAAAGACGGACGACTTATCGGAACACCGTTAGAATGGTATACGAAGCTTCTCAATGCAACACCTGAACAACGTGCGAACTTTGAACTCAGTACGTTCGGTATTCACTGGGAAGAACTGGATGAAGACATTGGTATTGAAGGAATGCTTTTAGGCATCCGTCCCAAAAGCCCCCAGCGACAACAAAACGTTTAAGATTTCGAGTGAGTTCACCCTGCAAAGCGCAGGCCACTTCTATATCAGGACAAAGCCCTAAGACAATGCCAAAACGCACAGACATCCACACGATTATGGTGATCGGCTCCGGGCCGATTGTGATTGGTCAGGCCAGCGAATTTGATTACTCCGGTGTGCAGGCCTGCAAGGCGCTGCGGGCGCAGGGCTACCGGGTCGTGCTGGTGAATTCCAACCCGGCCACCATCATGACCGATCCCGAATTTGCCGACGCGACCTATGTCGAGCCGCTCACGCCCGACATCTGCGAACGCATCATCCAATCTGAAAAGCCCGATGCGCTGCTGCCAACTGTTGGCGGGCAGACCGCGCTCAATCTGGCCTTAGCTCTGCAAGCGCGGGGGACGCTGCAAAAGTATGGCGTGGAACTGATCGGCGCAAGCATGACCAGTATCCAACTGGCCGAAGATCGTCAATTGTTCAAGGACGCCATGCACGAGATTGGTCTGAAATGCCCGCCGAGCGAAGTGGTGGGAACGGTTGAGGATGCCGTCAGGGCAGCGGCCAGAATTGGCTATCCGGTGCTGGTGCGTCCCTCGTATACGTTGGGCGGCAGTGGCGGCGGCGTCGCCTATGACGAGGCCGGACTGCGCGAAATTGCCCGCAACGGCATCAAGCAGAGTCCGGTGGGGCAAGTGCTGATTGATATGTCGCTGCTGGGCTGGAAAGAGTATGAACTTGAAATCATGCGCGACGGCAGCGGCAATTTTGTCGTGGTCTGCGCCATCGAAAACCTCGACCCGATGGGGGTGCATACCGGGGACAGCATCACGGTCGCGCCTGCCCAAACCCTGACCGACAAGGAACTGCAACGCCTGCGCGATATGGCGAAGGCCATCTTTGACCGCGTTGGGCTGGCGACAGGCGGCGCGAATGTGCAGTATGCCATCGGCCCCGATGACGGCGACGTTTATATCATCGAGATGAACCCGCGTGTTTCCCGTTCTTCCGCACTGGCAAGCAAGGCAACCGGTTTCCCAATCGCCAAAATCGCGGCACTGGTGGCCGTCGGGTTTACACTGGACGAAATCCCCAATGACATCACCCGTGTGACGCCTGCCAGCTTTGAACCGTCGCTGGATTACGTCGTGGTCAAGATTCCGCGCTGGGATTTTGCCAAGTTCGAGGGCGTGGATAATACCCTTGGCCCACAGATGAAGGCGGTCGGGGAAGTGATGGCGATTGGCCGCACCTTCAACGAAGCGCTGCAAAAGGCGGTGCGGTCGCTCGATATTGGCATCAGCGGCTTCGGCAGCAAACTGGAAAATGTGCATCCGACTGCGTTGAAAGTGCCGACGGCGCAGCGTCTCTGGCAGGTGGCAGCGGCCTTGAACAGAGGCGTTTCGGTCGAGGATATTGTCACGGAGACGCGCTTCGACCCCTGGTTCGTGCATCAGATGGCGGAACTGATGCACCTGCATAACCGTGTTGTGGATGTTGTGAATGCACATGGCGACACAGCGCTTCAAATGCTTGAAAAGGCCGACTTCCTGAAGCTCAAGCGTGCCGGGTTCAGCGATGCCTACCTCGCCCAACTCTTACAGGTGAAGGAATGGGACGTGCGGGAGCGGCGCAAGGCGCTGGGCGTGAAGGCTACGTACTACCGGGTGGATACCTGCGCGGCGGAATTTGAAGCGCACACACCCTATCTGTATTCGACGTATGAGGACGAAAATGAGTCTTTCCCGACCGACCGCAAAAAGGTGATGATTCTGGGCGGCGGGCCGAACCGTATCGGGCAGGGCATTGAGTTCGATTACTGCTGCGTCCACGCCTGTTTCTCGCTCCGGCAGATGGGCTATGAGACGATCATGGTCAACTGCAATCCCGAAACCGTCAGCACCGATTATGACACCGCCGACCGCCTGTACTTCGAGCCGCTTACGGCGGAAGACGTGCTGAACATTATCGACGTGGAGCAGCCGGACGGTGTGCTGGTGCAGTTTGGCGGTCAGACACCGCTCAATATTGCCCGCGCACTGGCCGACGCAGGCGCACCGATCTGGGGGACATCGGTCGAGACGATTGATCTGGCCGAAGACCGTGAGCGCTTTAACACCTTCATGCACGAGTTGGATATTCCCCAGCCCCCCGGCGCGACAGCCCTGAATAAAGAAGCTGCCCTTCAAGCCGCGCAAGCAGTTGGCTATCCGGTGCTGGTGCGCCCCAGTTATGTGCTCGGCGGGCGCGGGATGGCAATCGTGTTTGATGATGCGCAGTTGAGCGCGTGGCTGGAAAAGCAGATTACGTGGAACGGGCACCCGGTGCCGATCGACCGCTTTCTGGATGATGCGTTTGAGGTGGATGTTGATGCGTTGTGCGATGGCGAACACGTCACCATCGGCGGCATTATGCAGCATATCGAGGAGGCCGGTGTCCACAGCGGCGACTCGGCATGTGTACTGCCGCCCTATAAGATCAGTTCCTATCACCTCGAAATCATCCGCGAATACACCCAGCGCATTGGAAAGGCGCTCGGCGTCAAAGGACTGTTCAACATCCAGTTTGCGATTAAAGACGAGGTGGTTTACGTGCTGGAAGTGAACCCCCGTGCCAGCCGCACCACGCCCTTTGTCAGCAAGGCGACGGGGCGTCCGCTGGCAAGCTATGCCGCACAAATCGCCGCCGGGAAGACGCTGCGTGACCTGGGCTTTGTGGAAGAACCGGAAGTAAATGGCTTTTTCGTCAAGGAAGCGGTGCTGCCCTTCCAGAAGTTCCCCGGCGTGGATGCACGGCTGGGGCCGGAAATGCGCTCGACGGGCGAGGTAATGGGGCATGCCTCCACTTTCGGCCATGCCTTCATCAAGGCCCAGATGGCAGCCAACATGCACCTGCCGCAGTCGGGGACGGTCTTTATCAGCGTCAACGATTTCGACAAAGGCGCAGTCGCCAAAATCGCGCGTGATCTGCACAGCCTCGGCTTTCAACTGGTCGCCACCGAAGGCACCGCCCGCTGGCTGCAAATGGTCGGGCTGCAAGTGATGCCGATCAACAAAGTGGCGCAGGGGTCACCGCATATCGTGGATGCGATGCGCGAGGGGGAAATCGACTTGATTATCAACACCCCTCTCGGCGGTCAGGCGCACGACGACGGCAGCGTGATTCGCGGGACAGCGCATGTACTCGGCATCCCGATAGTGACCACGATGAGTGCGGCGATGGCAACCGTCCAGGGCATCCGGGCACTGCGGGAAAAGCCGCTTAAGGTGCGCAGTTTGCAGGCGCATCATCAAAACTGAAAGAGGAGGATCAGATCATGACCGAAATGACCCCGACAAATGAGGCGTGGCTGCGATTATACGCCCTGGCAAAGCAGGTTGGAGAGGTAGCGCCCTGGACGTACATGGAAGAGTCCGATTTATTCGGGGTCAAGCTGCCTGATACAGAGGACATGGTGTTCATCAGCGTGATGGGGATGGCAAACGAATACACCGCAATTTCGGTCTACCTGGGCGCAGAAGGGCTGCACGCTTTTTGGAGACTACAGGATGGCGAGATTGAGGAAAATCCTCTTACGCTGTTTACCGTGCCACAGATTCAATTAGCCTTTGGGGATCGGGACGAGGTTGAGCCGGAAGACCGGGCGCTGTTTAAACGGCTGGGGTTGAAGTTCCGGGGTAAGGGCAAGTGGCCGATTTTCCGCGTTATTGAACCCGGTTTTCTACCCTGGTTCATCCGTCAGCAGGATGCCCAATCCATGATTATCGCACTCGAACAACTGCTGGAGGTCGCGCCTCGTTTTGAACAGAATGAGATGCTGTTCAACCCGCCGGATGGTCTGATTGATGCCTCGGATGAGGATGATGAAGTAGTCTTTGTGCGGGTGCCGACCAGGACAGATCAAGACATCACGTGGGCAGATGCGTTTCTTATCATACCGCCCCCCGAACCAAAACCGCTACAGCCAAACGTTGACCCTGATCTGTTGCAAAAAGCGCAGGCACTTCCCATAACTTCGACCATCACAGAACTGGGCGTATTTATGACTTCCATGCCGACGCTTGGGGAAGATCAGCGTCCATTTTTTCCGTTCCTGATGCTGCTGGTAGAGGCAGATACAGCCGTCGTTCTGGGGCAGGATATTTTCCCGCCGCTTCCAACAATGCAGGAAATGTGGTGGAACACACCGAACCATTTGCTGAATATACTGCTGAACCTGGGAAGTGTGCCCAAAACGATCCGAGTGCCTGTGCCACGCATAGTCGATTTAATGGAACCTGTTGGAAGCGCACTCAGAATTTCGTTTATTAATGTAGAGGAGTGTCCAACCCTGAATGTGGTCGTGAACAATCTCACAGCCATGATGAACAATCCTCTGTTGGGTGCTCTTGCCAACCTTGGCCTTGATGAAGAACTGCTGGAAGAGATGTTGGCCGATTTTGACGCCGAAGGTTTCGACTTCGGCATTTTTGATGAAGACGATAAAGAGGTCGATAAGAAGCCGAGGAAGGGGAAGCGGCGCAAGTAAACCCGTCCTTATCCAACCTCCCACACCCGCGCAGTGCCGTCCCACGACCACGATAGGATGCGAGTCTCGTCCGGGTTAAAGGCGGCACCGTTGACCAGATTCTCATGGTCGAACGTCCCCAGCAATTCGCCTGAAACTGCATTCCACAGATAGGCCGCGTTGTAGGAAGTGGTGAGGACGCGGCTTTCATCGCGGTTCCACAGCGCGTCCGTTACCCAATCCTGATGGCGGAAGCGCATCAGTTCTTCGCCATCAGCGGCATTCCAGATGCGGGCGCTGTCATCGCCTGACCACGACAGAATGCGGGTTTCGTCCCTGTTCCAGCGTGCGCCGTCGATAAAGGAATTATGGTCGAGGGTGCGGACGATCAGCCGGGTTTCCGCGTCCCACAACTGTACACCGCCGTCTGCCCCCCACGATAGAATTCTTGTCCCATCGTCGTTCCAGATCGCGCCGAGCGCTGTGTCCCCAAAATTCAGGACGCGAGTTTCCTCGGCATTAAGGGCATCGTTCACCGTCCAGATGTGTGCCCGGCCTGATTCCTCAAAGGTGTAGATCAGGCTTTCATCCGCGTTCCACATCGCTTCGAGGACGGGCGACTGATGCGGCAGGTTAGCTGTTTGCCCACTTTCGACTTCCCATAGTTGTGCAGTCGCGTCGGACGACCACGAAAGGACGCTTGTCTCATCCCGACTCCACATCGCACCTAACACGTTGGCCTGATGCGTGGTCTGCATCATTGATTCGCCTGTCGTCACATCCCAGATGGAGACGGTGCCGTTTTCCTCCCACGTCAGGATGCGGGTGCCATCTGTGTTCCACCTGCCGCCGCGCACTGGGCTGGAATGCGCCAGCGTCATCACCCGTTCCCCGTTGCCGCTGTTCCAGATGTTGGCGGTGGCGTCTTCGGAAGTGGTAAGAATTTGCGCACCATCGGGACTCCAGGCGGCGCTCGTCACCACCCCCTCGTGGGACAGGGTTAAGGCGCTGTCGCCATTGACCTGGGCGGAGACAGGGGAAAGGGTGAAAACGAGCAGTAAAAACCACAAGGAGGAAAACCGAATCATGCGCTTTGCACCGGGGTTCATGAGAATAAAAACGAGTGGACGCGATTGCATCCACTCGTCATTATGCCATAGGACAGGCGGCCAAATCTTGAATTTTGCTTACAGAGTCCTTAACGTCCGGCGGCAGCCGTCGTCTGCAACTGTTCCCGACTCCTGACCACTTCTTCCGCCGCAGCTTTGACTTTGGCGTCGCTGCTCTTGAGCGCATCCTCCAGGATGTAGTCGGCGACGGCGCGGCTTTCTGCATTCGCCCCAGCGATATCCGACATCAGGCTGGTGGCAATGCGCACGATCTCGGCCTTCACCGCGCTGTCCTGTTCCAGGTTATAGGTGCGGCGCAGGATGCCAGGGGTGCGTGGGTGGCGCATCCAGGACAGCGGCCAGATTACGGCCTGGCGCACTTCCGCCAGATCATCCAGCAGCGCCGTTTCCAGCGCGTCGATCATGAGGTCAGCCGCCTTGCTGCTGGCGACATCGATCTTGAGATAGTTGGTCGCGTGGAAGAAGCCGCGTAAGACCTGCTGGCGGGTGATGCCGCTGGTGCGCCCGATAATGCCGGAAAGTTCGCTCAGCCAGTTTTCGCCCGCCAGTTCCAGCAGGCTCAGCGTCGCGGCATATTTGACATCCGGTTCGGGGTCGTTCATCGCGTTACGGACGACGGGCATGGCTTCCGGTGTGTCGTTCTGGCCCAGCGCTTCCAGTGCCTTCACGCGCACGTCGGGGTCTTTGGCCTTGAGCACCACTTCCAGTACAGGGACAGCAGCGGAATCCTGCGATTCGCGCAAGCCCCATGCCGCCGCCTCCCGCACATTGTCATCCTCGTTTTCCAGCACGTCCTGCATCAGCTTGTAAGCGTTCAGTTCGCGCAGGTCGCACAGGGCATAGATCGCCGCCTCGCGCACCCGGTAATCGCTGTCCTTGAGTGCCTGCTTGATGAGGGGTTCGGCGGCGAACCAGGAGAAGCCGTACAGATGACGGGCGACGCTGGCGCGGGATGGGACATCGCCTTTGGTCAGTGTCTCCTGAATAATCAGGCGGGCATCACGGTCGCCCCGCCGAGCGAGCATTTTGGCCGCGTTGAAGCGTACGAAAAATTCTTCGTTGAGCACCGCAGCTGCCAGCGCATCCAGCGAAACCGCTTCCGGGGGCAGCATATTGAGCATGGTGGCGAAGCGCCGCAGCGACAGGCGATGTTCACCCTTTTTGCTGTAACCGACAGAAAGGCGGGGTTCGCGTCCGGTGATTTTGGTAGGTGTCGTCGTCATTCCAGGGAAAGCCTCTCTACTCAGCGCAGGGTTACGACAGCAACGTCTTTCAGAAGGGGTTTGTTGGTCAGCAGATCAACGACGGTCACGCGCAGTTGGCGGCGGTCGTCAATCGTGAACTGCGCTTTGATGCGATCCTCGCCAGCCTTTGCAGGCGGATCGAGCTTTGCCAGGGATTTCAGCACATCCGCTTCGTTCAGCGCGACAATCTGCTGCCCTGTATCGGATGCCTGCGCGACGAATACCGCCTGGCCTTCCTCGTACTTGACTTCGATCATCGCCACCGAGTCGGTATCGACCTCGCCGATCACGAACTCGATTTCCTTCTGACCGTCGTGCGCCGCGCCCAGCAGCACCTCGACAGGCTGATCGGTCGGGTAGCGGCTGCCCATCGGGATAATTTCGTCGTATTCGTGCTCGCCCGTTTCGGGGTTCAGATGGCGCAGGCCGTAGCTGTGGATGAGGTAGTCTTCCAGCCCATACCCCGCCGCGACTTGCAGCGCACCCTCGGCGACTGCCGTGAAGGGTTTATCGGCGCGGACGGCCATGTCAGTAAAATACTGTCCCAGGGTGCGCTGCACCGAGGGCATCAGCGAGGTGCCGCCCACCATCAGGACGTAGTGAATGTCTTCCTTGAAGATACCGCGCTGACGGGCGACGTGCATGACTTTGTCCACCACGCGGCGCAGGGCGGTATAGAAGCCATTTTCCTCCAGCAGCGCTTCCAGTTCCTCGCGGGTGACGGTGATGGCGTGTTCTTTGCCGCCTGCCTCAAAGGCAATGGTGGCGCTGGTTTCCGTCGAAAGCTGGATTTTGGCCTGTTCGCAGCGCGTGAGCAGTGCGGCGTAATCGGTGCTGAGGTCTTTGGTTGTCAGCCCGGCACGTTTAAGCACTTCGGTCACGAGCCACTGGTCGATGTCACTGCCGCCGATGATGCGCCCGGCTTTGGCGATGACGCGGGCGGTATGCTGCCCGGCTTTGCTGCTGCCGCGCAGCCGGGAGAGGATACCGCCTGTTTTCTCTCGGCTTTCAGGAAGCTGCACCAGCGACAGATCGAGGGTGCCGCCGCCGAAGTCGAAGACCAGTACGACCGCGCCGGGTTTGGTCACGGCGTAACCGAGGGCCGCCGCTGTCGATTCGTCCACAATGCGGATTTTGTCAGGCGCGATCTCATCCACGACCTCGTTCAGCCAGGCAAGGTAGCCTTCAAACGAGGCAACGGGAGCGGTCAGCACCAGTTGTTCAATTTCGCTGTCCTTATAGGGCAGGGATGAGATGATCTGCTTGACGAAGTTTTTCCCTGCGTCGCGGTCGCCCCACGCAAGGCCATCAATCGGACGAGGTTCGGGGGCGGGTGTGCTGACGATACCGCGCTTGAAATTGCGGAACAGGCGGTTGTCCCGCATGGAATCCAGCCCCTTGTTCCGCACCTGCTGGCCGATGGTAACGCTGCCCGCCGCCGCATCATGAATATAGATGAGCGAGGGTACGACGGAGGGAAGTTCCCCATCACGCAGGCTGACTTCGGGAATCGAGACGATTTCCGCGTCTTCCTGTGCAGTATTCCAGCGGGCGATGACGCTGTTGGTGGTGCCAAAGTCGATGGCGAGTTTTTCACCCATGAATTATAACCCTGATGAAACCGGAATCATACTTATCTCCCATTGTAGGGGACGATTCGCGGTTTAGCCAACAAATTGTCTTAATTATTCGCGGCTTTGCATCAGGTTGTGGGCGTAACGACGTTTTCCGTCTCCTGCTCCAGCCGTTCCGGGTGATATTCGTGCAGGCTGGAGTCGCCGATAAACTCGCGCAGCAGCGAGGTGGGCGGGATAATGCGCATCTGATCGGGCATCATAGGGCGCACCCACCCCAGGAAAGACAGCAGGCGCTTGGCTTCGATATGCGGCGGCGTGCCCGGCTCCACCTGGAGCAGCAGCGGCTCGGCCAGCGGACGCAGCGCCGCCAGTTCATAGGCCAGCGCGGAATTGAACATGATGTTGGCATTTTCCTGATACGGGAAAATGTTCAGCTTTTCACCCCGGCGGACGCTGCCCCAGCGATTGAGCGTATCGGTCGCGCTGTAGCCACGATGCCGCGCATCCCGCACGATGCGCCGCAGCAGACGCACATCGGTCGTCGCAATACGGTTGTGTGCGTCGATGTTCAACTGAGTCAGTGCGGAGACATATACCCGGTAAATCAGGTGCGGCGGCACCTCCGGCACGAGCTTCGGGTTCAGTCCGTGAATCCCTTCCACGATCACGATCTGATTTTGTTTGAGTTTGAGGAAGCGGTCAGGGCGGCTTTTGCCTGTATGGAAGTCAAAGCGCGGAATCTGCACCGTTTCCCCTTGCGACAATTGCAGCAGATGTTGATTGAACAGCGGCAGATTGACCGCGCCAAGAGCCTCGAAGTCATACTCACCATGTTCATCACGCGGGGTGAGATCACGATCCACAAAGTAATTGTCCAGTTCCAGCATCACCGGGCGAATGCCATGCGCCAGCAGTTGAATTGCCAGCCGTTTGGCGAAGGTGGTCTTACCCGATGAGGACGGCCCGGCGATCAGGACGAGCCGCGTATTCTGCTGGCGATGCTGTTCACTGATCTGGTGCGCGATGTGGGCGATGTTCTGCTCATGCAGCGCTTCGGTGACGAGGATCAACTCATGCGTCCGGTTCGCATCCTGCATAATGCGGTTCATGCGCCCCACGTCCTCGATCTCCAACCGCTGCAGCCAGTTGTCGGCCTGCCGGAAGACCTTGCTCAGCTTATCGTAGGCACGGAGCGGACGGAGATACGTCGGGCTTTCCGCCACTGGATATTGCAGGATGAAGCCATCGCGCACCCAGATCAGGCGGAAGTAGCGCAGCAGCCCGGTTGATGGCACCATGTAGCCATAATAGTAGTCGCTGCGATTGCGCAGGGTATACAGAGTCAGGTTGGGGCGGATGCGCTGTTCCAGCAGGCGCACCTTATCGTCTTCTCCGCGAGAGGCAAACAGGGCAGCGGCTTCATCCAGCGACACGAGGCGCTTGGTAATCGGCGCGTCAGCAGCCACTATCTCGCGCATTCGTGTTTCAAGCTGTTCGAGTTCCTGCGGCGTGAATGGCTTGTTATCCAACCGGGTGCAGTAAAAGCCGCCATCGGGTACGGAATAGCGCACGCTGACCTGGCAGCCCGGCCACAGTTCATCGGCGGCGGTTGTGAGAAGCATGACCAGCGAGCGGCGGTAGATGCGCCCGCCGTCCCCCTGCGACAGCAGCACGGGTTCGAGGGCGGAATCGCGGTTCAGCGGGTAGCTGAGTTCGCGCAGTTGTCCATCACAGATTGCGGCGATAATCGGGACATCGCTGGAAAGCTCTCGCGCGGCTTCCGCAAAAAATGCGCCGATGGTCGTGCCGAGCGGGCCTTCCAGAATCAGCGTTTTATTGATTGTAACGCGCACCGTCTCACGCGGTTGTGCGCGGCGAATTGCATTTGAAGCCATGTTAGGCGCCATAAGGGATAAATCCTTTATCTGCGAGACGACCGAAGCCGTGATGTTGCAGGACGGAACTTATGCTATACTTTTTTCATACCACTGGTCGTAAATAGTAGAATATACGATGAACAACGATCAAGATGATAAGCAAACGACCCAGCGTGGCAGGTTATGGAACGATAAACCCGATACAGCAATTTTGCCCAGCAACAAGCGTCGCTTCCTGCATCATAAAGTCTCTCCGGATACGGTAACTTTGGGCGAACAAAGAGAACTCATTCTGGTCATTCGCGGTATGGTTGAGCGGGTGCTGCTCCCCAGGGATACGTCCATTGTCCTGGGACGTACTGACTTAAACGCGCGTTTTCACCCTGATGTTGATTTAACCCCCTACGGTGCGCTGGATCGCGGTGTATCCAGAGGGCATGCCCGGCTGCATATGGAAGATGACAAGCTCTATGTCACCGACCTGGGCAGCACGAACGGCACCTTTTTGGCGGGCAAGCGCCTTGCACCCGAAGAACCCACCCAGCTTCGCAAGGGCGATGAACTACTGCTGGGGCGGCTGGCGATTCAGGTCTTGTTCCGTAACTGAATGCCCTTTGGTGCTCGGCTGCCAGGAGACAGAGTCGACCGCGCTTAGCAGGATTGCTATAATGCCGCCTGTTTCGCCACACGGAGGCATGATGACCAAGTCTTACCAGAAATATCTGCAAGAAGTTCTGATTGATGAAGACACCCTGCAACAGCGTGTGGCGGCGCTGGGTGAGCAGATTTCGCAGGATTATGCTGACTGCGACTCGCTGCTGCTGGTGTGTATCCTCAAGGGCGGTGTCATGTTCCTCACCGACCTCACCCGCCATATCACCGTTCCCCACGAAATCGACTTTATGGCCGTTTCCAGCTACGGCAAAGGGGTGCGCGTAAGCAGTCGCAACATCCGCATCGACATGGATCTGACCGCACCGCTGCATGGTAAACATGTGCTGATCGTCGAAGACATCATCGACAGCGGCTATACCTTATATTACGTCATGGAAATGCTCAAGACCCGGCAGCCCGCCAGCCTGCGTCTGGTAGCGCTGCTGAACAAAGCCTCACGCCGGGAAATATCGATCAACATCGATTACGTCGGGTTTGAGATCGAAGATCGCTTTGTGTTCGGTTATGGGCTTGACCTGGACGAGAAATATCGCAACCTGCCCTTTATCGGTGTGGTCCGGAAGGAAGCTCTGTGAGCACACCCCTGAGTGCACTTACACCGCGACCGCCGCGCCGCCCGCTCGTCTGGCCGGATGCTGTCCTCGACCTGCACGACGCTTTTCTGGGGACATGGCGGGAACCGCTTTACATCGTCGGCGGGGCAGTACGGGATGCCTACCAGAGCCGCCCGGTCAAAGACCTCGATTTCGCCACCCCTGGCGATGCGATTGCCGCTGCGAGGCGCGTTGCCAATTACTTCAACGGCGATGTTTACGTGATGGATGCCGAACGGGGTGTGGCGCGGGTGTTTGTGGAAACGCAGCAAGGCAAACTTGCGCTGGATTTCGCGCGCTTCCGGGCGGATGATCTGCTGGCTGACCTGACTGAACGGGACTTTACGCTCAACGCCATCGCGGTCGATTTTACGGGCAACGATCTCAACCAGATCATTGATCCGCTGAACGGTGAGCAGGACTTGATCGAGAAGGTTATTCGCCGCTGTTCGCCGCAATCGATTCTTCATGATCCTATTCGTGCTTTGCGTGCGGTTCGCCAGAGTGCGCAGTTGAGCGCCCGCATCGAACCAGAGACACTGAAAGATATTCGCGCTGCCGCTGCGCGTGTTAACGAAACCTCGCCGGAGCGGGTGCGCGATGAGTTCATGAAGATGTTGTCCCTCATGAGGCCCATCGCAGGGGTGCGCGTGGCGGACAGCCTGGGCTTACTGCAACACATCCTGCCGGAGGTGACGGCGCTGCACGGCATGATGCAAAGCCCACCACACAGCTACGATGCCTGGACGCATACAATGGGTGTGGTGGAGCGGCTGCGGTCGTTGTTGAATGTAATTAACCCCAAGCACAGCAATGAAACTGCCGCTGTCTTTGATTTGGGCGTGGCCGTGATGTTGCTGGTTCACCACCGTGAAGCGCTGCAAGCGCATCTTGCTGGCCTGTGGCCGAACGAACGCTCGCATGAAGCCCTGCTGATTCTGGCGGCCCTGCTGCACGATGCGGGCAAGGCCGTGACCGCCGCGCAGGATGAGCAGGGCAGGTGGCATTTCCCCGATCATGCCCGCCGGGGGGCGCAGCTTGCGGCAGAGCGGGCGGCTGCGCTGCGGCTGAGCAGTGACGAAAAGCAGCGCCTCTACACCGTCATCGACCAGCACATGCACCGCATCTTCTGGGAGCCGCTGACCGACCTGGCAATCCATCGCTACTGGTGGGCGCTGGGGCAAGCTGGTGTGGACGTCTGCCTGCTGGTACTGGCGGATTATCTGGGCGGTGTTGGGTATCAGCTTGATCAGGATGCGTGGCTAACGCTGGTACAGCAGGTGCGGCGTTTGCTCGATGCCTACTATCTGGACTATGAGCGTCTTGTCGCGCCGCCGCCGCTGTTGGAGGGCAATGGGCTGATGCAAGCGCTGGCGCTCAAGCCGGGACCGGTCGTCGGTGAACTGCTCACGCTGATTCGTGAAGGGCAGGCAGCAGGTGAAATTACAACGGTCGAAGCGGCATTAGAAGCAGCGCGAACCTACCTGAAGCAGCACAATGTCCAGTCATAGAGGCCGGCGTTAATTCCCGCTGGCAAATTCGCTCAGGCGCAGTTTGGCGTCTTCTTCCGGCACTTCAAACTGAAGGCTCATGGCGGTGGGGTTGCGGGCGGCGGTGCTCAGTGCTTCGATTAGATCGGCGGGCATAATCAGCATCCGGGCAAAACTGCGGAGTTTCTGTTCATCGTTGTGAATAAGATCGGGCAGGCCGCGTTCCTCTCCCCAATAGCTGTTGCTCACATGCCGCGCCAGCAGCCTTGCCAGGGACATGCGCGGGGAATACAGGTCTTTCACGCTCAGGAACGTGCCGGACATCTGGTTCAGGTCAACCTGTTCCCACATGCCGTCCTTAGGCTGTTGAAGAATGGTTTCTACGGGGACAGGAGGGGCGGTAATTTCATACATGTTGATCAGCGCGGTCGCAATCGCTTCGAGCTGTTTCAGTTCACTCATCAGTCGTCTCGTTCTGTTCATTCATCGGTAACTTCTTCTGGAAAAACCACAGCAGCGTTTTGCCATAAACGCGCTCATCATAAGGTTCCAGGTTCGTCAGGGAAATCGCGCTTTTTTCGCCGGGATCAATCTGGACAATGACGCGCGTCTGCTCCCCAACCCAGGACGGATTCTTGTCCAGCGCGGTGATCGTGTCCAGCCACAGTTTTTTATACTGCGGGGGTGCGATGTAGATGAAGTCATAGCTGCCTGCCTGCTGCGGCGGGCGCGAGAGAAAGCTGATCACATCAGCGCGGCGGATGATGGCCTTTTCACCGAAGCCGGTAATTTCCAGATTATCCTGAATCGTGCGTACCGCGTGCTGATCGCGCTCGACGAAGATCGCGTGGTTTGCGCCCCGGCTGAGGGCCTCAATGCCGACGCTGCCCGTGCCCGCATACAGGTCGAGGAACGTCGCCCCAAACAGGCTGCGCCCCAGAATCGAAAACAACGCCTCTTTGACCTTGTCCATGATCGGGCGCGTGGTGTCACCAGGGACCAGTTTCAGGCGGCGGCCTTTCGCGCTGCCTGCGATAACCCGCAGCGGCATCCTCAGCCTCCTCCTGCCGTGTCAGCGACTTCTCGCACGGCGCGGAGGTTGGAAAGCGGCGTGGTCGGTGCGATGGCCTGGCCGCAGGACAGAATCAAACGCTGGCGGCCAACGCTCTGAATGGCTTTTCTGGCTGCATCGCGCACCATTGAGGGGGTGCCAAAATGCAGCAAATGCTGGGACAGCCCACCCATAAGGCTTCCTCTGGATAATGATCTGGCCTCGCCCAATCCGGGATGTTCTTCAGTATCGTCCCAGCAAAGGGCGCGCACCGGGTAGGTACTGGCGAGCGTGAACATCGGCACCGATCCCCGCAAATTCAGCACGTTCAGCCACCAGCGCGTCGGCAGGGAGTCCAGCACCTTACGATCATAGGGCAGCGCGAAGGCGACATATTCCGCTTCGGCCATGACTTCAAAATCAGCGTGTTCCACCACGTAAACAATGCCAGCGATCTCGATCTGCTTTAACAGGTCGATAAAGCGTAGCAGTGATTCTGTCAGCACGTTCAACCCGGTGCGAAGGCGTTCCGGCTGTGTGCGCAGATGGCGCATAACTACGCTGCTCCCGCTTAACCGCGCCGCCTGCGCCAGTGGACTGTAAAGCGTTACCAGAACAGGCACACCGTCATCGCGCAGTGCGTTGACCACCATCCGCACCGCTTCGCTGATCTTGCCCAGTTCGCCGCGAGTTGGGTCGAGTGTACGCAGCTCTGTCCAGTCGAGCGACCGCTTTATGGGAACTTTCACCATCGTTCGATCCCCGGTGCTGCTGCCCTGCCATTCATCCTGTCCGCCGTAATCCACAACGCAGAAGGTGCTGGCAGGGAACACCTGAATACAATCCCAGTCGTAAGCCCGCTGAAAATCGACCGTTGCCCGCGCCAGATCAGCCGCCCGCTGGTCATCCCCGGGCCAGTGCCGGGTGAACGTGACCGGAACCCGGGGTGTCACTTCACCTGCGAAGGTGCGTTCCAGTAAATCGCGACGCAGCATTTAACGGGCGGTGCTGCCTTCGCCCAGTTCGGCCAAACGCTGTCCGATCATGCGCACGAGCATCAGGTAGCGGTCATCCTCGGTCGAGGAAAGATCATTGGAGGGCGCCTGGGCATCCTCAGGGTTGACCGTCCCACCACCGCGCAGCCGTGCTAACTCATTCTGGGCGAGGCGCAGTGCTTCGCGGAAGGCTTCAATTGCGGCGGTCTTGTTGCCCAGTTCACGCTGCGCCAGGCCGAGTCCATAATGGGCGTCCACGCTGTCCGGCGCGGTGCTGGCAATACGTTCAAATTCGGTGGCAGCTTCACGATGCTTTCCCTGACGGCTCAGTCCCCAGGCCTGCCCGATCTGGTTGCTGGTATTTTGTTGAGACATGACAAATGTTCCTTCAATGGGTAATTCATACATCATAAGTACATCCGAATTGTAGCGGAAGCCCTTTGAGAGTCAAATCACGTTCAGTTGCTCACAGAGAGGACTGTCGGCAGGGTGAGCGCCTGGCCGATGAACTGTCCATCGCTGGAAAAGAACGACAGCCGATTTTCGGGGGTGCATTCGGGACGGCAGTTGTAGACCTCAATCACGACCTCATAATTCCCTGATATCAGTGTCGAAAGCCGCAGCGAATGGATGCTGCGCACATAGCGATTGGTCTGCCAGCGGCGTGTGGAATAGCCTGCGGGAATGGTCGGCGCTGTTTCATACCAGCGCGCACCCTGTTCGACATCCTGCACCTGCACGACGACCTGATAGCTGTCGCGTAGGGGACGCGACGTGCGCCATGCCAGCGTCAGTTCGACCGTATCCCCTACGTTGGGGTGTAAGGTGGAAAGCTGATAGGAGATCAGTTCAAGTCCGCTTTCGGTGCGGTTCTGCATTCCAATTGTGTTGTCCAGTTGATAGCCCGGACGCGCCTGAAGCGAATAGGGGGAAATGGGCAGGGTAAACAGCACCAGAATCCCGCTGAACCCTGCGATAACCAGGAAGATCAGCCGCGCTTCCTCGACATTCAGAATCGAGAGGTCTTCATACTGGAAGGCTGCTGTTGACCTTCGCAGCCCATGCAGGCATATCAGCAGCAGCGTCCCGATGCTGAGCAGCCATGCCGCCTGTCGGATTGGAGTGGTGCCGAAAGCGATCACGACCTGACCGTTCGCCCCAGCAGGAATTTGTACGCGCAGCAGTCCGGTCAGTGAATCCCGCTCGACGGGAAGGGGATCGCCGTCCAGCGCCGCCTGCCAGCCGGGCACATAGGCGCGGGCGATCAGCAGGCTGGTCGCTGAGGTGGTGCGGATTTGCAGTCGGTCACTGTGGGTGCGGCTGGCAAGGATGCTGATACGCCGCCCGGCCTGACTTTGATCGGGCAGAACGCGGTTGAGCGAGTTATCCTGATAGCCCGTGATGACGAAACGGTCGGCTTCCACGACAGCCGAAAAAGGCGAGGGCAGAGAAAACGCAGGCGGCAGTGGCGCGATGCCGAAGTCGTTTTGCTCGTAGCTGATCTGTGCCAGCGGATTGAGATCGCCGAAGTCCGGTGACCAGACAGGGGCTGACCAGACCGGGAGTGCCAGCGCCAGTGTCACCAGCAGAAAGACCGGCAGGTAAAGCCGCTGTGATGCCGCCCGATCCAGCACCGCCAGGCTGAGACACCCGCTGCCGCCGATGCACAGGCAGAAGGTAATCACGCCTACCAGCCACGTCTGTTCCGGCAGAAACACGACGCTCACCACACCCAGCGTGATCCCCGCCAACAGAAAAAGCATCTGCGGGCTGGCGAGACGCTTTGCCAGAAACAGCGCCACTACGCTGACAGGAATGCTGAGTGCGAGCGGCAGGCCGATTGTCCACTGCGGGCTGGGCAGCAGTTCAACCAGATCAATCCGGCGCAGTGGCAGCACTAAATCGGGCAGGCTGACCAGCGGGATTTGCGGCTGAACGGCGGCTGGGTGCCAGTAGACCATGTCGCGTTCGACCAGTGCGGGCAGCCAGTAAAAGGCGGTCAGCGCCGTGCTAATGCCGAGCGCCAGAATCACTCTTGCAGTTCTTCGGGGTTGGGGTGCAGTGCGCAGCGCGATGAGCAGCAGCAGGCTGAGTGCTGCACCCGCGCTATAGATACGCGGATCAGTCAGCAGAAGACCCCCGCCGATGAAAGCGACGAGGCCGAAATCATAACGCGAATGCAGCACGCGCAGCCGATGAACGCTCCACAGCAGCGCGGGCAGCAGGGCAAAGGCCACCACACCAGGCAGATCGCCCAGAATATAGGGTGAGACGTGCCCGATATATGGACTGTAGACGTACAGCACACTTGCCAGAACGCCCGCTCTGCCATTGACCAGCCTCGTCACCAGCACATACATTGTCGCCCCAGCCAGCATCAGGCTGAGCGCGAACAGCAGACGTACCGCGTTAATCGTGTTATTGGTGAACAGTACTTCCAGCAGCGCTGCACTGTAGGGTGCGCCGGGCGGGAAGAAATGCGGAATCGGCGCACCAAAGCCCTGGAGAACGTGCGCAGACCAGCGTGGGTACAGGCGGCCTTCTCGCAGGGCTTCTGCATAATCATGAACCAGAAAGGCATAATTTTCGCTGGCGTTGGTGCGTGGCAGACCATCCTGAATGAGAAAGGGTAGGGCCGCGAACAGCCCCAGCATCATCACCAGAATCACGCCCCAATCGACACCCCGGCGTGCCTGGCGCATCCACAGCGGCAGTTGTTCAGTGGGAATCTTAAGGGCGGTTGTGCTCATGCTGCTATTCTACAGCTTTTGCTTGATTTGTGTTTGGGGCAATGCTATCCTGTGAACGCAAGGTCAATTGTTAAGGATTGCGCGTGAATATTCGCCCGGCGACAGCCGACGATCTTCCTTTGATGGCCGATCTCTGGCAGGAACGGCGGGTAATTCTGTCGCAGATCGACCCGCGTTTTGTATTAAGCGCGAACGAGCGCGAGGCCTGGCTGAGTGAGGCGCAAAACGCGCTGACCAGCCCTTCTGCCCGTCTTTACGTGGCTTATGAAGGGTCAGCCTGTATCGGCTACATTCGCGGCACGAAGCAGGAGCAGGCGGGTATTGTTGAAGAGATGGCACTCGACGCCCACCGCTATCATGGCGGCCTGGGGCGTGAGCTTGTCCGGCACATCAGCGCCTGGATGAAAGAACAGGGTGCGGAAAACCTGACGGTAAGCGTCCCGCGCAGGATGGCCGTTGAACAGGCCTTCTGGCGTTCGCTGGGTGCGCAGGAGAACGCACAGGAATGGACGGAAAACGCTTGGACGAAAACCCCACGGCATCTGTGGATCATGATGGTGTTGAAATTATAGGCGCGAAGGCCATCCACGCGGATGCGATTGGGCGGTTGTGGACGAAGCTGGTAGCGTATCACCGTGTGCTGGATGATAAACTTCCGCAGGCCGCTGATGATGGCGATCTGCTTTATGCCCGGCGCATTCTGGACAGGCTGGAAGACACACACACCAAAGTGTTTGTCGCGCAGGCTGACGGGGAGACGATTGGCTTTGTCCTCGGCGTGATTGTCGATCTCGTCCCGGAGATGTTCGAGCCGGAGATGGGCGGCTTCCTCGCCGATATTTTTGTGGAAGAAGCCTATCGCGGGAAGGGCGTCGGGCGGAAGCTGGTCATGGCGCTCAGCGAATGGTTCAAAGCGCGTGGTGTGCAGCATATGGAACTCTACGTCGCCTCGCGCAACGAGTCCGGACGTGCCTTCTGGGAATCCGTCGGCGGGCGAGAAATCATGCGGCGGGTGCGCATAGAACTTTAGATTTTTGGCGTTCACCGAGAAAAAGGTTTTTATTGGATGGAACTGATTTACCAGACTGACAGTTACGCGAAGGAATTTGATGCGCTCGTAACCGGGGTAGAGGCGGAACAGAATGCCGTTTATCTCAACCGAACGGCGTTTTATCCCGGCGGCGGTGGACAGCCCAACGATGTCGGTGAACTGCACGTGGATGGGCGTGTTCTGAAAGTGACCAGGGTGGCAAAAGGCAACGCGCATCTTCTTGAAGGCCTTCTCGACGGTGAACTGCCTGCGGTCGGTTCCGCCGTGCATGGGGTAGTCGATTGGGAACGGCGCTACAAGCTGATGCGGACGCACACCGCCATGCACATCCTGTGCGGCGTGGTCTGGCGCGATTATGGCGCAAGCGTCACGGGCGGCAACATGGAACCGCTGGAAGGGCGCATGGACTTCGAGTTTGAGCGGATGCAGAAGGAACTCGTGGCCGAAATCGAAGCGAAGATCAATGCGGAAGTGGCGGCAGCGCGGGATGTGCGGGTGCAAATCCTGCCGCGTGAACAGGCCTTCCAGATCCCCGACCTGATTCGCACCAAAATCAATCTGCTTCCCGAAGGCATCAGCGAAGTGCGCACGGTGGAAATTGTCGGCCTTGATTTACAGGCGGACGGCGGGACTCATGTCGCTAACACGCGCGAAGTCGGGACGCTTAAAATCACCGATTACAAAAGCAAGGGCGGCATCAACAAGCGCATTTATCTGCAAATCGGAGAGTAAGCCTGATGCGCACCCTGAACCCGGTCGGCATTCGTGAGAGGTTCGTCGCCAGCGGTGTCTACGAAATCACGCTGGATGGCGTTCCGTCGCCTGCGCGTGAGGAATGGTCGATTCATGAACTGGAAGATCAGGCGCTTCTGGTGCGCGTCGATCATGATTGGGTTGAGGCAGGGGGTTCACTCACGCTGACGGAGGCGTTGTTTCTGCCGACAGCACAGGGGCTTCGTCTGCTGCGGTTGAACCAGAAGGTCTTTGCTGACCGGCTTAACCAGCACACACGCAAACAAAGCTGCGTCTTGCAGAGCGGTGAAGCGCGAATTGTCCTGGTTGGGCGTGATGCCAAAAGCGACTATAACCTGGCCTATGTGCTACCCGTGAACGCCGAGCATCCCGTCTACACACAGACCGACTCCATCCTGCTGACCGGACTGCTGGTTGACGGCATCATGACGGCAGATGAAGCGCATCGAAACGTGCACGAAATCATCATCACTCCAGAGGAGGTCGCGGTAAAGAAGGCCGCGTTGACCCTCACATCAGAACCCGCGACGCTGGATTCATATCCCTCAGCCCGGATCGAAAAGATGACGCTTCATCATGCAGATCGCCACATGCTGCTGTGGCTCGATCAGCACATGATCGCCCTTCAGTATCAATCCAGTAGTGGCGTGAGCGCTGTCCTCAGACGCTATGCCCGCAGACCAGAACCCAAACAGCCATGATAAAACGATTTCGTGACTTTCTCGGCCCCGCCCGCGCCCAGGCGTTGTTCCTGCTGTTCGGCTTTACCGGAGCGTTCAGCCTGATCCTGAATGCCGTCGAAGGCGAATGGGTCGTCGGTGCACAGAATGCGCTTGTACTGATCTTTATCGCCGGGGCAGCGCTCATTATCGGGACGAAGCTCGACCGCTACGAACGTGGGCGCTGGCTAGGGTTGTTAGCGCCAGCGGCGGGCGCGGTGGTCATCGGTGTGTTGTTCCTGCCGCAGTATCTTCTTCTGCTGATGGGACTGGCTTTTGGCTGGATTGTGGCCGGGTTGTTTCTGCTGCGACCGCGTGGCTCGATGCAGTATCAGCAGGCGATTAAGCACCTGCGCAAAAACGAATACAGCGATGCTGCGCAGGTAATGGATGGGTTGATTAAGGACGAACCCCGCAACCCCAACCACTATCGCTTTCGGGCGGAGATTCTTCGCCTGTGGGGCAAGCTCGACCGTGCCCGCCGCGATTACGAAAAGATGATCGAACTCGCGCCTGGGGACGCTGTCGGGCACAACGGTCTGGCCGAAGTTCATTTGCAGGCCGGGCGCTATGATGCCGCCCGCAGAGCAGCACAGAAAGCCCTGGAACTTGCGCCGGACGAATGGGTGGCGGCCTACAACCTCGGCATGATCGAAGACCGCCTGAAGGAGTCCCAGGCAGCGGTCGGACACCTGCATCAGGCGCTCACGCTCAAAGTACCGGACGCGCGTCATCGCCTGCTCATCCAGCTTTATCTGGTACGCGCTTACAGCCGCATGGGAAACGTCGAGGCGGCAGAGCGCGAGGTGGAGGCACTCATCAAGCAGCGGGCGGGCCTGCAGGAATGGAAGACCCTGCTGGAAAGCGAACAGGCCGAGACGCTGCGGCAGGTGATTGCCGCCGATATTGAAACGGCAGAGGCGCTGATTGAAGGTCGGCTCTCGGTCACAGCGCTGTCGCAGCAGACAACGGCGAAATCCTGATGGGCTATGTGCTGAAGGCTTTTCTGGAAGGGTTTCGTCACTGGGAGCGCCCGGCACAGCTCGCATTTGTGCTGGCGGTAGTGCTGTTGATTCCGGCCATTATCCTGACGGCCAACACGCCGCTCGAAGGGCGCGGTCTTGCCATCGGTGGGGTGATGGCGCTGATTATCACTGCGCAGGGCATCTTTATGTGGGCGAACCGCAGCATGGTCACGCCCTTTACCCGTGCCCAGCGGCTTTACCTCAAAGGTGATTTTGAAGCGGCACGCGCCATTCTGGAAGACCTGCGATCACAAAACGAGGCGGACGCCAATGCGCTGACGTTGTTAGGGAATACCTATCGCCAGTTGGGACAGCTCAGCGAAAGCGCGGCGGTTTTGTACGAAGCTGTTGACAAGCATCCAGACCTTTATTTCCCAATCTATGGATTTGGTCGTACACTCCTATCAGATGGCGAATATGCCCGTGCCATCGAGATGATTGCCAGAGCGCTGGAACTGGGTGCGCCGCCCGTTGTGCGGTTTGATCTGGGCGAGGCCTACTACCGCAGTGGGGAGGCGCAGGCCGCGTTGGACGCGCTCCAGACGGTGCTGCCGCTGCTGCGGGAAGACCCGCCCCGCCGACTGATGGCGACCTTTCTGCTGCATCAGTTGGGTGCTGTGTCAGCGCCAACAGCCGCGCTCGTTCGGGAGGGCTTGCCGTACTGGGAAGCGAACGCGCTGCGCTTTCAGCAATCGCTTTATGGCCGGGCTTTAGCGGAAGATGTAGATATCCTCAAAACGCTGATGTAAAGGAGACCTGGATTTATGTCTTTCCTGGTGGGGCGCGACGGCAATATCTCCGTGCTGCGAGTGGGGGCGGTTTTTGGGATTCTGGGGCTGGCAATTATCGTCGGGGGCTATCTGCTGTTTCAGCTTGAACTGCGGACGTTCCAATCTCCGCTGAACATCCGTGTCTATCCTAACGCGCAGCAGGTAGGGCAGCAGCAGATTGGCGACAGCCAGACGATTACCTATATGGTGCCCGGTGTTTCGGCTGAGGAAGTCATGGCCTACTATGACGAACTGCTGGCCGACCACAACGGCGACAGCGTTAATACGAACAATCGTGAGCGCTGCAACCGCTATCCGCTGCAAGGGCAGTTCGACGATTACGCGGAAGGCGCTGGCACGGTGCCCTATTACTTCCTGTGTAACTTTAATGAGTCGGGCTGGGGCGGGGCGAATCGTGCCACCATCATCAATATTCAGCCGGGGGTTCGCAATGATGCGCTCCAGCAGGACACGACCGGGAACACGATGATCCTCTATGAACAGTTCTGGGACTGAACAGGAACAGCCTTTACCGGACGCGCCGGCCACCTCTGACGTGGGTCGGCGCGGTTTTTCTCCAGTGATTCTGGGCGTACTGGCGGTGCTGCTGTTCGGTGCGGGCATCCTGGCTGTACAGCTTTTCGGGGTGATTTACGGGCTGGTTTTCCCGCCCGATCCTCCGCTGCCGAGCGGTGCGGCTGAACTGCGGCACGATAACCTGAGCTATGGGGTGGATGACTGGCTGTACGGGACGACCCAGGATGGATGTGCCGTGATTGACTATTACATTGCGCAGGGCGGCGCATGTTCGATTACGCCAGGCATGTGCTCGACTGGCGCGTTCGTCAATCCCAACAGCAATACTCAGAATGTCGGTTCATGCCTTGCTGATGTCTCGTTCTCCATCTTCCAGATGCGCTGGGAAGTGGATGTCGCGTCTGGATACAGCGGCGAATACCCTACGCAGTTCCGCCTCAAGCGTGAGGTTTACTGGATCGGCAGTCCCCCCATACGCTAGGGGATTCGCAATCCCCTGGTTGTTTTCCCCCTACCCGAAAATATGGAATTCGGCCATAATTTTAAACATAGGACTTACGCAGTTGCCCTCACCCCCCAACCCCCTCTCCCGACCGCTTCGCTAGGAGAGGGGGAGAAGGGACACATTAGCAGTTAAGTCCCTCTCCCTCAGGGAGAGGGATTTAAGGCTTGTCCGGTATTGAGTTGGCGCTTTTCCGCCCTCACCCCCCGTCCCCCTCTCCCAACCGCTGACGCTAGGAGAGGGGGAGAAGACCAGGGAAGCGTGTTAAGTCCCTCTCCTTTGGGAGAGG
>JANRLJ010000236.1:0-9485 GCA_033762735.1 bacterium | reverse complement strand
GCCACGCTGCGACCCCCTTGCGCCACCATCCCCAGCACATCCCGTTTGAATTCATCGCTGTATTTTTTGTATCCCATCTTTCACTCCTTACTCTCAGTTTATTGGACATTTCTTCTGTCCGCCAAACTGGGGTAAGGTCAGCGAAGCGGCGGGAGTAGGGGGCAGGGGGGTTGAGGGCTTGAAGGCATTCTGTTCTTGTGTTATTCAACTCCTCAACCCTGATCTTGCACTAAGCATAAGCGCGGCTGGTATCAGCGGTCAAATGCTCAGTAGCTCGTCTCGAAGCGTGCCCGGCGTTTGCGCGCATCCGCCGCGATGCCATAGCCCTGAATGGTCGTGCTGGCGTTGGCATGGCCGAGCTGCGCCTGCACGTCGGCGGTCGAATAGCCCCGCGCCAGCAGATCGGTCGCCAGCGTGCGCCGGGCATCGTGCGGCTTGAAGTCTACCCCGGTCGCGGCGGCGGTTTCATCCGTCAGCTTGTTGATCGCCCGCGCCGTCATCGGTTGATCGGCGGCCAGCTTGCCACCCTTTGCCAGCGCACAGAAGACATAGACGCGGCCAGCGCCAGCGGCGGCGGTCTGTGCAGCCTGCCATTGTTCCAGCGCGTTCACCGCCTCATCGCCCACAACCGCGACCTCCCGCGCCTTATCGCCCTTGCCATGCCGCACCTGGATCACCCCGGCTTCGATATCGATCTCTGACCAGCGCAGGGCGATCAGTTCGGCGCGGCGGATGCCCGTATAGAACAGCACCGCGAACAGCGCCCGGTTGCGGATCGCCACCAGACTTTCGCCCTGCCAGTGATTCAGCACCTTCCACACCGCCGATGGCGCGAGTGCCCGCCGCGTCCGTTCCCTGATGCTGAGGTTGTCGGTCGGCGCTTTGAGCAGCAGCAGCGCGTCGTGGATGGCCTTGTATTCGGGGTGGGTGTAATCGAGCGCCAGGACTCGCGCCAGCTTGCGCAGGGCGGATAGCTGCCGCTGACGGGTGGCTTTGGTAGTCTGGCGGCTGGCGAGGAAATCGCGCACACTGGCCGGGCGCAGGTCGAGCGGATCAGCCTGATTCACACAGCACCACGCCGCCCACAGATCAAATGTATGCTGGTAGATGCGGGCGCTGCTGGCCGCCACTGTCGCCAGCGTGGCACCGACGACCGTGTCAAACGCCGCGCGATCACGCCCATTCAGAGGGATGTTTGGGGTGGTTAGAGCAATTTCTGTGGTCACGATGGGTATTCCGTTTAGTTCATAAAATACATTCAGAGTAACCTCAGGGAATTTTCTTGCCAATCCTTACCCCGTCGCTGACGCGACTCCACCTCTACAAACAATGGAGAGGGGGTCGGGGAGCGAGGACTATCATAAGCTATTTACTTGAGGTTACTTAAACCAGGGCGTCCGCTATTCTGCCCACCGGAACAAAGCGACGCTATTGGGGAGGTCAGGTGTGAGGGTCTCGCCAGTGAGCAGGTTGTAGAAAATCAGTTGACCGAAGATGATGCCGTTGGGGTTCAGGTCGGTTGCAACCTGAATGTTGAGATACTGCACGATGAATTGTGCGTCGGGTGAGGGCGGCCCCTGCCACACCAGCATATTTTCCTCAGAGGTTGCATAGCGATAACCCACAATGCCATCCGCGCTCAGTTCGCCTGTCTCTGTGTCGAGATCGAAGTAGAACAGGGGCAGTTCGGTAGAGCCTTCAAGGTTATAGGTTGAACCCATCACCCGCACCATGCCGGGCGCGATTTCGATTGCTTCCTCGACAAATAACGGCGCGTCTGGACTCAGCGCTACCAGATCAACCAGAACCTCGCTCCGGTTGATGTCATCCAGCGAGTCCGCAATTGCCAGATTTTGATCGCCCCAGACCTCATTATTGCCATAGACAAGCACACGCCTATCCGACAGCATCAGCAGATCACTGGGACGGAAACGGTCAGGTTCCTCCACCGCGCCCCGTTCGAAATCATAAACGCCCGGCCCAAAGCCTTCCCACAGGCTGATGCGCACGATCAGGCTGTCATCGACGAACTGTAGCGGCGTGTAGTAGCGCACCGGGTCGACATCGGTCATTCCCCGCGTGTAAGGATTGTCCTCGTAAAGCAGCCGCGACTCACCGCTGGCGATGTCATACAGCCACAGCCCACCATTGGCATAAGCAAGCTGCGTGCCATCCTCGCTGAAAACAGGCCTGCCGGGTCGCCCTTCTCTGGAAAGCGCGGCGATTTCGAGCGTTTCATCCGGCGTTTGCAGCCAGAGCTTTTGATCGCTGGTATAGGCAAGCTGGCTTTCGTCCGGGCTGATGGCGTAATCGACCACGCTTTCGGTGACATTTGTGAGCGGGGTCGCGGTGGTAGCATCGTCGGCCAGCCGCCACACTTGCAGGACACGGTTTTCGTCCGCTGAGATGAAATAGCCTGCGAAGCTGCGTTTTTCATCACCGGACTGCGCGAACACAGGATGCGCGGTGAGGAGCAGCAAGAGGGCAAACACAAGGCGTTTCAACATTCGGTTCCCTTTGGCTAGACTTTATCCAATTACAGTTTGTGTTTCTCGCCATAGGCTAAAGCCATATGGCTACCGAAAAGCCAAGCCCACTGAAGGGCTGTAAGGCTCATGAAAGATCAATAATCAGCGCCTTTAGTGCGCTTGGTCGTTTGGAGCCGGACGTTTTAACGTCTGGCGGGCAATGTGAGCCTTTATGACCTCTTGTGGATGAGAATGGATAAAGTCGAGTTTAGGCGTTTCATGACTTTTGTGCTCCTTAAGTGCTTCTCTGAACAAGACACGACTTCGATGCGTGATGATGTTTAATGTTTACATCTTAAGCAGCGAGCGCCTAAAAAAAGCCTAATGCACAACTGAAATCATCAGCGGGTGGAAATTTTTAGAAGTTTTTATAAGAAGCCGTTGAAACGTGATGTTGAAGCAAGCGGGCGATGCATGGGGTGTCATCGCTGCATCGATGATCCCAGTGCTTTGACAAGATGAATTTGACGGGCGGACATGCGGTCGCAATGAACACAACAGAAGCGAAAAAGGTTCGCCGCGACCTTAGCCCGTCCCTACAGAAGCCGCCGTTTGTCGTTCGTAGGGGAAGTACTAAGGCCGTCAGGCCGCATGTCCTCCCATCCGATCAATTACTTTCTTTCGGAAGCGTCCTGCCCATTGTATCTTTACTCTGGTACACAAAACCTATATTTTATGTACCAAAATCGGATTTCGTGAATGTGAAAATTCTGGCGGTGGGGATGTTACGACCGCTTTGGATAAGCGAATTCCCTTAAGTTCCTCACCCCCCAACTCCCTCTCCAAAAGATTGGAGAAGGGGGAGTCGAGCGAAGCCAGGCGGGGTGAGGATGTGAGGACTCAGGGAGAACAGGTTTGCACGCGCTAAGACAACGGCCTGAAAGACACGGCCAATAGCGCGATCTTTACCTGTTCAATGCTGATGGGAGCAGCTCAGTATCGGGCGAAACGGGCTGGCAGCGCTGCTTATTCCTGCTCGTTTTCGTCCGGGTATATTCGTTTCAGGAATAAGCCTAAGGTGCGGGGACTGGTCTGGAGGGCGGCTGCAAGGCGGTGGAGCATGTCGTCGCTGAACTGATAAAGCGGAAGCTGGCCTTCGAGCAGGGCGGTGAGATAGGCCTCCGTCGTATCGATCTCATCCGCGAGGGTCTTCACGGTAAAGCCATGCTGGCTCATCAGGGCGCGGACAAATGCCCCAAACAACAGCCGATTCTCGCGGGAGATATTGGTATCGCCGCTGTAGCCGCCTTCCTTGCGCAGCGCCCTCCAGATGCGCCGCAATCCGTTTAATCTGCGCCGGGGGGTGTCATTGTAATCGTCCATGTCGATGACCTTTACGTAAATCATAGTCGCACTCCTGCCGTGCTGTTACAGAAATTGTCAGCTATAGATTTATCGCAAAATACGTTATTCGTTGACAAATGCGTCTTTTATGGCACGTTGTAGGTTAAATAACTCTACTACAAATCCCCACCCCTAAATCCCCTCCCAATTGCATGGAGAGGGGACGTAGAAGCCTTCTAACCTGTAGCCGCGCTCATCCGCCGTACTGCTGGCACTTGTAATAGAGAGGGGACATAGAAGCCTTCTAACCTGTCCTGCTCCCCCTCGCTGCGACGCAGGGGGGGTGGAACAAGTTCACATGAGGAGATCGCTACACCGCCGAGAACGTCAGGCGATCCTGAATGATCTTGCGGACGCGCTCGAAAATCTTGGCGGCGTTGGCCGGGGTGATGTCGCACAGCAGCGCCACTTCCTTATAAGGAAGCTCATGCAGCCCGCGCAGCAGCAGCACATCGCGCTGCACCGGGGTGAGCAGCGGCAGAAAACGCGCCAACCGCTGCATGTACTGGTCAAGATAGAACTGATCCATCAGGTCGCCCTGGCTTTCGGTCAGCAGGCGCATGGCGGCAAAGTCTTCTTCCAGGTCGTCCAGCGTGACCTCGCCGACCTGACCGCTTTCCTGGAAGTGGCGCAGGCAGCAGACGCGCACAATCCCGTACAGCCAGGGCAGAATCCCCTTTTCCGGCGACAGCAGCGTGAAGTGGCCGATGCGCTGGAAGGCTTTCTTCCACACTTCCTGCGCGATGTCGTCACAGACCGACGGGTGATAGTAGCCCAGGCGAGCGCTGATGGCGGCGCTGATTTCGCGCTGATGCTTCTCATACAGTGTCGTCCAGGCTTCCAGATCGCCGCATTTGAGAGCGCTGATAAAAAGCTCGATTGTTTCGTAACCCTCGTACTGAATGCTCATGGTGCCTCACCTTAACGCTCGACGTGTGATTAAAAGGGAGGCTGCTTATGAAAAGGTTTTGCGCCGCGTAATACGATGCGCTATGCTCACCGGCAGCCTCGATGCTCAAGCCGTTCGTGAAGGGCTGTCCGTGCACAGCCTTCGCGTCATGCTTTCGCTCCAGCGTAGCGACAGAGCAGGTAGACCTTTCCGAGGAAACTTCCGAGCTTTTCCCGGCCTTTCACCTCTTGACGAGGATGGCAAAACTATGCTGCACATTCAGCTTTTCGGGACGGTTTCCATCAACTACAGCGGCGAAACCATCATCCTGCGCCCCAAGCCGCTGGCGCTGCTGCTGTTCGTCATGCTCAACAGACAGGTTGATTGGGACGCCCTCGAAGAACACATCGTCGTGCCATCGTCGAAGAACTGGTACGACATCCGGGAAACGCTGGGGGTGCTGAAAAAACTCGTCACCGCGAAGTATCGCGACCCGCTGATCTTCCTGCCGCCGGAAGGGTTATGGTGCGATGTGCAGGCCTTTATGCAGCGGACGGAAAACATCCCCGCACAGAAAACCGCTGCCCTGCAGGAAGCGTTTGACCTCTACAGCGGCGAACTGAAAATCAGGAAGTCGCCCTATACCACCGATAAATTCCATGAATGGATCGACTCGCTCGGCCACACGCTCACCCGGCGCTATGCGGAGGTGTGTGATCGGCTGGAGAAGGATTACGCCGCACAGCGCGACGCAGAAAAACTGCTGTATGTGATCGACCACATGAAGAACCCCAGCCCGCGCCGCCAGAAGGAACACCGTATTCTGCGGCTGCGGCTGCTGGGCATCCTGGGGCGTTATGAGGAAGCTGAACAGGCCGCGCGGCAGATGGAGCGCATCGCCTTCCCGGAGGAACAGACGCAGTTACAGGCGGTCGTACAGAAGATCAGCCAGCATGACCAGCATCCTTATCTGGTGTCGGAACTGTGGCAGGAGATTGTGCGCTCCGATCTGCACTGTCCCACGCCGAAGAAGCCGGACGTGCTGCGACGTGACCCGTCTTACAGATACGTCGGGCGGCCAGAGTTGGAACAACTGCGGCAGGCGGTGGAACAGCCGCGCCAGAACACCCACCAGCCGCGCATTCTGGTGGTGGTCGGCATGGGCGGGGTGGGCAAATCCACGCTGGTGCAGCAGCTTGCCATGCAGGACGGCGACCGCCTGTTCCATAACGGGGTGCTGTGGGGCAATCTGGACGGCAGCAGCGATGAAACCAGCATTCTGCGCGACTGGATCGGTCGGCTGACGCAGGGGAATAATCCGTCGGTGTCGCTGGATGAACGCCTCAAGGATTTAACCACCGCCTGCACCCGCCTGATCGTGATCGAGGATGATGGCATTTATGAGCGCCGTCAGGTATCCGCCCCTACAGACGACGACGATCAGCCCGCGCCGAAAGTCTACCTGCTGCCGAAGGACACCGAAAAAGTCGTGGCGAAAATCCGGCGGCTGCTGCCCGCGGGCGGTGGCAACACGGTCATCATCACCACCCGCAACCGGGCGATCTTCGATCACTTGCAGCAGAGCGGGGCGGAGGTGGTGCTGGCGCAGATCGGGATGGTGAATGAAACAGTCGGTGTGAACATTGTAGGCCGTTATGCGCCCGCCACGCTTCTGCCGGAAGAAAGCCGGGCGCTGGTGGAAACGCTGGAGGGGCTGCCGCTGGCGCTGGAGATGGCCGCCACATATATCCGGCAGGCGTTGATGAAGGAGAAAGAAGGCACCCGGCTGGCGGAGTACCTGCGGCGCTTTGACGAAAAGCGCAGCCAGCTTGGGGATGTGCTGCCGAAGGTGGACATCACGCTCGACGTTTCACGCGACCTGCTCAGCAAACGCCTGCGCGACCTGTTCGATGATCTGGCCGTGTTCGGGACGCGCCCCTTCGATGCGCAGGCCGCCGCCGCTGTGTGGGAATGTGACGCGGACACCGCCGAGACGAACCTCACCAAGCTGGTGACGCTCTCGCTGGTGCAGGCCGAGGATGGGCGCTGCCGCCTGCATACCATTGTGGCGCGGTTCGCGCTGGAATATCTGGAAGACAGCGACCGCAATGGCGACCGCTATGAGGACGCCCGTCGCCGGATGCTCAATTATTATCTGGCGCTGCCCCAGCCCGATACCCCGGTGCCGCTGCTGCTGCTGGAACGCCTCGCGCTGGACTACTGTCTCGACCAGGCGTTTGAAGGCGGGCTGTACCTCGACTTCATGAGCTGTGTGGAGCGCAGTCACCGCCTGTGGACGAGCCAGGGCTTCTATGAACGCGCCCGCGAACTCTACTTTAAAGCCTCGCAGGCCGCCGCCGCGCTGGATGATCTTCCCCGGCAGGCCTATTTCCTCGCGCTGGCAAGCGAAACGCTGCTGGAGCAGGGTGGCGCGGACGAATATGCGCAGGCCGCCGCCTGGATTGCCGATGCGGAATCCCTGCTGACCGAGGCCGACCTGACCGCGCAGTTCTACGTTCAGCGGGCAAAGGTGCGGTGGGCGCTCGAAACGCAGGACAAGTCTGTCAGTATGCGCGACGAACTGGCTAAACTCGATACTATTATGGAAAGTTTGTCGGAAGAAGCGTCTACGAGTTTATACATAACTTATCTTGAGACAAAATCCTGGATCAGTGTTCAGCTCTTTCATGAGCAGCGCCAAAACGAACTTAGTTTAGTAAGAGAACATTTGGATCTAGTACATGGGTTGACAAAGCAACTTGAAGCGATTGTTGAATCTTATGATAGAAATCTTGCGTTACTACGGTGTTTAGGTCGGGCACATTCTCTTCTGCTACAGTTATTTTCGCATTTCCCAGAAGTAAGTAAACAAATGGAAACAAATTATATTTATGCCCGGATGCTTTCTGAACGTATTGGTGAGTTTGCAGAACTCGCCCCGATTCTAAATTATCATATTATACTTAGTCGTTTGAAAGGGGATATTAATTTTGCCGTACAGCTTGCTGGTGAATGTGAGACGATAAATCGGCAGATAAGTGATAAAAAAGGGTTAACAAGAACCCTTCGTTCTCAAAGCATGCTTTATGAGATGCTGGAAGCGTGGGAAGACGCCTTCAAAAAAGCACAGGAATGCGCATCAGTGTTGGAGATGTATGGTCTTCAGACAAGCGAAGCAGACCTCTACGTTGAAGCCCTCATTGCCAGCGGACGCTATGCAGCGTACCTGTGCTGGTTTGATCAAGCAATTACCGCATGGGAGAAAGCCTATCATTTCCGCCTTGTTCCACCACCGGAATATCCTGACCAACGTACTTTAATTGAAAAGCGGCTCGAAATTGTCCGAGCCGCACTGGATGGTGATATTAACCTTGCCCTTTTCCTCAACAGTCAGCTTGAACTGGGTAAACGCCTCAAGCTGGATTGCCTCGACTCTGTTGAAGAAAAAGTCTGAACAACAGAGGTGACTACTCAGCCACCACCACCACCGCCAGGATCGACGTTAGGGACAATACCCGGACTGCATAAAGACGGATGCTGAACGGCTAAATGCTGTCTGGTCACCATTGGTGATGCAGTGGACTTTGAAAGAGACGCTGGAAACTGCGGCAGAAGTTCAAGCGTACCCTTCTGAATGGTGGGCTGCCGGCAGGCGAAGCTGGGGATGGCATGGTCGGTCGTGAGTTTGCTGCTGATCGAAGTTCCTTTAACGCTGATGCCCTCCTGCGCCAGAAGCGATGGAACGGCGGCCAGCATCAACAGGCACACCAGCATAATGATGATCTTTCGCACGTCGATAACCCTCTCTACTTGTCCTGCTGATGGGTGTGGGTGTTGTTGCGCAGTAATTATAGACGGAGGAAATAACGGCTGCAATTTAGAGATGATTTTCACAAAAAGCAAAGGGAGTACCGCCAGGCACTCCCCTTTGGATGCTGTTACTGGAACGAGGACAACTCAACCACCGCCGCCACCACCAGGGTCAACTTTTGGAAGTGTATCAGGCCCACATAGAGAAGGATGTTGGACGATCAAAGGCTGTGACAGTACAACAGGTGATGCAATGGATTTTGAAAGTGACGCTGGAAACTGCGGCAGAAGTTCAAGTGTGCCCTTCTGAATGGTGGGCTGCCAGCAGGCAATGCCGGGGATGGCATGGTCGGTCGTGAGTTTGCTGCTGATCGAAGTCCCTTTGACGCTGATGCCCTCCTGCGCCAGAAGTGACGGAACGGCGGCCAGCATCAAAAGACACACCAGCATAATCATGATCTTTCGCACGTCGATAACCCTCTCTACTCGTTCTGCTTACGGATGTGGCTTGTGGCTGTTGCTGCACAGCAATTATAGACGAGAAAATAACGGCTGCAATTTAGAGATGATTTTCACAAAAAGTGAAGGGAGTACCGCTAGTGCAGAATCAGGGCTGAGGAGTTGAATAATTCAAAAACAGAATTCGTACAAGCCCTCAACCCCCCGGCCCCCTTCTCCCTCAGGGCGAAGGGGGGAGTCTGGTTGTTAAGCCCCTCTCCATGAGGGAGAGGGGTTTGGGGTGAGGGCGGGATGCACAGCATCTATTCAATTTTTTGACTCTGATCTTGCACTAGGCACTCCCCTTTGGACGCTGTTACTGCAAAGGCGATAACTCAACCACCGCCACCGCCGCCCGGATCGACATTCGGAGCAGTTATCGGTCCCTCCGTCGTCCAGCCAGCGGCGCGGAAGAC
>JANRLJ010000235.1:0-14842 GCA_033762735.1 bacterium | reverse complement strand
CCGAACGGCTGCGTGATCGAAATCCCCGGCTATGTCGATAAAAATGGCATCAATATGCCCGTAGTGGGCGATTTGCCGCTGGCGTGCGCCGCGACTTGCTCGGCCAGTGTGCGCGTGCAGCAGATGGCTGTGGAAGCGGCGGTGCGTGGCGATGTGACTCTGCTCAAACAGGCCATGCTGCATGATCCGCTCATCAGCGCTGTCTGCAATCCGGAAGAAGTGTGGCAGATGACGGATGAACTGCTGGTGGCGCAGGCCGAGTGGCTGCCGCAGTACGCCGCGCACATCCCCGATGCGAAAAAGCGTCTCGCCGAGGCCGAAGCCAATGGGACGCGAGTCAGGCTGTGGGACTGGCAGGGCGCGGCGCGGAAGCCGGTGAAGACGGTCGAGCAGATGGCGCAGGCCAGGGAAGAAGCCCGTGCCAACGCTGCCGCCGCCGACAAGGGCAAGATGACCGTCAGCGGGTGAGAAAAATCTGAACCGCCAAGACGCAAAGAGCGCGGAGAGAGTCTTTCTCATGTGAAGTCTCGAAATTTTTGGTAGGGGAGGGTTTTAAACCCTCCCTCACCTTTTTATGCAGATTCTTTCGGGACTCTACATCGAGTAACCTTCTGTTAGTAATTGTAAAAGAGGATTGTATTTCGTAGGGGCGAGGCACGCCTCGCCCTTACAAAGCGCTACTGTCATCACGCCGAAATAGAGAACATAATTTCAGTAACGATAAGGGAAATGTAATGTCTGACGGCCTGAGCGTTATTCTGATTCAGCTTGACTCGCTGAACCGCCACTTTCTGCCCTCCTACGGCAACGATTGGGTACACGCGCCGAACCTCACAGCGTTTGCACAAAAAGCGGCGGTCTTCGATCAGCATTACGTCGGCTCACTGCCGTGTATGCCCGCGCGGCGCGAAATCTGGACGGGAACCGAGGAATTCTGGTGGCGCTTCTGGGGGCCGCTCGAACCCTGGGATCAGACGATTGCGGCGCAGGCCGTCTGCAGCGGCATCACCTCACACTTTATCACCGACCATTACCACCTGTTCGAGTGGGGCAGCCACAGCTATGTCTATGACTTCGACGGCTACGACTTCATCCGGGGGCACGAGTATGACAACTGGCGCACCGACCCGCTCAGCGCAATCCCCGACTGGGCGCGGGTGATGACCGAGCGGCGTGGCGAGGACGTGCTGCAATACCTGCGCAACGTGCAGGAGTTCCAGGGCGAGGCCGATTTCTTCGCGCCGAAGGTCATGCAGACCACCGCGGACTGGCTCGACCGCAACCACAGGCACAGGCAGTTCTTCCTGCATATCGACTGTTTTGATGTGCATGAGCCGTTCCATGTGCCCGAACCCTACCGCTCGCTGTATACCGATGCCGATTACCGCCAGTTCAACCCCTGGCCGGCCTATGGCCGCACGACTGATGGCCCGGCGCAGATGTCGGCGGCGGAGGTTGAATGGGTGCGGGCGCAGTTCGCGGGCAAGCTGACGATGGTCGATACGTGGCTGGGGCGGGTCTTCGAGCGGCTGGAGCGTTATGGCCTGTGGGAGCGCACCGCCGTCATCATCACCACCGATCACGGGCACTACCTGGGCGAACACGACCGCATCGGCAAGCCGATGTCCCCGATGTGGCACACGCTCTGCCATATCCCGCTGCTGGTGTGGCATCCCGGCGGCGTTCACAACGGCGGGCGTATCGCGCCCATCACGCAGACGGTCGATCTTTATGCGACGGTCTTAGACCTGCTGGGCATCGCGCCGCCCCAGGCCGAACACATCCACAGCCGCAGTTTCGCCTCATGTCTGACGTCAGACGCTCCCTCGGCGCGGGAATATGCGGTTTACGGCTATAACAACCGCCTGCTTGGCATCACCGCCCGGGACTGGACGCTGCTGCGCGATCACAGCAATGCCGCGTCCGACACTATGTACACGAATCAGGTCGATCATCTGAACGGCTGGAGCCTCGCCGTGCGCAAAGGCAGGCGGCACACCATGAACGACTATGCCGACCTTGAAGCCGGGCGCTTCATCCCCGGCGTAACCATGCCTGTGTGGAAAATGAAGCGTAAAGGCGAAACGCCACCGCCCCGCGAAGACCATCTTTATAACAATGCTGCTGACCCTCAACAGTCGCGCAATCTTGGGCACAATCTGACCGCCGAACATCTCAACGAACTGCGCCAGCTTGAGGATATGGTGCGGCACCACATGACCGAACTGCGCGTGCCGGATGAACAGTTTGCGCGGCTGCGTTTGTAACGGGGGTTAAGAAACGAACTTCGTCAATTCAAAATCCTCACTGATGAGCCTGCTTTATTGTGAGTTATGAAAGTGGTAAAGGAATTATTGATTAAACCGCAATTTATCTGGGTCTAAAGTCCTGAACGTCTATCGAACCTGAATTTTGAAATCACAGCCGAAATACTATAATGTGTCCAGGCTTGTAAGTTGTCTTAGAGACAATCTTACAACGTATTACGCCCGTACACTGAGTCTACAAGGCGCATCATGGCCCGAAAAAGTTTCGCTTTATTGCTTGTCCTTCTTATTCTCCTTTTAAGTGCCGCTGCACAGGTCTTCGCCCAGGGCGATGCCTGCACCAGCCCGGCCAATGAAATCGTGGCGGAAAACTGCCTCACAGGCAATCCGCCGTCCGACTGGGAAGTCAGCGGCGATGGCGACGACTCCATCCAGGGGTACGCCACCGACATCAGCGTCAACCAGGGGCAGACCGTCTCCTTCAAGATTGACACCACCTACCCCAACTATCGCATCGACATCTACCGCCTGGGCTACTACAACGGGGATGGGGCGCGCAAGGTGGCGACCATTGACGATGCCGATACGACCAGCACCGATCAACCCGCCTGCCTGACGGAATCCTCCACTGGGCTGATCGACTGCGGCAACTGGTCGGTCTCCGCGTCATGGGCGGTTCCGGCCAATGCGGTGTCGGGCATTTACATCGCCCGCCCCGTCAGCCTGAGTAACGACGGTGCCAGCCACATCGTCTTCATCGTGCGCGACGACGACGGCAACTCCGACATCCTGTTCCAGACGGCAGACACGACCTGGCAGGCTTATAACAGCTACGGCGGCAACAGCCTGTACGTGGGTTCTCCCGCTGGCCGCGCCTATAAGGTCAGCTACAACCGCCCCTTCAACACCCGTCTGAACGCGGGCGGTGAAGACTGGCTGTTCAACGCCGAGTACCCGATGCTGCGCTGGATTGAGCGCAACGGCTACGACGTGAGCTATTTCACAGGCGTGGACAGCCACCGCATCGGCACGGAAATCGCTGAACACAAAATTTTCCTCTCGGTCGGGCATGACGAATTCTGGTCGCGGGAACAGCGCGATTTCGTCGAGGATGCTCGTGATGCTGGCGTAGACCTGGCCTTTTTCAGCGGCAACGATGTCTTCTGGAAAATCCGTTACGAAGACAGCATCGCGGCTGATGGCACCCCCTTCCGCACCGTTGTGTGCTACAAGGAAACCAACGGCACCGCCGATCCCTCGAACGATTGGACGGGCACCTGGCGCGACCCCGGCAGCCCCACCAACCCGGTCAGTGCCGCCAAGCAGGAAGTCACCCTTCCCGAAAATGCGCTCACCGGGCAGCTTTTCACGGTCAACAGCGGGACAGCCACGCTTCGGGTGCCCGCCGCCGATGGTCGGATGCGCTTCTGGCGGAATACCCCGGTGTTTACACAGTCGAATGGGGGAACGGCCACCCTCGGCGCGGACACGATTGGCTATGAGTGGAACGAAGTGATTGACGATGCGCCGGAGCCTTATCTGGCAGGTGCAGGTCTGGTGCGCCCGGCAGGGCTTTTTACCGTTTCCACCACCGTCGTCAACGTGCCGCAGCGCATCACCAACTATGGCACCAGCTACGGCCCCGGCGTAGCGACCCATGCCCTCTCGCTCTATCGCTCCGGCACAGGGGCGAACAGCGCACTGGTGTTCGGCGCGGGGACGATTCAGTGGTCGTGGGGGCTGGACACGACTCATGACCGCTTCGGCGGCAGCCAGGCGGAAAATGTGCCCATGCAGCAGGCGACGGTCAACCTGTTCGCCGATATGGGTGTGCAGCCCGGTTCGCTGCAAGCCAACCTCGACCCGGCACAGCAGACGCAGGACACCACCGCGCCGACCTCGACCATCGCCAATCCCTTGAATAATGCGACGGTTAACCAGAACAGCCAGATCACAATCAGCGGCACCGCTTCTGACAGCGGCGGCGTGGATTTCCCCGGTCAGGTGGCGGGCGTCGAAATCGGCATCAGCCCGTCCAACAATCTCGGCAGCACGATCTGGCGGCGGACGACCGGACGCGCCAACTGGACGTATAACTGGACGCCCAACCAACCCGGCGACTATACCATCCGCACCCGCGCGGTCGATGACAGCGGCAACCTGGAAGCCCCCAGCGCAGGCATCACCGTCACGGTCGGGCAGCTTCCAGTGACATGCCCGTGCAGCATCTACGCCCCCAACTTTGTGCCGCCGTTGAGCAACGATACGGGCGCGGTTGAACTGGGGGTCAAATTCCAGTCGAGCGAGAATGGGTTTATCACGGCCATCCGCTTCTACCAGGGGCCGAATAACCCCGGCCCGCACAGCGGACGGTTGTGGACGACCAGCGGCGGCCAGCCGTTGGCAACGGTCAACTTCCCGGCACAGGGCGGGACGGGCTGGCGGCAGGCCACGCTGAGTAACCCGCTTGCCATCACCGCCAACACCACCTACATTGTGTCCTATCACGCGCCCAACGGCGGTTATGCTTTCCAGGTAAACGGATTGGCGAGTGCGATTGTCAGCCCGCCGCTGCGCGTACTGGCAAGTGGTGAAAATGGCGGGAACGGCGTTTTTACCTATGGCCCGCCCGGAAGCTTCCCAACCACGACCTTCAACGCCAGCAACTACTTTGTGGATGTCGTGTTCGAGACGGAAGCCGGCCCCGACACCACGCCCCCGCTGGTGACGAGCCTCAGCCCGATCAACAACGCCTCCAACGTCAGCCGCACAGCCAACATCACGGCCACGTTCAACGAGGCCATGAACGCGGGCACCATCAACGGCACGACCTTTCAACTGAAAGACCCGGCGGATAACGTGATTCCCGCGGCGGTGAGCTATAACGCGGCCAGCTTCACGGCCACGCTCAACCCCAGCAGCAGCCTTGCTTACAGCACCACCTATACCGTCAGCGTCGTGGGTGGCGCGACCGGCTTGAAGGACGTGGCGGGGAACGCTTTGGCCGCAACAAGCACGTGGTCATTCACCACCGAAGCCGAACCGCCCAGCACCGCGCCCGGTGGGCCTATCCTCGTGCTGGAAAGCGCGGACAATCCCTTTACCCGTTACTACACCGAAATTCTGCGGGCGGAAGGGCTGAATGCCTTCGCACTGCGCGACATTTCCACCGCCAACGCCACCAATCTGGCGCAGCATGACGTCATCATCCTGGGTGAGATGGATTTGACGACCGCGCAGGTGACGCTGCTCACCGACTGGGTGAACGCAGGCGGCAACCTGATCGCCATGCGGCCTGACGGTGATCTGGCCGCTCTGCTCGGTCTGTCCCCGGTGGGTGGTGCGCCGCTGGCCGAAGGCTATCTGCTGGTCAATACCGCTTCTGCCCCCGGCGCGGGCATTGTCAACCAGACGATTCAGTATCACGGGGATGCCGACCGCTACACGCTCAACGGTGCGACGGCCATCGCCACGCTGTATTCCAATGCCACCGCCGCGACCACGAATCCAGCAGTGACCATCCGCAGCGTCGGCAGTAACGGCGGGCAGGCGGCGGCCTTCACCTTTGATCTGGCGCGGTCGATTGTGTATACCCGCCAGGGCAACCCGAACTGGGCAGGGCAGAACCGCGACGGCGAACAGGGGCCGCACCGCTCCAATGACCTGTTCTTCGGGAATGCGGCGGGCGATCCCCAGACGGATTGGGTCAACCTGAACAAGGTCGCCATCCCGCAGGCCGACGAACAGCAGCGCTTGCTGGCGAACATGATCGGCCAGATGAACCTGGACAACCTGCCCCTGCCGCGCTTCTGGTACTTCCCGCGCGATCACCGCGCCGTTGTGGTGATGACGGGCGACGATCATGGCGTGGGCGGGACGACGCAGCATTTCAACTATATGCTGAGCGTCAGCCCGGCCAACTGCGATGTGGCGGAATGGGAGTGCATTCGCGGCAGCTCCTACGTCTACCCCGACACGCCGCTTGACCTCCAGCAGGCCGAAGCCTTCCATGCAGCGGGCTTTGAACTGGGTGTGCATCCCGATACAGGCTGCGCCAATTGGGCCAATATCAACGCCCTGCGCACCGTCTTCACCAATGACCTGAACGCCTGGCGCTCGAATTTTGGCAGTTTGCCCACGCAGGTCTCCAACCGCACGCACTGCATCGCCTGGAGTGATTGGGCGTCGCAGCCGATTGTGCAGCTTGAGAACGGCATCCGGCTGGACACCAATTACTACTACTGGCCGGGAAGCTGGGTGAACAATCGTCCGGGCATGTTCACCGGGTCGGGCATTCCGATGCGCTTCGCCAACCTGGACGGCACGATCATTGATGTGTATCAGGCGGCCACGCAGGTGGCGGATGAGACCTTCAACGACAACGCCGCGACAATTCGTGCTCAGATGGCGGCACTGATCGCCAACGCGCAGGGACCGCAGGGCTACTACGGCGCGTTCACGGCCAACATGCACACCGACCGCGCACTGGCGATGATGCAGGGCATCGTGGCCGAAGCGCAGGAAAACAACGTCCCGGTCATCAACGGGCGTCAACTGCTCCAGTGGCTCGATCTGCGCAATGCGTCCTCGTTCGGCAACCTGGAATGGAACAACGGCACGAATACGCTGACGTTCAGCATCAGCACCGGGTCGGGGGCGAACTGGCTGCGGGCGATGGTGCCAGTGCAGTCGGCCAGCGCCAATCTGACCGGTCTGACGCGCAACGGGAACAACGTCACCTATACCACGCGAACCATCAAAGGGGTGCAGTACGCCTTCTTCGATGGCACCCCCGGCAGCTATGCCGCGTCCTATGGCAGCGACACCACCGCGCCGACGGTAATCAACCGTAATCCTGCGCCCAACGCCACCAACGTCCCCCTGGACAGCAACATCAGGGTCACGTTCAGCGAGGCGATGGAACCGTCGAGCATCAACGCCAGCAGCTTTACCCTGCGCGTCCTGGGCGGCGAACCGCTTCAAATGGATCTCAGTTACGACTCCGGCTCGAACTCGGTCACGCTGTTCCCATCCGTTAACTTCACGCCGGGGACGACCTATCAGGCACAGTTGACCACAGCCGTCACGGACGCAGCAGGGAATCCCCTGGCTTCGGCGGTGACATGGACATTCACGGCGAACACCCCCGCTCCCACGCTGGCCGATACGACCGCCGATGACTTTTACGCGGGCACGGGCGGCACTTGCGCAGTGGTGAACGTCGGGAACGGCGCGGTGAGCCTTGCGGCTGGGATCAATGAGGGGTTCAGTACGCTTCCCGCGAACTGGACAAGCACACCCTGGACAGGTGGAACCTCGACCGCATCCAACGGTACTCTGACGGTGGACGGCGCACGTTTCGCGCTGGATACAAGTTATGGCCCCGGACGCAGCGTTGAATTCCTCGCCACGTTTGGGGCGGCCACGTTCCAGCATGTCGGCTTCGGTCAACTGCTGGCGGAGGTGAATGGTGAGTACTGGGCGATGTTCAGCACCGCCGACACCACCAATCAGCTATTCGCCCGGACGAACGTCAACGGCCAGACGAACGATTTCCCGATCCCTGGCAGTTGGATTGGTACAGTGCATCTGTATCGGGTTCAGTGGAACGCCACCAACATCCAGTTCTACATTGATGGTGTGCTGGTTCATACGGCGAACGTCACCATCAATCAGAACATGCGGCCACTTGCCAGCGATTTCACCAATGGTGGCCCGGTGCTGTCGGTCAATTTCGTGAGCTTCTCGCCGCCCTATGCCTCGCCCTGCACGTTCACCTCGCGGGTACTGGATGCGACTGAAGTGGTCAACTGGTCTACAGCGGACTGGACGAGCCAGCTGCCCAACGGGACGAGTCTGGCGATCAGCGTCCGCACGGGCAACACGGCCACGCCTAACGGCACCTGGTCGAATTTCACGGCGGTGACGAACGGCGGTCAGGTGCCGGGCAGTTCGCGCTATCTCCAGTATCAGGCGGTGCTGACCTCCACGAACGCCGATCAGACTCCGCTGCTGGAACAGATCGCATTTACGACGTCGAACGGCGGCGATACGACCCCGCCGACCGTCCTGAACCGCGCTCCCGCGCCCAACGGCACCAATGTCGCGCTCAACAGCAATGTAACCGTCGAATTCAGCGAGGCGATGGACGCGGCCACGATCACGGCCAGCAGCGTCACGCTCAAGGTGCAGGGCGGCGCGACGGTCGCAGCGAATGTAACCTACAATGCAGGAACGAATACTGCGACGCTCAATCCCAACGCCGACCTCACGGCGGGCACGGTGTATGAAGCGCAGGTGACGACAGCGGTCACGGATGCGGCGGGCAATGCGCTGGCCGCTCCTTCTACCTGGACGTTCACGACCATTCCGCCGGAAGAACCCTGCCCATGCAGCATCTGGGATGAGCCGACCAACGGTGTCTCATTTGGCTCCGATGATGTTCCCTATGAGCTTGGGGTGAAATTCCGCAGCAGCGAAGCGGGCTACATCACACACCTGCGCTTCTACTGGTTCCCGCAGATGACGCCCCCGCAGGGCGGCTATCTCGGGCGGCTGTGGTCGATCAATGGCACCGAACTGGCCGAGGTCAATTATCCGACACCGACCGGCAGCGCGGGCTGGCGGCAGGTCGAACTGCCCACACCGGTGCAGATCACGGCCAACACGGTCTACATCGCCAGCTACAGCGTGGGCAACAACGGTTATGCGTTTAATGGCGCTTACTTTGCCACCAACGGTGTCATCAACAGTCCGCTGGAAGCGCTGTCGGGTGATGCTGCTGCTGCCTTCGGCGGTGGTCGCAACGGTGTCTACAACGAAACGCCCGGTCAGTTCCCCACGCAGAGCTTCAATGACTCGAACTACTGGGCGGATGTGGTCTTCGTCCAGAATATTGTGGACACCACACCGCCGACCATCCTCAATCGCGTACCCGCACCGAACGCGACCGATGTGGCCGCAGACAGCAATGTGATCGTCACGTTCAGCGAGGCGATGAACGCAGCGACGATCACGGGCAGCAGCATCACGCTCAAGGTGCAGGGCGGCGCGACTGTCCCGGCAGCGGTGACTTATAACGCAGCCACCAATACCGCGACGCTCAACCCCAACGCCAACCTCACGGCAGGCACGGTGTATGAGGCGCAGGTGACGACAGCGGTCGAAGACCTGGCGGGCAACAACCTTGCTACCGCCGCTGTATGGACGTTCACGACGACCAGCCCCAACCTCATTGACACGACGGTTGCGGATTTCAGCGCTGGCACGGTCAATGCCTGCACAGTCGCCAACCTCGGCAACGGCGCGGTCATCCTCACGCCGACGGTCAATACTGAGTTCGGCGGGAACAGCCTCCCGGCTGGCTTCATCACGCGCCCCGAACCCTGGAACTCCGGCGGGACAGCGACCATCAGCGGCGGTCTGCTTACCCTGAATGGTCAGCGCGTGACGACCACCGACTTTTACGGGCCGGGTCGCTCGGTGGAGTTTGTCGCCACCCTCACGAATGCGTCCTTCCAGTATGCGGGCTTCGGGCAGACCGGAGAAACACAACAGGGCGAGAACTGGGCGTTCATCGGTACGGGGAACAACGCCAACGAACTGAGGGCGCGGGTAAACGTCAACGGCACCACTCAGGATATCCCCATTCCTGGCTCCTGGTTCGGCACAGCCAACCGCTATCGCATCGACTGGCTTGCCAACAGTATCGTGTTCTCGATCAATGGGACGGTAGTGGAAACCGTCAACGTCACGATTACGGCGGATATGCGTCCGTTTATCAGTGATTTCGACACGGACGGTTCGGCCATCACGGTCGATTGGCTGCGTATGACGCCGTATGCCTCACCGTGCACGTTTGTATCGCGGGTGCTGGACGCGGGCGAAGTGGTCGATTGGAGCACGGTCAACTGGCAGGCGCAGCTTCCCACCGGAACGAGCATCACCCTCAGCGTCCGTACCGGGAACACCGCTACACCCAGCGGCACCTGGTCGAATCTGGCAGCGGTGACGAACGGCGGCGCTGTGCCGGGTATCTCGCGCTATCTCCAGTATCAGGCGGTGCTGACCTCCACCAATGCCGATCAGACTCCGGTGCTGGAACAGGTCGCGTTTACCTATGGCGCGGCGGAAACCACGCCGCCCGTCATTACCAATCTGAACACGGTGCTGAATCCTGACGGCACAGCGGCAACGATTACGTGGAATACGAATGAACCGTCCACATCGGTGGTGGAATACGGGGTTGAACCCAACACGCTCACCCTGAATAGTTCCAGCACGACGCTCGTCACGACGCACAGCCGCACGCTCACAGGTCTTACCCCCGGTACAACCTACTACTACCGGGCGATCTCGCTTGATGAAGCCACCAACAGCGCCAATACCGCCGTTGCCAGCTTCACCACGCCGAATCCGAATGTATGTGCGACGTCGGTTCGCATTATGCCGCTGGGCGACTCCATCACTCAGGGGGCCGGGTCGGGCGTGAGCACCCTGGCGTCACAGGTCGGCTATCGCAAAGCGCTCTACGAACTGCTGGTGACGGGCGGCTATAACGTTGATTTCGTCGGCAGCCGGACGAACGGCGAAGCCTTCCCCGGTTTCGATGCCAACCATGAGAGCTATCCGGGACAATCCGACACGTTCATCGCGGACAACATTTATGGCTGGCTGCAGGACAATCCTGCGGACATTATCCTGCTGCACATCGGCACCAACTTCCTGGACTCCTCACCCACTGATGTGGAGGAAATCCTCAACGAAGTAGATCGCTGGGAAACGACAAACAATCGCCCGGTGACGGTGCTGCTGGCGCGTATTATCGACTGGGCACCGACCAACCCGACAGTCACCGCCTTTAACGACAACGTGGTGGCGATGGCTCAGGCGCGCACCAACGACAACATTGTGATTGTCGATCTCCAGAACGGTGCCGGGCTGAACTACACCCTCGGTGCGGATATGTTCGATCAGGTCCATCCGACACCGAGCGGGTATCAGAAGATGGCACAGGCCTGGTACACGGCCTTAACGCCGCTTCTGTCGCCGTGTGAGGCTGCGCTGGTCAGCACGCCCACCAATCCATCGGTGTCGTCCAATGCCACCTTCACCTTCACAGGCACCAGCCCAACGTTTGAATGTGCCATTGATGGTGGAAGTTTCGAAGCCTGCACCAGCCCGAAGACCTATACCAACCTGAGCGATGGCAGCCATACCTTTGAACTGCGCGCCCCTGGCAGCACACCCGTTTCCTACACATGGACAATCAACACCACGCCGCAGGAAGTCTGTATCAACGCAGGTGGCGAACAGCTCGTGGTTGGAGGCCGCACCTTCCTTTCAGATCGCTTCTTCAATGGCGGTTCGGAAGGATTCAGGCCAGACAATATTCAGGGCACAGGCGATGATGCGCTTTACCAGACCGAGCGCTGGGGCGATCCGTTCAGCTACAACATCCCGCTTGCCAATGGCAGATATACGGTCACGCTGTACTTTGCCGAAATCATCGGTGTGACGGGAGCCGGTGAGCGTGTATTCGATGTCGATCTGCTCGACCGCCCGGCTTCACCGGATATTGATGATCTTGATCTGGCGGTGGTCGCGGGGCCGCTGACGGCCTATAACCGCACATTCTCCGTGCTGATCAGCGACAACCTGCTGGACATCGTGTTCGATGCCTCAGCGGATGACGCCCAGATTGGTGCTCTGTGCGCCACGCCGGATACCAATCCGGAAGATACCACACCGCCGGATACCGAGATTACCAGCAATCCGGGTGCGGTCATCACTGTCCCCGAAGCGTCGTTTGCCTTCACCGGGACGGATAATCTGACCGCGGCGGCGGATCTGCTGTTTGAGTGCAAGCTCGGCAGTGGCAGTTACACGGCCTGCAACAGCCCCCGCCTGTATACAAATCTGCTCAACGGTGACACCACCTTCTCGGTGCGTTCCGTTGATATCGCTGGCAATGTCGATCCGACTCCGGCAACCTTCAATTTCAGTGTGGAAGTGCCGCCGAGTCCGATTTGTATCAACGCGGGCGGCGACGCATACACTGCGGTGGATGGTACGGTTTTCCTGGCCGATCAGTACTTTACCTTTGGCAATGTGGGGAGTACGGGCAACAGCATCGCCGGGACGGTGGACGATGCGCTCTATCAAACAGAGCGTTGGGGCGACTTCTTCAACAACACGTTCAGCTACAATATCCCGCTGGTCAACGGGAATTATGCGGTCACGCTGTACTTCGCCGAAATAGCGCCGGTTGGCCCTGGTGGGCGTATCTTCGATGTGAATATTCTGGACATCGGTGGTGCAACACCCGAACTGGACAACATCGACCTGCCGTTGGTCGCGGGGAATAACACCGCTTACAACCGCCGCTTCCTCGTCCCGATCAGTGATGGTGTGCTGAACATCGTTTTCAACAACGGTAGTGCAGGGGCAGCACAAATCGCCGCGCTCTGCGCACAGCCAGACAACACACCGCCCGACACGGTGATTACCAGCAGCCCGGCGCCTGTGTCCACCGAGACCAGCGCAACCTTTGTCTTCGCGGCACAGGATAATCTGACCCCGGCAGTGGGCGACGCAACCTTCGAGTGCAGGCTCGATAATGGAAACTTCGAACCCTGCACCAGCCCGAAGACCTACAACAATCTGGCCTACACCAGCCATACGTTTGAAGTTCGGGCGACCGATACCGCAGGGAACATCGACCCGACACCCGCATCGTACACCTGGACGATTAATGAGCCACAGCCGCAGCAGGTGTGCATCAACGCGGGTGGCCCAGCCTTCACCACTGCTGGTGGGATCAACTTCCTGGCTGACCAGTACTTCACGGACAGTCCTACCTACGGGGTCGATTCGCCTATTGCAGGGACGGTTGACGATGTGCTCTACCAGACCGAGCGCTGGGGTGATCCGTTCGGCTACAACGTCCCGCTTGTGAACGGCAACTACATCGTCACGCTGTACTTCGCCGAGATTGCAGGGGTTGGGCCTGGCGTTCGCGTGTTCGATGTCGATATTCTGGATCGCCCAGGGTCGCCGGAGATCAACAACCTTGATCTGGCCGCGACCGTTGGCAACGACACCGCCTACAATCGCAGCTTTGCCGCAGCGGTCAGTGACGGGACGCTGAATATCGTCTTCGATGCGAGTGTGGCGAACGCGCAGGTTGCCGCGCTGTGTGCCACGCCCAGCACGACGCCTGATGACACCGCGCCTGATACAACCATCACGAGTGAGACGACGCAGCTCACGAGCGCAACCTTCAGCTTTACCGGCCAGGATAATGTGACGGCAGCAGCCGATCTGGCCTTCGAATGCAGACTCAACAACGGTGAATTTACGCCTTGCAGCAGTCCAAAGACATACACCAACCTGGATGCCAATTTCACCTTTGCGGTTCGTGCCGTTGATGGCTCCGGGAACAGTGATCCTACCCCCGCCGCCTTCACAGCCCAACCACGCGCTGTGTGTATCAACGCGGGCGGTGGTGAATACACCACTACCAGCGGCTTATTCTTCCAGGCCGATCAATACTTCACAAACTTCAACACGTTCAGCACCGCTGCGAGTATTGCCGGAACCGAAGACGACCCGCTGTATCAAACCGAGCGCTGGGGTGACTTTAACTACAATATCCCAGCGGTCAACGGGGATTACGTGGTGACGCTGTACTTCGCTGAAATTGCGGGTGCTGCTCCCGGTGGACGTATCTTCGATGTCGATCTGCTTGATATTCCCGGTGCCAACCCCGAAATTGATGACCTCAATCTACCGCTGGTTGCGGGGAATAACACGGCTTACAACCGGCGCTTCCTCGTCTCCATCACCGATGGTGAGTTCAATCTCGATTTCAGCCCTGCCGGTCCAGGTGCACCGCAAATCGGCGCACTGTGCTTACAGCCACAAACCGACGTACCTGTTCTGACGCAAATTGGCAACCGTCAGGTGAACGAAACCGAAGCACTGACGTTCACCGCGAGCGCGACCGATACTGTGGTACCAACGGGCGGTTTCATCTTCAGCCTCGGCGCGGGTGCGCCGACTGGTGCGACCATCAATGCCTCGACGGGTGACTTTAGCTGGACGCCGACCGAAGCGCAGGGTGGCAGTATTTATGAAATCACCGTCATCGTCAGCGATGGCAGCCTGACCGACAGCGAAACCTTCAGTGTGACGGTCAACGAGGTCGAGAATGCGCCTGTCCTGGCAACCATCGCCGATGTGGTGATGGATGAGGACGATCCCAACGAAACGCGCACCGCTGCCGCGAACGATGCGGATGGCGACAGCGTGACGCTCACGGCGACGCTGGAGAACGGCGATCCGCTGCCGGGCTTCATCAGCTTTGTGGATAACGGCGACAACACCGGCACGTTCATCATCAATCCCGACTTTACCAGCAGCGGCACCTTCAGTGTGAAGGTGACGGCGACCGATGACGGCCCGACGGCCCTGACCGGGACGACGACCTTCAATGTGACGATTAACGAGGTGGACAGACCGCCTGTCCTGACGACCATCGGTGACAAGACGGTGCTGGAAAATGCGACGCTGAA
>JANRLJ010000234.1:0-3350 GCA_033762735.1 bacterium | reverse complement strand
CGTACAAAAGGCGCTCGACCATCCCAGCGCCGTGCGTGATATCGTCGCCCAGTGTCCTCGTGAGCCCCAAGATTGTCCCTAAGCGGCGGCGCTGCTGGCGCTGCAAGATTGCCCCGAACAGACGGCGTTCGACCAAATCATTCTCTGGTTGAGCGGACAGGCAAAAGTTCAGGCGGAGATGAAAGCGTGTTTGAAAAAACCGCCGCGTCTGTATATTACCGGCGAAATTGCGCGCCAGTACAGCTATTTGCTCAGCGGCATCAGCCTGCTCGCAGTGTTGGTCGGCTACAGCGGGTTGGCAGTCCTGATCGACGAGTCCGAGCATTACTCGCTGCTGCGCGCCGCCCAGCGCGAACGCGCCGATTCATTTTTCAAGGCGATGATTGTCAGCGCCCTGGGGTTGAACAACGGGCGTATCCAGGCACGGGACATTCCCGACAACACGCGCGCCGAATACCCCATCAATTACACCTCGGAACCGCATTTGTTGTTCGCCTTTGCGCTCACCGAAAGCGCGGACCGGATGCCGGTCGGGACGTGGCTCGCGCCGTCGAATCTTATGCGTCTGGATGATCGCTTTATCGAGAAAGATATTCGTGAGTTTTTCAGTACCCTGATCCGCTATCACAGCCTCGCCTACGATTATGTCCCTGAGGCAGGGCGCTATGAAATCATCACGGCGCACGCCCCCGGCTACCTCTACCGCTCGCTGGCACAACACCGTATCAACCTGCGCGAATTGATTCGCGGCGCGGTGACGGTGTGTGATCTGCTCTATCTGTATCCGGATTACATCCCCGAAACCCTGCTGGATGAACTGCGGCGTGGGCTGAAAGTGTGAACGCCCAAGCGCTTAGGGCGCGCCTGCCGCGTAGCTGGGGCGCGTTTTTCGGTCGATATGGCAGTTTCACCCCAATTCAGTTGCAGGCCATTCCACCGCTTCTGGACGGACTGAATGTACTGCTGCGCGCCGGCACTGCCAGCGGCAAGACTGAAGCTGCACTCGCTCCGTTGATTGAACGGCATCTCCCGGCAGACCGTCCCGATGGGCAGCTCACGCTCCTTTACATCCTGCCCACCCGTGCCCTCATCAACGATCTCGCGTCGCGCCTCGCCGCTCCGCTGGGTACACTGCGGATCACCTGGGGGATAAAAACACGGGACATCAACACGTTTAACCCGCGCCAACCTGTCGATTTCCTGCTCCTCACGCCGGAGTCGCTCGATTCGCTGATGGCGTCCGATGCCCGATCGCTCATCCATGTTCGCGCAGTCGTGATCGATGAACTGCATACCTTTGACTCCAGCGTTCGGGGCGATCAACTGCGTATTGTGCTGCGTCGGCTAGACGCTTTGCGTACTTACGCAGCGTCTCGTGGAGACACCGAAGGTGATAGTATCCAGTTCGCAGCGCTCTCCGCAACGCTCCGGCACCCGGAAGTCAGCGCTGGACGGTACTTTGGGGATGCACAGATTGCCACTGATAATCAACCACGCCGATTTCATCTCGAGGTGCTCGATCTCGATCCCGCGGAGCCGAGGGCGCTGCTCGAATGCCTGCAAACGTTTCGCGAGCGAGGGTGGAAAAAGGCATTGATTTTCTGCAACACGCGCGCCGAAGTCGAACAGTATGCCGCCTACACCCGTACCGCATCAACACCGTTCGGGGGTGCGGTCTATGTCCATTATTCCAACCTTGAGCGCGAACGCCGCCGCGAAATCGAGACGCAGTTTGCTCACGCTGAGGCGGCAATTTGTTTTGCCAGCAGCACGCTGGAACTGGGCATCGACATTGGCAGCATTGACGCGGTGCTGTTGATTGGCGCGCCGGGTAGCGCCGAGGCATTTATCCAGCGTATTGGGCGGGCAAACCGCCGCCAGAAAATTGCCTGTGCGGTGGGCTTCTGCCGCAGCCCCTTGGAACATCTCCTGTTCAAGGCGCTGACGCGCATCGATGACGGTGCCGCACTGCCGACACCATTCCGACCGAGCGTCGCCATTCAGCAGATTTTCAGCCTGCTCAAAGCCAGCCCAAGTGGAAGCATTCGGCTCAACCCGACGGTCGGGCTGTTCGCTGGGCTGCTGCATCGTGCCGATGTTGAGGCGATTCTGGGGGAATTGCAAGCGCGGGGGTATCTGAAAGCGGGACGCGATCAGGAATGGCGCGCCGGGGAACAGCTCAATCGGCTGATTGACCTACAGGCGGCGGACCGTGCCCCTCTCAGTCTGTACAGCAATCTTAAGATGAACGCTCCAACCGTAAAAATCCGCGACCGTAACACACATCGCGTTGTCGCCCGACTTGACCGCCTGACCTTCGAGCAAGATAAGCTCCTTTTGGAAGGGCACAAGCTCAATGTGGAATGGATCGACGGTGAGGCATTGTGGGTATCCATGGCGTTCGATGATGCAAGTGCCGTTAAGCCCATCTACCGCTCGGTTCGTCCTGTCCTGAGCTACTCCCTGGCGCGTGCCCTCATGCCAGCGCTCGGCTTGACTCCTGAAAGTGCCCCGCTGATCGCTGCTGATGAGGGGTGGCTGTGGTTTCACTGCCTCGGTGATCTCTATGGACAGGCAGTTCTCGACCTGCTCCGATATACCCTTCCAGCCGAGCCGAGCGCACAGCTTGGCCTGTGTCTTCTGCTGTCGGACGAGCTTTACCGCCTCCCCACATGGTCGGTCAGCGATGTTACCCGCTATCTCGTCGATCGGTATCGTGTTTACGAACGTATGCTCGATCTCGGCGCTTACCACACGCTGCTGCCCACAGCGCTGCGCCGCCAGGCGGTCATCGAGCAGTTTGATGTTGAGGGATTTGTCGAGGTAGTTCGCGCTTTACGCCTGGAATATGCCCCTGAAACTCTGAAACAGCCACTGTTCGACCTCCTTCAAGTGCCGCGTTAGCCGTTTTCATTCCCGTCCGCTCCCGACAGCCTCTTGTAGATCTAAATTGAACTTGTAACGTGGAGACCATGCACGATGTTCAAGTCACCCCCACCGCGGATTAGCAACGATTTCCGGTATCATCTCCATCATGCGCTGCTCGCGTCAGTTCCACCTTCGTCTTCATCCCACCGCACACGCCGGTCAAGCTGCCCCAGCGACAGCCGCAGTTCGCCGTTCAACAAAGGTAGATCGATTTCAGCCTGCAAGCCCGTCACATTTTCATAGAGCCACTTGCCCGCGTCATGCCGCCGGAAGACCTCGACTTTTGGCTCGTCCTGGTCGACAAGCACGTAGGCTTGCAGCGCTTCAATCTGGGTGTATTCCGCCAGCTTTTCGTTGCGGTCCGTGAGCGCCGTCGCAGGCGATAAGACCTCCAACAACAGCACCGGGTTGGTGATGGTATC
>JANRLJ010000233.1:0-16354 GCA_033762735.1 bacterium | reverse complement strand
TTCCGCCCTTTGGTCACGATGGCAACCAGCTTTCGTCGTTCTTTGTCGGTGAGGGTCACGCTATGTTTGTCCATGCCCCTCACTTTATCTCAACCCGTCAGATTAATCTTGTCGGCGTACTAGCATCTCCGCTGGGAATTTGTTCACCACAGCGCGCCAGGCATCACTGAGATGAAGTTCGTGAAGCAGCTTGCGCCGATCCTGCGGCATGAAACCCAACCGAGCAGCGCGGATCGTTGTCATGTGCCAGCCGCGTTTCTGTGTCGCGTAATCGAGAGCGGGTTGATGGGCTAACAACGTTTCATGCAGCCGTGTGACCAGTTGACGCTCGTTCCAACTGGCAGAGTGCTTGAAGTCGGTGCTGGTCTCCAACGTGATCCCGGCGCGTTGTGCCAGGTAGCGCACCGCTTCCATGAACATCCCTGTATCACGGTTGTTCCAAGCTGTTCCATAATTCAGCAGATGCCGACCTGTGAAGTCAAAAACATCACCAAACTCGCCTTGTGAGTTCCAGAAATAGAAGTGGGTTCGGGGTGTCACCACTAGGCTGTCATGTTCAACACCCACGAAGCGATTACCGCTTTTTCGCAGCGAAAACTTTTCATTCACCACATCTTCAATCGGGTTACGACTGCGGATGTGTTCCAAATCAATGCTCATTGTCTCGTCTCCAGGCAACGTTTAATATAAGTCATGTCAAAAACAGGACTCAAAAAGGCAAAATTCACTTGCGCGGAGATTGGGGACATGCTACATTGTTAGGTGTCCAGCCTTAACAATGTCATTGTCAGCCGCGCCCCCGCGCCCACCCACCTGAGCATCCGCCGGTGGGTTTTGGCTTTTATTGGACAAGTGGTGGACTTCTACTTTGGTAAATCATTTTTTGACACCTCAAGTTTGTTGCCCCAGGGCAACAATCTCACTGATTTTGTAGATGTTGGTCAGCTTCATCGAGCCAGCGGCGCATCATTTTGAGTCGTGCGCGTGCGAGATGAGCATCACGCTCTTGGTGTAGAAGCGCCTTAGCCAAGTCTATTCCTGACATCTCACTGTTATTTCGTGCTGCCCTTGCAATCTGTAAAGCCGTGCGTGGTATCTTTTCCTCACCGCTTCCATTGCCAGGATCATTTTCCACTGCACCCCCTGCTTCGCAAATTTCCTGAACTTGTTTGCTAGTGAGATTCAGATCAACGATTTGTCGGATAACCTCGGCGTGATACTCTTCTGGCAATCCTGTTACGTAGCGTAGCTTACGCTCATCAATGTGATAGCGGTCAGCAAGCTCTAATGCCTCATCCGACAGTTTCAATAAAGTCTTGTACCGACTAAACTGAAAACGACTGATTCCGCCCATTGCAGTTAGAAGGTCTGCGGAATATTCCTGCTTACTCCGCAAGTCAAGCTCAAGTGCTTGGCGGTAGAAGTCGTTGGTGACAGCGTAGGGTGGAATCTCATACCCATGCACGACAAGCAGCAGAAGAGCAGCTTGACGCGCCATTGCAACGGCGGTCAAACCAGAACGAGCCGTGTTTTCTTTTGCCTGGCGAAACGGGGATGATTGCTGAGCCGGGATGACGATACACGGGATCATCCCATCGCCTGTGTAGCCTGGAATGAAATCCCGCAGCAGCCACGATGCCCAGTAGCGACGCTCCCCCGTTTCGATACGATACAAGCGCGTGACCCCTTCGGTTACATCGACCACCGTCACCGGGTTGACTTGTCCATCATCTCGTATGGTCACAGCGAGGTTAACCAGATCACGCAAAAGGGTTTCTTCTGGTGAAGGGGATGACTTCGTTTCCTCATCACTGTCGTCATCTATATGCGGCAGCAAATCCAGTAAGCCATCGAAGGGACGACCCCGCTGCCGGGCAGCAATTTGTGCCGTTTGCACCAGTTCACGCAGCGCCTGGGTCGGTGTTGATCGATTATTGTGGAATGCAAAATGCAATCGCTCAGGCAGAACGCGGCGCGGTTGCACCGGGTCAGGGCGCACCATCTCAAGCAGGATGCGCTCCACCCGCAGCCCATATTCTTGGAATTGCTCAAGAACCTCACCGCCGAACAGATCATCGGTGACAGAAGCGAGCAGGGCATCCAGTTTAGCGGTGTTATCGCGTTTGCCGCTCATACTGCACCGCCCTTTGCCAGACGGCGCATGAGTGTGCCGACGAGGTGCGCGTAGGCTTTGCTGGCCGGCGCTTTCGGATCGAAGTTGAACACACTCTTATGGTCGCGGTGGGCATATGACACGGCTTCATTGGCAGGAATTACACCGCATACCATTTTGCCGAGGATGTTGTGACCTTTCAGTTGGTCCAGCAGATGATTATGCCCCTTCACGCGGGTGTCCATCTTCGTCACAAGGATACCGCCCACCCGCAGTTCAGGTCGCCGCCAGCCTTCACGGATGTCGTTGATCTTGCTCAACACGCTGAGCAGACCAACCGTTTCCAAGTAACGTGGCTCAACGGGGATGATGGCATCCGTTGCAGCCACCAGTGCCATTTCTGTCATCAATGAGAACGATGGACGGGTGTCGATGATAATGGCAGCGTAGTGTCCAGCCACCTTGCTCAGGGGATCGGCAAGACGATACGGCGCACCCGCCACCCCCATCATCTCGCGTTCTGCACCTTCCAAGAGCGGCGAAGCAGGCAGCACATGCAGATCAGTATCCCAATGGCTCTGGACGATGACTTTTGCCAAAACCTGCGGCGCAGACTGCCGATCTGCCATCAGCACCGAGTACAGGCTGTCATCGGTACTGAAATCGTTGCGCCCCGTCGTAACAAGCGTCGCATGGCCCTGACTGTCGGTATCAATGAGTAAAATGCGCGAATTGGGCGCTCCGGCACGGCGTAACATGCTAGTCAGACCGAAAGCGATGTTGGTGGCGGATGTCGATTTCCCGACACCCCCTTTATGGTTCGTAAGTGCAAACACGCGGGTCATAGAAAGCCTCCTGTAAGATGACGAACGTTTCGCCGTGAGGCCGCCAACCCTGTTACACTTTCATTCAGGGTCGCGCTGCCAGCGCCAGCGAGACTTCTAGGTGGCTGGGGGAGGGCGAAGTCTCTCCCTGTCCACCGCAAAGCACAGCTTGAGTGTTAGTGTTCGTCTACGAGGAGTTGTTCGAGGGCAGTACGTTGGGGATAACTGGTTAGCTCAAGATAATCCATAAAAGCGGAGGCAAGTGAGGGAAGAAATTGTTCATTTTGGTTCGGGTTGGGGTCAAGCAAAGAGACGTAAAACGAACTTCCAGCGGATGCGCCGCTGGATTTTTGTTTTCCAGCCAAACGCGCCACGCGCCGCTTCCCACCCGTCCCCGTTTCCGGTTCTCCTGACAGCTTCTGCAGATAGGTGAACGGCGTCCGCAACTGCAGCCGCACCACCCGCTCCTGCATGTCCACCACCAGCTTACTCACCACCTGCCGCAGGATTTCCCGCTGTAGCAGCGGCTCCTGCTGTCCATACCGCTCCCCGATCTCGGCAATGATGCTCAGCGCTGCATCCAGGTTGGCGATATGTGCCCTATTTTCCTGTTGACTCGCCTTTAATGCACATGTGATCCGCGTTTGCTCTTCCCGATACTCGCGCGCCAGCTTCTCATACATCTCCCCCTGCATCCCATGCTTGGTGAAGGCCCGCCACAGGTTCAGCTCCTTCGCCTTGGCGCGCACCAAAGCCTGTTTCAGCCCCTTCTGTTCTCTGGCACCATGCGAGGTGAAGCGGGTGACATCCGCCTGGTACGCCTGCCGGATGCGCGGCAGCAGCTCAGGTCGGATCTGGACTGCCGCCGGATGGGGTTGGATCTGAGCATCGACCTCCGCACAGACAAAGTTCAGCTCGCAAGACCTCACGTAGTATTTTCGCTTTGAATTCCGGGCTGTATGTCTTTCTCATAGCGCTTCCGATCCACTGATAATTGCGCTATTTTACTGTCTGATTTATGGCGTACATTGTATAACCAGAGTGTCAGATTAAGTCTCGTCTGGTTCAACTAATCCTCGCTTGAGATAATGTCCCCTACTCGGATAACGCCCCTGCGCTCTGTCGAGCCATAAATGCCGAGACAATTCTCGTGCTGCTGAGCGATGGTTTTCAGCACACTCGCATCTTTCTCAACCGTGATTGGATCGATGTTGACCATCGCACAGCGTATGTCGCGTTCCGTCACGCGCATCGCTGGAGCGTCGGGTGAAGTCCCAAATCGAAGCCGTCGCCCTACCCAGGTGTCTTCAGCAAAAGGTCGTCCATCGAGCAGTTCCACCACAAGATTGGGTCTGAAGCGCACCACCTCAAGCTGCCGGTTCGTTTCCTCACTCACGGCTGCAATGGTTTCCTGGCTGATCAAGGACAAAGAGGCCTGATCGAAAATGCCGCTGTCCAGCCGCATCGGATACACAGCCGAGCCATACAGCTGACCGAGGCGCTCTGCCAACCGTGTATCGGAAAGCGCGAGTTCCACCCCCTCTGGCATTTGTACCATGACGATCCCTTTTGCAAGGTCGCCATTCGCATAAGAAGGCTTATAAAGCACCAGCTCCGGGACTCGGCTGGCTGTCAGCCAGGGAACGCCAACCAACTCGTTCGTGCGGACAAAGGCGAAGCGTCGATCCCCTTCAAACCCGTGCCAGCCAAGTTCAATTTCATTGAGCGCCTCACCCGCCATCGACTTGACAGGATAGCGATACAGCGCACGCACCACTGCAACCTGAGTCATTGATCTGTTTTCCTTGTAGACATCATCGACTGCGCATGTAGTGTTTAAGAAGCAAATCACAAAACTGAATTGGTGTTCTATTGAGCGACATTCAGTTGTCGAATGATTTCCTCTGTGATTTCATCAATGGCACGGCCATCCTTAAAGCGCTCCTCCTCATCGAAATCAATGCGGATAATACGAGATGGATTCGTAAGCAGCAGAAGATCGTAACTCTCTACATCAATGAGGCCTGCAATTCCTTGTGCTCTCGCGAGAATATCTGTCATCGCTTCGTGTACCGCCATTGAATAGCGAAGCAGGTCATTTTGTGATGAGGCTACCGCGCCGATTCTGATTTGAACATACTTCAGCCCGACGACAACAATCACTGATAAAAGGCCCACAGATACATCATCAACAACATCTCGAACAGCTGACTCGGTTGTAAATTCGTCGGGTTTGAATAGAAGGACAGTGTAGAAGGACAGTGAACTCGACTCCGGTGAATCGTCATAAAGACGAACACTACCAAGGGGTTCGGGGATATGCAGAAAAGAAATAGGCTTCCCATTCAGTACGTAACGAAGGGCGTGTCTCGATTGGGTCTGCAATCTTATCAAGCTCGGCCAATGCTAGCGAGAGGTGCTCTACCGGAAAGTAAAGACTGATGCTGTAACGAATTCCCAACGTGTTACCTCGCATTCACATCCATGCTTTTCATTGTTACAAGAGTATAACATATCGGTACTGCCTGGATCACGCAGACAGTTGATGCTGAGCGGCATTTTGCAGGTGAACGGCAGCAGGCCGGCGAGCCGAACGCTAAATTTCACTTTTCGCAAGTGCTTTCTGTCGATAGGCACCAGGCGAGACTCCAATCTCGCGCCGGAAGACGCGACAGAAATAGGCAATGCTGGCAAACCCAGTCGCATTCGCCACATCGCCTACGGTTCGCCTTCCATCCAGCAGGAGCGTTTTCGCCTGGCTCAGCCGATAACGCATCAGGTACGCCATAATCGATAATCCAAGTTCCTGCTGAAAACAGCGGTTGAGATGATCCTGACTCACTGCGACGTGCCTCGCAATTTGATCACGGGTAAGCGGTTGGCTGTAATGCGTATGGATAAACGCCATTGCCGAACGCACGAGACGCAGCGACTCCCCCCGCAGCCGAATCGCTTTCGTCAGGATCAGACGAAGATGGTGCATCAGCTCCTCGGTCGTGAAGACACCCTTCTGCAGAATCATTACGACGTTTTCCCAATTCACAATCTGGCTGTCGAGGCTGTCTCCACTATGTGCCGTCATAAGGACAACGGGAATCCGAGTTAGCTGCTTGTCCTGGTGCATGGCCTGTAAGACATCAACCCCACTCATCTGTGGCATGTGTAGATCGAGCAGCATCAGATCAACCGGGTGACGGCGGGCAAGGTTCAACGCCTGACTGCCACTGCGAGCGCGCAACAGAAGATAGTGAGGGGCGTATCGTTCGATCATCCGTGCATACAGTTCAAGGCTGGTTGGTTGGTCGTCTACAATCAGGATTGTTTTGACCGTCGCCTCCACTGCTGGTTCAGACGCAGCCGTTTCGTTGGCAGCCATCACCACGTCAAGTGTTATCGAATCACCTGCTTCACTCGTCGGTTCCTGAGACAACAGCGGAAGCGTAAAGTAGAACGTTGCTCCCTGCTCAGGCTCAGAATAAACGTTGATCGCTCCACCGTGCAGCTCGATGATCTCCTTGCTGATCGCCAGACCCAACCCCAGCCCTCGGTACTGATGGTCGCGGGTGATGTCCGATTGGTGGAACGCTTCAAAAATCACCTTCTGCTGATCCAAAGGAACGCCGATGCCGGTATCGGTAATTGAAAAGGTGAGTTCATTTTCGTAAACATTGATCTGTACGGTGATTGAACCCGACGGTGTAAACTTGATCGCGTTGGTAATCAGGTTCAGCGCGACCTGCCGCAGCCGCGTCCGGTCTGCAAACACAGGTGGCAAATCTTCCGGCGCTTCCACCTGCCAGATTAGGCCTTTGTCCACCGCCATACGCTCCCCGGTAGCAAAAGGCACCGAGAGCGTTTCCATCACATCGACCATCTCGCGCTGCAACGAGAACTGTCCAATCTGCTGCGTACTGAGATCCAGCACATCATGAATGAGGTTATTCAGGTGGCGTGCTGTCGCTTCGATCTGCTTTAAATCATCCAGGTAATTGCCGGGCATTTTACCTGCTGCATCATGAGCCAGCAGATCACTTAGCCCAACGATCTGGCTTAAGGGCGTTCGCAGTTCATGGCTCACCACCGATAGAAAACGGCTTTTCAAACGGTCGGCTTCTTCCGCCAGTCGCCGCCCTTCCATCGCCTGCCTATATAACCCGATGCTGTGCAGTGCACCAGAGATATGCTGCACGATTTCGCCACAGTAGGCCAGGTTGTCCCCCTCAAAGATGGCATAGCCGAGCAAACGGTCGTTGACGGTCAGCGGAAGCAGCATCCGTTGATAAGGCATATCCTCGCTGACAAGACCAGGTGGTGGGAATTCGCGGCTACGAAACGTGATATGATGGCGCTCGTCCAGGCTCAGGATCACGGTTTCGCCAAGAGGGTCATCCTCAGTTTCCCGCAGCAGCGCGATCCAGCCTTGTCGGATCCCTAGCGGTTCCAGATCGTTCGTCACCACCTCCACGACATTCCGTTCATCCAGCGTCGAAATCAGCTTATCGGCCACCGCAGCCATCTGATGAAGCTGATTGGTTTGCGTCTGCATTCGCGCATAACCGCGCCACTCAAGCTGCTGGCTGATGGCGGCACGCGCCTGATGGATCAACTGGTGAGCATAATTGACCTGCTGCCAGGGGTGGGGATGCAGACTTCGCTGTAAAACTGTAAGCGCCTCCTGCCAGGGCTGCACTGTGTCGTTCTTTTCCAGCGTGTGCTGGAAGATATGGTCGAAGGCCTGGAGAAATCGTTGTGGATTGTGGGCGCGCATACTCATAAAGAAGCTATCTACAAGGAGTGCGCAAAGCTGCTCGACCTCCTGCGCTGCCAGAAACGCCCCGCCGCCAATTACCGCAAACGTCATGGCGGTAAGCAGCGCCTCCCGCGCAGTGTGTGGAATGGTTAGGCCGGGCGCACCCAGCGAAATTTCAAGCGCTGGGGCGCTTTCCAGAATGCGCGTCTGCCCCACACAGCCGCACGACTCCCGGATCGTAAGCGAGGCAGGGACGCGCACGATGCGTGGTTCTCGTACTTCCCCCCGCATGTGCTGGATGAGGAGGTCAACGGCCTGCATCCCGATCTCGGCAATGGGGTTGTGAATGGTGGTGAGCAGCGGTTTACGGGCGCGCGCGTGAATATGGTCGTCAATCCCGACGACAGCCACATCATCCGGCACTTGCCGTCCTGCCCGCTTGAGTGTTTCAATCGCACCATGCGCCGATTCGTCATTGCTCACCATGACTGCTGTAAACTCCACGCCGGAGTCTAAAATTTGCTGCATAGCATGTGCACCGCCCGGTTCAATGTGAAAACCGTAGGCGATCAGGCGAGGGTCAGCGGCTAATCCATATTCACGGACAAAGTTCTGGTAGGCGTACAGCTTTTCATCACCATCGGTTGTCCCGTCTAATGTGTATTCCCCGGCAATAAAGGCGATGCTGCGATGACCATGATGGTAAAGGTGCTGCATTGCCTGATAGAGACCACTGGGGTAGTCCATATACACCGTCGAGCCGTTTTCGCCCGAATTCACAAACACGACGGGATGACCGCGCTGAATAATCTCCTGCACATAAGTTGAACGTTCTTTGGAGTGGAGCGGCGCGACCACCAGAAGACCGTCTGTGTTCCATTCCCCAATTGGCAGAAAGCTGATGTCGGGGGGAATGGCCCAACCTCCATAAGCCGTTACATGATTACTGGGGGTGGCATGACGCAGAATCGAGCCGCCGATCAGCAGATTGCAATCATGCTTTCTGGCAGCGCGGGCGATACCCGTGAGCAGCAGTTCAAAAAATGGTTGAAGCTGAGTATGGTAAACACTCCATCCGCTTAAAATTCCGATGGTCTGAAAGCGTTTATTTTTTGTATCCATCGACAAATTAATCCCTGGACTTTTCATAAACAACGCTGAATTTGACGTTGTGGAGGTATATGATCTTTTTCGTCTATTTTAACGGGGATTCGAGTACTGAAAATCCTGCCCTCGCACATTGATTTTGGACAAATCCGACAAGCAAAGGGAACGAACGCCGTGCTTATCCTACAGCAGCACATTCTTTGTACTTTTCCGACACGTCTGATTTCGGCATTGTTGGAGCTTCCTATAATCGGATTTAAGCCCTTTCTCATGAAGAAGGGTGGAAGACAAAATTATTCAAAGAGGATATTTGCATGTCCAAAAAAGGAAAAGTTCACAACCGTCGCCCCACCCACCTGGGAATGTCGCGCCGCGATTTCCTCAAATATGCGGGTTTCGCGGCTGCCGCCGCCAGCGCCAGCGGTGCCCTGGGTCAGTCCCGGCTGTTGGGCCTGGGAGCCTTGCTGGCACAGGATCAGATTGTGCTGAAGACGGCAGGCTGGCCGTTCGCCGATCCCCTGCCGACGGAAGAGGAAATCGCCGCTGACCCCACCAAGCAGGTCTATGCAGACATTTTGCAGCGCTGGCTGGACGAGCACCCTGGTGTGACCATCGAACGCATCGAGTTCAATATCTGGGATCAGCAAACGCTCGTTACAGGATTGGCGGGTGGCGTCGCGCCTACGGCGTTCCACACCACCGTTCTGGGCAATTATAACATCGCCAACACCCGCGCCGCCTTCGCCCAGGGGTTGGCGGCGGATGTGACCGAGTACTTTGAAGCGCTGAACATTGATGAAGCCATTGCCCCTTACGTCGCTCAGCAGATGGGCAAGTGGATCGTCGATGGCCGCTACTACGCGCTGCCGACGGTCTTCAACCCTGGCGTGGGCTTCATCTATCGCAAGGATCTGTTTGCCGAAGCGGGTATCCCCGAACCCACCCCCGACTGGACATGGGCCGATCTGCGTTCCGCAGCGGCGGCGCTTACCACCGCAGATCGCAAGGGCGTGGCGTTGCAGCGCTGGGCGTTGAGCTGGCGCATGGAAGCGGAAGGCGCGAGCCAGAACCCAACCGTTGGCACGACAACAGTGGTGCCGGACGCGGCCAGCGGCTGGAACTGGCGCTATGATTTCACGTCCAATGCCGAGCGCTGGGCCGAGGTCATCCAGGATTTCCGCGATATGATCTTCGTTGACCAGAGCGTGTTCATTGATGCGGCCGCGGATGACAACGTGGTCTTCTCTGCACTGCTCGATGGGCGTGTGGCGATGGCGGGCCTGCATCCCGGCTTCCTGCGCCGTTCGGGTGAAGGGTCGCCCGATCAGGTGGCTCGCGACCAGGGCAAGACTTTCGAGGAAATGTGGGGCTGGGTGCAGCAGCCGCGCGGCACGAGCGGGCGCATGGGCGTGACTATCCCCTTCCTGGATGCGATTTCCTACAGCCCTGACGCCACCGATGCCGAACTGGAAGCCGCCGTCAGCCTGTACCGGTATTTCTACCTGGGCGAAGGTCTGACCGCACAGCTTCAGGCGCTCTATGACCAGACGGGCGAACTCAAGCGCGTGTGGGGCGAATACCCGACTCTGACGGGCGTGACCAGCTACGAAGGTATTCCCGGTGGCCCAGCAGATGCGTGGGGCGCGGGGGTCGTGGGCAACTTTGAAGCGGCAGCTTCTACGCCCTATCCGCCGGAAGTGTGGCAGTTCTTCCCGGCAGAAACCAATCCGACGCCGACCCTCCTGGCCTGGGGCGACTTCCTCTCGCGCCAGACGTTCGAGCCGGAAGTGGGGGATATTGCCGCTGAACTGGCCGCCGTTGAGCAGTCGATCAACGACGAAGCCGCCGCGTTCTTCTCCAGTGTGGGCGACGAGGAATTCGTGACCGCCGCACGCGAATACTACACCGCGCAGGACGCCTATCTGCAAGCCAATGCGCCGGACTATTACACCAACCAGTGGAAACCCTGGTACGACAGCACGGTTGCGCCTGTCCTGGAGTAGTCAGCGTTTTTGGCCGTCGGGGGTGCACGGGTGCACCCCTGACCTACAGGTGAAAAATATCTTTTGATAGGATTTTGAATGAGTACGGAAACTGTACGCACGACTGGGGCGCTTCCGGCAGTCGGGGAAAGCGAAGCGCAGGTCGCGCTGCAACCCGCCCGCCGCAACCGCCTGGCAACATCACTTTTTGTCCTCCCCGCGTTTCTGGCACAACTGATCTGGGGCTGGTATCCGCTGGCGATGGCGTTCCTGCTGGCCTTTACCGATGGCCGGGTACGCGGCGCGGTCAGCTTTACCGGGCTTGCCAGTTATCGACGTGTTCTGGCTGATCCAAATGTGGAACGTGCCTTCGGGGTGACGCTGCGCTACGCCAGCCTTTCGATTATCCTGACCTTTGTGATTCCGATTTTCATCGCCATTCTGCTGATGGAAATGCCGCGCCGTCACATGCGCTGGATGATGCTGCTGTGGTTCCTTCCCCTGTCGCCCATTGCGGGCGCACTCCTGTGGCGCTATCTCTACAACGCGCAGTACGGTCTGCTCCAATCCATCGTCACTGGGTTAGGGCTGCCGCCCCAGCCGTTCCTCAACAGCGAGGGACAGGTCTTGTTCTGGCTGATCTTCCCTGGCATCCTGTTCTTCGGCCCCGGCCTGATCTACATGGCCGCGCTGCAAGGCATTCCGCAGAGCTATTTCGAGGCGGCAGAGGTGGAAGGCGCTTCCTTCTGGCGCAAAATCTGGACGATCTCCCTGCCGCGCCTGCGCCCGATCATCGTCCTGATGCTGATGTTTGCCATCATCGGGTCGCTCCAGCAGTTCGAGTGGCCGCTGCTGATGACGGGCGGCGGTCCGAACGGCGCCAGCCGAACGGTGGTGATGTACCTGTACAACGGCTATCTGCCCGCGCTGCGCTATTCTGATGCCACCGCCCTGGCCGTCGTGCTGTTTGCGGCCATCATGTTCGTGACGATTCTCTTCCGCACGTTTGTCAAAGAAGACCCGGACGTTTAGTGCCGGCTGGATGGACCGAAGCGTATGTTATTCCCTAAAGTTGGTCGAAAACAATTCAGGCTCCGCCTGGCATGGTACACCGTCGTCGCCATTATTCTGTTCGGTATCGTGCTGCATCTCTTCCCGTTTGTATTCATGATCTCGACCTCGCTCAAATCGGGGTCGGAGACGATGCGCTTCCCGCCCACGCTGTTCCCTCGTGAGATCGACACCAGCGCGTGGCAGCTTTTCTTCAACGTCGTGACGGCCAACTCCGCCGATACGCGCGTGCGCGATCTGTTGCGGGAACCGTTCTGGGTGTACTTCCGCAATTCGCTGATTCAGGTGTTCGGTGTGCTGGCGATCTCGCTCCCCGTCACGGCCTTCGCCGCCTATGCCAACAGCAAGCTGCAAAAGGGCTGGGGGCAGCGCCTCTCGTTCCTGTTCTTTATCGGGACGCTGATGGTGCCGGGTGTCGTAACGCTCATCCCCGCCTTCCTGCTCACCCGCAATTTCCCCTTCGCGCTGCCCAGCCCGCCGCTTATTCCAGGGACAGAAGACCCGTTCCCCGTCATCCGCATCTGGAACACGCACTGGGTCATTATCCTCCCGGCGGTGTTCAACGCCTTTAACTATCTGCTGTTCAAAGGCTACTTCGACACGATTCCCAACTCGATCATTCAGGCCGCACGGGTGGATGGCGGCTCGGAATTCAATATCTTCCGCCGCATCGTGTTCCCCATGAGCATTCCCGTGTTCGCAGTGGCGGCGTGGCTCCAATTCGAGGCGACCTGGAATTCGCTCCTGTGGCCGATGCTCACAACCCAGAGCTCCAGCACCACGCCGACCTCGGTTGCCATCAGCGGGCTGATTCAGCGAATGCTGCTGGCTGGGACGATGAGCGGCCCCGACTCGGCCACCAGTTCGCGTGCGCTGGAACAACTGCTCGACGCAGGGCTGACGTGGAACGGGATGATGGTGCTGGGCATCTTGCAGACCATCCCCGTCTTCCTGATGTTCATCGTCTGCCGTGAGTATCTGATGCGCGGCATTCGCATCCGGGGGCTGAAGTGAGTGCTGATCGCTGCCGCTGGACCTGGTTTCTTTTTCTGCTGACGTTAGGATTGACTGTGCACCCCATAACACCGACACAAGCGCAAGACCAGACGCGCTATCGCTGGAACACGGTTCCCATCGGCGGCGGGGGCTATGTGACCGGAATGGTCATTCATCCCACCGAACCGAACCTGATCTATATTCGGACGGATGTCGGCGGCGCTTACCGACTGGACACCAGCGAAAATCGCTGGATTCAGATTGCAGACAGCCTCGGCACACTGCATGACAACTTCGCGGGCGTGGAGAGCATCGCCGTCGATCCTTCTGACCCAGATATTGTCTATATCGTCGTGGGTATGTACCGCCGCGAACAGCTTGCCGCCTGGGGTTCGTGGGCAGAGGGCGATCCCGAACCTACAGGCATGTTCAAATCGACTAATCGTGGGGAAACCTGGACGCAGCTCAACGTGACGGTTTCCTCTGGCGCGAACGAACCCTGGCGCTGGATTGGCGAAAGGCTGGCGGTTGACCCCAATGACGGGCGCGTCGTGCTGTTCGGCTCTCGCAGTGAAGGGCTGTGGCGCAGCGCAGACGCGGGCGAAACCTGGGTAACGGTGGACGCCCTGCCGCTCAGCACCGAGGTCGGCGCGGGGGTGCTGTGGGTGGCGTTCGATGCCAGCAGCGGCAGCGCGGGCAGCCCAACCCCGGTCATCTACGCGGGTGTTTATGGAGGCGGTGTCTACCGTTCGACCGACACAGGCGAAACATGGGATTTGGTGAACAACGGCGGTGTTGCGCCGGGTCAATCGCCACAGCGCGCAGCCATCGCCAGCGATGGGACGCTCTACGTCTCGTTCGTCGGCAGCGGCACATACCCGCCGGGCACCTGGAAATTCCAGGACGAGACGTGGACGAACATCACGCCACGCGCCGGGTTGAACTTTAGCGCTATCAGCGTTGACCCTGCCAATCCACAGCGGTTGATCGTGGCGCAGGAAGAACCGAACTGGGGCAATCGGCTCTTCTACAGCGAAAACGGAGGCACGGACTGGATAGTCGTGCAGGCGAACGCGGACTTCACCATTCCCTGGTATCTTCCTGACATGTTCGGCGCAGCGATTTCCAGCCTCACGTTTGATCCGCATGTTCCCAATCGCGTCTGGTTTACGGACTGGTACAACACCTGGGTCACGGACGACATCTCGCAGCAGCCCTCGCGCTGGCAGAACGTCACGGCAGGCCACGAAGAGACGGTCATCCTCACGCTGACTACCCCACCCGCAGGCGCGCCCCTGCTCAGCGGAGCGGCAGATGTCACGGGCTTCGTACATGCACGCCTCGACCAGTATGCAGAGGAAAACATCGCAAACTTCGCGCTCCAGGACATCACGGGCATCGATTACGCCGAAGCCAATCCTGACTATCTCGTCTTCGTGGGCGGGCGACGCTATAACAACAGCGGCGACGGTGGCTACTCGACCAATGGTGGGCGCACATGGACTCGCTTTGCAACGGTTCCGCCCAACGCCATTCATGGCAAGATCGCGGTGTCCAGCGACGGCAGCAGCATTGTGTGGATACCCACCTCACAGCAGCCCCATTACTCCACCGACAACGGCCAGACCTGGCAGGTGGGCACAGGGGTTCCGGCAGGCAGTGTCGGCATCCTTTGGGAGACCGAACATCCACTGGCCGCAGACCGAGATACCCCAGGGCGCTTTTACCTGCTGCGCGGCGACTCGCTGGTGCGCAGCGATGACGATGGCGCAACGTGGGAAACCATCTATCGCTTCCCGGTGAACATGGAGTCCGGGATGCGGAAGCACCCGTTAGACACCGAACGCATTCCCGAAGTGAGCGCGTGGGCGGTTGACCCCGGCTTCCGCATCATCCATACCATGCCAGGCGAGGTCTGGGTGCAGTTGGGCAATCAGCTTTTCGCCTCGCAGGACGGCGGCGAGACGTTCACGACTATTCCCCAGGTAGACGCTCTGCGGCGTTTTGCGCTGGGCGTGGCCGTGCCCGGTTCGTCTCGCCCAACCGTCTTCATCTGGGGAATGGTTGACGAGCAGGAAGGGGTATATCGCTCCAGCGACACGGGCGAGACGTGGACGCGCATCGACACACCCGACGTTCCCATTTTCAGCATTTCGCACCTGCGCGGAGATCGGCAGGTTTTTGGCCGGGTTTATCTTGGCCTGAACGGGCGCGGCATCTGGGTAGGCGAACCGGAAGATCATACGGATTAGACAAAATGGCACAAGTGCAACTCGACCATGTTTCCATGAAATATACCGGCCCCGACGCCGGCCAGAAACCCGCCCTTAAGGACGTGGCCCTCACGCTGGCCGACGGCGAGACGCTGGCGATTGTGGGGCCGTCCGGCTGTGGCAAAAGCACTCTGCTCAAAATCATCGCCGGGCTGGAAACGCCCACCAGCGGGCGGGTGCTGTATAACGACTATGACGTGACCACCGCCGAACCGCAGCAGCGCGGCGTCGGCATGGTGTTCCAGGATTACGCGCTCTATCCCACGATGAAGGGCAAGGGCAACCTCACCTATTTCTTTGAAGTGCACCAGCGCACCGAAGCGGAAATGGAACAGCACGTGCGTGAAGTCTCCGAACTGATGGGGGTGGGCTTCGATCAACTGCTGGGGCAGATGCCCACAACCCTTTCCGGCGGGGAAAAACAGCGTGTGGCGATTGCTCGCTGCATCGTCCGCCGCCCGCCCGTCTTTCTGATGGACGAGCCAATCTGCAATCTGGACGCGAAACTGCGCGAACGCACCCGCATCGAGATGCGGCGGATGCTGCAAAAGTACCGGGTCACGACGGTGTATGTCACGCATGACCAGCAGGAAGCGATCTTCATGGGAGATCGTATTGCGGTAATGCGCACGGGTGTGCTGGAGCAGATTGGCACCTTTGACGACCTGTACTACACCCCGGCCAACCGCTTTGTTGCCGAATTTATCGGGACACCGCCAATGGTGTTTCTGCCGGTGAGCAAAAGCGGTAACATCCTGTCGCTGGAAGGCGCTGGCACCTGGGCGATACCGTCTGATCTGGCGGCCGCGCTCCCCGATAGGGTAATGACGATGGGGATGCGAGCCGAAAGCTGGGAAATCGGCGAAGGCTTAAGCGCCGAAGTGACCTCGATTGAGCGTATCCCGACGCAGCAGGCAGCCTTCATCAGCACTAAACTGGCCGGGATGCGTGTTCATGTCGTTGCGCCGCTCGATCATCCCCATGTCGCGCAGATTACCCTGGCGCCAAAGTGGGATGCGGCCTACTTCTTTGAAGCGACGGGCGAAGCCGTCCTGCTGACCCCGGCAATTCCTGAATTCTTTTAAACGAAATAGAGATGGGTTTTTGGTCATGAGTGAACCGGTTGTTGTCGAACATCTGACAAAACGTTTTGAAGGCAAAACTGCCGTAAACGATGTGTCATTCAGCCTGGGACCTGCCGAATTTCTGGCAGTCGTTGGGCCGTCTGGCTGTGGCAA
>JANRLJ010000232.1:0-3674 GCA_033762735.1 bacterium | reverse complement strand
GTGCTCCGGCGCAACACGTGCGAAAACAGGAACGGTCTCGACCACCCCTTCAATTTCCTGCTGCGTCATCTTGACGAGATCATTGCCCGTCAGAACGCGGTCGCCTTCATTGGCAATCTTGAGTTCACGCGCGATGGCCAGTGCCGTCAGCGGATGGTCGCCGGTGATCATGACCGGTCGGATGCCCGCCTGACGACAGACTTCGACTGCGGCTTTGACCTCGGCGCGCGGCGGATCGATGATGCCGACCATGCCCACGAATATCAGCTCATCTTCGACATTGTCTGGGGTCGGCTTCGCTGGAATCGCCCTGAGCTTACGGTAGCCAAGGCCCAGGACGCGAAGACCTTCTTCGGCCATTTTGTTGTTGGCCGCCTCAACGCGCGCGCGCAGTTCTGCCGTCATCGGCACTGGCCCGCCATCCATCCATACGTAGTCGCAGGCGGCCAGCATTGCGTCGACGCCGCCCTTGGTGAAGGAGACGTATTCGCCGCTCTCTTCAGCAGTCGCGAACAGTTTGCGTGCCGAGCGCTCCTCGGGGGTCGCTTCCGTACTTAGCGCGGCGATGCGATGAATGGTGGACATACGCTTGCGGTCGCTGTCGAAGGGGACCTCGGCCACGCGAGGGTACTGAGCATCGAGACGACTCTTGCTGAGGCCAAAGCGAGCAGCCGCCACGACCAGCGCGCCTTCGGTCGGGTCACCTATGGCCTGGAATGTCATTTTCCCCGGAGCATCCGCCTCGGCAGGCTGGAGCTCAGCATCGTTACAAAGTGCATTACCGGTCAGCAGGATAGCCTGGGCAATGCTCACTTTGGGCGTTGTGCCGTTGTAGCTCAGCAGATGAGTGCGCCCTTGATCGAGCACCTCTTCAAGCTCGCTGTAGTTGCCGGCGACATCGACAACCCGTACCGTCATGCGGTTCTCTGTGAGCGTCCCAGTCTTATCCGAGCAAATGGTCGTCACCGAGCCTAACGTCTCGACGGCAGGCAGCTTGCGAATGAGCGCACGACGTCGCAGCATGCGCTGCGCACCCAATGCCAGCGCCACCGTGACGACAGCCGGCAGGCCTTCGGGAACAACCGCAACCGCAATCGACACAGCGGTCAGCAAAACCGACTCCTCCTGACCATTCGGGCCAGGTTGGGGGAGAAACTCCTGACCGGTCGCCAGGCCCACGATGAGCGCAAAAATCAGGATGGCGATGGTCGCGCGGAAGAGCACAATGCCAACTTCGTCGATGCGTTTCTGCATCGGCGTCTTTTCCTGTTCGACGTTCTGGAGCAGATCGGCAATTTTGCCCAGTTCGGTCTTCATGCCCGTATCGGTGACGACCGCGACGCCGCGTCCGTAGGTCACGGATGTGCCCATGAACAGCATATTGTGGCGGTCACCAAGCGGAACATCAGTGCTAATGATAGCTTCAACGCTCTTCTCGACCGGCTGGCTCTCACCCGTCAGCGCAGCTTCTGCGACTCGAAGGTTTGCAGCTTCGACTAAGCGGGCATCTGCCGGCACGACAGTTCCGGCATCCAGCAGGATAATATCACCGGGCACCAGAGTGCTCGACTGTACATCCTGAACGCGACGATCTCGGCGAACGCGCACGAGCGGCGCAGCCATCCGTTTCAGCGCAGCCATTGCCTGCTCGGCACGATATTCCTGCGTCACGCCCAGCACAGCATTGATGATGACAATCGCGACGATAGCGATGAAGCTGTCCACTTTACCGAGGAGTGCAGAGACGGCAGCCGCACCGATCAAGAGGAGTACGAGCGGATTTGTGAGCTGCTCCCAAAGAATTTCCCAGACAGTCGTCGGCGGCTTTTCAACCAGCTCGTTGGGGCCATACTGCTGAAGTCGAGCTTGTACAGCGGAGTCGGTCAATCCCGACTCAGGCGTCGTATCGAGTGCCTTCAATGACTCGTCGACACTCTTGCGAAACCAAGGATCAGTAGTCGTTACCGGGGGCGGCGAAGTTTGTTCGGGTATGGCCATAGTATGCTCCAAAATGGTGGTCTGGCGCGTGCTGCCTACAGTTCATGAAAGCTGTCGTCAGGCGAGGAGTCCAGGCGCTCAAAACGGCAGCGCCCTGAGATGTAGGAGTCCTCGCGAACTCACCATATCATAGCCGCTCCGGGCCGCCGCCCCCTAACGTTTAGGGGAAGATCTTACGACGCATCAAGGCTTGATGCAGCACACGTTTACGGATGGCTGACTTTTATTTGACACTCGAGGCTGAAAGAATACGTTGTGAATGGCCATGAGGAGAGGGAACGACGAGGCTCCCTCTCCTGTCTCTAGCGCTTCAGGCTTGGAGGGCAGACTCCAGCTTGTAGATAAGTATGCTGCTGTCCAAAAGGGTGAAACCGGAGAGTCGCGCATCAGTGGCCGCGAGCGTCCCGTCGCGCTCAACCCCGTTGTTTCCCCAGGGAGGGATATCGCACACTTCGTCGATGGTCGCAAGTCTTACCCACTGCCCTGGCTGCCCAAGCTCAAGATCAATCTCAACAGGATGATTCTCGAAGTTGAGCAGGACCAGAAGCGTGTCGAATGGCTGATCGTTGGGTGTCGCCCGCCAGCCGATGACGCGCTTTCCACCACCGTGTCGCTCATCCAGCCAGGGCGCGATGATCCATTCAAATTGGCCATCCGCCATCGGGTCATATCCATGAAGCTTCAGCCCAGGATAACGGGTTCGAAGGTGGATAAGCCCAGCCACCCAACAGAAAAACGCATGTTCAGTCGGCTGTTCTGGCATATCAAAGTACACACAGTTTCGTTCACGCTCTGTGCCAAATTCCTGACCCATGTAAAGCATGGGCTGACCGAGGGCGACAAGCGAAGCAGCTACACCTAGTCTCGCTTTACGTCCCTTGGCATCCGGCGTGTTGAGGTCTGGGTTGCCATTGGTCGCAACTTCGAACGCCACGCTGTTCTCATCGTGGCTTTCTGCATAATTGACGACATTGTTCGTATGCGCCGCAAAACTGCCCTTGGAGAAATAGAACATCTCGCCGAGGACCTCTGGCCGGTTGTCCAGTGCTTCAAACTGGCCTTCACGCAGCAGCGCCTTGATGCCGTCATGAAACCGATCGTGCCACTGGGCAAACCCGTTGTACCCTGCGCGGTTCAGGTCGCTCTCGTTGGGCATATTCTCAGCGATCAGCACGATATCGAGCTTGAGCGCCTGAAGTTCGTCGGCAAGGCGGTTCAGGAAGTCATGATGCATCGTCGAGCTGTGCGTGTAATCGAAGCGAAAACCATCGACATGGTATTCGACCACCATCTGTTTACAGGCGTCGATCAACAGGTTCTGCGTTTCTAGACGCTCCGTCGCTGTGCGGTTTCCCCACGGGGATGCCCCGCTGAAATACAGCCCACCCTCGTCACCCCGCTCCCATTCATCGGGGTGCTCCAGGATCAGTTTCCACAAAGGATTGAACTCATTGGCGGTGTGATTGAACACCTGGTCCACCACAACTGCCAGCTCGCGCTGGTGGGCGCAGTTGACCAGGCGGCGCAAATCATCTGGGGTCCCGAAGTCGCGTTCGAGCGCCGTGAAGACTGCGGTGTTATAGCCCAACGCGTGTTCCCCCTGGGGCGTTGGCGCTTCGGCGAGCGGCATGAAATACAGTGCGTTGATGCCCAACGTGTCAAAGTACCCGGCCTCT
>JANRLJ010000231.1:0-6755 GCA_033762735.1 bacterium | reverse complement strand
CACCGGGTGTACCGTCGCAGTCACCCGCCTCTGCCTGCGCCTTAACGGAAAACGGCAGCACCATCAACAGCAGAATCGCAAGCAGAGGAAAGCGAAATTTTCCGACAAAAGCCTTTGCAAAGGGCAGCAGCATGGAAGCATCCTTGTATCATGAATAATGGCAGGGAGGTTACGAAAAACGAGGCAACCACCGCTCTTGTCAGTGTAACTGGAAATAAAACGCTGGTGTCTGGAGATTTTATGAATTCACGGTTGGAATGCGGTTATCCACCGCGTAAAACTTTTCCAGGCTATGCGCAATGGGGGTTAACGCTTCCTGATTGGCAGGTCAAAAAGATCGGAGATACGAGGGGGACATCATTCAGCGGCAGCTTGTCAGGAAAACGGCTTAAAACTGCATCCCTTTCAGATATTTCCACCGCCCGCCATCGCGTGCAAAGACACTGTGTTCCCGGAAAGAAACATCATCCTTTCCAGCCATTAAACGGGCATGGAAGGTTACGGTTGTATTATCGGCGGCGAGAATTTCGAGACCGACAAAGCGGGTGTTCTGGCTGAAGGCGTCAATATCCGCACGCCATGCAGCCATGTCCTTTCCATAGTGCGGGCTGTCGGGATGGGTTGTGGCGATTATGTACTCGGTTTTGCCAAGCGCATAGGCACTGTAGCGCGAACGCATCAAAGCCTCTGGGCTTGGCGCAGGCTTCCCTTCATGATAAGGTCGGCAGCACTGTTTATAGGTTCTTCCACTAAAGCATGGACACAGATCGGTCGGTTTCATAACCCCTCATCGTGCTGTCAGGGATAAATAGACCTGCACACTTTAACGACAATTCCCTTCTAGCAGTCGTTCGACAATCACGACGTCACGCCATACCCCATCCAACTGCACGTGTTTTTCGTAAACGCCCACTTCCCGAAATTCAAATTTGCGACACAAGGCGCGGGATGCTGTGTTTTCAGGGAAAATACGCGAGACCACCTTCCACAATCCAGCCGCTTCACATGCCGGGATAAAGGCTTCCATCAATCGACTACCCACGCCTTTGCCTTGATACTCATCCGCAATATAGACGGAAAACTCAGCGATGCCGGCATAGCATTCACGCGGTCGATAGGTTGAAGCAGCAATCCACCCGGCGGCCTCGCCTTCGTGGGTGGCAATCCGAACAGGATGGCGTGGATTGCCGAACCATCCTTCTATATCGGTAGCAGTACGCAGACGAGTTTCAAAGGTGGCAATGCGGCGTTCGATGCCTTCATTATAGATGCGGGCGATGTCGGACATATCACTCAATTCTGCCGGGCGAACAACGATGGAGACTGGGATCATGCGTTCTGCTCCATAACAGGTTCAATGTGAGCAACGGCAGCCTGATTACGGATCGCTGGCTCCCGACGCGCCAGGAAAACAACACCTGTCCCGGCAAGTGCAAGCAGCACAACCGCCCACAGCACAGGCTGGTACGTCCCGAACCCATCGTACAACAAACTCGCCCCAAGCGGCGCAAAAGTGCTGGTCAGCGTCAGGAATAATGCCATGATGCTGGAAATGCGCCCATAATGTGCAACGCCGTACAGTTCAGCCAGAATAGAAGGACGTGCCAACGTCACCGCGCCCTGTGCTGCGCCGAACAGCAGAATGAAAGCCCCAATCAGGAGCGGGGATTGCCCTAACAGCAGAAACGACAATGCCAACGCTTGCAGCCCAAAAACCCCGATCACGATGCTGCGGCTGGAAAAGCGGTGATCGAGCGGGGCAAAGATCACACGTCCGACCACCTGCATGATGCCAATGGAACCGGTTGCAAAGGCGGCTGTGCTGGAAGCAACGCCCGCGCCGATCAGGAAGGGGATAAAGTGCACGCGGATGGCCGCTGCGGAAAGTGAAATCAGTCCAAACGCCAGCGTCAGCAGCCAGAACGTGCGACCACTTAACGCCCCTTTGAATGAGATACCGATTGATCGTGTGACGGGCGCTTCTTTGGATTGCCTTGCGCCGTCCGGCAGCAGACCCAGATCAGCCGGACGACGACGCAGAAAAAGCCCATGCAGCGGGATGGTCATACAGGCAAGGAACAGCCCCAGCAGCAGCACGGCGTTTCGCCAGCCAAACATTCGCAGCAGCGCATCCGAGAGCGGCAGGAAAATGGTGCTGGCAAATCCAGCCGCGAAGGTCACGATTGCCAGCGCGGTGCTGCGCCGCCGATGAAACCACTGCGCAATCACCGCAAAGGCAGGCTCGTACAGCACCGCTGCCGCGCAAATACCCAGCCCCATCCAGATCAGATAAAAGGCGGGCAGCGTAGTGACCTGTGACCAGCCGATGACGAGTATCGACGCTCCTATTGAGCCAGCGGTCATCAAAATGCGGGAACCATGCTGGTCGATCCACGCGCCGACTGGAAAGGCCATGAGGCCTGCAACAAGCCACATCAGCGAAAACCCACCTGTGAGTTCCGCCCGCGTCCAGCCCAGGTCGCGCTCCATCGGTGTAAGGAAGACGGAAAAGGCATAGTAGATGATGCCCCACGAGATCGTCTCCGTCACGGCCAGCGTTACCGCCAGATACCAACCGTAATAGGGCTTGGGTGCTGCCGCCTGCATTCAGAAGTTCCTGTTCGAGAGCGCAAAGCAAAAAATGCGGGACTGGCCTTCATGCTCATCAGCCCCACTTACCCGGCATTTACGATGATGAACAGCAACCGTCGTCGCAGTACGCTGCATCATTCGTGGTTGGAATAATCTGGAGCGGCTGAAGCGCAAAACCGTTCACGCCGATGCTTTCCAGCGACAGCAGCGCGGGCTGTGTGCTCGCGGGGGTACAGCATAAACCTCCGTCCGCCAGATCGGTACTGCATACCCCTGTCTCAGGCAGGCACAACTGCACATCACGCGCGGCCTCCCAGTCCCCGGTCAGCGCTGCGACAACGGAGCGCACCTGCTCATAGCCCGTCGCCAGCAGGAAGGTCGGCGCACGACCATAGCTTTTCATGCCGACAATATAGAAGTCCTTCTCCGGTTGGCGCAGTTCGGCCTCGCCGTGTGGTGGCACAGTACCGCAGGAATGAATATTGGGATCGATCATGGGGGCAAGCTGGCGGGGGCTTTCCAGCGAGGGATCGAGATCAAGGCGCAGTTCGCGCAGCATATCGAGTTCGGGACGCGCTCCAGTTGCCACAATGATTTCATCCACCTCAACAGTGCGAAGATCATCGTGCGTTTCGCCAGTGACCTTTAGACCCCTCTCCGTCCCGGCAATTTCACGAATGCGGAAGGGCGAGACAATTCGTACAATTCCAGCTTCGACTGCCGCCTGCATCCGGGTTCCAAGCTGCCCCCGCGCAGGTAGAGCATCATCGGCGCCGCCGCCGTAAACACGCCGGAGATTATCCCCGCGCATCACCCACACAATCTCGGTCTGTGGTGCTGCTTCCGCCAGTCGTGCCAGATCAAGCAGGGCATTGAGTGCCAAATGCCCGCTGCCCACCACCATCACCCGTTTGCTGCTATACCGCGTGCGCTGGCTGCCTAGAAGATTGGGGATGCCATAGGTGATTTTGTCGGTGTAGCGCTTTTCCCCGACGGCAGGCAGTCCATTCGCACCCATCGGATTGGGACGCTGCCAGGTGCCCGAAGCGTCGATCACGGCGCGGGCTTCTAGCAGGGCTTCGTCCCCGTTTCCATAAGCAATATGCAGCACAAACGGCGCATCCTCACGTCCGCCGTCCTTCATTTTATCCACATGGCGACGGCTCACCGCGACGACACGCGCGTTCAAATGCAGGTGTTCGCGCACTTCCGGGAGCGCGGCGAAAGGCTGCAGGTAGCGCTCGACCATGTCGCCCCCGGTCGGGAGTTCATCCTGCGGCGGCATCTGCCAGCCATGAGATTCCAGCAGGCGGCGAGTCGCATGATCGACCGTGTATTGCCAGGGTGAGAACATGCGGACGTGCGCCCAATCGCGCATATTCGCCCCCACACTGGCACCAGCTTCAAAAATCACAGGCGTGTCGCCGCGTTCGATCAGATGGGCAGCAGCAGCCAGACCAACGGGACCAGCTCCAATGACTGCGACGGGCAGTGATATGGAAGACTCCATGATTTTGTCCTTTATCGTAAAAATACGATCATAAGCCGCAAAAAAACAGGTTGGCAAAAGGTGGTCTTAGAACAGATCACCCACCTGCTGCTTGAACCAGGCGACCGTTTGCTCGCACAGGCAGTAACAGGTTGCTGGGCCTTCAATCGTCCCACACACCAGGCCCGCATCACGCAGCACCTTGAGATGCTGAGAGACTGTGGCCTGCGCCAGCGGCAGCACGTCGACAATATCCCCGGTGATGCACTGTGGATTTTCGCTGAGGTAGCGAACAATCTGCATCCGGGCGGGATGACCAAGCGCCTTCATCATCTGCATGAGGCGCAGTTCGTCGGTTGTAAGGTCGTAGCTTTTGACTTCGTGTGTGATATCCATGATCGTATTTTTACGATAAAGCGAATTTTTGTCAAGTATGTTTTTTTCTTGTCCTCGAATAACTTGACCAGAACGAAAGACAGGAATATACTTCAATTTTATTTGAAGCAATTCCATTTGATGCAAAAGGAGACGAACGGATGGCACCAAAAGTTCTGTTTCTTTGTACCGGGAACTCTGCACGTTCTCAGATGGCAGAGGGGTTTCTGCGGGCTTATGCTGGCGACCGCTTCGACGTGTACAGCGCGGGACTTGATCCGAAAGGCATTCATCCATACACCATTCGCGTGATGGATGAAGTGGGCATCGATCTTCGCAGCCACACGTCTAATCCGATCAAGGACTACATGGGAAAAATGCACTTTCGTTATGTGATTACCGTCTGCTCCCATGCAGATGAAAGCTGCCCCACGCCGCTGTGGCATCTGGGCGAGAAGCTGCACTGGCCTTTTGACGATCCGGCAGCCCTTCAGGGCACAGATGCCGAAAAGCTGGCGAAGTTTCGTGAGGTACGCGAGCAGATTTCCGCACAGACGAAACACTGGCTGGAGGAACTCGACAGCGCAAGGCAGACGGGCTAAGCCATGAACGCGCCGACGTTCCCAACCCAACCGCCTGAATTTATCAAACTGCTGGCGAATGAGGTGCGCTGGGGGGTGCTGAAAGCCTTAGCAAGCAGCGATCATCAGGTCAATGAGCTGGTGGCGCTGCTCCAGCAGCCGATGAACCTGGTGTCCTATCACCTGCGGAAAATGCGTGAGGATGCGCTCGTCACCACCCGGCGCAGCGAAGCCGATGGACGCGATGTGTATTACAGTCTCGACCTGCCCCGCCTGCGGCAGCTTTATCTGGAAGCGGGGCAGGCGCTGCATCCGGCTGTCGGGCTTGGCCCGCTCACTTTCCAGTCCGACCGAGTGAAGTCGCTGCGGGTTCTGGTCATCTGTACGCATAACAGCGCCCGTTCGCAGATGGCGGAGGGCTTGCTGCGCCACCTAAGCCAGGGACGGCTGAAGGTATCCAGCGCAGGCAGCCACCCCACTCGCATTCATCCTGACGCCATTCGGGTCATGGAGTCCATGGGCATCGACCTGCGTTCACAGCGCTCACGCTCGATCAGCGAATTTCTTGAACAGCCCTTCGACTACGTCATCACGGTGTGCGACAAAGCGCGGGAAATCTGCCCCACATTTCCCGGTTCAGGCCAGCAGTTGCACTGGGGGTTTGCCGATCCGGTTTCCATTGAAGATCAGGAAACACGGCTGAAAGCCTTCACTACCACTGCCCAACGTCTCAGATCACGAATTGAATATTTCCTCACCACCCTGCCCATAGACGAAAGCGAGCGATAGTGTGACCTCTGCACTGACCATTTTTGGTGACATTCACGGCAATCTCCCCGCACTGGAGGCTGTCTTTCAGGACATGGACGCGCGAGGACTGGCAAACCTGTACTGCCTTGGTGATCTGGTCGGCTACGGCACTTTTCCAAACGAGGTTATTGCACGCATCCGCGAACGCAGCATTCCGACACTGATGGGCAATTACGATCAGGGCGTGGGCAACAGCAGCGATGACTGCGGCTGCGCCTACAAGACCGAGAGCGACCGCAGACGGGGTGAACAGTCGATTGCGTGGACAAACGCCCATACCACTGAAGAAAACAAGGCCTTCTTACGTTCACTGCCTGCCCACATCGCGCTGCAACTGGATCATCTCAGGGTGCTGCTGGTGCATGGCAGCCCGCGCAAGGTCAACGAATACCTGTTCGAGGATCGCCCCGACGACTACTTCGAGCGCATTATGGATATTGCCGAGGCAGATGTGCTGATCTGCGGGCATACCCATCTTCCCTATCACAAGCTACTGCCAAGTGGACGGCATGTCATCAATGCGGGCAGCGTGGGCAAGCCGAAGGATCATGATCCGCGCGCAGGTTATATCACAGTGACGGTTACTGGAAACCATGTGGGTGTCGAATTTCTCCGTGTCACTTACGACATTGAACGGGCGGCACAGGCGATCGAAGCAACACCCGAAGTGGGTGGTATGCCTCATCCTTACGCACAGATGCTGCGCGAGGGTGCAGGCTGATGACAGCGATCAGGAATTTGCTGCGGCGCTCAGGTGCGGAATTCATCGGCACTTACGCGCTGGTCACTGCGGGATGTGGTGCAATTATGGTGAATGCGCAAACAGGTGCGCTGACGCATGTGGGCATCGCCCTCACCTTTGGACTGATTATCACAGTCATGATCGCTGCAACCGGGCATATCTCCGG
>JANRLJ010000230.1:0-28514 GCA_033762735.1 bacterium | reverse complement strand
GCAGGTAGGGCGTATACGGCGCGAGAACCTTGTCGGTTGCCTCCATCAGAATCACCCGCGCGGTGAGGCGTTCCTTGCCATGAAATTCCTGCTCCAGCACGTAGTTGAACAGTTCATAGAACGCTCCGGCGGTTTCCAGCCCGGTCGGCCCACCACCGACAACCACCAGCGTCATCAATCCTTCGCGTTCCACCGGGTCTTCTGTCCAGGTGGCTTTCTCAAACTGCTTGAGGATGTGGTTGCGCAGCACGACCGCGTCGGACAGGTCTTTCAGCCCGAAGCCGAATTGGTCTACCTGGTTATTGCCGAAGGTGTTGGTCACGCTGCCCGCCGCGACCACCAGAATATCATACGGTTCGTAGCGCACATCTTCTTCGGTTCGGACAGCGATGTGCTTGTTTTCCTTGTCGATTTCCACCACCTCGCCCAGCATAAAACGCAGGTTCTCGCGGCGGCGGAAGATGCTGCGCACCGGATAGGCGATTTCACTCGGATCAAGGCCAGCGGTCGCGACCTGATAGAGCAGGGGCGTAAACGTGTGGAAGTTGTTGCGGTCGATCAGCAGAATGTCCACAGGCTTGTTCAGCAGCTTGCGTGCCGCGAACAGCCCACTGAAACCAGCACCGATGATGACAACACGTGGTTTTTCGGCCATCTGTAGCATAGCACCCTCTTTCCTTTGACTTGTGAATTCTATCACATTACGCCCGACTTGTGACATTTTTCACGATAAACATTTGATGATGTTCACTGGACGCTTCTTACAAAACTTCACTTTTTCCAAATGGTCTATCCCGGTCGTGCGAAGGCGCTATAATCACGACGCTTTTGCATTGGATTTTGCGAAGTTTTGAGGAATGAGGATTTCGGTCGATGCCGCGCGCACTTCTTAGCGTCTATGATAAAACAGAATTGGTGAAATTTGCTTCCACACTTGTGGAATTGGGGTGGGATCTGGTCGCCAGCGGCGGGACGGAAAAGGCATTGAGCGATGCTGGGCTGGCGGTGACACCGGTCGATCAGCTTACGGGTGTGCCGGAAATTCTGGGTGGGCGCGTAAAGACCTTGCATCCGGCGATTCATGCAGGCATCCTCACCCGCGACCGGGACGATGATCTCGCTGATCTGAACCGCCTCGGCTACGCGCCGATCAACATGGTCGTATGCAATCTGTACCCGTTCCAGGAAACCGTGTCTCGCCCTGGTACGACCTTGCAGGACGCAGTGGAGCAGATCGACATCGGCGGCGTAGCACTGCTGCGGGCGGCGGCCAAAAATTTTTTCCACGTAGCGGCGGTGTGTGATCCATCCGATTACCCGCGCATCATCGCAGCGCTGCGAGGGCAGGGGGAGATCGAACTGGCGATGCGGCGCGATCTGGCGATGAAAGCCTTCGCCCATACGCGGGACTATGACACCGCGATTCACGCCTTTCTCTCGCGTGGGACGATGACGGGCATGGCGGCGGTGGTGGATGAACTGCCGGAAAAGCTGTCGGTCGGGATGAAAAAGGTGGAGACGCTGCGCTATGGCGAAAATCCGCATCAGGTAGCAGCCTATTACAGCCATCAGGCCGACGCGGGGCCGCTCGGCGGAATGCTGCTCAGCGGTAAGGCGCTGTCCTATACCAACATTCTGGATGTGGATGCGGCGTGGCGGGCGGCAAGCTGCTTCGAGGAACCTGCCGTCGCCATCATCAAGCATCTGACCCCCTGCGGCGTTGCCATTGGCCGCACGATTGCCGAAGCGTTTCCGAAGGCGCTGGCATCTGACCCGGTTTCGGCGTTTGGCTGCGCGATGGCGGTCAACCGCGAGGTCGATGAGGCATTTGTGGACGGGCTGGGTTCGCTCCTGATTGACGACCTGGCCGCGCCGTCCTTCACACAGGGAGCGCTGGAAACGCTGCAGACGAAGCGCAAGAACTGCCGCCTGCTGCAAATTCCCATGCGCTATGACGGCAGCAGCCTGGAAATTCGGAGCGTCCATCGCGGCATATTAGTCCAGCGCACGGATATGGGCGACCCGGAAGGCACCCTGTTCAAGACCGTAACGCAGCGTGCCCCCACCCGCGAGGAAATGCTCGCGCTGCAATTCGCGTGGAAGGCCTCGCAGCACGTCAAGTCGAATGCAATTGTCATTGCCGGGATGGACGCGACCTACGGCATCGGCGGCGGTCTCACCAGCCGAGTCGATGCAGCGAAGCTGGCAGTCGAAAAGGCGGGCGAACGTGCGTGGGGTGCGGTGATGGCGTCTGACGCGATGCTGCCGTTCGCGGATGGGCTGGAGGTGGTCGCGGTGGCAGGGGTGACAGCGGTCATTCAGCCGGGCGGCTCGATCCGCGACAGCGAAGTGATCGAAGCCGCGAACCGTCATGGGCTGGCAATGGTGTTCACGGGTGTGCGGCACTTCCGGCATTGAGATGCAAGCAAGGGGGTTCAAAACCCCCATCTAGCAAGACGGGGGAAACCCCTGAAGGGGTTGGGTTAGCCTGACATTATATGTGAAAACCAGTCCCTTTAGGGACTTGCCAAGAGCATTAGGCCGGGGTTTTGAACCCCGGGCGATGGGAACGGTATTTAGATGAATTACTACCGCTGCTATTATCATTTTGTGTGGGCGACCAAAAATCGCCAGCCGACCTTAACTGTGCAGCGCGAGCCAGTTATTTTTGGAGCCATCGAACGAAAGACAAGCGATCTCAAAGGAACTGTGTTGATCGTCAATGCTGCATTTGACCATCTTCATATCGCGGTCACACTGCCACCGACACTTTCGTTAGCCGAGTATGCAAAACTGGTTAAAGGTGTATCCTCGCATGAAGCGAACAGCGCGAGCCTCCAGCCACAGGAACAATTTCGCTGGCAAACGGGCTTTGGGGTTGTGACCTTCGGCGCGAAGAATCTTCCGTTGGTTGAAGATTACATCCGGCGACAGAAAGAACATCACACGGCAGGAACGATTGAGCCATATCTTGAAAAACTTGATGAGGATTAGTCCGGGAAAATCGAGCGAACTTCCAGCGTGAACCCCGGCAGTACATCCCCGCCGTCCAGCGTTCCCTCAAGGCCAACGGTTTTGAGGAACTCGCCGTTGACGTAGACCTCGACTTCTTTGCGGTTGGGATACACATACCACAGCAGCGGGATTCGCAGCGCCTTGTAGCGGTTCAGCTTCTTCTCGATACGCTCTTTGGGATGTTCTAGGTCAGACGGAGAAACGACTTCGACCGCGAAATCGGGGGGGATGGGATTAAAGCCTGTCGGGGGAATTTCGGTCTGGCGCTTATAAGAGACAAAGGCAATGTCCGGCGCGAAGGTATCGTCCTCACTCATTTCATAACCTGTCTCAGCACTGGTGACAAAACCCAGTCGATGAGCGAGGACGAATGCGGTGACAAAGTAGGCGATCAGGTTGGTTACAATACCGACATACATTCCGGCAGGCATAAGCTGCACAATCTCCCCGTTGATGCGCTCAAACCGCCGCTCGAAGTTTTCGTCCGCATTGACGAACTCCCAGAATTCTGCTGAGGTGTAGCGCGTCTTCTCTGCGCTCATCGTGGGTTCCTTCGCTTCCTTGCCTCTATTTTACACCCGCTCCGCTTCGCGTCCGGCGCTCAGAATAGCCGTAATCGCCTCCACCGATGCTTCGGCCTTGTGCAGCACATTAGGGTAGTGGGGGAAAATGTCTTCCAGCGTGCCGCTGTGATAGCCGATGGTGGCTTCCGGGTCTTTGAGGACATGCCCGGTCAGGATACCAACGACGGTTTCGCCTCGCTGTATGATACCCGCTTCCACCAGTTTGCGCGTCCCTGCCAGAGAACACGCAGAGGCAGGTTCACAGCCGATGCCTGTGCGGTCGATCAGCGCCTTCGCGTCCATAATTTCCTGGTCAGTGACCATCTCCACCACGCCATTGGTCTGGCGCAGCGATCGCACCGCTTTGGGGAAGTTGACCGGGTTGCCGATCTTGATGGCTGTCGCAATTGTCTCCGCCTTCATCGGCAGTAATTCGTCCTCGCCGCGCACATAACCGTTCGCGCCCGGTTTCGGCTCATAGCTCTGAAAGAGTGGACTCGCCCCTTCGGCCTGGATCACAGCGATGCGCGGCAAACGATCAATCAGGCCGAGGCAGTGCAGTTCCACCAGCCCTTTGCCAAAAGCCGATGAATTGCCCAGGTTGCCGCCAGGGACGACAATCCAGTCCGGCACGTTCCAGCGAAGCTGCTGGATGATCTCAAACATGACCGTTTTCTGGCCTTCCAGCCGGAAGGGGTTGACCGAGTTCAGCACGTAAATGCCCAGCCTGTCAGAGATTTCGCGCACCAGTTCGAGGTTGCGATCAAAGTCGGCGTTGATCTGCACACAGGTCGCGCCATAGGCCACCGCCTGCGCCAGCTTGCCGAGCGCGATTTGCTGATTCTGGAAGAAGACCACCCCTTCGATTCCGGCCCAGGCCGCATACGCCGCCAAAGAAGCCGAGGTGTTGCCCGTGCTGGCACAGGCGACTCGCTGCATCCCCAGCACCCGCGCCTGCGTGAGGCCGCCGGTCATGCCGCGATCCTTGAACGAGCCGGTTGGGTTCTCGCCCTCATGCTTGAGGTAGAGCGTGCTCACGCCCGCCCACTCGGCCAGACGCGGGACGTGATACAGGTTGGTGTTGCCTTCCGGTCGGCTGACGATGTGGGCGTGGTCAACGTCGGGGTAGATCAATTCCTTATAGCGCCACACACCACTGTTGTAAGGGAAATCAAGCGAACCCAGGCGCGAGTCAAACGTTTCGCGAGTGATTTTGCCATAAAGCATGTCGAGATCGTGCTGCACATCCAGCAGGCCACCACATTCGGTGCAGGTATAAAGAACCTGATCGATAGGATAGGATTTGCCGCAATCCATACATTGCAGTCTGCTGGACATAGTGTTAACCTCAACAGTCGTAGACAAAAGCGAAAACACGGTTGACATTACGGATAGGATAGCACTTTTGGTCGGGAAAACCAGTGTAGAGGCCTTCGCGCCCGCCAGCATGGGCAACGTCGGCATCGGGTTCGATATCCTCGGTTTAGCCTTTCAGCAGCCGGGGGATGTCGTTCGTGCGGAACTGCTCGAAGATGGAGCGCAGCCCGGTGCAGTCATGGTGGCAATCGAAGGCGATGAAGGACGGCTCTCGCTGGATGCAGCTAAAAATACGGCTTCTGTCGCGGCCAATGCCTTTCTCAAATGTATCGGCGACACGCACCATCGCATCGGCTTAACCCTCCATAAGAACCTCCCACTTGCCAGCGGCTTAGGCAGTAGCGCCGCCAGCGCGGTTGCAGCGGTGGTTGCCGTGAATGCACTGCTGGGTGAACCACTCAGACGCGAGGATTTGCTGCCGTGCTGCATGGAAGGGGAGGCGCTGGTCAGCGGCTATCATGCCGATAACGTCGCGCCGTCGCTGCTGGGTGGATTGGTGCTGGTCGCCGGGACAACCGCGCAGGACATTCATCCGCTGCCAATTCCGTCCAACCTTTATTTCGCACTGGTCACACCCAATGTTGCCGTTCCAACCGCAGAAGCACGGGCAGTGCTGCCGAAGGAAATCCCGCTCAAGGCGATGGTGTCACAGACGGTCGGGGTTGCTCGTCTTCTTCATGCGCTCTATCGCGATGATGTCGAAGCGATGGCGGCGGCGATGGAGCAGGATGGCGTCATCGAACCCGCCCGTGCCCATCTGATGCCGCTGCTGAACGAACAGCGAAGGCTGGCGAAACAGACAGGGGCATTAGGCCTTGTGATTAGCGGGGCAGGGCCGACGCTTTGTGCGGTATGCGATCAGCAAGGGGTTGCCGAACAGGTTGCTGCGAAGATGGAAGCGTTTTATAACGAGGCGGGAGTTGGGGCAGTTTCGCGGGTGACGCAGGTCGATGAACAGGGCGCGAAGGTCTTAAATCAGGGCGTTATCTCGCGTTAACCCAGGGTAAAGATGGGCTTTTACGGCGTTTGTGAAATTATTGACAATCGCCATCTGCTTTTTTATACTTAAGGTGTTAGCCGTTCACCTAAACGGTTAACTCATAAGGAAAGTGTGTTCCATGAATAATTCGCTTATCCAGAACTTTGTTGGCGGTGAATGGGTTGCAGCCCGGTCTGGCGAAACCTTTAACAGCTACAATCCGGCCACCGAAGAACTTGTTGCCCCTGCCGTTAAAAGCAGCGCCGATGACGTAAACGCGGCAGTTCAGGCCGCGAAAGCCGCGTACAAAAGTTGGCGATTGACCCCTGCTCCGCGCCGGGGTGAAATTCTGTTCCGTGTCGCCCAGGTGCTTACCGAGCGTAAGGAAGAACTTTCCCGCCTGATGACGCAGGAAATGGGCAAGGTGCTGACGGAAGCGCGCGGCGATGTGCAGGAAGCCATCGACATGGCCTATTACATGGGTGGGGAAGGCCGCCGCCTGACCGGATACACCGCGCCCGTCGAAATGCCGAATAAGTTCGGGATGGCGATGCGCGACTCTGTCGGCATTATCGGCCTCATCACCCCCTGGAACTTCCCGGTTGCGGTGCCAAGCTGGAAGATGCTGCCTGCGCTGATCGCCGGGAACGCAGTTGTGTGGAAGCCGGGAGAGGATACACCCGCTGTCTCCGCTGCTTTCGTGCAGGCCTTTGCCGACGCAGGGCTTCCGGCAGGTGTGCTGAACATGGTCACGGGCGCAGGCGAAACCGGATCGGCGCTGGTGGAGAACCGTGATGTGCGCGTGATCTCCTTCACCGGGTCAACGCTTACCGGGCTTTCGGTCTACAGCAAGGCCGCCGCACTGGGCAAGAAGGTCACGCTGGAGATGGGCGGGAAGAACGCCATTATCGTGCTGGACGATGCCAATCTCGACCTCGCCGTCGAAGCGATCACCTGGAGCGCCTATGGCACCACCGGGCAGCGCTGCACGGCCACCAGCCGCCTGATCGTCCAGAAGGGCATCAAGCCCAGACTGGTAGAAGCGCTGGTCGAAAAGGCGAAGACGCTCAAGCTTGGCAACGGGCTTGAGGAAGGCGTAACAATGGGGCCGCTCGTCAACGAGAAGGCGCTCAGCAAAGTCATGGGTTATATGGAAGTTGCCCACAACGAAGGGCTGAAAGTCCTGGCAGGCGGTGCGCGGGCTGATCTCGGCAAGGGCTATTTCTTCCAGCCGACTCTGCTGGATGGGGTTCGGCCAGGGACGCGCATTGAGCAGGAAGAAATTTTCGGCCCGGTGCTGGCGGTGGTTGAGGTCGGCTCACTGGATGAGGCGATTGAGGTCAACAACAACACGGCCTATGGCCTTTCCAGCAGCATCTTCACGGAGAACGTCAACGCCGCCTTCCGTGCCATTCGCGACCTGACCACCGGGATTGTCTACATCAATCATGGGACTACAGGCGCGGAAATTCAGTTCCCGTTCGGTGGCACGCGCGGCACCGGGAACGGAATGCGCGAGGCCGGGCAAACCGCGCTGGACAGCTTTACCGAGTGGAAGTCGGTGTATGTCGATTACAGTGGACGCTTGCAGCGGGCGCAGATCGACACCGAGCAAATCCTCGGCGGGCAGTAAGCCGAGTAATGAGAAAGGCCGTTTAGATGGTCAGCCAGCCGACTTTGGAGACGAAAACCCGCCTGACGAGTGCGGCATGCTGGGCGTTCGTCAGCCGTCCAGAAAACGCCGAGCGCCACTTTGAACTCGTTGACGGGGAGATTGTTGAAAAGGCAGGCGCATTTATACCATCGGAGGTTGCAGCCAACGCAGGGTTTTATGTAAAGCAGTACCTTCTAAGTAATTCCATCGGGCGCGTGACGGGCGCGGACGGCACCTATCACCTGTCCGATGAAGATGAGTTCATCCCTGACGTGGCCTATATCTCGAAGACGCGAATGCCGGAGCGACCCGAACGCGGCGCACCTGTGCCGCCGGAACTGGCTGTTGAAGTCAAGTCGCTGACGGACACCAGACGTCAGCTTCGGCGCAAAGCTGAGCGCTATCTGCAACTGGGAACGCTGATTGTGTGGCTGATATTCCCCGAAGACAGGGTGGTCGAAGTGTATTCGGCCAAACTGGATGATGTGGTTACGGTAGCGGTGGACGGGCAGTTGAGCGGTGAGGATGTGCTGCCAGGGTTTGTGCTTCCGGTCAGTGCAATTTTTGAAGAAAGTGTTTGAAAAGTTCCCTGAAAGGGTGCTTAGAACAGGGTGTTCATCATGCGCGATTGCATCGTCTTTTCGGTCGGTTTGCGCTAAGATCGGGTTCTGATGAGCCGACAACTGCACTGGGATGCGACTTATGAAATTGTGCTCAGCCTGATGGAGCAGCATCCCGATATTGATATCGAAACGGTAGGGCTTCAACAGCTTTACCAGTGGATTATCACCCTTCCGAATTTCGCGGATGATCCCCGACTGGCTAACGAGGGCATCCTGAACGAGATTTTACGTGAATGGTATGAGGAGAACAGTGGTTTATGAGTGAAGTAAAGATCAACGAACTACACGATACGGAGTATCCCCTGCCGCCTGGGATGGAAGGCAACCTCGCCATCACCAGCCTGAGCAAGCTCTATAACTGGAGCCGCCGCAATTCGATGTGGCCGCTGCTGTTTGGGTTGGCCTGCTGCGCGATTGAGATGATCGGTACAGCGTCGTCGCGCTTCGACTTCTCCCGCTTCGGCTTTGAAGTGATGCGCGCCAGCCCGCGCCAGTCTGACCTGATGATCGTCTCCGGCACGGTCACGAAGAAGATGATCGTGCCGATTGTGCGCCTGTATAACCAGATGCCCGAACCGAAGTACGTTCTGGCGATGGGTGCCTGCGCCAGTGGTGGCGGCCCCTTCAAGGAAGGCTACAACGTCGTGTCGGGGATTGATAAGTACCTGCCTGTTGACGTGTACGTGCCCGGCTGCCCGCCCACCCCGCAGGCGCTGCTGTATGGCATGATCGCGCTGCAAAAGAAGATCGACGGCCAATCGCTGTCGAACCATGATGATGTCCCCTGGTATGGTGTGGGGCCGTCGGAACCGACCCCCGTTCCGATTCTGGGGCCAGACGTGATCGACCCACGCCAGATGGACATTATCCGCCGCAACGCGGAACTGGCCGCGCTGGGCAAGCCCTATGGCGGGCGTGAACTGCCGAAGCTGGAAATCAAGAAGACCATCCCGGCGAAAGCGGCTGCCCCTGCGAAGGCTGCACCGACCGCTGCTGAAGTGGCCGCAGACGACCCGGTAAAAGCGGAGCGCCTGCGCAAGCGTGAAGAAGCCCTGGCGCGTAAGAAGGCCGCCCAGGCCGCCGAGTCCAAGTAACCGGAAACGAGTAAAGGTGAACGATGACTGACCAAATTGCGCCCTACAGCGCACTCGAAACCGCCACTGTCGAAACTGCGATTCGGCATCTGAAAGACAAGTTCCCCGGCGCGATCTCCGATGATACCCGCCAGGGTTTCGGCGGGGTGCTGGTTGACCCCAAAAAACTGGTCGATGTCGCGCTGACCATCCGCGACGAGCTGGGCTTCGATTATCTGTCCAGCGCGACCGCCGTCGATTATCTCGGCCTCGGCCAGCCTGACAGCGATATGGAAATGGTCTACCATGCCTATCGCACCAGCGGCGGCTCCGCGCTGGTCTTCAAGGCACAGACCCCGCGCGATAAACCGGAAATCCCCTCGCTCATCGACGTATGGCCGGGGGCGGATTTCCAGGAACGCGAAGCCTATGACCTGTACGGCATTCGCTTTCCGGGGCATCCCAACCTCAAGCGTATCCTGATGTGGGACGGCTTTCATGGGCATCCCATGCGCAAGGACTGGAAGGAAGCCTACTACGAGGAAGAACACAAGCCGTTCGGCAGTCGTTGGCCGGAAGGGCTTGTTCACCGCGCCGAGGAGCGCAACGCTTACGGGCATAACGTGAACTACCCGGCGGATTTCGACCTCTCGCGTCTGACTGATGTGTCGGAAGAAGCCATCTACAGCAACCTCGGCCTGGGGGTTGATGTGCAGGCGCTGGCGGGCGACTCGATGAAGACGGACCGCCTCGTGGTAAATATGGGGCCCCATCACCCCAGCACGCACGGCGTGTTCCGCATGGTGATCACGCTGGACGGGGAAACGATTGAGTCGCTCGAACCTGTGATGGGCTATCTGCACCGCAATCACGAGAAGATCGGCGAACGCAACACCTACCTGCACAACATGCCCTTCACCGACCGTCTGGACTACATCTCCAGCATGGGCAACAACCTGGGCTATGCGCTGGCGGTAGAGCAGCTTCTCAGCCGGGGCGCGCGCTATCAGCCGCCGACCTACCGTGCCGAGGTTATCCGTGTGCTGATGGTCGAACTGACCCGTATCGTGAATCACCTGTGGTCGATTGGCTTCCTGCTTAACGACCTGGGCGCGTTCTTCACGCCGATGCTGTATGCCAACAACGAACGCGAGAAAATCCTTGATTTCTTCGAGGCTACAGCCGGCAGCCGCCTGATGTGCAATTACATGCGCTTCGGCGGGGTGTTCAAGGATATTCCCGACCGCATCCACAGCGTTGCCAATCTGGTCAACGACCGGGTGCGCGACTTCAACACGATGGAATATCTGACCGAGATCATCAACGAACGTCTGCCGCGCTTCCTCGACGAATACGAACATTACCTGAACGACAACGAGATCATCAAGGAACGCTGCATCGGTGTGGGTGTGCTGCCCGCAGAGATGGCGATTGCCTACAGCGCCGCCGGGCCGCTGCTGCGCGCCAGCGGGGTGCCCTATGATGTGCGCCGCGCCGAACCGTACAGCATCTACTCTGAACTCGACTTCGACATTCCCGTCGGCGTGAATGGCGACATTTATGACCGCTTCGTCGTCCGCATGAAGGAAATGCGCGAAAGCCTGCGCATTCTGCGCCAGGTCCTCCCGCGCCTCGAACAGACCAGAGGTGAAGCTATTCTTGCGGGTACAGCGCAGTACACGCCGCGTATTCCGCTCGGTGAGTCCTATGCCCGTGTGGAGAATCCGAAGGGTGAACTCGGTTACTACGTGATCTCGGCAGGCGAGGAAAAAGGCACACAGAACCCCTGGCGCTATCACGTCCGCGCCCCAAGCTTCATCAACCTGACCGCGCTGGGGCAGATGTCTATTGGGCATAAGGTGGCGGATGTCGTCACCATCCTCGGCAGCATCGACATTGTGCTGGGCGAAACCGACCGCTAAATCAAAAAGGGCGGGGCAGGGGTTTTCCTCTGCTCCTGCCGCTTTAAGGAGAGATTATGTACGGACGAGGCATTCTTAAAGGGTTAGGCGTTACGCTCAAACATTTCGTCAACACCTATGTGGATGACCTGCGCTATGGCCTGCGGAAGTACGCCAATGACCAGCAGCGCTTCCAGGAGCGCCAGGGGCTGGATACCAAAGGCGTGTTCACAGTGCAGTATCCCGACGAAAAAATCGCGGTGCCGGAGCGCTTCCGCTTTGTGCCGTTCCTGGTCGTCGAAAATCACGACCATCCCGAACGTCCCGGCCATGACTGGTGCACGAGCTGCGGCATCTGCGCGAAGGTCTGCCCGCCACAGTGCATCTGGATTGTGCGCGGTCAGGACCCAGCCACAGGCCGTCCCAAACCGGAACCGGAAGCGTTTTTCATCGACATCGACATCTGCATGAACTGCGGCTTCTGCGCGGAGTTCTGCCCTTTCGACGCGATCAAGATGGATCACGATTACGAACTCGCCAGCTATGACCGCACCGGGCATCACATCTACGACAAGCAGAAGCTCTCGAAGGAATTCCGCTACTGGCAGAGCATCGCCCCCACCACCGCCCATGAAGAAATGGAAGCGCGCGGTGGTTGGGAACACAGCGATGTGCTGAAGGAGCGGAAGAAAGCGGCAGCGGACGCGGCCAAGAAGGCGGCGGCTCCGGCACCCGCGAAGCCCGTCGCGCCGCAGGTGACAGGCCAGCAGGCGGCAGTCGATGAAGGTGCATCAGCGGCAGCAGCGGACGAAATGAAGCAGCGCCGCGCACAGGAAACCGTCGAGACAGCGGCAGAAGCCACTCCGGTGGTTGATGACGAAGCGGCGAAGGCTGAACGGCTGCGCAAGCGCGAGGAAGCGCTCGCCCGCAAACGTGCTGCTCAGAACAAGGAATAAGCAGCACTCGCACCAACAACAGACCCGGCTACACAGCCGGGTTTTTGATTCCTAGAGCGCGAAGGCACGAAGGTTTAGCTTCATTGACCCGATTAAATTAACGAGCGGACTAAGGCCTTCAGGCTCTATGTCCTCCAACATCTTCACGGATAGTCCTCATCTTTGGTTCATCTGAAAAAACCACGTCTTCATTTCGGGTGTTGCCGTAGGGGCGAGGCATGCCTCGCCCTTACCAAAGAACTTCTTGGCGCTCCTAGCGACTTGGCGGTTCAAAAATTCTGGTTATCTTTCACAAAGATTGTTTCTCACGGCAGCCTCAGCCGCTTGCGTTAGGATGATCGTGCTTTAGTGGAATCAGAATGGATTGTAAGGACGAAAGACGCGATGCGAGGTGTAAAGAAACAACATCTGCCGACCAAAATCTGCGCGGTATGCAACCGCCCGTTTACATGGCGCAAGAAATGGGAAAAGAACTGGGACGAGGTGAAGTATTGCAGCGACGCCTGCCGTGCAAAGTCCAGAGGGCAGAAAAAGGCGGCGGCCAATGGCTGATATGCGGCGCGATTTTGCCAATCGGGAAGACCTGATCGCCTATCTGAAACAGGAGTTCCCCGAAGCAGCACAGCACGACGATCATGTGCCACCGACGCGCGGCGGACGCCAAGCAGCGGACGCGCTGCTGGAAAACGTGGACGCCGTGCAGTATGAGCGCACGCGCAACTACCTCGATGGGGCGGTGACGCGGCTCTCGCCCTACATCCGTTATGGCGTCATCAGCCTGGCGGAAGTACGCGATTTTGTGCTGAAACGGGTACGGCGGGAAAATGAAGCCGAAAAGCTGATAAACGAACTGGCGTGGCGCGATTACTGGCAGCGCAAATACGACGAAATCGGCGACGGAATCTGGGAAGACCGCGAGGACTACAAGACAGGCTATCAGCCCCATCATTACGCGGACGATCTGCCAGAGGACATCAGCGCGGGCGAAACCGGGCTGGTCTGCATCGACAGCTTCAGCCGTGACCTGCGCGAGACGGGCTATCTGCACAATCACGCCCGCATGTGGATGGCGGCCTATCTCGTGCATTGGCGGCGCGTCAAATGGCAGGCGGGGGCGCACTGGTTCCTGGAGCATCTGCTGGACGGCGACCCGGCCAGCAACAATCTCTCCTGGCAGTGGGTGGCGAGCACGTTCAGCCATAAGCCCTATTTCTTCAACCGCGAGAACCTGGAACGGCACACGCGCGGCGTGTATTGTAAACAATGCCCGCTGTATGGGAAATGCGACTTTGAAGGCAGTTACGAAGCCCTCGAAGCACGTCTGTTCCCGAATGCCGCCAGCGATGAACGGCGGGTGGACGATCACGGCAGGCAGTCCCGCAAAGGGGGCCGGCGATGAACTCTGATGTGAAAACAATTGTGTGGGTTCACGGCGACTGCTTAAGCCCGCATCATCCCGGTCTGGAAGCCGCACCGGGTGCGCCCACCATTTTCGTCTGGGATGACGCGCTGCTGAAAGAATGGCGCATCAGCCTGAAACGCATTGTCTTCATCTACGAATGCCTGCTGGATTTGCCCGTTGTCATTCGACGCGGCGACGTCGCCGAGCAGGTGGTCGCCTTTGCCCACGAACACGGCGCGACACGTATCCTTACAGCAGAAAGCCCCAGCCCGCGTTTCAGGAAAATCTGCAAGCGGATTGCGGGTTCAATGCCCAGCGGGAGTCGGCTGGAAGTGCTGCGCGTTGAACCACTGGTCGATTATGACGGCTATATTGACCTCAAGCGATTCTCGCGCTATTGGAACACGGTGCGGAAATATGCGTTTGGCGGGAAGTGACAAACGGTAACAAGGAGTGGTGAAAATCAGGGAGGTGTACGGGCGTAGCACGCTACGCCCCTACCGATGATATCCTCCAAGTCCACCGCTCCCCGGTAACAAACGTCATCGAGAATTTTGCTGATGTGGGTTATAATTATTGCTCAATAAACGTCAACAAAACGCTTCTCAGGAGCAGCCAATGACCGATTTAAACCAACAGGTGATGACGGCGCTCAGCACCGTTATTGAACCCGAACTCCACCGCGACATCGTATCGCTGAACATGGTGCGCGATCTTTCTATTGAGGGCGGCACGGCGCACTTTACGATTGTGCTGACGACCCCCGCCTGCCCGCTGAAGGATGTATTCGTCAGTCTGTGCAACGAAGCCGTCATCGGTAAGGTTCCCGGTATCCAGCAGTTGCAGATCAAGTGGGATGCGCAGGTGCCCACCGACAGCCGAATGGGACGGATGAACGCGCCCATGCGCAGCATCATCGCCGTTGGCAGCGGCAAGGGCGGCGTGGGCAAAAGCACGGTGTCCGTCAATCTGGCGGTGGCGCTGGCGGAAGCCGGGGCGCGTGTCGGGCTGATCGACGCCGACATCCTCAACCCGAATGTGCCGCAGATGATGGGGCTGACGGCGGGACGCCCGAAGGTGGTCAACAACAAGATGATGCCGATTGAGGCTTACGGCGTCAAGATTATGAGTACAGGCTTTCTCATCGACCCCGAAAAGCCCATGATTATGCGTGGGCCGATGCTGCACAGCGCGATCAGGCAGTTCTTCACCGATGTGGACTGGGGCAGCGATCTTGACTATATGATCGTTGACCTGCCGCCGGGGACAGGGGATGCCCCGCTGTCGCTGGCGCAGTCCTTCCCGCTGGCAGGCGCGATTGTCGTCACACAGCCGCAGGAAGTGGCCGTTGCCGATGCGCTCCGCAGCATTGCCATGTTCGACCAGTTGAACGTTCCGGTGCTGGGCGTGGTCGAGAATATGGCGGGCGATTTCTTCGGCACGGGCGGCGGCGAAACGCTGGCCGCGCAGCGCAGCGTCCCATTCCTGGGGCGTGTGCCGCTGGAAGCCGAAGTTCGCAAGGGTGGCGATTATGGCCGTCCGATTGTGGCGGTGCAGCCTGAAAGCCCGGCAGGGCAGGCCTTCCAGGTTGTTTCCAGAGCCGTCGCCGCACGGGTGAGCGTGGTCATGCTGCAAAACGCGGATGTCATCCCGCTGACCGTGATCGGCTAGTACACCGACAAAATGAGAATGATGGCTTGCATTGGTAGGGGCGCAGCGCGCTGCGCCCCTACAGGCAGGCAACTTTGGATGGTTACAACACCTTCAACTGAACCGAAGACAAAATAAGGGGCATTCGTTGCTCCTTATTTTTTATGGACTGAGTGTGTATTGCCTCAGTCGTCCAGCCCCAATACCTGAATCTCGTCGCTGGTATGCACCGGGTTATAGCGTCCGATGAACAGCCAGAAGAACAGGTTGAGGAACAGCGCAATCGCGAAGGCGACATTTGCCTCCGGCCAGATATCGCGCGAGAGCACCCAGTCGCGCACGAACAGGAAGATCACCAGCAGGGAAAGGCCGACCAGACGGCGTTTTTTGGGTTCCGTCCGCTGGAAAGCGAACATCATCAGCGTGTACAGCACGAGCAGAATAAGCAGAAAGCCAGTGTTCATCAGCTTTTGTTTTCGTTGTGAGCCATTTCAATCGAACATTGCAGCGTATTATATCGCTTGGGTTTGCGGTAAAATGCCTGCATAGAGCAAATTTTCACGGAAATCTTAAGTGAGCTATAATTCTGATGTGATGAAAGCATCAGGCAAGGATCAAGGGCATGATTGACATCAACGTATCCCGTCTAAATACTGTTACCCTGGTCGAGGTCAAAGGGCGCGTGGACAGCATGAACGCTAACCAGCTTGGCGAAGCGCTCTCCGGGGAGATTGATGGTGGTAACATTCAGGTCGTCCTCGATCTGGCGCAGGTCGACTATATGAGCAGTGCCGGACTTCGCGAAATCGTAGCTGCACTGAAGAAGGTCAAGCGAGCGACAGGCGATATGCGCATTGCACAGCCTTCCGAACGGGTGCGCGAAGTGCTGGAGATGGCCGGTCTGGACACGATTTTCCAGATTTTCGACAGCAAGGACGGTGCGGTACAGAGTTACTAACCCCCTCATCACCTTTCCGACGACATCGAGACGGGAGCCTACAGGATGGGAGCGCTGGAACGTCGATTCACAATCCCCGCCGTCCTTGAAAGTGTAGAAGACGCCTGTGAATTTGCCGCGAACGAAGCACGGGCAGCTGGGCTAGGAGAGGATGCTGTTTATCACTGCCATCTGTCCGTAGAGGAAGTGTGCACCAACATCATCGAGCACGGCTACAAGTTTCAGGGGCAGGATCAGTATATCGAAGTCGTGTGCGTCTCGATGCCTGATCGTTTCACCATCACCATCATCGACAATGCGACCCCGTTCGACCCCCTCGCGCGGGCTGATCCTGACCCCGCTGCGCCCCTTGCCGAACGCGAAGGCGGCGGCTGGGGCATCTTCTTCGTCAAGAAATTTATGGACAGCATTGCCTATAAGTTTGAAGCCAACCACAATCAGTTGATTATGGAAAAGCGGCTTCGCGGAGGCTAAACTGCCATCAGCTTACTGGCCTCGCCACGCATCAATATCATCCAGATTTACCGACGCGGCATCGGGTGGCAGGTAGTTCCCCTCGCATTCCTGTGCCATTGCAGGCAGATCAGTGCGTGGCGTGAGCATGGTTGATTCAGGCACAAAAAAGTTCCACGTCGCGCGGGAAATCCCCTCGACCAGCGGCCACAGGCGTTCATAATTGGGGAAGGGGACATTTTCCCACAGGAAGACTGCGATCACATAATCGCGTCCATTTGGCGGGTACACAATGCCCGCATCCCCAACCAATCCGATGTTATCCAGCCAGCCGTTTTTATGTGAAATGCGCGTCCCAGCAGGCAGTCCGCCTTGCAGCAGCCGCAGCAGATCGTTCCCGCTCATCAGTTCAAGCATCTGGCGGCATTCATTCTGCGTGAACTCACCCGCTGGATAGGCCGACATCAGCCCTGAACCATAGGTCGCGCAATCATACGTGAGCGCCAGCAGGGTGCCTAAATCCTCAGTCGTCGTCTGATTAAAGTCGTCGGGCGCTGTGTTGTAGTTGGGGTTGGGTGTGGTCGGTGGCGCAGCAATTGAGCCAAGCACCTGATTCGGATCGCCCGAAATGAACGGCGCGGTCAGATAGGTGTTGCGCGCCCCCAGATACTGTGCCGTGCGCGTCACGTTGGCGATGCCCTGGAAGACATCCACCCCGCCGCCGCTGATCTGCATGAGCAGATTAGAGGAACTGTTGCGGCTGCACAGCAGGGAGTTCGCCATCAGCCACGCTTCTTCCTGGGTGGGGGGGACAGTCAGGTAGCGGTAGTAGTCGATCAGGATGGGCAGCTTCATGGTGCTGGCGGCAGAGAAGGCCACATCGCCCAGCAGATTGATTTCTTCCCCTGTCTCTAGGTCGAGAATAAAGACTGATGCAACGGTGGACTGCCCATCGTAGATGAAATTCTGTGAGTCCAGGTAATCGACGATCAGCCTCTCCAGCGTTTCCAGCCGTGGACGTGAAGCGTCGGAGTCGCCAATCGGCAGCCGCACCGTGCGTGCAGTCGGGCTGCGGAGGGCAGCGTCAATCAGATCTATCGACGCCGGAATATCAAGCTGCCGCCCAATATCGCCGCTGAACGTGGTCAGCGTTGCCACATCATAACCTGCCGTGCCTGAGGTGCGGTCATAGCGCTGTGCAATATCCTGGAGGAAGTTCTGGAGCAGACTGCGCTGATACTCGGCATAAAGCGGCACTTCGGCTGACTGCTGCAATTCCTGCTGTGACAGGTAGTTGAAGAAGCGAATCCAGAAGCCGCCTTCGCTCTCGCCTGCGGCCTCAGCTTCGGCCAGCATGGTATCGCGATTGGTGCGGAAGCCAATCGCCGCCGGGTCAAGCAGAATCGGGCTTTCGCCATAGTAAAGTGTGATCGGCTCTGCATAGACCCGTTCCCACCGCGCTACAGCCTGTGCTGGCAGCAAGCCGCCAACCTGCACGGAGGCGACAGTTAAATCTTCCGGCAGCCGTTCTTCGCGCTGGCTGAAGGTCACGAGTTCAAGGAGAAAAAGGCCGCTGCCCGCCGCGATCATCAACAGCGAAAGGGCAGGGAGTATGGGAGGGATACGCCGCCGTCTTCTGCGGGTGCCTCTGGTGCTAATTGTCTGAGTCGTCATTCGTGAATACCGTAAGTCTCTCGAAAATCAATCGCTTTGGCTATCGCACGCTGCTGGAACGGATACAGGCGGGGAAGTTCGGCCAGGTCGTGCCAGCGATAGCCGAGCAGTTCGTAGCTGAGCTGGCCGATGGTGCCAGTGGTGGAACACAGATAGGCCAGATCGAGATGATTACCTTTGTGGAACTCTGCCAGGAGCAGTACATCAGGATTGATGTGAAGCTGAAGTTCTTCCAGAAATTCGCGCTGGATAGCTGCTGCCGGGTCTTCCCGTCGATTCACCCAGCCACCAGGCAATCCCCAGGGACGTTTGGGATGGAAGACATGCTCCACCAGCAGCACCTGACCCTGGGCATTGAACACGATTCCAACAACGCCTAATGAGTACTTCGTCTGGAACACGCGCCAGATAAGATACATGCCCGACACAATCCAGGGCAGCCGCCGCAGGAAGGTGGAAAGGCGCTGCCAGAAGCGATTCTCACGCATCGAAACCCTGATGACATCCATAAGCTGAGTCTATTGTTGCACTGTTCATCCGTCAACGGTTGATGCCACTACCCAGAACAAACCGTGATTTAACCGAACCCAACCGAGCGCAATATCTAGGTATGATATAATTTTCGTTGCCGGACGACATCATGGATTGCAAGACGCTACGAGGGAATCGTGTCTCAAGGGATTGATTTTTTTAACTTGTTCGTCCGCCCGCCTGGTGAGCTGCTCTATTTCTTCACCGTCATTGCCATCAGCCTGAGCAGCCTGTTCATGGCGCTCAACCAGCGGTTGCGCCGTCCAGATGACCGCGCCGCAGCACGTTACACACTCGCGCTCGGCGGCGTTGTACTGGCGTGGGTGCTGCTGATGATTGGTGCGCTGCTGGCACTGCTGACAGACCGCCCGGCGGTGAGTGTGCTTCCGCCGCTGGAGCGTTTCGCCGGGGTGGTAAGTATTATCCTGCTTGGCTGGGCCTTTATCACCGCTGATTCCAGGCGTTTTGGCCGTACCGGGAGCGTCCTGCTGATTATTCTGCTGCTGGCGGCGGTCGAGGGTTACGCGCTGACAGCGGTGCGCTGGCTGAGCCTGGCAGGCGAGATCGATTATAATCTGAGTGTCTATGGCACCACCTGGAGCTTCGCGGCAGCCCTTATCAGCGGCCTCGGCATTCAGATCATCCTGATGTATTTCCGCTCGATTGTGGATGCCCCCCTCAAGCTGGTCTTTTTCCTCGTGCTGCTGCTGGGTTTTGGCGGAACTCTGCTGCAAATTGCGCAGGGCAACATTATCGGGGATTATGCCGGGCCAATCCGGCTGTCGTTCGTCACGGCGCTGGCACTGGTTCCAGCGCTAACCTATCGCATGATTATTTCCCGGCTGGAAACGGATGTCGAGCAGGCGCACCTTACCCTGCGTAACATCACCGCTCGGCCAGAAACACCACGCCCCACTTCCGAACGCCCACAGATCGCGCTGAGTCCGGTTGAACGTGAATCGATTCAACTGCTGCGCGGGCTGGGCATCATCCTGGAAGGGGCTGACCCATCCAATTTGCCGGAGAAAGTCGTGCGGGCGGCGATTGATCTGCTTAAGGTCGATGTCGCAGCGGTTCTGCGCCTGCAGGACGCCAACTATGCCGATTTTACCGTCGTCTATGACAACGTGATGAAGCGCCCGATTGCGGCGCTTGCGCTTAATCTCGACAATCAGCCCACGCTGGTCAACGCTATCGAGCGCCATCAGCAGAGTGCGCTGACCTTCAGCCAGAACAACCACGAACTGAATGACCTTTATTCACGCCTCGATATTGAACAGATCGGCCCGGCCTATTTTCAACCGCTTATTCATGACAAAACCCTGATTGCGGTGCTGCTGGTGGCGCTGCCGTACTCTGTGCGGGAGTTGAACGACTCCGAACTCGAACTGCTCAACAGTATGGCGGTAATGTCCAGCGGGCTGCTGGCATTCGGATTTGCAGCCAACGAAGCGCGCTTACAGGCCGAGGAAAGCGCTATCGAAGCCATTGTGCGAGGACTGCCACCGGGCAAGCTGGAAACCTCAGAGGTGCTGGCGGCACGGGAAGAAGTACAGTCCAGCCTGATGCTGGCGCGGGAGCAGATCGCCGAACTCAGCCGTCAGGTGATGCAGTTGAAGCTCGAACTGGACGACGAGCGCAGCCGCGCCGCGCGTGATTTGAGCGACAGCCAGCAGGGCGTGAGCATTTCGCAGCGCATGGTGGCGATCAACCTTGAACAGCAGCGCTTGCGCGAGGAGCGCGAGCAGCTTGCGACACGGCTGAAAGAAGCGGAAGCAGCACTGACGGGGGCTGTCGCGCCGGACAGCCTGACGATCATGAAAACCATGATCGACGCACTCCAGCGCGAGAAAGAGGATTTGCTCGGACAGCGGGAACGGCTGCAAGCGCAGTTGGATGACCTCCGTTCCACGCCCAATCCGCTGCCACAGAATATGCAGGCCGTGATCGACCGCATGTGGCAGGAGAAGGCGCGGCTTGAAGAAGAACGCGACCAGTTCAGTGCGCGATTGGCGACGATTCAGGATCAACTGCGTATCCTGGGTATTGAGGACACGCCCGCTGCCATCCCGCAGTTGATTGGTGAGCTGTATGAGCAGCGTGCCACCCTGCGCGATGAGAACACGGCACTGCGAGGTGAACTCGACCGCTATATGGCTGAGCGCTTCCGCCTGGATGAGGCCATCCAGCGTGAGGAAGCCCGTCAGGAACGGATCCAGGCGCTCGAAACTGAGGTGCATAATCTGGCGGAAGACCGCGAAGCCATCACCAAACAGCGCGATAGATTCCGTTCTGAGCGCGAAGAATTGCAGGACAGGCTGGATACGATCAAGGAACACCGGGCACGGCTGCTGGCACAGGCGGCCGATTTTGAGATGCAGCTTCGCGAGGCGCATGAACAGCAAACCGTCCTGCGAGCGCAGATTCAAAAGCTGGCGAATGAACGCAGCCAATTGGTCAATCAGCGCGACCGCCTGCAAGCGGAACTGCGCGCGACGGAAACCGACCGGGAAGGGCTGCTGGCGCGGCTGGAAGGCGACCGCGAACGGCTGCAACTGCTGAACACCAACGGCGTTGGTTCCCTGACTCAGATGATCGAAGAACTGACCGACCAGCGCAGCCAACTGGAACGTGACTTGAATCAGATGCGCTCGCAGCTTGCTGATGCGGAAAATCTGGTGGAAGTGCTGCGGCTGCGCAACGACAGCAATCCCTTGCAGGATTTGAAATACCGCCCCGAAAATCCTGACCTGCTGATTAGCCTGGTGCAGGAACTCCGCAACCCGATGACCTCGATTGTTGGCTACGTGGAACTGCTGCTGAACGAGTCCGCTGGCATTCTCGGCGAGATGCAGCGTAAATCGCTTCAGCGCGTGATGGCAAACGTCAACCGCCTCGCCACCATGCTGGATGATCTGGTCAAGGTGACGGAACTGGATACCGGGAAATTTACGCTGCTGCCCGGCCCGGTCAATGTCATTGATCTGATCGAAGATACGATCACCAATTCCGCCGTGCAGTTCCGTGAGAAGGGGCTGCAAGTCCGGCTCAATCTGGACGAGAACGCCCCGCCTGTCAACGGAGATCGGGACGCGATTGGGCAGATTATCGGACAACTGCTGACTAATGCCTATCTTGTGTCACCGCCACATACCGAAATCGTCATCACGGCACAATCGCGCCGGATCAGCCTCACACAGAACGGCGGGCCGGAAATCCCTACCGATTGTCTGTTTGTCTCGATTGAGGATCGCGGCGGGGGAATCGCACCAGAGGACGAGGCGCGGGTCTTCGCGCGGAAGTACAAGGCCGAAAATCCGCTCATTCAGGGGTTGGGCGACACCGGGGTAGGGCTGTCGATTGCCAAAGCCCTGGTGGAAGCGCACGGCGGCAGGCTGTGGCTGGAAGCCCGCCCCAATCGGGGCAGTGTGTTCAGCTTTGTGCTGCCGCTCAACCCCCAGATGCAGGCTGAAGGGTGATTCATGCGACGTGATGTAGCCAATGAAATTGTGGTCGCCATCGCTGTGGTGGCCGTGCTGGCATTTGCTGTGGCGTTTGGGATTCTGCTGTCGGTGTCGGACGGTGACGATGATCAAACGGGGGACAACACGCCGGATGTGGTCGCTCAGATCAGCCCCACGCCCAGCATTGTCGCCGTCCCGCCTGCCGTTGACGTTACGCCGGAAGCGACCGCAACTGCCCAGGAACCGATCATCTCTACCATTCCAGTCGTCACACCCACGTTTGGGATGACAGAAACGCTGCCTGCCGCAGAGACGCTCGAAATCAAGCCGACCGAAACTGAAACCAGCGACCCACTCGACAACGAACGTTTAACGCCCACCGTTACCGAAGGTGGCAGCAGTACGCTGGGCAATCAGGCCACTGCCACGCCGCGCTCGACGGATATACCGACAGAAACACCAACGGATGAACCTGCTGCCACACTGACCAATACGGCCACCACAGGCCCAACCAATACCGCTGTGCCGACGCAGACAAACGCGCCCACTGCAACGCCAACCGATGAACCCACCGCGACAGAGCGACCGACAGCAACAGCAAGCCCAACCCTGACCGCGACCAATACGGCGACGGAAGCACCGACGCGCACCGCAGTGCCTACGCTTACACCGCTTCCCACAGCGACAAGCACAGCGACAGAGCGACCGACGGCGACTGCACAGGCGACATCGACCTCAGTCAATACGGCCACCTTCACGCCAACCGCAACCACCCAGGCCAGTGTTACCCCTCAACCCATGATGACCTCTGACCTGCTCCCGACGGCCTCGTCGCAGGCTGTGACGCCGCTGCCAGAAAACACGGCCACCACACAGGCAGATTGCCCCGTTCCCGTGCGTTGGCGCCCCTACGTCATCCAGCCCGGAAACACGCTGGAAGTCCTTGCGCAGGCCAGTCGCACCACCGTGCAGGATTTGCAACTGGGGAACTGTCTTGCAGCGGAAGCGCAACTCCTTCCAGGAGATTTGCTCTATCTGCCGCGCAGCGTCCCGCCGCTTTCGCCAGATGGCACCCCGCTCCCCAGTGGACATGAAGCGCTGACGGTAATTGGATGTTCCAGCCCATCGGTGCGAATCGCCAGCCCCATCCCCGGCCAGCGTGTACCGCAGGGGTTCGCCGTGATCGGCACCGCCACGCACCCCGATTTTGGCTATTATGAATTGCAACTACGGGCAGAGGACGAACGTGGCTTCATACTGGTAGCCCGCTCCACGCAGCCGATTTTTAACAACACACTTGGCACCCTGAACACGGATATGGCGCGTTCGGGCAGGGCGGTGCTCCGCTTGATTGTCGTGGATGTGAACGGGATTGTAACGGATACGACTGTCTGCGTCGTACCCATCCATCTCGATTGAGTATCGAAAACGGGCAACCTCTGCACTACACTACCCTGCATGAACCGATGCAGGATGGAGCAGGGGTTATGCCCGCAAGGAAAAAATCACTGATTGGCCGGGTTTTTGGCTTTATTGCATTTACGCTGATCCCGCTGCTGATGGTGATCGTGATCGTCTATTTTGGCTATCAGGTGGTGGAAGCGGTCGCGCTTCAACTGGACGAACGCCAGGTGCTCGAAGGGCGCAGTGCAGCTTATGTGGGTACGGCGACCGCACTGAGGCCGATGGAAACGGCTGTGCCGCCAACGCCGACTGCGACTGATACACCAGAACCCACTGCTACTCCGCAGCCGACCGCGACGGCTGAACCAACCGAAAGTCCGGCTCCAACGGCAACACCCGAACCGACGGAAACCGACCGCCCAACGGCCACGCCAACTGAAGAAGCAGAGCCGACCGCGACCTCTACCCAGCGCCCAACAGCCACCAAGGAACCGACTGAAACGGCGCTTCCTTCCGAAACCCCTACCGACGAACCAACCGCTGTGCAAAGCATGGCACAGCTTTTTGCCACCAATACGCCGGTTCGTGCTGTTTTTGCCACCAATACCCCGGTTGGGCAGGCACCTCCCGCCGAACCAACGCAAACGCCAGCTCCCACTGAACCGCCTTCCGCGACACCGAGCGCGACTAATCCGCCCGCGACGCGCCTCACACCGCAGATCAGCGTGGCGACCGTGACGCCGCCCGCAACCGCTACATCGGTCGTCCCGACGTTGACGCCAAACGCCGCGCCCTCACCGCAGCCGGAAGCCCAAACACAACCCACCCAGCCCAGCCGTGCCCTGCCGACCCTGATTCCGCAAACACTGCCGGAAGCCGGGGCTGTTTCCAATGGGACACTCGTGCCAACCATCGTGCCGACCGTGCAGCGCGAGTATAACCTGGTCAATATTCTGCTGCTCGGCGGGGACGATACCCTGGACGAGACAGGCGGAATCGGACGCACCGACAGCATGATTATCGTTTCCATCAATCGCGACACAGGCACCATCGCCATGCTCAGCCTTCCTCGTGACCTGTATGTGTATTTCCCCAGCGGGCAGATGCAGCGCATTAACGTCGCGTTCGGCTATGGCGAGGCAATCGGCTGGACGGCGGGCGGGTTCGGCTTTCTGCGCGAACTCATCCTGTACAACTTCGGCATCAACGTCCACTACTATGCCAAAGTTAACTTTGATGGCTTTGCCGAGATTATTGATGGCGCGGGTGGCGTGAACCTCGCGGTGGACTGCGCCTATGCCGACTATCCGCTGATCGATACCGAACTCCCGGCAGGCGTGATCGAAGACCCAGGCGCAGATAACCTCGTCATCCTCCCCATTGGCTATTATGAAATGACCGGGCGGCAGGCGTTGTGGTATGCCCGTTCGCGCAATAACAGCAGTGACTTTGATCGTGGCCGCCGCCAGCAGCAGATTCTTCTGGCGCTGTATCGCCAACTGGCCAGCACCGGGCAGTTAAACCTGACCAACCTGCCGACTCTGTGGAATCAGGCGTTGGCGGTGGTGGAAACCGATCTGCAACTGGACGACATGATCGGCCTGCTGCCCATCGCGCTCAATTTCGATTTTTCGCGGCTGGAAACCTTTACGCTGGTACGCACCTATCACACCACCCCCTGGCAGACACCCGACGGCGATTTTGTCCAGCTTCCGGTCTATGAAACGCTGCGGCCCCTGCTGGAAGACTTCTATCAGCCGCCGACCGAAAGCCAGGTGGTCGTGGAAGGGGCGACAGTTTCCGTGCTGAACGGCAGCGGGAACGCCGCGTGGGATCAGGTGGCGGCGGAACGGCTGGCGCAGGAAGGCTTCCGCGCGGCATCCGGTGGTGATGCGCCCGCGACGGAAACCGGCCAGACGATTCTGATCGACCGCACGGGACGGCAGAAGGGCGGCAGCCTGAACACACTGGCGCAGCTTCTAAACGTCAGCCAGGAGAACATCCGCATTGAGCCTGACCCCAACCGCGAGTTTGATTTTGAAGTGATTCTGGGCGCGGATTACAATTCCTGCCAGGGACAGCAGGTAATCCCGGTGGAAGAAGTCATCGGGGATTAATGAATATGAAAGGCAGGGCGGCCACCCACCGCCCTGTTTTTTTACCCTTTGTGATTGTCCATATCAAGCGCGCGCAGGAAACGAGGCGTTGGGCTGTTATTGCTTTCCACAATGCCCATCGTGCGCAGCACCAGCAGGGTCTTTTTGGCTTCTTCGGCGGACATGCCCAGAATGTCCTGCAAGGGGCCGATGCCAATCCAGCCCAGATAGGTCGCCAGCGCCTGCGCCTGCTGGAGCGTGACCTCGGCTCTGGGTTCGCTGCGAGAAAGCGCCTGTGCTGCGCGGTTAAGGGCATCGGTGGTAGGTCTTTCCGGCACGGGAGGCGTGGCCGGGGAAGGGGCGGGGTTAAACAGCACGGCGGGCGCTTCCAGCATTCCGGTCAGCCCGGTACGCCCGCTGACCTGTGCCATCTGGGATTCCTGCTTGCGCTTGGTGGCGGCTTCTTTCCAGTAACTCACGGTGTTCTGCACTTCCTGTTCGCTGACGGAACACAATTCAACAGGCGTAATATCGTCACCGCTGCTATCGACCACGAAGGCATCGACAAAGCGCGTCAGCGAGGGATGGAAGTTTTTGAGGCGTTCGACGTAGCTGGTCGCGGCGGAGCGCAGCACGACGTAAAGCGAAATCAGCGGGGCAAGCGCACCGGGGACATCCGGCGCTTGCATCTGATTGGCGGTAAGAACCAGGTGCAGGCCATACGTGCTGCCGCTGCGCACCAGTTCGGTCACGGTGGGGATCCAGGTATCGCGGGCTTCCTGCCAGTCGGGGTTTGAAAGCGAGTCGATCAGCAGCAGAATGCGCGGGACGGATGGTTTATTCTGCCGTTTCATAGCCGCGTTATAGGCCGTTAAATCATTCGCCCTCTCATCCGCAAACCACTGCTGGCGGCGCTGTAATTCCTTCATCAGCCCATCAAGCAGCCGACGGGCATCGTCTGGTGCTGTGAGCAGCCGACCGAGCGCATGGGGGGCAGCGGCAAACGTCTTATAAGCGTCGGCATTATCGCCGATGATGGCGAAGCGAAGTTCGCCTGGCGTGTTGAGCGCGGTGAGTGTGAGCAGCGTGGCACGGATGAAGTGCGATTTTGCCCCCTCCGCGCCAATCACCATCAGACTGCCGACCTCAGCCAAATCCTGCACGATCAGCCGTTGTTCCAGGGTGTTGCCGATGGCAATCGCCAGTGTTGAAGGATGGTCACGATAATTGCCGCGCACCAGCATTCGACGTAGACTGAGTGCCTGATGTTCTTCAGTGCGGAGCAGGATGCCGATGGTATCGGCCTGCTCCTGAATCTGGGGCAGGAAGCCGAGCCGCCATGTCTTGTTTTCTTCGGCAATCTGCCCGATGCTGCGCTTGATCTCATTGGGCGTGACCTGCCGACGATTACCCAGGCGACCGACCGTTTCTGGCCGGGCAATGAACAGGGTGTAGGAAGGGGTGTTGCGCACATTCAGGATGCGTGCTGGTGTGTCCAGTTCGGCCAGTTTTTGCTGGAGCAGTTGGGTTTGCTCACGAATAGACCCATCTCCACCGGGCGGGGCGGCGCCCTGATCGAGGATGTCCGCAATTGATGGGGTCAGCCAATTCATGTCGTCCATGCGGCTGAAGAGTTGGGGCATGGGACAATTCCTTCACTTGAAGTGGGTAGGACGAGCCGATATAGCTATTTTAAACGAGACCCTTTCCAAATTACCACAAATTGCTGCTAAGATTGGGGCAGAAGCGTTCCAGTTGTCATCGAGTTGGGTTGGGAGTCGGTTAGTGAGTCTGTTGAAGCTGCCATTGATGATTGCCCTCCTGCTGCTCGTTTCGGGTTGTGCAGTGCAGGATCGCCCTGCGCTGGAGCGTCCGCCGCTCACGCTCGCAGCGCCCCCCACCGCCATCATCGAAGGCACGTGCGATGATCGTGCCGTGCTGGACAACTGGCTCCAGGCGATTTCATTCCGGCAGGAAGAATTTCTGAGCCTGATGCAGACTACCCCCGGCAAGACCCGCGAGGAAATCTACGCCGACGTTGAAGCGATGGCGGCGCTGCGGGATCTGGTCAACACCGAGCCTGTGCCGGATTGCGGTGTAGAAGCGCAGCAGGCGTTGAGCGAGATTATGTCGCGGATCCTGGTCTATTTTCAGGCATATGTGAACGGCGAACCGATTGATCTGGCGCAGGTCGTTAATGAATCGCTGCCTGATTACACCGCCGCGCAAGCTTTGCTCGATGAACCGTTAGCGCGTCTCAACCAGCTCTACGGTCTGCCCACGCCATGAGTGCTGTGTCATGTCCTTGACCAAGCGCAGCACAGGCCGCGTGGATTTAAGGATGAGCCACGCCAGCGTATAGGCCGCGACGTACCAGACAGCGACAGCGATGAGCGATTCAAGCTGGCCGAACACGGCAGCGGCGACAATGGGGAAGGTCATCAGGAAAATAGTATCGGTCACGGCGCTGATTTTCACAGGGGGCTTGCCTCTACATTGATTGGTGAGTTGTTCCCCTGAGTATAGCGTGTGGTAACTCAAATCAGGCGTAAACTTTTTCGTGAATCAAAAAACCCAACAGTGGTGTTGGGCTTTTGATTGTCGGGGTGACGGGATTCGAACCCATGACCTCTTGCACCCCATGCAAGCGCGCTACCAGGCTGCGCCACACCCCGAACTTACAGCGCAGTATACAGGACATCCGCGCCCCGTGCAAGACTCAAGCTTTTCTCATTCAAACG
>JANRLJ010000229.1:0-41525 GCA_033762735.1 bacterium | reverse complement strand
CAAGAGGCGCTCTCCCTCAGGGAGAGGGACTTACTCTTACAGGGAAGTCCTTCTCCCCCTCTCCATAAGCGCAGCGACCGAAGCGGTCGGGAGAGGGGGTTCAGGGGGTGAGGGCAACTGCGTAAGCCCATGAACGAAATGCTGTGTGCTCTCCATCTCTGTGGTTCAACATTCTATTTTCTTCTCGGAACGGGACGCTATAATGATCGGCGCAAGCTGTACACAAGGACGTTGACCCATGCCACACCCGTTCCCGCCGGGGATGACCATCACGCCAGAGCGGATGCGCGAACATTACGAACTGGAAAAGGAACTCTCCAACCGCCTGCGGACTGCCAGCAAAGCAGAACGGGCGGCACTCTACAGCGCGGTTTACGACGAATATCACCGTCGTGCGGCGGATGATGCCCGCGTGGCGCGGAAGGACGACCTGCAGCTACAGGCATGGGTGGCCGGGCGGCAGGTGCGTTTGCTCAAACCATTTCTTACAGCCGATAAAGTTTATCTGGAAGTTGGGGCGGGGGATTGCGCCGTGACGCTGGCAGTCGCGCCGCACGTCAGGCAGGCCTATGCGCTGGAAGTCTCCGCCGTCATCAGCGCCGATGTGAACAGGCCAGCGAACTTCGAACTGCTGCTGTCACAGGGCGCACGTATTCCGCTGCCGGACTCCAGCGTGGACGTGGTCTACAGCAATCAGGTCATCGAGCATTTTCATCTGGAAGACCTGCCCGACCATCTGAACGAGATTTTGCGGGTGCTTCGTCCCGGTGGGCTGTATATCACCATCACGCCCAACCGCATTGCCGGGCCGTATGATGGCTCGCGCTACTATGATGATGTGGCAACGGGCTTTCATCTGCGCGAATATACCATTTCCGAACTCGGCCAGCGTTTCAGGCGGGCTGGCTTCCGCCGTGCTATTCAGTTAACCGGCGTGCGTGGTGTCTACCTCCACACACCGTCGTGGCTGTTCTGGCCGCTGGAGCGTTTGCTGCTGGCGCTGCCAATGAAGCTGCGCCATCGTATCATCCACTGGAACCTGATGGACATCCTCATCAACATTCGCCTCGTTGGCTGCAAATAAGCCCTTCTATGCCCAATCCACCACGTCGCATTCCATCATCGTCTCAACTCGGCAGTGTGATCGTCTGGACGGCGGGGGCGGTCGGGCTGCTGTTTCTGGCAGTGCCGATTGGAGCGCTGCTGCTGCGGGCGGTGCAGAGCCGCGCCTGGGAAGCCGCGCCAGAAGCCGGAGTCGCTACGGCGATGTGGCTGACGCTGGCATCCACCGCTTTCACGCTGCTGTTTACCGTGCTGTTCGGGACGCCGCTGGCCTTCGTGTTCGCTCGCTATACGTTTCGCGGCAAACGTCTGCTGAATGTGCTGATCGAACTGCCCATTGTGATGCCGCCGGCTGTTGCGGGGCTGGCGCTGCTGGTCACGTTCGGGCGGCGGGGACTGTTCGGCCCGGTGCTGCGCGAGCTTGATCTCGTCCCGGTGTTCACGCTGGCGGCGGTGGTGATGGCGCAGATTTTTGTGGCCGCGCCGTTTTATGTGCGGGCGGCGCAGTTGGGCTTCCAGAACGTCCCGCGCGAGATCGAGGACGCAGCGCGGGTGGACGGGGCGGGCAGCTGGCGCATGTTCCTGTATGTGACGCTGCCGCTGGCCTCGCGGGCGCTGAGCGCCGGGTTGATCCTGTGCTGGGCGCGGGCGCTGAGCGAATTCGGCGCGACGATTCTGTTCGCGGGCAATAATCAGAATGACACGCGCACGCTGACTCTGCTGGTCTACACCCTGTTCGAGGGCGATCTGAACGCGGCGGTCTGGGTTGGGCTGCTGCTGATCGGGCTGGCGCTGGTGGCGCTGCTGCTGTCACAGTGGGTGGCGCAGAGTGCGGCACAGGGTGCGGCGCAGGATGTGGGGTAGGTGGGGAGACAGGGGGCGGCAACGATATAGCGCAAAAACACTGTGTTGCTTTTTGACGATCTAGGCCATCGTTTGTAGGGGCGGGTTTCAAACCCGCCCCTACATGCTCAACTGATAACAGAAATCAAAACGGAAGGCCGAAAGACCTTCCGTTTTTGTTGTGATACGCGGTTACTGAATCGGGGTTGGCGTCGGCTGCTGCTCGATGGGCACGGTCGCATCGACAAAGACCGGCGTGGGGCTGATCGTTGACCAGCGCACACCCTCGGCGGTGGCGTTCAGCACCATCTGCACATCCGGTGTCGGTGGTCCACCCGCTGATTGCGCGAAGGCGACCACATCGTCGCTGTCCACCACAATCTGTTCGCGGTCGAGCGGGATATTGCCCACACCCGGCAGCGGCAGCGCAGGGCTGACCGGACCGCGCAGCGCGGTGCCATCCGGCGAGACCATGTAGGAGACGTTATTATCTTCTTCTTCACTGTAGAAATCGAACGTCCAGCCGGTCGCCTGACTGCCGCGAATGATGGTCAGCACACGGCCTTCGACCTCACCGCTGATTTCCTCAATCAGCGCATCATAGGCCGCCAGCGCGGTCAGGTTTTCTTCCAGCGTGAAATCGAGCGCTTCCCCCTGGAGCATACCCATCCCGCCGAATGAGCCGGGCGGCACCACCGGGGCGGTGCCTTCCGGCCCGAACATCGGCGGCGGCATCATCGTGCCGTTAAACGAGGGCATAATGGCTTCGGCAGTGCCGTCGGGTGTGGGGAAGCCTTCGGGCATCGGCAGCCCGCCGGGGAAGCCACCGGGAACGCCCGCCAGTCCGCCGCTCATCTGTGCTGGGCGCAGCGATGACGAGCGAATCGCCAGCAGGGGCACACCCGCTTCGCCTGTCGCTTCGGCAGTGGCCTCAACAGGTTCAGGGGGCACAGCTTCGCCCGTCGCTTCCGCGACCGCCACAGGGACACCGCCCATATCGGCCACATCAATGATGCGACCGTAGATTTCGACCGTCTGCCCGACGAGGTTGGCGACCAGGTTCACAGGCATATCCACCGCGACCGGAAGCCCGTTTTCGTCGGTCAGCAAAAGCTGCTGCGTGCTTTCGTTGATTTCCAGCACACCGATCAGCAGCACCTCGTCTTCGCTCACTTCCAGCGTGGAGAAATCGGCAATCGCGCCGGGGCTGGGGACGATGACGCCTTCTGTCGCTTCAGCGTTGGGGACGATCATCCCACCGGGCAGGCCGCTTGGGCCGCTGCCGAAGAAGTCCGGCGGTGTGACTTCAGCCGTGCTGGCATCGCTGGGGATCGGCATCCCGGTCGGAAGCTGCATGGGTGCGGTTGGATTCAGGGCAGCAGGCGCAGGCGGGGGTGGGGTTGTTTCGGGGGTAGCGTCGGCAATGGTGACGCGGGTCGGCAGTTCAGATTGCCCTGGTTCGTCGGTGGTTCCGCCGCAGGCTGCAAGCAGCAGGACGGCCAGAAGCGCGGCAAACGTGGTTCTTCGCATGAAAAATCCTCCGTTGTTCAGAGACATCGAAACCTATTCTAAGGCTAAAGACGACCAGACACCATGCAGGGTTCCGGTCAATGCGACCTATGTCCCGGTTGGCGAAGCCGTCTGCTATATTGAGCAAGCAGAACGGGCGACCGTGTTGGCCGCCCGTTGGATTTTGCCCTCACCCCCAACCCCTCTCCCGAAGGAGAGGGGCTTACACGAAACTCCGGTGCAGTGCCGAGAGGCATGTGGGAGAGGGTAACGATCACGATCATTCTGTGCTCTAGCGCACCTCCAGCGCATCGACGATGAAGTACAGGCCGTAACTGTCATTCTCGAAGATGATGTCGTGGATGCCCGTGCCGAACCCGTACAGTGTGATCGGCGATTGCAGCGCGGCGGCGGTCACGTCGTTCTGGCTGAAATCGGAGCAGTCCACGTTCGAGGCAATCTGCGTGTTAATCATCAGGCAGTAGCTTACGTCCGCGCTGCCCGCTGACCAGGACGGCTGATACAGCGTCAGCGAATTGCCCTGAATGCGTACCTGCGCCACCGCACCGTCAAAGGCGCTGTAGTGCAGCGTCCCCAGGTAGTAGCCCGGATAGGTCGTGGCCGCCCACAGGATGCTGGGGCCGTAGACGATGCGCGCATCGCTGTCGTCGTAGCGTGCCACCACTTCACCCGCCGGGATGGTGAGCGTCTGCGCGGGCGATTCCAGCACGGCAATCGCGTCGATCAGCAGGAACTCGCCCGCCGTGCCCAGGTTGGTGATGGTCACGGTGTGGGTCGCCCCTGTTTGCAGGCCGTAGAACACATAGCCCCGGAAGTATTCCGTCACCGCGAGGTTCGTATCCACCGGGCGATACTGCGTCGGGCAGTATTCACCGCCGCCCTGACGGGTATAGCACACGCGCATCGGTGCGCCGACTGGCCCGCGCCCCGTGAACACGATGAACCCGGCGGCTTCCGCGCTCAACTGGAACGAGAGGGTAGCGTTGGCCGTGCCCGTGTAGGTGGCGAACCCACCGCTGTAATAGAGCGGAGTCGGGGTGCTGATGTTCTGCCACGCATTCGCGCCGCCGCCATAGGTGAAGTTGAAGTTATCCTGCTCGTAGTAGCCGGGGCCGACTGGGCCGGGATCACCGATGATTTCCAGCGCCTCGATGCCCACGAAACCGGGCGTTGCGCCCATGCTCACTGTCAGTGTGACGCTGCCATTGGCAGGCAGCCCCAACTGTGCGGCGGTGAAGGCCGTGCGCTGCGCATAGGCCAGCGTCGCGCTGTTGGTCGTCTGCTGGCAGGTCGCGCCGTTGCAGATTTCCAGCGGCACCCAGTTGCCCGTGCCGAAGCTGCCCGTCGGATAATAGAGCGCAATGCTGTCGGTTGCGGCGGCGTTCACCACAAACGTCAGGGTGGCGTTCGGGTCATTGGTCGCGTTCAGCGTCCCGCCGCGTGTGCCGGGGATCGCCACCGATGCCCAGTTGCCCGCCGTGAAGCGCAGGTTCGGGTCGGTTTCTTCATAGTAACCCGTCTGGAGGGCGGTCTGCGCGGGCAGCACATCGACCGCTTCGACGCCCATGTAGGTCGCGCCCAGGTTGCGGATTTCGACCACGTGGCGCGTCCCGGCTGCCGCCCGCAGGAAGACCTGCTGGCTCCACAGCACCGCCGCCGAATTGCTGCTGAAGTTCTGGCATTCCGCGCCGTTGATGCACACCTGGAAGCTGCCATAGCCCGGATACAGCAGGCGATACAGCCCAATGCCGTCGCCGTTGATCTGGAACATGACCGCCGCCGTCGGGTCATTGCTGTAGCGGAAGACGTTGCCCAATGGGCCAGCGCCGTTGTACGTCGCCCAACTGCCGATATAGCGCAGGTTGGCGGAGTTCGCCAGCGTCCGCCCGGCGTCCAGCAGGGGCAGATTGGTCGGGTCGGTGGTCAGATTGGCCGAGATGATATGCAGCGCTTCCAGCCCGGCATAAAGGCCGTTGGTCTGTGGGCGCAGCGTAATCGTCACCGGAGCCGCCCCGGTCGTGATGCCCAGGCTGGCCTTCGGCACATAAACGCGGTTGCCGTTGACATAAGCGGCGGGCGAGGTATTCGCCAGCACCGTGCAGTTCGTCCCGGCAGTGCAGGTCGCGCCTGTGAAGATTTCCAGGCCGCCGTAGCCCGGCCCCATCGTGTGATAGAAGACGATGCCCGCGATGTCGTCGGGGATGACGCTGAAGGTGGCCGTCGCCGTTGTGCTGTTGGCGTAGGTCATGGAGCCGCCGCGTGAGCCGACCGCCGTGAGCGTCGTCCAGGGGCCGGTGTAGGTCAGGTTGAACCCGGTCGATTGCAGTGTTTCCTCATAGTAACCGGGCGTGAGCGGCCCCGAAGCGGTCAGCAGTTGCAGCCCTTCAAAGCCCGCGAACGCGCCGCTGGCCGATTTCTTGATCGTCACCTGGGCGTTGGTCTGCCCGGTGATGCCAAGCTGGGCCGGGGTGATGGTCTGGTATGCACCGTAAGCGTTGACAGCACTGGTGGCGGTATCGACGCAGGTTGTGCCGCACACGTTCAGCCCGCCCCAGCCGATACCCGTCCCGGTGGGATAATACACGGCGAGGCGCTGGAACTGGGTAGCGTTCACGCGGAAGCTGATGGTGGAGGTCGTGTCGGTCGTCGTGACCAGCGTTCCACCCTGCGCACCGACCGCCGCCTGTGGCACCCAGCCTGTACCTGCATAACGCAGCCGCACATCGGTTTCCTCAATCACGTCGCTGATCGGGAGCGTGGGCTGTGCGCCGAGCGTGTCGATGGCTTCGATGCCGATATAGCCGCCGCCGAGCGCCCGGATTTCCACCGTATACGTCCCCGGTGTGTTGACATACATCACCGCAGGCCGCGACCAGAAGGTGCTGGTGGCCGTGTTGTTGAACACCTGGCAGTTGGCGGCGGTCGGTGTGCCGATGCACATCTCGAAGCTGCTGTAGCCTGCCGCCTGGGTGCGATAGACCGCGACACCCTGCCCGTTGATCTTGAAGCGCAGCGCGGCGGTCGCGTCCAGCGTGTAGCCGCTCACGCCCAGCAGCGGGCCAGCGCCGCTGTAACCGAGCCAGCTACCGATATAGCGCAGGCGCGAATCGCTGGCGGGCAGCAGTTCATCGGGCAGCACCGTCAGGTTTTCGTTGGGGCCAGCGGCGGCGTTGGTGTCCACCACTTCCAGCCCTTCCAGGCCGATGTACTGCGCGTTGGTCGTGCCGCCATCGGTCTGGGTGCGAATGGTGATCGTGACCGGGGTCGCGCCTGTGTTGAGGCCAAGTTCAGCCTTCGTGATATAGCGCTTGTTGCCAGCGATGTAGGTGGGCGTCAGGCTGTTGATGGACACGCACGAGCCGCCCGTGCAGTTCGCCCCGGTGAAGACCTGCATCGTGCCGTAGTTCGGGCCGGTGGTGTAGTAGATGGTCACGCCGTCGATGTCATTGGGGACGACCGTAAAGGTGGCGGTCGCCGCCTGTGAATTGGTGTAGACCATCGAGCCGCCGCGCACCGACCCGGCCAGCGCCAGCGGCGACCAGCCGCCATAGCCATCGCCCAGCGTGTCGGTGCCGTTGTAGGCCAGGTTGAAGCCGGTCGCCTGCACGGTTTCTTCATAGTAGCCGGGGGTCAGCGGGCCGTTGCGCACAATCTGGAAGCCTTCAAAGCCCACGTAACCACTGGCCGCACGGACGGAAATCGTCACGTTGGTCTGGTTGCTCAGCCCAAGCTGCGCTTTGGTGATGACCGTCGCCCGCCCGAAGGCCGCCGTGCCCGTCTGGTTAATCAGCACACAGTTGGTGCCGGGGGTGCAGCTTGCGCCGGAATAGACCTGCATCGTGCCCCAGAAGGGATAAATGCCGTGATAGATCACCAGGCGATCCATCTGCGAGGCGTCCAGGTTCCAGCTAATGCGCGCCGCCGGATCGACTGTATAGACGAACGAGCCACCCTGCGATGGTGCATAGGCGAAGGGAGTCCACACGCCGGTATAGACCAGCGCCTCGTCAGTTTCTTCATACAGCCCCGCCGTCAGCACAGGCTGTGCACCCAGCACCTTGATGCTGTCGATGCCGACGTAGCCGCTGTCCAGGCTGCGCACGACGACCGTCTGTACACCGCTGGTGGCTGTGCGGACGACCGCCTGCTGGCTCCAGTCGAGCGGGCCGGCGCCGTTGAACGTCTGGCAGGTCGTGCCAACGCACACCTGGAACTGCCCGTAACCAGTGCCCTGCACGTAGTTGACCACCACGCCGCTGCCGTTGATCTGGAAAATCAGACCACCGTTGAGGTCATTGCCGTAGCGGGTGCGCCCATCCGCCGGGCCAGCGCCGACATAATCCGTCCAGGCGCCGACGTACTTGATGCGCTCGTCCTCGCCGCGATATTCACCCACCGCCAGCGGGGTCTGGAAGCCGACCAGTTCGATGGCTTCGATGCTGACCGCTGCCGACGAGGCGCTGGTAATGCGCACGTTGACCACGCCGTTGGGAATATTGGTGATGACGTAAGGCTGCCGCCACAGGAACAGCGGGTTATCGCTGGGGATGGTGGCAACGGGGGTGCTGCTGTTGTTAAACGTCACCAGCAGATCACCCGCGCCCGGCCCAACCGTGCGATAGACCACCAGCGCATCGACCGTCGAACCATCGACGCGGAAGTTGAGCGTGGAGCCAGCGGTGGTCGTATATTTCAGCGTCCCGCCGTAGGGGCCGAAGGTGACGACATCGGCATAGTCGATCCACGAGCCGTTGAAGGTCAGGCTGAGCGGGTCATTTTCTTCATACACACCCGCTGGCAGGCCTTCGCCGCGCACATTGATCGCGTCCACGATCAGCGGTTGGCCGCTGGGCGAGATATGGCGGATGGTCAGCTTGCGGAGTTGATCGCGAGCGCTGTTGCTGTCCGCGGTCAGGCTGCTCAACCCGCGACAGCCGAAGTAGAGGAACTGCGGTGCTGCCGTGTTGGTGGAGATCGACGCTGGCTTGCTCGGATCACTGCACACCAGGCTGCCGAACTGGGTGGCGTTATAGACCCGTTCCAGAATTGGCCCCTGATCGTCCGGGTCAATCCGAATCTCATAGTTGGCGCCGCTGGGGAAGCCGATCATTTGCAGCAGGAACGCATCGCCGATGAAGTAGAAGCTGAAGCTGCTGTTCTGCGTCACGGTATAGTGCAGCGTGTTGTTGACCGTGACTTCCGAATAGAACGGCGTCCAGCCCGGCTGATAGACGAAATCGAGGCTGGCGTCATCGTGCATCCCCGGCCCGGCCAGCTTGCGCGTGACCACGATGCGTACGATGCGGGTTGCGGCGGCATCGCCCGCGTCCCGGTCGCGCACGCGGTAGCTGAACTCCACCACGCCTTCCCAGCCCGGTCGCGGCGTCAGCTCAAGGCGACCTGTGGTGACGGCGTTGGTCAGAATTTGCGTGGTTTCGGTCTGGTTCGCTCCGAAGGAGTCGATCCAGTTGGGCGTCGATTGATCGGGGCCGGTGCGGATCGTGAACTGATCGAACGTCCAGAAGTAATCCTCGTCTTCGGGGTCAGACAGGAAGAAGGCGGGCGCAAATTCGACATAAGGCCGCAGGCGGTAGTTAATGGGGGTGCCAACCTGGGTGAAGACCACCTGCTTGGTGGTGACGGTCTGCGGCGGGCCGTCGTTCACGGGCGCGATATTGATGGTGATCGTGGCCGGGTCGGTCACGGTGTTGAACAGCAAGCCCTGCGCCTGATAGGTCAGCGTGACCGTCGGGATGTTGGGATTGCCCGAGTCGGTGAAGAAATCCGCCGGGGGACAGTAGGACACCAGATAGCGGCTGTCGGGGTCGGCGGGGTTCGGCTCGTAATAGAACGGGCGTCCACCGCAGGCATTGCTGGGATCGGTGTTGTAGATGGTCGGCGGATTGGACAGGAAGAAGCGATAGGGGCGGAAGCCACCCGTCACCACCTGATCCAGCCGGAACGTGACCACCGGGGCATCTTCGCTGATGTTGATGTTGATCGCGCCCGTCACGTTGGTGTAGCGCACGGGTTCGGCAATCGCCAGTTCATACGCGCCGATGTCGATCTGACATTCATCGCAGCCGGGGTTCTGGTTGAACTCACCGCCCTGCGGCTTGGTGCGGTCGACCAGGCGCGGCAGCCCCATCACGTCCAGCGTCAGGTTCACGTCATACACGCCCCAGATTTCGGCGGCGAAGGCCTTGTTGCCCGCGTCCACCCCCTGCGACGGCTGGAAGTAGTCGATGACCAGTTCTTCCGTCGTCGGGTTCAGCGGACGCAGACGGTAAGGATTGTCGGGGTCGCCTGTTTCGGGGTTGGAGCCGAAGAAGCGCGCCGCTGCGAAGCCCGCCAGCGCCGTCGTCAGGTCGCCGCCATAGAACGGCACCGGATTGGTGAACTGGTTGTTGAACGTACCCAGGAACGAGCCGCGATTGTCGATGGGCGTGGTCGGCTGGCCGATGACGGATTCGCACTCGCCGCCCGCAAAGCGCGGGATGAACCAGTTGTTCTGTGCGCCTTCGCGTGCGCCAGCATTCAGCGGTACGCCAATCCGCTTGCAGCCCTCCGCGCCCAGGCTTTGCCCGCCCACGCTCACCAGCGCCCCGCGCACCGAATTGGCGAAGAAGAGATTGTTGTGAATCTCCATGCGGTGGTCGTTGACGTGAACGAAGAACGTGTCCTGCAGGCCGATCAGGATGATGCTGCTGTAGGTGGCGTTGTCCTGCATGACGTGGTTCGTCACGGTGTTGTTGACGAAGCGCATGTTCGGCCCCTGATAGTTGTGCACAATCGGGCCGGTCAGCACGTTGCTGTCGAACAGCGAACTGAACACCGTCAGCGGGAAGGTCAGGAAGCTGTCCGCAGGCTTCACCGGGGCGGTCTGCTCCGTCACCCACTGATTCAGGTAAATGATGGCCTGTGCCGTGTTGCGCTCGAAGCGGCTGCTGCGGATGTCGGCATAGCTGCGCCGCAGGCTGATGACGGGCTGCATGATTTTGTCATCATAGAACTGGTTGGGGATCGAGCTGTCGGTGAAGGCCGAGTTGTAGATGCGGATGCTGTCCGCCGGGACGGCTGTGGTCGTTCCAGGCACATACCCGGAGTCGATAATGTCCAGCGCGATGGCTTCCTGCCCTGGGCGCACTACCGGGCGTCCGTTGACCGTATCGGCCTCGCCCGCGATGATGAAGCGCGAGAAGACGTTGGTATCAAGCAGGATGTTGCGGCTGGTGTCGATCACGACTGGCGCGTCGAAGTTGTCGAAGTTGTTGTTGCGCAGCGCGACGTTGACCGAATTGAGGATATAGAGCGGCGTGACATCGGCCATGTTCAGCGTAGGGGAGGCAAACGGCACCAGCGCTTCATAGAGCGGTGTCGCGCCCGCGAAGTCAAAGCCGCCAATGGTCAGACCGAAGGTGGGTGTCCCGGTCACGTTTTCGATCAGGATGCCGCCCGCGCCTTCATAGTTGTCGTTGACCCAGATCGAACTGCGCAGCGACACGCTGGCATCCGCCTGGGCATAGGACAGGAGTTGCAGGTTGTTGGTCAGCGCCCCCTGGGGGATGTTGAAGGACGAGACATATTCCCCTGGCTGGAAGATGACATAGGGGCGGTTGTTCTGCTTGGCGAGGTTGATCGCCTGCTGCGGATGCACGAACGGGTTGGTGGGCGACCCAATCGGAACACCGCTCAGCGGCAGCGCGGCCACACCCACATAGTAGGCTTCGGTATCCAGCACTTCACCGCCGACCAGCGTGGCCGCGTTGGGGAAGTTGATCTGTGACCCCAGGTTGAAGTTGGGGTTGCCCAACTGCACCAGCCCGGAGCCGAACACCCGGTCAAACCCTGCTGCCGCGTTGGGGTCGTCCACCAGGTCGATCACGCGCGTCATCAGGTAGGATTCCATGCGGAACGCGCGCTGGCTGCTGAAATAGGCACCCATGCTGGGGTTATTGCCGTTGGAGAGCAGCAGCGCCGCCATGCCGCCGACATGCGCCGCCGCGGCCGAGGTGCCGCCAAAGCCGCTGGATTCACAGACAGGCTGCGCCGTGTTCAGGGAAGTATTTACGAACGACGGTGCGACGACTTCGGGCTTGATGTTGGCGTCCAGCGTTTGCCCCGCTGGCCCGCGTGAACTGTTGGAGACGATGGGGTAGCGCCCCGGCTGATTGGCACAGACCGCGCCGACCGCAATCGCAAACTGCGAGGCCGCGACCGCGCTGACATCGCCTGCCACATCGCTCAATGGAGCGTTATCCGCCGCCATCGTAACGCGATTCTTGTCCTGCCCGCCCGCCGCGCGCACATCAATCGTATTCGGTGTGTCGCCGCTGATGGTGAGCGTCAGTTCGCATTGTTCGCCGCAGCGTTCCGGCACGGTGTAGAAATGGCCGGGTGTATCCAGACGCACCGAACGGCTGTCGATCACCGCGCCATCCAGCGAGAGCGTAGAGGGGTAATTGAGCGACCCTGCCGGGTCATCCCAGCTGTAGCTGATGACCGTCCCGGCGCTGGCCTGGATGCGCAGCGCGGTTGTTTGTCCGGCATAATCGAACTGGCCGTCGCCGCCCGTGCCGGTGTTGCCCGCGCTCACGATGACCGGGATGCCGATGCCATTATTGCCAGTGGTGTTGGCGTTCTGGATCGCGGTTTGCACATCGCCGTTGTTCGCGGCGGTTTCCATCGCAATCACAATCACGTCCATCGGGGTCTGGCCGAAGGCACCCGGCACAAACCCGGCGGCGCGGTTGATGGCCGTTGCCAGTTCAGCGGCGCTGCCCGCGCGGAACATATACACCAGCGAATCCGGCGCGATATCGCAGATGATTTCGACGACATTCACACCATGCGCATTGCCGCCACCGCCACCATCAACGGATGCGCTGCCCAGACAGCCTGCTTCGGCGGGGTTATAGCCGCCGGGGAAGGCAAACCCGGTGTCGATCACGCCGACGCGCACACCTTGCCCGGTGACACCTGCTTGTGCCGTGCCGTCGGGTCCGCGATAGGTGTGCCAGCTGTTCACGCCCAGCGTATCGAGCGAGTGCGGTTTCACAAAGCCGCCGCCCGCCAGCGGCAGATTGCCCGCTTCATCTTCGGAAACGCCGGTCGAAACCGCCTGGTCGGGCATCATCAGGGCGGCGACACTGTCCTGATTGACAAGATTCAGAATGCCGTCGAGCGAGACAAACGCTTCTACGCTGCGTTCGCCTGTGATTGTCACCGTGCCGCCGTTGGCTTCCACCAGCGCGGCGATGTCCGCCCCGGTGAGGCCTTCCGCACCCCACACGGCCACCTTGAGGCGGCTCTGGTCATCCAGCGTCACGCGGTAATCGGCGGCCAGCGCCAGAGCGCCCGCTGTATCATTGTTGGTGTGCGCTTCCACAATCGTGGTGAGCGCCCCACCCAGCTTGATACGCCCGCTGTCGGTGAGCGCGATGGGCGCAATCGTTTCGGTAGTGGGCAGCGCGGCAGAGAAGTCATAGACAGCCACATCATCCAGCAGGATGGTGCCCTGCGCAACCGTAAAGCGCAGTTCACCACCCAGCAGCGGCGCGGTGTCGGTATAGGTCAGTTCAGGTTCACCGTCCACGCTCAGCACAATCGTCCCGCCGCTGACGTTCAGGCTGAGGCTGTACCAGCCGAGCGGGTCACGTTCGACCGGGACGCTGATGAGCGCGGTGGGGACGAGGAAGGGGGTGGCTTCGGGGGTCACATCAGGCGCGACCGTAGCCGTCGCTTCAGGAGTCGCTTCGGGGCCGCCGCTGGTTTCCACGCGGTAGAGCGCGGTCGTGGTGGCGGTCAGCACCAGACGATAGGTGCCGCCGTCCGCACTGCGGAAATCGAGCGTGAGTTCACCGCCGTCGAACTGCGCACGTGTGTTGAGCTGGAGATCAGTCAGGTAGACGACCGACGCCGGACGGAAGATCGCGCCTGTACTGAGCGACAGCACCTTGTTGCCTGCGGCTTCGGCTTCCTCGATGATCGTCGCGGCTTCGTTGATGACCCAGCCTTCCAGTTCCGCTTCAAAGTCAGCGCTCAGCACCGGGGTAGAGCGGGTGGGTGGCTCAGGGGTATTTTCAGGCGTGGCTTCCGGGGTCGGTTCAACCGTCGGTGGGGTGGTCGCCTCTGGAGTGGATTCAGGTGTCGATTCGGGCGTTGTTTCCGGCGTTGTCTCGACTGTCACCTCAGCAGGCGGCGTGGCCGAGGGCGCGAAGGTGGGCAGCGACTCGGTCGGGATAATCTGCGGCGGGGTGGCCGTGCCGATCACGGGCGGCAGATCGAGCCGTTCGATGCGGATGTCATCGAAGCGGACTTCGCCCGTGTTGGCCTGCCCGCTGCTGAACACCACCAGCCCTGCCGGGAGCGGTGTGCTGACGTTGTGCGTGATCTGCACCACACCATCGACCGCGATCAGCAGTTGCCCGCCGATGGCCTGCACGACGATGAAATAGGTGCTGATGCCAGTGGGATTAGACGGAATGCCGCTGATGCTGCTCTGCGCCAGCAGGTTCACGCCCTGATACAGGCTGGCGCGGCCTTCCGAATTCAGGGTGACGTTGTAGTTATCCGTCCCCACGCGGAAGGCGATATTCGCTGTGTTCCCGCTTTGCAGGCCGATTTTGCCGGAGATCGACACATCCTGCCAGGTCAGGCCGGGGATGGTGGCCGTCTCGAACGCGCCCGTTGTGGTCAGATAGACGTTGTCGCCCTCGCTCGCCAGCGTAAAGCCGGGGCTGAGCAGCCAGTCCGACAGATCACCATCCTGGAAGTCCTCGGTGAAGATGTTGGGTTCTTCCGTGACTTCCGGCGTTGGGGCGGTTGTTGTCGTTTCGGTCGGTGCAGCCGTCGGCTCCCCGGTTGGCGCAGTCGTCGGCGGTTCGGTGATTTCCGGTGTGGGCGAAGGGGCTTCCGGTGTGGTTTCCGGCGTGACTTCCTGCGCCTGGGCGAGATCGAGCGGTGTCAGCGGGGCGAGATAACCCAGCAGCATCGACACCAGAACAAGGGCGGAGATGACGGACGAAAGCGACCGCCGCCGATCAATCTTCATAAACAACTGCCTCCCAGAACACAGATGGACAAGCCGCAATAAACACAAATGACGTGGTGGGTGCAGGGGCGACCCGGCGGGTCGCCCCTACGATTATTCGCGTTCATTCCGATTGCTCCATAAGAACGTGCGACGAAGGATAATTCAGACTGCATAACGAAACCGTTGTCCTTGCATAAACGGGTGATGTCATGGGGACTACCGTCCTTCTGTTAAAAAGGATACGGGTATGCGGCCTACGGTACTGTAAAGATTTTGTGCGAGCATACCGCCCAATAGTCCCCCCGCTGCATGTAACACCTTTGAAACACACCCCCAACCACTATAGCACCAAACCCAAAATCGGACTTTTGGTGATTGCGTGTAGGCGAAAATGCCGTTATGCTCTCTTGTGAACCTTAAAAGGGTTTCTGGTTTTGGTGCCCTTCCATCCATCCCGGAGGTGTGATGGTAGGGGCGCACACACGGGTGCGCCCATTGCAGTGAGGGCAGATAAAAACCATTCTGATCGGCAGCACACAACAACCCTACAACGGAGTAAAAAATGACAGACCTTCTTCAGCTTCCTGCTTAAAGGCGCGATTCTCGGCTTCTCGATTGCCGCGCCCGTCGGCCCCATCGGTGTGCTGTGCATCCGCCGCACCCTCACGGAAGGCCGCCTCTACGGCCTTGTCACCGGGTTAGGCGCGGCCAGCGCGGACGCCTTCTACGGCTTCATCGCCGCCTTCGGTCTCACCTTCATTTCCACCCTTCTGGTCAACCTCAGTCCCATCCTCAGCCTCGCGGGCGGCCTGTTTCTGGTCTACCTGGGCATCAAAACGTTTCGCGCACGTCCGGCGGAAGACGCAGCCTCGACCGACTCCCGTCGGGGATTGATCGGCGCGTTTGGCTCCACGCTGTTTCTCACGCTCACCAACCCGCTCACCATCCTCTCGTTTGTCGGCTTTTTCGCGGGCGCGGGCATCGCCTCCTCGGTCGATGGGCGCTATGGGCTGGCGGCGGCAATGGTGCTGGGCGTCTTCGTGGGATCAGCGGCGTGGTGGCTGCTGCTGAGCGGGGGAGTCAGCCTTTTGCGTAGGCGCTTTAACACGCGCTGGCTGGTGTGGGTCAACCGCTTTTCGGGCGTGATCGTCACCGTGTTCGGCCTGCTGGCACTGGCGAGCCTGTTTTGATCTGCACTTCTTGAACAAAAAAGGGGCTATGCGGATAAACGTATCGCCCCTTTTCGCGGTTATGGCATCAGATCAAGCCCGGCGCTGTCCTGCATATACGCCATCTGGCTGTCGATGAGCGGTTCGTCCTCACCGCGTTCGATGCGGGCATAGGTTCCGTCCGGCTTGAGCGCCCAGGTGGTATGGTTGCTGCGAAGGTCAGTCGCCAGGATTCGCATCACGCGGCGCTGCAAACGCGGGTCGAGGATGGGGAAGACCGTCTCCACGCGGTTATACAGGTTGCGCCGCATCAGGTCGGCGCTGCCCGCGTAGAGCCTCTGGTTTTCCGGCGCATTCTGGAAGTAGTAAATGCGGGTGTGTTCCAGGAAGCGCCCGATGATGCTGCGGACGCGGATATTCTCGCTCACGCCGGGGATGCCCGGTCGCAGGCAGCACAGCCCACGTATGATGAGGTCAATCTGTACGCCCGCGTTGGAGGCCTCATACATCTTCTCGATCAGCACATCTTCCTCAAGCTGGTTCATCTTGAAGATCAGCCGAGCCGGTTTGCCCGCCTGTGCCGCCCGCATCTCGTTTTCCACCAGCGCCACCAGCGTCGGATGCAGATATTCCGGTGCGACCAGCAGCCGCTTATAGGTGGTGCGCGGGGCGAACCCGGTCAGGCGGTTAAACAGGCGAGTCGCGTCCTCGGCGATTTCCTTGTCGTCCGTCAGCAGGCCGAGGTCGGTATAGAGGCGGGCAGTGCTGGCGTTGTAATTGCCCGTGCCGAGATGGATGTAGCGGCGCAGCCCGTCGCCTTCCTTGCGGACGACCATCGCGATCTTGGCGTGCGTCTTCACTGGCAGCTTTTCCACGCCATAAGTCACATGCACGCCGCGTTCTTCCAGCGAACGCGCCCATTCCAGGTTGTTTTCCTCGTCAAAACGCGCCTTCAGTTCCACCAGCACGGCGACCTGTTTGTCGTTGTCGCGGGCTTCCATCAGGGCGCGGACGATGGGCGAATTTTTGCCGACGCGGTAGAGCGTGGCCTTGATGGCGACCACCTGCGGGTCGCGGGCGGCGAGGCGGAAAAATTCTTCCACCGGCAGGAACGACTCATACGGGTGGTGCATCAGAATATCGCGCTCACGGATGGCATCGAACAGCACACCCGGTTCGCTCAGGTCGAGATTGTCAGCAAGGCGTGGGACGAAGGCCGGGTACTTGAGCGCCGGGCGGTCGAGGTCGTAAAGCTGGAACAGCGCCGACGAGCCGAGCGCCCCGCCCACCACATACACATCGCGGTCTTTTTCGACCTCCAGCTCATAAATCAGACGGTCGAGCATCCGCTGGCTGATGCTTTCGGGGACACTCAGGCGTGTGACTGAGCCGAACTTGCGCCCGCGCAGCCCGGCCTGGATGATCTCGCTGATGTCGTCCAGTTCTTCCGCGTCGATCTCGTGTTCATAGTCGATGTCGGCATCGCGCACCACACGGAAGGGATGCACCTCCAGCACCTTCATGCCGGGGAACAGCAGATCGAGGTTGTCCGCGATCAGGTCTTCGATCCAGACAAAGCTGTCCTGGCAGTCGTAGCAGGTCGAGTATTTGTTGCCCACCGTGTCCAGACTGACCAGACGTGCCATATCTTCCGGCACTTTGATGCGCACGAAATCGGTATCGTCCGGGTCGTAGTGGCCGTCGCGGTCGTGTTCCTCGCTGATGACGTACACGCCCAGGTTCAGGCTCAGGTTGGAGATGAAGGGGAAAGGCCGGGCGTGGTCGGCGGCCAGCGGCGTCAGCACCGGGAAGATTTCTTCATAGAAATAGGCGCGCACGGCCTCACGCAGATGGGAGGGAAGTTCCTCCACCCGGCGGATGAAGATGTTGTGCTGTTCCAGTTCCAGCAGCGTTTGCTGCACCGCGCCGCGCTGGCGCTGCAAAATATCGTGTACCTGGCGGTGAATTTCCGCGAGAAGCTGAATCGGGGTGTAGCCATCAGGGCGGGTGGTGCTGATGCCGCGCTTGATCTTTTCATGATAGGACGGTACGCGCACCATGAAAAATTCGTCCAGGTTGCTGGCGACGATAGCGAGGAATTTGACGCGCTCCAGCAGGGGTACGTCGGCTTCTTCCGCCAGCGCTAAAACACGGCGGTTAAATTCCAGCGCACTCAGTTCCCGGTTGGTAAAATTCTCCGGGTTCAGTTGAATTTTGGGGGAGACAGTCTCTTCGGACATAGATCAAGGTCTGTTCATGTTTACAGGAAGTAGCAGCATTGTAGCGCAAGAACGTTAAGATTCGTAACAGGCCAGGTATTACCGGGTGGAACCAGTCGCCCATGTTCTAAAAATCCCTATAATTAGAACAAGAGTTTGAGGGCTTTTTATGACCGATCTTTTTGTTGAGATTTTCCCGGTGGCGCAGGAAAACGTGCCACCGCTGGCGGGCTATCGTCTGCACACTGACCTGAGCGGCGCGGCGCTGAACAAAGCGGGCGGGCGGCTGGCGACGCGCTTTCGCAAGGCGTATCCCGGCGCATGGCTGTGGCTGGACGGGCATATCGTCACCGACTCGCCGCGCACCGGAGTCGAACTACTCATTACGCTGGACATCCTGAAAGGCGAACAGCCGCAGACCTACGAACCCATCATCGGCATTGAGGAAGACCCGGCCTGGCAGCCATCGCCCGCTGTACTCGGCGAATTCGTCAACCGCACCAGCCTGAAAGCGCTTGATGATGCGATTCAGGCCGCGCTCGATAAAGCGGGCAAGGCCGAAAAACCGCCGCGCCATACGCAGATGGAACGCGAACACCGCACACGCCTGTGGCAGATACGAAACGCCCCGGCGGTGTCGATCTCGATTGCCTCGCGGATGCTGTATGAGCCGACCCTCCAGGCCTATATCGGCGGCGAGACGGACGACCTCAACGACAAGCTGAGCGGGCTGTACGTCAAGGAGCGCGAGAGCGGCGCGCGGGGCGAAATCGTCTCGGTCAATGTCGAGCCGGACGGTGTGTGGCGTGTGACGGTGCGTTCTGGCTCTGACGAAGCCGACTTCCCGGCGGATGCGCTGCAACTGGTCGTGCGGCTGCCGGATGTGGCGCGATTCGAGATCGACCCGAAGCAGGCTTTGATCGCGCTCCAGATGAAGCCCGCCACCCGCGCCTATTACGTCAAGGCCGCCTCGGACGTGGCGAAGGAAGCGGGCGTGCTCGCCAACGCCTATAACTCCCGCACCGCGCCCGATCTGTTCTTCTCCGCCGATTTCGAGATGAACCTGCGCTTCAACCAGAATCGGGTGCGCCGCTACCGGGCGGAAACGCTGCCGGAGGATTTCACCAAATGCGGGGCGTATCGCCTGCGCCCGGCCTTCCAGCAGGCACCGCTGCGGGTGTCGGTGGTGAACACGCTCCCAACCAAACTGGAAGATTTCGTCGAGGCGATGCAGCGCCATCTCGCCCGCTACTTCGACTTCAGAATCGAGATCATTCGGGAGCGGCAGGTGCGCGTGGTGAATCCATCCAACATCGCCAGCGCGGTGCGGGCGGTCGAGAAGGATAATCCCGACATCATTCTCGCTTTCCTGCCGGACGCAGCGCAAAAGGACGACGACGATGACCACGAGACGGCGGCGGATGCCTATCTGCGCTCGCTCACGCTGGGGCGGGCGCTGCCGATTCACGTTATCGAACAGGCCACGCTGGACGATCCCGACGCGATGGGGTCGATCATCCTGGGCATTCTGGGCAAGACGGGCAACGCGCCCTTCGTGCTGGCCGAGCCGCTGGAAGGGGTGGATTATGTGATCGGGCTGGCGCTGGTGCGCGAGGTGAAAAAGGCGGCGAAGCGCAGCCAGCCGGACGAGATTCGCCTTACCGCCATTGCCCGCGTCTACCGAAGCGACGGTGAATTCGTGCGCTACATCGTGCGTGAGCTGACTTTGCAGGACGAGTCGCTGCCCTATGTGCTGATGCGCGATCTGTTCCCGCAGCGCGATTTCGCCCGCAAGCGCGTGGTGGTGCACCACGACGGCGATCTGCCGGACGATCTGCTGCAAGCGCTCACGGGCTGGGCACAGGCCATCAGTGCGAAGTTCTATCCGGTGGAAATCGACCGCTTCGGCTCACCGCGCCTGTATGGGACGGTGAACGGCAAGGTGTGCCAACCGCCCTGGGGCAGCGCTTTTAAGCTGAGCGCGACCGAAGCACTGCTGGTATCGTCCGTGCCGAAAGCCGATGTCACGCCGCAGCCGCTTCACGTTCGCACACTGGATGCAGGCAGCGGGGCGCTCGGCATCGAAATGGCGCTGCGGGCGGTGCTGGTGTGGTCGCTGCTCAACTACAGCGTGGATGGGCCGTCCAAGCTGCCGGTGACGGTGAACAATGCCGACGACCTGGCCTACTGGCTGCGGAAGGGCGGCACGTTCGGCGCATCCGAGGGCGAAGTGCCGTTCTGGTTGTGAGGGGAAAAACGCGAAAAGCATTTGAACCACAGAGACACGGAGAACGCAGAGAGGGTGGGGAGGGACTAACATTGCCTCGCTAGACGCTAAAGCGTCCAGCTACAAACTGCCAAGCATACTAAAGATGCTGAATTATGAACTTTTGTGAACTTTACAGCCCCTTTAGTGGGCTTGTCATTTCGGCAGCCGGATGCTTTAGCCAATGGCGGGAAACACCTGATGTCATTGGATAAAGTCGAGCTAAAAGCGCTGCATGTAGGATATTTGGGTTGCACTAGTACGCCGACAAGATGAGAATGATGGGTTGCATTGGTACGGGCGCAGCGCGCTGCGCCCCTACAGGTAGGCATCTTTAGATGGTCAATGTACTAGTGCAGAATCAGGGCTGAGGAGTTGAATAATTCAAGAACAGAATTCCTACAAGCCCTCAACCCCCCGGCCCCCTTCTCCCTCAGGGAGAAGGGGGAGAGTCTGGTTGTTAAGCCCCTCTCCATGAGGGAGAGGGGTTTGGGGTGAGGGCGGGATGTACAGCATCTATTCAATCTGTTGTCTCTGATCTTGCACTAGGAAATCACCTGAGGTCGGAATTCATGCGAACCGTCCCTGGTCGCCAAGCTTTTATACTTAATCCTCTGTGCTCTCCGTGTCTCTGTGTTTCAATGTTTTTCGCACCGCTTTGTTAGACCTACTTCTTGATCTTCTGCTTGATGAACACCAGAAACGGATACGCCAGCTTGCCGCCGTCCACCTGCTCTTTTTCCAGCGAGACGCGGTTGGCTTCCTCGAAGTCGTGGTGCAGCCGTTCGATCTCGCGCACCTGTTCGGTGGAGGGTTCGTTATAGAACAGCGTGACGACCGTGGTGAATTTCCCCGGCACATACACGAGCCACTGCCGCGCATCCAGCTTGTCAATGCGGCGGTCAATCAGTTGATTGGCGCGCATCATCAGCGAGAAGTCATTCAGCACAGCGGCGACCTGTTTCACTGGCACATCGAATTCGCCCAGCGTTTCCACGACCATGCCGCTCTGATTGTGATAGATCACCATGCCGATAGCCTTGCCCGTATAGGCTTCTTTGATGGCGACGGTGGGGACGCCGCCCTGCGCGATGCTGATGGCTTCCGGTATCCCACTGAACAGCGCGTGATTGGTGATCGCCAGGCGGCTGCTGTAGCGTTCGTAGAGGATGTGGAACTGCTCACGGCTGATTTTGCCCTGCGCGAATTCGCCGATCAGCTTGCGGATTTTGGCTTCGATGAGGGATTTATAGATTTCGGCCTGCTTCTTCGCGTCTTCGGACATAACCGTCTCCAGGTGTGGGGCTGTGTCGGGGCAGGCCAACGGCCCATCCCGCATTTTACTGACAATCTTATCAGCAGAAAAATGCGGGAGGGTAGGGTGCAATGGATGATGGGAGATGAAGATTTGTACGAAAGCGTTCCTGTTTTTTAGAAAAGTGCCGTCAGCACCAGGTAAGCAATCGCCAGGAAGCCGACCAGCGCCAGCGCAAACACGATATACTGCTGCCAGCGCGGCATCCGATCAAACGCGGCGCGTTTTTCCAGTTCCACCACTTCCAGCGTGCGGCGGTTGGCGTTTTCGTTCAGCTTGTTCTGTAAATTGGCGCGCTGGCGTTCCTGATAAAATTGGTTCGGATCGGTGCTCATGGCGGACTGCTCCCTGCTTCTTTTGTCGTTGGGGTGTGGTACTGCCCGCGATTATACCCATAATAAAAACTTCGCAACAGAAAAGGAGCATGTTTATGCGGTTGGTTCTGGGTTTGAGTCTGCTCGTCCTGTTCTGCCTCGCCCCTGCTGTGCGCCCCGCCCAGGCACAGGGTGATTGTCCCGCGCCGCTGCGCATCGTGACGTGGAATATCGAAAACTTCAACATGAGCGATGTGCGCGATGACGTGCAACTGAAAACGCTGGTCGAGGTGATCGCCGCGCTGGACGCTGATATTCTCGCGTTACAGGAGATCGGCAACCTGGACGCGATGGAAACGCTGCTGGACGCAGTGGAAGACGCGACCGGGCGCTTCTACGTCTATGCCTTCAGCGAGTACAGCAATCGGGAGCAGCGCGTCGGTTTTGTGTGGGATGACGATGTGGTAGCGCTGCAAGGAGAAGCAGAGGAATTCCGCGATCTGGCATTGAGCGGCGGCGGGCTGCGCCCCGGCTTTCATGCCGATTTCGTCTTCAACGGCTATGACTTCACCCTGTTTGTGGTGCATCTCAAGGCGCTGCGGGACGAAGGCTCAACTCGTGTGCGCGAGGCGCAGGCCATGCTGATGGCGCAGTGGCTTGAGGAACGCCCCGCCAGCGCCGACGAGGACGTGATTTTCCTGGGCGACTTCAACGACGATTTTGACTCTGAGTCGCTTGCGCCGTTTGCATCGGAAGTGGACTTTGTGACGGACGAACTGCCGCGCACCGCTGCCAGCTACATCGGCGGGGAGTTCCGCAGCCTGATCGACCATATCGCGGTCACGACGGGCGACGGTGCACAGGATGAATTCTGCGGGCTGGAGGTGTTCGATCCCGATACCGTTGACCTGCGTGAGAACATCTTCGCCGCCATCGCCAGCGACCATCTACCTTTGATCGCAGAATTCGCCACCGGGGAATGAGGTTTATTTCTGAAAGGCAGGGGCGAGACACCGCGTCGCCCCTGCCTCTGAATGCCTGCTTCGTAGGGACACGGCATGCCGTGTCCGGCAGATTTCAAATCCGTCCCCTGCATCTCATCGTCCTAATCCCACTGCCGCCAGCCGAGGGCATAAGCGCGGGGCAGCACCGGATGATCGAGCGTGTTAATGTCGGTGTCCAGCCGGGCAATATCCGGGTCGAAGACCAGCGCGGCGGTCAGCACGTCCGGTGTCAGGTAGCGCAGTGGGATGTCCGCCGGGACTTCGACCTGTGCGCCGGGATAGAGCCTGCCGATCACAAAGCCCCAGTCACCGAACGAGGGGACATACGTGTGCAGCGGAACGATATGAAAGCCTTCCGCCTCGATGGTGTTGGCGATCATCCAGTAAGCCTCGCGCACGAAATAGGGCGAGGCCGCCTGGGTGACGAAGACACCGTCGGGCGTCATGTGCTGGCGCAGCAGGCGGTAGAACTCGCGGCTGTACAGCTTGCTCAGGCCTTCGTTGTTCGGATCGGGCAGGTCGATAATCACCACCGGGTACAGGTCGCTGCTGTCTTCCAGATAGCGATAGGCATCCCCGTTGACGACTTCCACACGGCTGTCGTCCAGCGCATCCCCGTTCAGCCGCGTCAGCAGCAGATTGTTCCGCGCCAGGTCGGTAATCTCGGGGTCGAGATCGACCACGATCACGCGCTGCACGTCGTCATATTTCAGCACTTCCCGCGCGACGAACCCATCGCCGCCGCCCAGCACCAGCACCGTCTCCCGCGACCGCGCCGCGCTCATGACCGGATGCACCAGCATTTCATGATAGCGGTATTCATCGCGGCTGCTGAATTGCAGGTTGCCGTCCAGGAACAGGCGCACATCTTCGTTATTGCGGGTGATGACGAGGCGCTGATAGGTCGATTGTTCGCGAAAGATAATGCGGTCGCTGTAAAGCTGCTGCTCGAAGAAGTCGAGAATACTGGCGGAGAGAATTGTCCCGGTGATCATCACCGCCAGCACCCCGCCCGCGCCGATCCACAGCCGCCGCCCCCATTCCCGCGACAACCGCCCCTGGAACAGCCGCAGGCAGAGCATGGCAATCACGATGTTGAACAGACCCATCAGGAAGGCCGTCCGCACCACGCCCAGCGCCGGGAGCAGCAGCAGCGGGAACGCTAATGAGGCGATCAGCGCACCGAGGTAGTCAATCGAGAAGATGTCGGCCAGTGCCTTGCTCAGTTCGGCGCGGTGGGCGACGATGCGCGTTAAAAGCGGAATCTCCAGGCCGATGCAGATGCCCAGCGCCAGCGTAATGCCGATCATGGCGAGGTAGTAGGTGTAGACATCACTGCTGATAGCGAAGACCGCATACAGCAGCGAGGCCGAAATGCCGCCGAACAGCCCGGTCAGCAGTTCGACGATGATGAACCAGCGCAGTTCGCCCTGCTGGATGCGGCGGGAAAACAGCGCCCCAATGCCCATCGCGAACAGGAAGAAGCCAATCGTGAACGAAAACTGCGTGACGCTGTCGCCCAGCAGATAGCTGGAAAGCGTCCCGACGATCAGTTCATAGGTGATGGCGCAGATCGAGATAATCAGGACGGCGGCCAGCAGGGTCGCACGTTCGCGTGGGGTAACGGCGGCGCGTTCCCCTGCATAGGTTGGCTGTGTCGTGGTGGTTGTCACCGTGTTAAGTCTATTTACCGCTGCCGGGGCCACCGCCCAGAATGAAGATGCCGCCCGTGCTGCCGCTGCGGGCGCTGGGTGAACCGCTGGCGACCAGCCCCGCGCCGCTGTAGCTGGCATAGGCCGCGCCCGCCAGGGTCAGGCTGAGCAGGGCAACAACGACGATCATCAGAATTGCATTGCGCATGATGGTTTTCCTTTACTGCTTTACCAATTTCTGCCGCCCCTGAGTCCTTCTTATGGACGGCTTTTTTGGGGGCTTCTTTAAAGACAAGGCTTACGCAATCGGGTATCGTTTTTTCGTAGGGGCGGGTTTGAAACCCGCCCTGCGTACGTAAGTTCTGAACAGCAGCAATGACGGGATTTGTCTCTTGCTGTTATTAATCATCGCTTGCCAGCGCAGAGCCGGTGCTTTTGCGCAGACCCGGACTGGCGACGAAGATCAGCACAATGCCCGCGATGCCTGCGCACACGCTGTACGCGATCAGCCAGAACGAGTTCATCCGGTTGCGCTCGACGCGGACATTGATCTGCATACTGTCCAGCGTACCTTCCGCGCCCAGTTCCACTTCCAGCGTATGTGCGCCAGCCTGATGCGGCACAAACATATTGCTGGACGTGGTGCGCTGTTCGCGCCAGAAGCCTTCATCGTCGGTTCCGGTCTCGTGCCACAGCTCCAGCGTGAACAGAAAATCCTCGACATTATCGGGCGAAATGATGCTGGTGTCCACATCAATCGTCGTATTTTCCGGGATGGACGCCATTGCTGAGACGGTAATCTCGGCTGGACGATTGGCCGCCGGGAAATCAATCGGAATCTGCGCGACCGGGTTAGCACGGCTGATCGTCACCTGCTGTGTGGAAACCGTCTCGCCCGCCTGTGACGCCAGCCCGACCCCGACCAGCCCCAGCAGCGCGAACCAGATGCAGGCGACGCCGACGCTGCGCCAGAACCCCCGCGAGGCTGTCCGCTTTTTGATGCGCTCTACCCAGGCCGGGTCGTTGAAGGCTTGCGCGACGGCAGTTTCCTCAAGCGGGTCGCCTTCGTGGACTTCTAGCTCCTGATCGGTCTGCTGTATGCTGTAGCGCTTGCCATGTCCGAAGGCTTCGGCCACATACAGCCGTTCGCCCGCCTTTACGCGCATGGTCAGTTCGCCTTCCGCACCCAGCACCCGCGCCGGGTAGCGCTCATGCACGGCCACGTTGCGGCCTTCCCCGATGGGCAGCGCTGAGTCCGCCTGGGGATTGAACGGCTGCTTAAAGCGCATCTTCTTGAAGACGGTGAAGCCGTTCTCGTCGTAGGACATCCACAGCAGGCGGCCATCCTGCGTACCGAGCAGCCACTCGTTCCAGCGCCAGCGGTCTTCGTCGTCCCAGCCTTCATACATCACGCGACCGAGGACGAAATAGGATGTGCCGCTCAGGGTGAACAGCTTGCCGATCTCAATCGGCACTTCCGGCGCGGGCAGCTTGCGCCCTTTGCTCAGGATTTCGGCCTCTTCCATACCAAGCGCGACATGACTGCCGCAGCTTGGGCAGATGACCGTTTGCGCGTCGGGCGTGAACTGGTTGATCGGAGAGCCGCAGTTGGGGCATTGCAGCCGCTTCAAAGCCTGTCGTTTGGGTGGTGCTTGCGTTTGTGCGCTCATGATGGTCTCGTTGACATTAATGGAAACCAATCCGCTTCATGTAGGGGCGAGGCATGCCTCGCCCCTGCGGAAACAACAGCCGTTTGTAAGTTCGTTTCTCCATTAGTTCGTCATCACCATGTCGTGGTGTTCCAGATCATCACCGACCGAAATTTCAATTTCATCTTCCCAGTAGTTGACGCTGACGGTTCTGTCATCCGCCGATCCCTGGAAATAGCCGAATGGGCCTTTGAGCGGCAGCACCGAGGAGAACTGACCTTCGCTGCCGAACACCCGCGCCGTGCGTTTTTCCGTCACGAACACCGGTTTGCTGTTGACCGTGACTGTCCCGCCTACTCGTACCTGCTCATGCGGTGGAATCGCCCCGCGCACCTTCTCGCGCTTGTAGACCGTCCAGTAGCCTTCGTCTTCTTCCAGCCAGTCAGGCGGTGCGCCGTCGTCCCAGGCGATCTGCCATTCGTCCCAGAAGCCATCTTCGTAGGTATAGCGCACCCGCCCTAAGACCTGGAAATCGCGCCCGCGAATCTGCCCGCGCATTCCCACACGCAGCCGCGACGGATAATCGGCAAGGCTGGCGGTTTTGCCCGTCTGGTCGAGCGTTTCGCTGCCGCTGACCACATAGGCCGCGCCGCAGAACGAGCACGTCACCGAGCGGATAAACTGATTTTCAATCGTCAGCGGTGCGCCACAACTGGAACAGGTTAATTTTTGCACGGCTGCCCTCCAGCATAGATAATGACCGTTAGAAGTAATGGCTGTAAGAGGCCATAATCCCTTCTATTCTACGCGCTTTCTGTGTCCGTGCATCCTATAACTTTGGGGGTGTCACGAAATTCTGACGAGTATGACCATGCTGATTTTCTCATTGAATGCGGTGTTCGCAACGTTGTTTCTGATGGCCGCCCGCTGGGCGTGGGTGCGCGCCTGGCCGTTTCTGCGCCTCGGCTGGACGGGGATTCAGGCCGAAACCCGCAAACCCGATTTCCGTCGCAATATCGTCAGCCGCCGCAATATCAGCGAATCGGGGCGGTTTCTGCTGGGTGGGCTGCTGTGGGCGGCCATTACTCTCGGCGCGGTCGCCTTTGGTGTCTGGTTCGTGGTGCAGGCGTTGGCTGTAATCCTGTAAACCGCTCTCCAACTTGAAATCAGGGCGATGGCATCAATACTCGACGACACTCTAAAAAGCTTTTTGAACCATAAAGGCACGGAGGAGACGAAAACGAGGGAGAAAATCTTTGTGTTCTTTGCGCCTTCGTGGTTTGTATTGAACTGTTTGCCCAATTTGTGAAATTTGATGCGTTTGCCATAAACTTGAAATCCCCGTTTGAAGAAATATTGCCTGATATTTGGTACACTACAGATGGGAAGCTAAGGTGGAACGATGCGCATGAGCGGATTGAGCGAGAGCACCGAAAACGACAAACGTGTAACCGTCGAATTCATGGTAGGCAGCGCCGCTCTGATTGGCCGCCGCTATCTGCTGCACGAGCAGCTTGGCGTGGGCGGGATGGGCGCTGTTTACCGTGCGATGGATCGGCTGACCGGGCAGACGGTCGCGCTCAAGCAGGTTACGACCGAAGACGCGCTTTCTGACCACGACGACCTGGAAACCAGCACCCATCTGCGCATCGCACTGGCACAGGAATTCAAGGTGCTGGCGTCGCTGCGGCATCCGAATGTGATTGGGGTGCTGGATTACGGCTTCGCCAACCGCATCTCAGAAGATTCCTCCCCACAGCCCTACTTCACCATGGAACTGCTGGCGCATGCCCGCACCGTGCAGGAGGCGGGCTATCAGAAGCCGCTGCCTGTGCAGATTGATCTGCTGATTCAGATGCTCCAGGCGCTTTCCTACGTCCACCGCCGGGGCATTATCCACCGCGACCTGAAACCGAATAACGCCCTCGTCACCCGTGATACGACCGGGGAACTGGCCGTGAAAGTGCTGGATTTTGGGCTTTCTGCCCGGCGTGACCAGACCGCCATCGACCAGGAGCAGGTCGTCGGGACTCTGACCTACATCGCGCCGGAAATGCTGCAAGGCCAGCCCGCCAGCGAAGTCTCTGACCTGTACGCGGTCGGCGTGATCGCCTATGAGATGTTCGCCGGGAGGCATCCTTTCGACCTCACCAACACCACCCGCCTGATCCGCGACATCCTGACGATGCCCCCGGATGTATGGTCGCTGGACGTAAGCGAAGACCTGGTGATGGTGCTGGAACGCCTGCTGGATAAAAACCCGGCGCACCGCTACCAGTCCGCCGATGCGGTCATCGCTGCGCTGTGTCACGCGATGGAGCGACCGCTGCCGCAGGAAACCGCCGCCATCCGTGAAAGCTACCTGCAAGCCGCGCAGTTGGTCGGGCGCACCGCCGAACTGGATACGCTGTCCCGTTCGCTTACGCGCACCCTTACCAGTGGCAAAGGCAGTACATGGCTGATCGGCGGCGAAAGCGGGGTGGGCAAAAGCCGCCTGGTCGATGAACTGCGCACCCTGGCGCTGGTGGATGGAGCGCTGGTGCTGCGCGGGCAGGCCATCAGCGAAGGCGGCCACCCTTATGAACTATGGCGCGACGTAATGCGGTGGATGGCGCTGCTGACCGACGTGAAGGATTTAGAAGCCGACGCGCTTAAGACCATCGTGCCGGATATCGCCGCGCTGCTCAACCGCGACATCCCCGAAAACACCCAGACCGACGCCTTCCAGGCACGCGACTTTCTGCTGTCGGTGGTGGAAACGCTGTTCCAGCGCTTTACTACTGGCCGCGCCCATCCGCAGCCGCTCGTGTTGATGCTGGAAGATCTGCACTGGGCGACGGGCGAAAGCCTGCTCCTGCTGCGCCGCGTGAATGCGCTCACTGAAGAACTGCCGCTGATGGTGATTGCCAGCTATCGCGACGACGAGCGTGTCTACCTGCCGACCGAACTGCCGGACATGCAGGTGTTGAAGCTGGAACGGCTCAACCTGGACGAGATCGAGCAGTTGAGCGCGGCTATGCTGGGCGAAACCGGGCGGCGGGAGGAAATCATCGACTTTTTGCAGCGCGAAACCGAAGGCAACATCTTCTTTCTGGTGGAAGTGGTGCGGGCGCTGGCGGAAGAAGCCGGGCGGTTGGGCAACATCGGGCTGAATGCGCTGCCGCACGATGTCATGGCCGGTGGGGTGCAGATTATCGTCCAGCGCCGACTGGAGCGGGTGCCCGCGCATGACCGCGATCTGCTGCGCGTGGCGGCAGTCCTGGGGCGCTGGATTGACCTTGATCTGCTTGGCCTGCTGGCCGCGCCTGACGTGCTGGAGCGCTGGCTGGATGACTGCGCGAATGTGGCCGTGCTGGACGTGCAGGAAGGGCGCTGGCGCTTCAGCCATGACAAGCTGCGCGATGTGCTGCTGCATGAGATGAGCGAGGACGACAAACGCGCTGTGTTCCGCCGCGTGGCGCAGGCTATTGAACATGCCGCGCATCTGGCAGGGCGGCATGAGGACGAACGGGCGGCGCAGTTGGCCTATCTGTGGGGGATGGCCGGGGAAGCGGATAAGGAACGGCTCTACGCCGCGCAGGCTGGCCGCTACGCGCTGAGTCAGGCGTCCTTCCCCGAAGCGGTTAACCACTTTGAACGCGCCGTGCTGCTCACCAACGAGCGGATTGAACAGGGCAGCGACAGCCATCATGCCTCCCTGGCCGAACTGAAGCAGAAGCTCGGACAGGCTTATTTCGGGCTGGGGGAATTCGCCCGCGCGGAAGAACTGCACGAGGAAAGCCGTGCGCTTTATCAGTCCCTCGATGATCTGGCGGGGGTGGCGCGGGCGCTGAATCAACTGGGTGATGTGGCCTTCGCCCGCAGCGATTTTGAAGCCGCCCGCCGCCTGCAAACCGAAAGCGCCACCCTCGCCCGTGAAATCGGCGATCAGCGCACCTTCGGCAATGCGCAGGCCGATCTGGGGCGCGTGTCCTATGTGGCGGGCGATTACCGCTACGCGCAGCAGTTGTTCAACCGGGCACTGGAAATCGCGCGGGAACTGGGCGACGACCGCAGTGAGGCCAAGCTGCTCAACAGCCTGGGCAGCGTGGCGCATGACCTGGGCGAATTTGACGAAGCGAATATGCTGTGTGATGAAAGCGCCCGCATGTGCCGCAAGCTGGGCGACCGCCAGGGGGTGGCAGCGGCCTATAACGGCCTCGGCCTGATCGCCAAGACACGGGGGCAGTACGCCGAAGCTGAACGCCATTACGGGCAGGCGATTGCACTGAGTGAGGAGATCGGCGATCAACCAGGGCTGGCCGTAGCGACGCAGCGGTTGGGCGATGTGGCCTTTGAACTGGAAGACTATACGCGCGCGAAAACGCATTATCAGACCGCAAAAGGCATCTTCAGCAGCATTGGTGACAAGCGCGGCAGCGTGACCGCTCTCAATGGCCTGGGCAACGTAGGGCGGATGCAGCAGGATTACGCTTACGCCGCCAAAGTGTATGAAGAAGTCCTGGCGACCTACCGCGAACTGGGCGACCGTCGCGGCGTCGTGACCGCCCTCAACAACCTGGGCAATGCAACCTGCGAACTTGGACAGGGCAGAGAAGCATGGAAGTACTATCGCTCTGCGCTGCGCGATGCCATGCGCATGGGGGTGGTGCCGCTGGTGCTGGATGTGCTGGACGGCATGGCCGGGCTGCTGGTCAGCGCCGGGGATTATGAGGACGCGGCGGAATTGGTCGGCTTTATCCTCAGTCACCCGTCGATTGAAAAGCAGGGGCAGAACGTCACTCAGGGGCTTCTGACAAGGCTGGAAACCGAACTGAGCGCCGACACGCTGGCGGCTGCCCAGTCGCGCGGGCGCGGACAAAGCCTGCAAGCGGTGGCCGAGCGGCTGATGAACACCAGCGCAGGCAAGGCTTCCACCCCTGGTTGAGAGTATCCGCGCTCCGGCGGATATCCCTGCCTGCATATCTCCTACCCAATCACGCCCAGTTCCTTGCCCACCGTCTCAAAGGCTGCTAAAGCCTGCTCGATGTCGTTCTGGCTGTGCGCGGCGGTGTTCATCACGCGGATGCGTGCCGCGCCCTTGGCGACCGTCGGAAAGCCAATCGCCATCGCGAACACACCGTTCTCGAACAGGCGGCGGCTGAACTGCTGCGCCAGGGACGCTTCACCCAGCATCACCGGCACAATCGGCGTGGTGCTGTGCCCGATGTCAAAGCCGAGCGTCTGCATCTCGCGCTTGAAGATTTCGGCGTTGCTCCACAGGCACTGCACCAGTTCGTCGGACGACTCCAGCATTTCGACCGCTTCCAGGCAGGCCGCTGCGTCGGGCACGGTCATCGCGCTGGAAAACAGGAATGGCCGACCACGCTGCCGTATCCAGTCGATAATGACCTGCTTGCCCGCCACAATGCCGCCAACCACGCCAAACGCCTTGCTCATCGTGCCGACTTCGACATCGACTTTGCCATGCAGCCCAAAATGATCGACGATGCCGCGCCCGCCCTCGCCGAGCACCCCTTCGCCGTGCGCGTCATCCACCATCAGCAGGATGTCGTGTTCGCGGGCGATTTCATACAGGTCAGGCAGCGGCGCAATATCGCCATCCATGCTGAACACCCCATCGCTGACGATCAGCCGCCGCCCATACTCGGTCGTCTCCGCGATTTTGCGGCGGAGGTCGTCCATGTTGTTGTGTTCATACGCCACAATCGTCGCGCGGCTCAGGCGGCAGCCGTCGATAATGCTGGCGTGGTTGAGCGAGTCGGAGAAGATTACGTCGCCTTTGCCCACCAGCGCCGGAATGGTGGCGAGGTTGGCGGTAAAACCACTTTGCAGTGTGATGACGGCTTCGGCATGTTTGAACTCCGCCAGCCGTTTTTCAAGCTGGACGTGCAGGCTCATCGTCCCGGCGATGGTGCGCACCGCACCGGGACCAATGCCATATTCGTCGATGGCGCGTTTGGCCGCTTCCTTCAGGCGGGGATGATTGGCGAGGCCGAGGTAGTTGTTGGCGCAGAAGTTGAGCACCTCGCGACCATCCACCACAATGCGACCATCCATCGGGCTTTCGATGGTGCGAATGGTGTTGAATAAGCCCTGGGCTTTGAGGTCGTCGAGCTGTTCCGCTAAATAGGCCGTGCGGGTATCCGTCTCGTAAGTCATGGAACAATCCTTCAATTCAACGTTTTTAACCGATCTGGCGTTCAGGCAGATCATTTTCTGAGGTTTTGTTTAGAACTTATTTCAAAAATAGGCATTGTACGGGCGACACGCGCGTCGCTCCCGCTGCAAATACGAATTTTGAAATAGCTTCCAGTTCACTGACAAGATGAGAATGATGGCTTGCGTTGGTACGGGCGCAGCGCGCTGCGCCCCTACAGGTAGGCAACTTTAGATGGTCAATGTACTAGGATGTGTGCCTACTTCACGCCGATTTTCTATCATGTTAGTGTAACCCGATCACGCTTGCAAAACGATTGGCAACCCTATTGACTATTTCCGAACATTCCGTAAGCGAAACACAAATAATAGGATGAAGATCGTAAAAAATATTAAGGGTTTCAGCGAGGACTACGAGATTGTAATCTACCGACATGACTTTTTCGTCTATTTCTGCTATAACTTCGCTTCATAACGTCAGCCATACTCTTAACATTCGCTTCAAGGAACACAGCATGGTCAGGTTAGGTCAGCCCCAAATGGACATTGAACCAACACCCGAATTTAATCGACGGTGCATGGAGATCATCAACAGTTGGGAGCGCGGTGAACTCCCCTTCAAAGAAGCGATCACGCACCTCACCGCCTACGGCCAGGAAGCCGTTCACGATAATCATATTGCTAATCAGGGACGCGCCGAACATCTGATGGGCTATCTCCAGCACTATCGCGGCAACCTGAACACCAGCATCCACCATTACGAACGCGCCCGGTCGCTGTATATGCAGGCGGGCAATCGTCCACTGGTCGCCATCACCGATCTCAATCAGGGTGAGAACTACCGCTACAAGGGCGATTTCACCCGTGCCCGCCGCCTGTATCGTGCTGCTTATGAGGCATCGCGTGATCTGGGGGATATCCGCATCCAGACCATCGCCGCCGCTAATGAAGGGCTGGTGCTGCTGACTATCGGCCACAGCGGCAGCGCTCGTCAATCGCTGGAAGAAGGGCTGCGGCTGGCCGAGCAGTGGACGGATCGGCTCGAACAACTGCCGGGTATCCTGTGCGAAATCTATCACGGGCTGGCGTCGATTGATCTGGCCGAGAATCGCCATGAGGCGGCGTGGGGCAAAGCGCTGCGAGCGCTGGAAGCCGCCCACAACAGCCAGCAGCCCATGCACCTGGGCTTCGCCAACCGCACGATGGGCGAGGTCATCAGCCGCCTGGGGCGTCCGCTGGAAGCCGGTTTCGCCGAAGACCCGGATGAATATTTCCGCGCTTCACTGGAAGCCTTCAAGGAAGTGAATGCCGAGGCGGAAACCGCCCGCACGATGTTTTCGCAGGCGCAAGCCCTGGCGCGGCAGGGACGCCGCACCGCTGCCGCCCGCAAGCTCCAGCAGGTGATGATTACGTTCACGCAGTTGGGCATGGTGGACGATGCCGCCCGCGCCGCCGAGGCACAGTTAGCTGTTTTGTGAGAAGTTGCGCCAACTGTAGACAGGTTTGCAAACCTGTTCTGGCTGATTACGGACATCCTCACCCCTGCTGCGCTTCGCTTAGCTTCCCCTCTCCATTGCGTCGCTGCACTTATGGAGAGGGGATTGAGGGGTGAGGGTAATCAATCGCACGTTTTCAGCGCTGACCCGTATCCCGGTTTCCTCCGCCAGACCGTCTGCGAGCCGTTGCAGCGTACCCCTTCGCTGATGCAACTGGTGGTTCAACCCTTTTCTGCCGCGAACAGAATCATCTGCGCCCGGTTGGGTAAACGTACATCTTTTGTCGTGTGATATCATTCATCCAGGACAGGACTCTGTTCAGCGCTTTGCAGCGAGAGTTCTATTGCTTTTATCTCATCCCACTATCCCTACTTTACACACTGAATTTCCTTTTTGCTTGTACTCAGGCTCACGAAACCGCTTGAAATTTGAACCTCCGGCTCGGCAGGAGCGCCAAATCTTTGTGTTCTTCATGCCTTCGTGGTTCAAATGCTTTTGTTGAATTTACCAGGCACATGGCCTACCTGTGCCGTGTGCCTTTGATTCAGGGTGAATTTACTTTTTTATACTTTTTTACAGGTTTCCCTCAGCCCGATCAGGTAAGATGAGCACAAGGTAACACCACTCCCGAAAATTCGTTCGCAACTGTAACCGTCAGGAGATGGCCTATGCTGCCGGATGTTCTTTTGATTCTTGCTGGCCTCGCCGCGTTGTTTGTCGGAGGTGATTCCCTGGTAAAAGGAGCCGCCCGGCTCGCAAGCACACTGGGCATCTCACCGCTGGTGGTTGGACTGACGGTGGTGGCCTTTGGCACTTCCGTGCCGGAATTACTGGTGAGCATTAATGCAGCGTCGGCGGGGGTCAGCGACATCGCGCTGGGGAACGTGCTCGGCTCGAACATCACCAACATTGGTCTGATCCTGGGCGTAAGTGCGCTGATCTTCCCCATCACGGTCGAATGGCGGCTGATTCGGCAGGAGATCCCGCTGATGATTATCGTCTCGGTGGTCGTGCTGGCGATGGCGCGGGATGGGGTGATTAGCCAGGCGGATGGGCTGCTGCTGGTGGTCGGCTTTGTCTCGTTCACAGTGGTGTCGCTGGTGCTGGCGAGCCGCAGCCGTATTGTCAAGCAGGATATTCACGAATTCTCTGAGCAGGAACACATTACGCCTGCTGCGCAAATCAACACCGTTCGGGAAGCGCTGCGGCTTGTGGCAGGTATTGTGCTGCTTGGCGTGGGCGCGGGCTGGACGGTGGACGGCGCGACAGCGGTGGCACGGAGTATGGGCATCAGCGAATTCATCATCGGCGTGACACTGGTGGCGTTCGGCACCTCCCTGCCGGAACTGGTCGCGTCGGTCATCGCGGCGATGCGGCGGGAAAGCGACATCGCCATTGGTAACGTCGTCGGCTCCAATATTGCCAATCTGCTGGCGATTCTGGGGATCACGGCCAGCCTCCACCCAATTCCGGTTGCGTCCAACCTCCTGATCTTTGAGTTCCCGGTGATGATCGCCTTCGCGCTGCTGCTGGTGCCGTTTGTGCTGCGGCGGCAGGTGCTGCGCCGTCCGGCAGCGGTGCTGTTGTTCACAAGCTATGTGGGCTTTATCGCGGCGACCATTCTGCGCTGATGCGATAGGCGATGTGCCCATCCAAAGGCACATCGCCCCTCTTTATGACTCCTTAACGTGTGAAAAGCGTAAAATTTAATCGGGATGCGATAGCCTGCATGAGCTAACGCGGTATCCCACTGCGTATAAATTCGCAGTATCAACAGACACGCGATTCTGAGTTGTTGAATCGAAGGGAAACGGTGTGGAGAATGCCCTGAACAATGAAGCAGTCACGTCGGACGAGGTACAAGCCGAGCCACAAAGCCTATCACCTTCAGATCATGCTGCTCCCCAATCGCAGGCAGTGAATACGCCTGCCCGCCGCAGGCGGAAAGCCGTCGTGCAGCTCATCGCACAGGGGCTGCTGATCGTGCTGCTGATCGCCGCAGGGCTGGCACTTGCCTTCGTCGATCTTCCCTTCAACACCTCGTCTTCCTCCCAGGCAGCCGCCGACGCCACCCCTCTCCCTGAGAATGATGTCTGCCCCGATAACGAAGCCTGTGTAACCGACATCGCCCTGCCGATGGTTTCCAGAGCGCTGCTGTTCCGTGCGCCATTGTGTGCGCAGCAACCGCTGGAAAGCGATGATTTTATGGCATTCGTCGGGCAGAGCGATAACGCCGTTGATGTCTTCCTGGCCGATCTTACGCCAGCGACGAGCGCCGCCAGCGACACGGCAGGGCTGCTGCATTACCAGGGCAATCTGCTGGTCGGCCAGGGGGTGCGTGTTGGGGTCTGCCGACTGACGGCCGATGGCAATACCGTAATCGAAGCCGCGCCGCGCATCTCGCCGGACGGCCAGCAGGTCGTCTATGCGGGTGCCAGCCCCACCTCGCTCTATCGCTACTACGCCGACCTCTATCTGATTGACGTGGACGGCGGCCAGCCGCGCAACCTGACCAACAGCGCGAATCGCTCCGACCTGTACCCGGACTGGTCGCCGGATGGGGGGCGCCTCGTCTTCCAGTCGGCGGCGGAGTCAGTGCTAGACCCGGCCTATTTCAGCCTGAGCATCTCCACAGGCGACCTCTACATCCTTGATCTGGCCGCCGGGGATGCCGCTGATCCCTATGCCAACCTGATCGACGTTGACCTGGGGCGGGAGTTCGCGCCTGCCTGGTCACCCGACGGAAACAGCCTGGCCTTCATCATCGAGGTGATGGATAACCCGCTTTCGATTGAGCGGGAATTGTCGGAAATCTACACGCTGTCGCTGGAAGACACCCGCCGCGAACCGCAGCAGATCACCAGTAACCGCCTGTTTGAGAAAAGCGTCGCATGGTCCGCCGATGGGACGCGGCTGATCTTCCACGCGGTCAATTTCCCCGACGACATCGCTTCGGCCGATGTCTATACGATCAACCTGGACGGCACCGAGCAGCAGCAGTGGGTGCGGGACAACATTTATGACCTGTTCCCGCGCTGGGACGGAGAAGAACAAGCGGTGCTGTTTGTGCGCGGCGAGGCACAGGCCAGCGCCATACCGACGACCGCAGGAGCCGCCTTGACGGGGTGGCTGTACCGGCTGGCGCTGAACACCGGGGATGAAGACATGATCCCACAGCAGATCAGCCCGCTGCCGCTTGCGCCCTTCTCGGCGGTCGATTGGCATCAGGCGCGATAAACAAAACAGGAGAACAGCGGCATGACCAAAGATAAGCAGTTTTCAAATACCCCGAACTGGCATCTGGCGCTGCCATTGTTCGCCCTGGTGGTGGTGGTGGTGCTGGTCGGCATTGCCTCGGCTTTCGCGCCCGCGACGCCTTTTAGCAGCATCCCGCGCACGCCCCAGGTGACATCCTTCCAGGCTGCCTTTGTGCCCTATTCCACCCCGATCCCTGTGCCGACCCAGACGATGCTGCCCAGCCAGTCACGATCACTACAACTGCTTCAAAGTGCCCCGGAGTGCGCTGCCAGCCCGCTTACATCGGATGAATTCATCGCCTTTGCCGCGTCTCGGCTGCCAATTGACAACCTGTATCCTAGCCATCTTTACCAGACCGACATTTTCCTGATGGAAGTGACCACCAGCGACGTGCAGCCGCAGCTTTGCCGTCTGACCAATGTGGGAAGTGAGGAAATGGCGTATGATCCCGTCATTTCACCGGATGGAAGCCGGGTGGCATTTGTGGGGAACCTGGCGACCGATCTACCATTTTATGCCCAGTCCGCAACCGATCTTTTCCTCATCAACATCGACGGCAGCGGCCTGGTCAACCTGACCAACGCCCCTGATCGCCAGAACCAGGAACCGGACTGGTCGCCGGACGGACAGCGCCTCGCCTTTAACGCCCTGAACCTGGACATCGCCCCGCAGGCTTCGGGGATGGTCGTGTATTCGAGTGACCTATACCTGCTTGATCTGAACAACAGCGGCGCTGATCCTTACGCCCAGCGCTTAACTACATGGGATGGCTGGGATGTCGCCCCGGCCTGGTCACCTGATGGGCAGCGCATCGCCTTTCGGTCTGACCGCGACCTTACCGTTCCACCACCCACGCCAACAGCAAACCCAAATCTGAGCGTGATGGGATCCATCGCGCAGGAGGAGACTTTCAACCTGTTCATTGTCGAGGTGGCCGATCAGCCAGAGGTGAACGTGCAGCAGGTGACGCGCACCACCAATACCTACGATAATGGGCCGCCCGCCTGGTCACCCGATGGGCAGCGATTGGCCTTCACACGCGGCTATCGTCCGGGGACGCTGGGGACTCCCGAAAATGAGCTGTATGTGATCGACGTGGATGGCAGCAATGAGACACTCCTCACGCCGGAGGAAGAACAGGCCTTAATCAGCCATCCGCAGTGGTCGGCGGATGGTTTCCAGTTGATGGCCGTTCGCGGACTGATCTCTCCCGGCGGCGTTGCGCTGTCCGTCGTGCCCTACTATGGCGTTTTTGGCTCGACAGGCAGCCTGCTTGATCCTGCGCCGCAGCGCATGTCCCTGCTGTTTGTGGAGATGACCACCATGACCACCACCAGCCAACTGCTGCCCGTGATCCCGGTGCAGGCGGCGGGACTGGACTGGTTCGGGGAGGCCTTCCCGCCCAGCGAATAGGTGGGGCGAAGCAGACGGGGCTGTTACAATCACGGGCAAAAAGACTGTTGAGGAAAGGAAGACTTCTTTATGCCCGTGATCCGCACCCCTGATGCCCGTTTTGAAAACCTGCCCGGCTATGCCTTTGCGCCACACTACATCGAGATCAACGGCCTGCGTGTGCATTATGTCGATGACGGGTCAGGAAGCGAGGTTGTGCTCTGCCTGCATGGGGAGCCAAGCTGGTCATATCTCTACCGGCACATGATTCCCCCGCTGGCGGAAAAGCATCGCGTGGTCGCGCCGGATCTGATCGGCTTTGGCAGGTCGGATAAATTCACTGAACTGGACGAATACAGCATCCAGATGCACCATGACATGCTGGTCAGCTTTATTGAAGCGCTTGATCTGCGCAGGATCACGCTCGTCTGCCAGGACTGGGGCGGCATCCTCGGCCTGCCCATTGCCACCGAACTGCCCGACCGCTTCGCCCGGCTGGTCATCATGAATACCGGGCTGCCCACCGGGGATGGCAAAATGAGCGAGGGCTTTATGCAGTGGCGCAACTTTGCCGAGCGCGTGGGGCGGACAATGCTGGTGGATAAGCTGTTCGAGATGAGCATGGCGAACCCGGCCAACCTTCTGCCGGAAGTGGCCGCTGCCTATGAAGCCCCTTTCCCCGACGAACAGTACAAGGCGGGTGTGGCGGCTTTCCCACTGCTGATCCCGCTCCAGCCGGACGACCCCGGCGCAGATCGACTCCGCGCGGCGAAGGAAAAACTGGCCTCATGGGAGAAGCCCGCGCTGGTCATGTTTTCCGACAGCGACCCGGTCACGCGCGGCGGCGACCGCATGTTCCGCCGCCTGATTCCGACCGCCAAAGATCAGCCCGAAATCATCATCGAAGGCGCGGGGCATTTTCTCCAGGAGGAAAAAGGCGCGGAGATCGCCGCGCACATCCTGGCCTTTATCGAGCGAACAGCGTTGTAGGCGCATGGCGCGCTTGAACAAATGCGCATCAGCACAGGAACGAGGCATGCCTCGCCCCTACTTCGACATTTCAGGCGTGTTTTTCTCGTAGGGCGGGTTTTAAACCCGCCCCTACAAATGCCAACAGGAAGATCGGTTTATTGCCCCTAACACCATCAGGCGTAGGCCACCGTCCCGCACAGATGCACCTGCAAGCCCATCGCCTGGAACATGGACGCTTTCGCCGCCAGCGCCTTATCCGCTTCGGCCTGAGTGGGTGCATAGGCCACCTGAATATGATTGGCCTTATGCCGTGCCATCATCTGGTCGCGGGTGATGCCGTGCAGGACGGCGTGCATGATCGGCCACTGCGGCGTGGTCAACTGCCAGCGGCGCTCGGTTTCCTCACGCGGGAGTTCGACCACCGTCGCCCGTCCCAGATCAGCGTGTAAGGCACCATCCTGAACGTACACCCGGCTCCACACGATTTCACCCGGCTTGCTGATCCCCTTGAGCGTCCCCCCGCCGAGGCGGAAATACATCGGCGGCTGGCGTTCACTGCTGGCCCCGGGGTAGCCGTTGATGAAGTGCGAGGCAGGCGCAGCGCCCGAAATCAGGAACACCCACACATAATCATGCACACCCATGCCCTGATACTGCTCCCCGTAGCGCAGGTCGTGCAGGGTGTTGGCCGGGTCAAAGCCCATCGCCCGCCACACGCGGTTGGTCACCAGTCCATCCACCCCGGCACATTCATCGACTTCGTTGAAATGCGGAAGCGGCTGCCCCGGATACAGTTCCTCGCCTGTGTCGGCATGATACACAGGTGGGCGCTCCACGTTGTTGAGCAGCCCTTCCACCAGATCAGAGGCCGGGGTCATATCCTTCAAGCCCTGCTGATACTGAATGCCAACCGCGTCACAGCCGAACTCATGGGCGATGCGCACGGCGGCGATGTACATCTTCAGTTGGAGCAAAATCTGCGCGTCGGTCAGGTCGCTTTCCTCGTTCGTCCCTGTCACAAAGCGCATCCCGCGTTCATCCAGCCAGCGGCGGGCGGCCTGCGCTTCAGCGTCACTCACACGCTGCATGGCGGCCACCAGCGCCGACTGACTCAGCCTTTCTTTATAGATACCAGTCGGGTTGAGCAGTTCGTCGTCGATGATGGCGTTGTACATGCCCATGCAGCCTTCATCGAACACGCCCAGGATGGCCTTCTCGTGTTTCAACTGCTGCGCCAGCGATGCGCCCAGTTCGGCCTCGTCCTTCGGCAGCGCGTTCACATCCAGCGGGCGAACATGGCTGGTGTCGTGCGTGATTTTGCCTTCCCGAATCCACTGCCGAATCCCGTTGAGGAAGAACTCGTCGGTGAAATCTTCACTCCAGATCGAGCTGTACTGCACGCCCATCTTGGTCAGCGACCCGTTCAGGTTCAGCATCCCCACCAGCCCCGGCCACTGCCCGCTCCAGTTGGCAACGGTCAGAATCGGCCCCCGATGGTCGCGCAGCCCGGCGAGGATGTGATGGCTGTACTGCCAGACGGCTTCGGCCACGATCAGCTTTGCGTCAGGATGGATGTTCTTAAACACGTCCATCCCCATGCGCTGATTCCAGATAAAGCCGTGCTGGAGGGCGGGATCAACCTCGTGCCCGCGCCGCACGGTGATTCCTTCCTTCGCAAAGGCGGCAACGATGCGGTCTTCCATGTCTTTTTGCGCCGGCCAGCACACCTGATTAGCCGACAGGCGCAGGTCGCCATTGGCGATCAGGATGGCTTCATTTTCAGGCAGGGGTTGCGGCTGTGGTAAAGTGGGGCGTGTATAGGTCATCGAAACATTCTCCGGTGCGACAAAGGTCTTTTCACGTTGCAAAAGGATTACGTGTTTTCGCGCCCGATTTTAGCGCAAGTCGGACGTTTCGGCGCATCGGTGTGGGGAAGGAGTGGTGAATTTTGAGGACATCATGGCAGGGGGCGTAGCGCGCTACGCCCGTACATGAACGATGTTGATTTTATTAGGAGTTACGCACTTGAACCTTCGCCCTCACCCTAAATAACCTGAGTTTCGGATAGCGCTTCACAACACATTCCTCACCCCCCGACCCCCTCTCCACTCCGTAGAGAGGGGGAACAGGACAGGTTAGAACGGTTCTTTAAGTCCCCTCTCCATGCAATGGGGAGGGGATTTAGGGGTG
>JANRLJ010000228.1:0-10448 GCA_033762735.1 bacterium | reverse complement strand
TGCAACCCTTCATCGTGAACTGGTTCAACAGCCACCGCGATCTGTGCTGGAAAGATGACCAGACACAGATCGACGCGCTGCGGCCAGCGGGCAGCAGCATCAACAATATCGGGCGGGTGGGGGTCTTCCGCGACGACGAGCTGCATGTCGGCTATGAAGTGACCCACACGCTGGAATTCCACATCGACAACGAAGACGACTTTTACTACGGAGACTGACAATGGCCTCTCCATATAAGCGCTATATCGCCGCAGGCAATGCCGAGTCGTGGATTGGCTTCTACGACGCGAACGGCCTGTTCTGCGGTTCAGCACCAACCTTAGCCGAAGGTGACAGCGCGGGGATGCTGCGCGTCCCGGCCGTCAAGGAAATGTCGTTCGAGATTCCTGAGCGTGAGCGTCAGAACCAATCCGGTGATGACCAGCTGCAGGGCTTCTTCACCTTCGAGAGCATCGAGGCCACCAGCACGAACATGCTGGTCGGTGTCAACGATCTTGATTTTCAGGTAGCCGTCCAGGACGTGAACCTGATTAATGTGGGCCCGCTGACGGTCGCGCCCATTCGCCCCAGCCTGGACGAACTGCCCCCGGTCTGCCTGCTGAATTTCAGCCAGGCAAAGAAGCGCGTTTTCGGGCAGCAGAGCGCCAAGGGATGGGAAGTGGTCTTTCTTAATCAGGGGGAAATCAACCCCATCGGGGAAGACAACCGCAACGAGCGCACGATTCGGAATTGGAACTATCAGGGGACTTGGGAGAACACGCTCGCCTGGCCGTGGGGCATGGCGATGACCAAGGCGACCGAGAACTATACCCAGGCCACCGGCGGACGCGGGATTGCGGTCAATCCTGTGATGTTCCATGCCTTCCGTGCCAACGGGACGGCGACCACCTTTACGCTGGCGTTTAAGCCTGCGGGCGATCACTCGTCGGGCAAGATCGCGGTGTTCGTGACCGACTTGACGACGCTGGTCACGACGGTGGTTGCACCGACGACGGGTTTTACGGCGGTGGCTTCGACGGGCGTGATCACGCTGGTCGGCACCGCTCCCAGCAACAAGCACTACACGGTCGTGTACGAGAGGGCGGCGTAATGGCCCGGTATAAGACGACAGGCACCATCCGGGGCGTGACTTACACCGTCACAGAAGCCTCCCCGCTCGACTATGCGCGGGAGCAGCTTCTGGTCAACCGGATCAGCGCGGAAGTGCCCAAGGAGTCGCCTATTCTGGTGACACAACTCGAAACCTATGCGGCGCTCGTGGTACGCGGTCAGGTCAGCGGCTTGGTCACACTCGATGATGAGCCAGTGAATTTTCTTGGCTTTGCCGCGCCCTCGGATGCGCATTTTGAAGCGCTCAACAATTTTCTGAGCATTCCGTTGGCGGTCTATGACGCGCTGAAAAAAGCGGTGGATGAAGTCAACGCGCCGCTCGTGCCTGCGCACATTAAGCCGCCTGAGCAGGTCACGCCAGAGGAACGCAGCGACCCAAATTCATCGCCCGCAGGCGATACGACCAGGAGCGACTAAGCGAGTTCGCTCGCACCGTAGCCCTGCGGGACAAGTTCAAGTTGAGGGGCAATCACACCGACGTTGAAGACTTCGGCGTGACCTTCGACCCTGACCTTTTAATGGAGTGCTATCTCCCCTGGCGGGATCACAAGATTCTGCCCTTTAGCGGCGGCTATCTGGAGCAGCCCCCAGGTGTGATGAAGGCACTGCAATTCATGGACTCAATGGTGGCCTGGTGGGACAAGGAAGACGACCGCCCGGACGCTGACGAGCTACCGGATTTCTTTACAGCATACCTACAGTGACGACCGATGGCGCGCGTCTTTGAAGCACTGTTTTCGCTAAAGCCCGATCAAAAGTCTGTCCGCGATTCTGTTCGCGCGGTCGAGACGGTCGAGTCGCGTCTGGAGTCGATGCGGAAGGAATTTGCATCGGTTGGCTCTGGCTCGAAGCTGGCGGCGGAACTGAACAAAGCTGCCGGTCCCGCCGATAAGCTCAAGGCGAAATTGTCCGATCTGGGACGCGCCCGCGAGATCGACAATGTGGCTGAGCGCTTCGCTCGTGCCGCAGCCGAAACGGGTGACATGACCAGGGCGGTCAACGACCTTGAAGCCGCGCTTAAGGACATGGGCGCATCGCTGGAGGAAGTTGATCGCGCTGCGGGTATCTTTGACCGGGCGGGTGGTGCTGCCCGCAGTGCTGCCGGTGGTATTCGTTCAGGCGGGGGCGGTGGCATCGACTCGGCGGAGCAGGGGCGTCAGGCGGTAGGCGACATCTCGTCTCTCGCCAGCGCTGCGGCGTCCATCGGCGGTGGAGAGTTCGCCCAGTTCGTCGGGGATTTCACAGGCTTCATTGAATACGTCCCATTGGGTGTGCAGGCCATTCGGACACTGACAGGTGGGACGCAGGCAGCGGGCGCGGCGATGACTGCCACCGGCGCAGCAGGCACCGCAGCCGGAGCAGGGGCGGGCGCGGCGGCTACTGGATTGGGTGCAATCGTCGCGGTGTTGGGCCCCGCAGCGGTCGCAGCAGCGGCACTGGCGGGCGCGATGGCGCTGGTCAACGCAGCCAACCGCGAAGCCGAAAAACAGGCCGAGCGTAACATCGAAGCATCGGAGTCAGCTGCGGAAGCCTACGCCAACATTGAGCAAGCGCTACGGGCAGGTGACCGAGAAGCCGCGGCGAGGATTTATCAACAGCTTGCCGAGGAGGAAGAAAACCTCCGCCTGCGCCGTGAACGTCAGGCGCAGGACGTGGCCGCTGCGCTAGCGGCTGAGCAGCAGTCCGATGGCAGCCGTCTTAACTTCGATTGGTTGTGGGACAGCGAAGCGGAGAAGACTTATCGCGGGCTACGCGATGGGGTCAACGAACTTGATACGCAGCTCGTGGGAGCGTCGGCTGCGACCACTGAAGCCGCTGCTGCGCTGAACCGCTACGGGATCACCGTCGAGGAAGCGCAGCGCTTAACCGAGCAGCAAACCGAAGCAGAGAAGGCCAGCACCGAAGCCACTGACCGGGCAAAGGAGCGTGAAGCGCAGCTTGCCCAGGAGCGCCAGCGGTCAGCCGAAACCATCGCCCGCCTCAATGAACAAGAGGCCGGGCTGCGCGAGAACGCGCGTCTTCAGCAGCAGCAGACCGCCGAAGATCGCAAGCTGGCCGCTCGTCGCGAAGGCGAGGACTACGCCGCCCAGCTTAAAGACAACACCAAAAAGATCGCGGACATCCGCCGCGATGGGGTGAAGCGCGAGCAGGCGACCGTCGCAGAGGCTTATAAGAATGACGCGGCGGCGGTCAAGAAGGCGCAGCAGGCCACCGTCGCCACGCGCCAGCAGACCCAGAACGCCATCGCCAAGGTCGAAACGGAGACGCAGAAGGCGCGCATCAAACAGGATGCGGACTTTGCCAAGGAACGTCTGCGGGCACAGCAAGCACTCAACCAGACTATCTTCGAGGGTGAACTGGCAAACGACATTCTGGCAATCACGATTGCCAAGCGTCGTGCTGCGACCGAAGCCGAGCAGCGCCAGCAGGATCAGGATGCTGAGAAGGCTGAGGCCGAAACGCAGCGCCAGGAACGTATCGCGGAGATTCAGCAGGAAGGCCGCGACCGCCTGGCTGAAATTCAGACAACACTCTCCGAGGAACGCGCCGCCATTCAGGCCAATCTCCAGGAGCGTCTTGTTGCTGAACGCCAGGCACAGGCCGAGCGCATCGCCTCCGAGCAGGCAGCACAGGCCGAAGCCGCAGCGGCCCGCGACCTGCGCTTGAAGCGTCAACGCGAGGATGAGCAGATCGCGGATGAACGCGCCCGCGAAGCCCTCGACCGCCAGCTCGACGAAATCGAGCGGAAACGGGTAGCAGAGCTTCAAACCATTGGTGCGGTCGCGGATGGCGCGACTACCGCAGCGGCCACCGTAGAAACGGCTTTCACGACCGCTGCGCAGAACAGTGCTGCCGCCATCAGTCAGGCGTTTCAGGCGGCCAACCGCAATGGCGGGCAAACCCAACAGCGCCAGCAGGCGCAGCAGCAGCAACAGCGTCAGGCACGCCGAGCAAGTGGCGGCGGAATTCAGCGTTTTGCTAAGGGGGGTATTGTTCCACCCGGTAAGCGCGTGGTTGGGGAATTCGAGAAAGAGCGCAGTTATGCCGAGGCCGTGATGCCGCTTCGGCCGGACACGCTGGCACGGTTCGGGTTCAACTCCGGTCCGCAGTTTCAATTTGGAAATTTCAACATCGGGGCGGGCAACGGAGTCACCGCAGATCAGATTCGCGGGGCACTGATGGAGTTCGCAGGGATGATCGCACAGCAAAATTCAAATGCCGTCGCAGGGAGACGCTAATGGCAACCTTTAGTGCTGTAACTAATAAGGGCAAGTTCCAGAAAATCTTTAACTTCTATCGCAGTGGGGCGACGCTTCGCCTGGCGTTTGTGACCGATGCGGGGGTCGCCAACCTCGCCGCGGCGCTCGACCTGAACACGCTTGGTCAGCTGACGGAAGTTACGGGCGGGGGCTACTCAGCAGGCGGAATTGCGCTGGTCGCCAACGATACGAATTTCCCCACAATTACGGAAGATGACGCCAACGAAATTGCCATCGTGCAGTTCAGCTATACGCTGGCGGCGGTCGGGACGGCCATCACAGGCATCCGCAACGCCGTCCTGTGTGACAACAACGCGACTGCTGCCAACCGCCTCGTGCTGGATTTTTTCGGCATTAGCGCGGTCGATATCAACATTCCCGCAGGCAGCAGCCAGACGTTTAACTTTGAAGTGCGGGCGACTGAATAAGCCTTATGGCAATCATCAACGTCCCGTCGGGGGCAAACATCCAGACCTACGTCAACAGCGCCGCCAACGGCGATATTTTGCGTTTGTCTGGTGTCTACCGTCAGGACGACATCGACACGTCAGGCAAGTCCAATCTGATCTTTGAAACTGTCCCCGGTGAACCGCCTGCCATTCTGAAGGGGTCGGTCAACGCGACCTCTGGCGTGACGGGTGGATGGGTGGCAGATGGTGGAAGCCGCTGGTACACCGTTCTCAACTGGACAGTGACCCCCAACGTCCCCAATTACACGCCATACTTTTCCACAAAAGATGGGATTTCAACACAGCGCTGGGTCGAGTACGGCATTGATGTTTTTGTCACTGACGCCAGCGACAACATGATCGACCTGGCCCATGCGCCAGCACTGGCAAATGTCGCAGGGCAGCAGCGTTTTTACTACGACAACACCAATGGTCGTCTTTATATTGGGGTCAACCCGGCCTCGTATGCGCTGATCGAAATCAGCAAGTTCAAATACGCCCTGTCGGGCAGCGGCACCAACATCACGCTCGACAACATTCAGTGGACGCATTACGCCACCGACGTGCAGGATGGGGCAGTCGTCACCGATGAGGGGACGGGCTGGACAATCAGAGGGTGCTCCGGCACGTTCAATCACGGAACAGCCGTTAAGGTTGGGACAGACACCACCATCGAAAACTGCCAGTTCGATGACAACGGGCAGCTTGGGCTAAACGGCAACAACGAACTCCGGTTCTATGGCTACAACGTCTTTTTGCGCCGCAACAACCGTATCGGTGTGGCGGTCGAATTTGAAGCAGGTGGCTATAAGCTGGCACGCTTCAAGGAGTCGGTCGTTCGTAACTGGTGGGCAAGTTACAACGACGGCAAAGGTCATTGGATTGACATTGATAACGAGCTGATCTGGCTCGACCGGGTGATGTCGATCAAAAACACCGGGCCCGGCATCCATTACGAGATCAGTTACAAGGGTGCGATCACCAATGCCCGCACCTTCCAGAACGCGCTCGATTACAGCACAGGCGATTACGGCGGGGAAATCCTGGTCGCCAATTCTTCGCGCGTATACCTCTACAATAACTTCCTGGTCATCGGCGGGGATGCCAGCAACGGCTATACGATCTGGCTGCGCAACACCGACCGAAGCTCCAGCAGCACGTATGGCTTTGCGTGGAAAACTGAACTCGTTCGCGCCTGGGCGAACAGGATGTTTTATAAGCAGTCCAACGTTGGCCGCACGGGTGGTCGCGCTTACGTTTACACCACTGAATTTGATACCAATCTTTTTGACCAGAACACTTATTATCCCATCGCTACAGGCCAGTCCCTTTATAAATTTAATGGGTCTGCATCCTACTCCTTTACGGGATGGCAGGGGTTAGGGCAGGACCCGAACGGTACAGAAACAACATCGGGCAAGCCTGCGGGGTGGGACGTTGAACCCACGCGCGCGAGCTGGCCGCTGCCTGCACCCAACACGTACACGGAGTTCATGAAGTCTCTACCGGGGCTGCTGTTCTATCTGCCGCTGACCGATGCAGCAGGCTCCAGCAGCGCGGTCGGTCATGCGTTCCGGCGCTTCGGTGGGACGGTCGAAAATTCGACTGGAGTCACATTCGGTCAATCGGGTATTGGCAACGGGGACACGTCTGTAAGGCTGACCCGCGCCAATTCTGGCCGCCTCAGCTTCTATGCCGCGCTCTTTGAAAGCGACTGGGACAAAAACTCGTGGATGTTCGGCGGGTGGTTCCGGGTCGCTGATGCTGCTGTCTGGACCGACGGCAACAATCAGGAAATCCTGCGTATCGGCACGAATGGTACGGCCGGGCTGATTAACCTCTACATCCGCAAGATGTCCACGCCTAACAACACCATTCGCTTTCTGGTGCAAGCCAACAACCTCGCCAGCCAGACGCAGGACTGGTCGAGCGGCGGGACGACCGGGTGGGTGCATGCCGTTCTCGGCTTCCGGTATGACGTGCCAAGTGCGACCGGCGAATTGCGCTACTTCATCAATGGAACGCAGATCGGCACAGACAGCTACAACGTCGATATGTCCAGCCTGGGCATCGACAACATCGCCAAGATCGGTTCGAGTGGTACATCGTTTCACTTCGATGGTTGGGTGTCGCACTTCTTCGGCGCGAACTGGGCACCGACACAGCGCATTGTCAGTGAGATTTATAACTGGACGCGCCCGCCGCTGATCACCGGGCAGGGGGAGCATAACTACCAGGAAGGGCAGGCGGTCAACATTCCCGTTGTGGCGTCTGCGCCTGGCGGTGGGACGCTCACCTATGAAGCGTTCGGTCTGCCCGCTGGCATCACCATCAACAGTTCGGGCGTTCTGCAGGGGACGCTTGGCAACGACGCGAAGGGGCAGTATCTTCCGCGCGTTCGCGTGACCAACACCATCGCCGGTGCACCTGCACCAGCGAGTGAAACAATCCTGCTGGAACTGAATGTCGCAGAGGCCGACATCCCCGCAGTGACGGCTGCACCCGCTATCATGAAGCTGAAGGCGGTCACCGGAAATATGACTGCCATCACCAACGTCGCGCCCGCGTCGATGCGGTGGAACGCATCGGTTGGGGTGGGCAGCTTCCCGGTCACGGCTGCACCTGCATCCATGCGGCTGAAAGCGCAGGTTAATGCGCTGACGGGTTTGACAACTGCGGCGGTCGCGGCGATGAAGCTAAAGGCCTCGGTCGTGATCGCCAGCACAGACCCGATCACGGCTGCGCCTGCCAGCTTCCGCTTGCGGGTACGCTTACTCAGCGTAGTCGAATCGACCAACTATCTTGATTATGGTGCAGGCTCTTATCGCCTTGCGCTTGGATGGATCCCCCGCGCTGAACTCACCGAACTGTACGAAATCTGGCGGTGGCCGCGCCAGTTTGATCAAGGCTATCGGCAATGGATTCGCATTCCCTCGGATGATGACCGCTTGCTCAATGACTACGCTGAAGATCAGATTTCTTTTGGCGGGTCAGCCGTAATGGTAGGGCAAGGGGAGAATAGTTGGACGTGGACAGGCCTCACGCCCGGCATGATGAACTACCTCGCTCAAACCAAGTTCGATGGCAAGAACTGGGGCGAGTTCACGATCATGGATTGGGACCGTGAACGCGGATGGCGCACCCTCTGGGTCTACGGTTATCTCAAGCGCCCCAGCGATGCAGGAGAGCCAGGCTACCGGAAGGGCTTCAAGTCGCGCCGCGTGGAATGGGTGATCGAGCAGGACGCACCCGCTGGCCCAGACCCCGGCCTGACGCTGACACACACCAGCGCACCCGCCACCACCGGGCAGATCGAAACGTTCAGCGTGGTCGTTTCCAACGATGGCGATGCGCTCACCACCGGAAGCCTTGTCGTGACCATGCCCATTCCTGCGACCTCGACCCTCAATAGCTGGTCGGGGACAGGTTGGACGCTGGAATGGTTCAATGGTTCATGGAGCAGCACACCGCCCGGTCTGCTCTCCAGCGTGACGCAGGTGCGGGCCACACGCTCGACCGCACTTGTGCCGGGTGGCACTTCGACTCTCACCCTGGGCGTGACGTTCGCCAGCACGGGCGCGAAGACGGTTGAGGCAACGCTAACCGCTGATCTCGACACCAATAATTTTAATAATAATCGCTCCATCGGAGTCACGGTGTCATGACCGCACTTGGACTGACTGATACCAACCGCATCCGCAACGCCGAGCGTGTGAAGTGTGAACCTGTCCTGAACACGGTGCCGTTGATCGAGATCGCCAGCGCGACCATCGCCAGCGTCCCGGCCTATCCGGGCGTGGTCGCATCTGTTGGCGTTACAGGTGTAACGAACTGGGCAAACGTGGGGGTGGGGCGCGCCTTCTCCATCGAGAGCGCTGCGGGCAAGATCAAATCGTGGGGCGTAGTGCGGCTGTTTCCGACAAGCACGACCTTTTACATGGATGCCAAGAGCGACGGTGACGGCGGCTATGCTCGCGACACCATGGAGCCGTTCGTTGCTGGAGATGTAATCCGCGTCTATTGGCATCGTCCAGACTGGGCGCTGATCAGCAGGGCAACGGGGGAAGCAGCCTTTAAAGCCTGGGACATCGCTTATGATGGGTCAAACTCTTTGCCCGTCCCTGTCTGCAACATCATCTACGAACCTCAGCACTGGGCTGTCGCGGGCAAGGCGCGGGTGCGTCTGGATGCGTCACTGAGCTTTGACTGGCTCTATAGCTTTGCTGGAATCATTGCTTATCAATGGTCGCTACCTGTTGGTTCGACCATCGTCACAGGGTCGGCCAGCAGCGCCATCGTCGAGGCCGACATTCCAAGTGGGACGCACGAGATTGTCTGCACCGTCACATCTCAGACGGGCAGGCAGTCCACAGGGTTTCGGTGGCTGTTCATCAACGAGCGTGACCCGGCCAGTCCTCACGCGCCGTTCAATTACAAGTATGCGATTGAGTCCATCAGGGGTGACACCAGCTCGCGCGACGGACGCGAAATGACGTTCGTCCCGCGCGGGGATGTGCGGGCTGATTTGTATCCCGGCCAGCCGTTCGTGTTCACCAATCGGGTGTACTACGACGGCCAGCTTCTGACGGATACGACGAACCGCCACTTCATCGGGTTCCTTGATGAGATGGGTGGGGACTTCTCCCGCCGGGACAAAACGACCACCTTCAAAGTGCAGGGTGGCTTAAAAATCACCAAGGCGCTGCCCTCTGCAACGCAGCTGATGGAAGAAACCCTTGCGCCCAACGACTGGACGCAGGTCGCGCCCAGCTTCATGCACTCGGCATTTGCGGCGTATTACATCCTGCGCCATCACACGACCAGCCTGTACAACCACAACTTCGGGTTTAACCTGAATCTGCTGCCGCTGCGGCGGCGCAATTTCGGGTTTTCTCAGGAGACGATTGGGGCGCAGCTTGGCTTTATCGAAGACATCAGCTTGGCTGAGATCAACGCCACGAGCGACGGTTTTATCTACATGCTGCGCGAACCTTCGCACCTGGTCAACCAGGCGCGGGACGCGCTGCCTATTCGATACACCATCAAAGGCACTGATTTGCGCGACCGCATTAGCCTGGAGCCGCGCCTTCGCCCCCAGGCGGCTTTTGTCGTCATGGATGGCCTCGCCTATAACGGCCAGGACATCGCGACTTACCGGGCGGTCGCGCCGGGGTATGCGCAGGGGCAGGGTTTATCCAAAAGCGACGACCCCGACATCACCGTAACCGTAGGCGGCGGACAGGCAGAATTAGAGTTCGTCGTTGGCGACCGCTTCGCCTACAACAACAATCCCCTTGATGGACTGTCGCTCAAGCTGTTGGGGATGATCGACATCTTCGATCCGGCGCTGGATGACTGGCTGAAGCTGGACATCGACGAGGATTATCTGCAATTCCGTCCCGACAAATTCGGGGTGAATTGGCGCGGTCGCGACGGGACCGGCATCCGTGCTCGGCCTGTGCAGGTCACGCGCAACTGGCGCAAAGTGGGCAACGTCTGGGTGTTCGATGTGAATCTGACCATCCGCACCGAAACAGACGGGACGCGCGGCGCGTTCCTGCCTGTCGAGCGGGGCGGTGCAGCCAACTACGTCACCCCGCCGGGCGTGATCGAGACACCGCCGCTGCTG
>JANRLJ010000227.1:0-11432 GCA_033762735.1 bacterium | reverse complement strand
GCGACGACCCAACGAATGACACGCCCGTAATGCCGGGGTGCTCCATAACGGCCTGCGATGCTTCGATTCCGCCCTGTACCAGATTGACCACGCCTTCCGGCATGTCCAGTTCTTCCAGCAGTTGATAGAGCAGTTCCATGCTGATGGGCGTCTGCGGAGAGGGCTTCACGATATAGGTATTGCCACACACAATCGCCGTCGGCAGGAACCACAGCGGCACCATCATCGGGAAGTTGAAGGGCGTAATGGCCGCGAACACACCCGCAGGCTGCCGCACCGTTGTCTCGTCAATGCCCGAACTCACATCTTCCAGGCCGTCACTGCGCATCATGAAGGGGACGCCGATGGCAAAATCGACGCTTTCAATGCCGCGCCGCACCTCGCCACGCGCTTCGTCAATCGTCTTGCCGTTTTCTTCCACAATCGTGCGCGCGATGTCCTCGAAGCGGTCTTCCAGCAGGGTCTTAAAGTGGTGCATGTACTGCGCCCGCGTCATCACGGGCGTGCTGCGCCATTCCTCGAAAGCGGCCTGCGCCGCCGCCACCGCGCGATCCACATCCCCGCGTGTCGATTCCGGGCATTCCGCCAGCACTTCGCAGGTGGCCGGGTTATGCACGGGGACGTATTCACTTGCCTCGGAGTCGATCCACTCCCCACCAATGTAATTCTGTAATTTTCGCGTCATAGGACTCCTCATTGGGTTTAAAACTACCACACCCGGCCTATCCCACGGTGAGGTAAAAAAGTGACAAAACGGTCAGCCGCGTACTGGTCATAATCACCAATGGCGACCCAACCACAAGCGAGTATTTTTGTGAGTCAGGTAGTCTAACACAGGCAAATCGCTCTGGCGAACTTTGCATTTTTGTTAAGAGTGGGTACATTTGGTCGTATCGAATAACGCGAAGAACCAGGTTTTAATGGATACCTCTCTGCCACGCCCCAACACCGTCACCCTCAAGGTCTCCAACCCACGTGTGTTGATCCCCGCACTGCTGGCGTTGGGCGCGGGCATTCTTCTGCTGATCGTCGGCGTGCGCTATCGCTCGCTGGCACAGAACGCCCCGCTGGTGGCCGAGTCCACCCTGGCGGAACTGGCGCTGTGGATGACGGAGCAAGCACAGGAAGACGCACCGCCTTCACTCCTCGGCGGGCTGGCGCAGGGCTGGGGGATGGATGCCGCTGCGCTGACGACAGCCATGCAAACGCTGGTTTTCCTGTGGTGTGTGGGCGCGGCGCTGCTGATCGGCCTGGGCATCGTCGGGCTGTTCTCGCAGGCATCGTGGGCGCGGCGGGCGCTGCTCGGTGGATTGATCGGCCTTGATCTGCTGCTGCTGCTGATTCCCGTGCTGGAGGGCGATTCGACGGTGGCGCTGATTCTGCTCGGCATTGGGCTGGTGCTGGCGGCGCTGCTGTTCGCGCCGGGGCGAATCAGCAAAGTGCTGGGCTTTATGGTGGTGATATCGGTGCTGCTGATTGTGTGGGAAAGCGGCAAGGCGCTGGCGGAGTCGATCAACTACGCCATTACGGTGCCACAGGCGGCGTGGAGCGTTACGCCTTATTCCTCGCTGGAAGATGCGCTGGCGGCGCTGGAAAATGGCGAGATCGCGGCGGTTGTGGCTGACCAGAACAATCTCGAAGACCTGATGGCGAGTTATCCTGCTGACGAGGCCGGTGGAGAAATGGCCTACCCGGCGCTTCGCTATATCAGCCGTCCACAGCAGCGCGAAGCCACGTTTATCTTCCTGATGAGACCGAATCTCCCCGGTCGGCTGAGCTTCGCTGTGCGCGAGGAACAGGCCGCGCAGATCACCCGCCCGTCGCAGTTGATCGGGCAGCAGGTGGGCGCTGTTGAAGGTGATTTCGCGCTGACAGATTATCTCGTCCAACCGCGCAGCCTCGTCCTGCTCAACCTGCAAATCCTGAATGACCTGAACCTGCCGCACCTGCAAACCATCGCGGAAGCCTTTTTGCAGCCCGCCCGCCGCAACGGGGAATTCCTGCTGGCGCGGATTCTGGGCGAGGCCGCGTTGTATACGTGGCGGGAAGCGCTCTTTGGCTTCGGGCTGGGGGTGATGTTCGGCCTGCTGCTGGGTACGCTGTTCGCGCATATCCGCCTGCTGGAACGGGCGCTGCTGCCGTATGTCGTCGCGTCGCAGACCGTGCCGATCCTGGCGATTGCGCCGATGGTGGTCATCTGGTTCGGTGCCAGCTTTACCAGCGTCGCCATCATCGCCGCTTATATCACCTTTTTCCCGGTAACGATCAACACCTTACGCGGGCTGCAATCGCCCAACCCAACCGCTGTCGAACTGATGGACTCCTACGCCGCGTCGTGGTGGACGAAACTGTGGAAGCTGCGCTTTCCGGCGGCACTGCCCTATATCTTCACCGCGCTCAAGGTGTCCGCGACGGCCAGCGTGGTCGGCGCGATCATCGGTGAACTGCCGTCGGGGATGGGCGACGGATTAGGCCGAGCAATATTAGACTTCAGCTCGGATTACAGCCTGATTTCCACGCCCAAGCTGTACGCGGCCATCATCACGGCGGCAGGGGTGGGCGTGATCTTCTTTGTCGCGGTAAGCATCGTAGAACGGTTTGTCCTGCGCCGTTATGTTCGGAGTGCCTGATTGATGGCTGTCGAAACGCCCCGCCGGGTGGTCATTTCCGCCCGCAACCTCAACAAGACCTTTAACCCCTCCAACAGCGATGTCGTGATCGCGCTGCAAAACGTCAACCTCGATATTGTTCAGGGGGAGTTTATCTCGCTGATCGGCCCCTCCGGCTGTGGCAAAAGTACCCTGCTGCGGTTGATCGCCGATCTGACGCAGCCCTCGCACGGCGACCTGACCGTGAACGGCAAGAATCCGCATCAGGCGCGGCTTGACCGGGATTATGGGATGGTGTTCCAGGCAGCGACGCTCTATGACTGGCGCAGCGTCCTCAAGAATGTACAGCTTCCGCTGGAGATTATGGGCTATCCGGCCAGCGAACGCGACCGCCGTGCGCGGGAAATGCTGGAACTGGTTGAACTGGGGAAGTTCGCCCATCACTACCCCTGGCAGCTTTCCGGCGGAATGCAGCAGCGCGTTTCTATCGCACGGGCGCTGGCCTTCGAGCCATCGATTTTACTGATGGACGAGCCGTTTGGGGCGCTGGACGAATTCACCCGCGAACGCATGAATATGGAACTGCTGCGCATCTGGGAGCAGACGGGCATCACGGTCATCTTCGTGACGCACAGCATCCCCGAAGCGGTGTTCCTCTCCAGCCGAGTCGTGGTCATGTCGCCGCGTCCGGGACGAATCACGCAGGTGGTGGACAATGACGTGCCTTACCCGCGTGTGTTTGAAACCCGCGAGACGCCGCGTTTCTTCGAGAAAGTGACCGAAGTGCGCGAACTGCTGCGCGACGCGCACCTGATCGACGAGGCGACGATTTAGCTTATGCAGGTTCAGAACACGCTTGAACTCCCGGTTGCACAGAAAAACTGGCTTGACCGCGTTCGGTATTACCTGCCCACGCTGCTTGTGGCGGTGGCGGTGCTGCTGCTGTGGGAAGGGCTGGTGAGGGTGCTGAACATCCAGCAGTTTTTGCTGCCCAGGCCGAGCGCGATTTTTGCCGAACTGATGGCGGAACTGCGGCTGGTGGGCGCGGGTGAGTCGCTGCTGTTCGAAGCAGCAGGCGCGACGCTGTGGGAGGCCGTTGGGGGCTTTGTCCTCGGCAGCACTGCCGGGCTGCTGGTGGCGCTGGTGACGGCTCGCTGGACGATTGTCAACGAGGCGCTCATGCCGTTTGCGATTGCGGCCAATTCCGTGCCGATCATCGCCTTCGCGCCGATTATGAACAACTGGTTCGGGCTGACGAACCCGGCCTCCAAAATGGCGATTGTGTCCATCATCGTCTTCTTCCCGGTGATGATTAACACCGTGCGTGGGCTGACGATGGTCGAGCCGACGCAGCTTGAGCTGATGCAGTCCTACGCCGCGCGGCCCTTCAAGATTCTGTTCGGGCTGCGCATTCCGAACGCGCTCCCCTATATCTTCAGTGCGCTGCGGGTGGCGAGTTCGCTGAGCGTGATCGGTGCGGTGGTAGGGGAGTTCTTCGGCGGCCCTCGCGCCACACTCGGCGTGTTCATCACGCAGGAAGCGGCGGGCTTTAACTTCGCCCGTGCCTGGGCAGCGATCATCATGGCCGCGCTGATCGGCATTTCGTTTTATCTGCTTGTGCTGTTTGCTGAACGGCGCTTGATGCCCTGGCATAATTCCATGCGGGAAACCGCCTGAGAGGATGCTGTTGAGTGGCAGGGATGGATGCTGTTGGGCAAAATCACCAGCATGAAGTCTCCAAAATCGGTAGACTTTGCAGATGGGAGGCGGCCTATTGTTGTGACAGATTCACGAAGAAAACAAATTTCCGCCTTCAGGGGTGAGGCAAGCCTCGCCCGCCGAAACATTGGGTCTTTACCTAAGGGAGCAAAATAATGAAAACTTCACGCCTTTTCCTGTGTCTCTGTACGCTGCTGGTGCTGGCGTTCAGCGTGTCGATCATCAGTGCGCAGGAGCTAACCCCTGTGCGCCTGCAGTTGCAGTGGGTGGCGCAGTCGCAGTTCGCGGGCTATTTCGCCGCCAAAGATTTGGGCTTTTATGAAGAAGAAGGGCTTGACCTGACCATTCTGGAAGGCGCGGTGGAAATTGTGCCGCAGCAGGTGGTGGCTTCGGGCGGCGCCGAATTCGGCATCGCGTGGGTGCCGAAGGTGCTGGAATCCAACGAGCAGGGCGTGAACCTGGTCAACATCGCGCAGGTTTTCCAGCGCAGCGGGACGCTCCAGGTGTCGTTCGTGGACGCGGGCATCGAATCGGTCGAGGATTTTGAGGGGCTGCGCATCGGCACCTGGGGCTTCGGCAACGAGCATGAACTGTTCGCGGCTATGCGTGCCGTCGAAATTGACCCCGAAAATCCCGAAGACGTGACCATCGTCCAGCAGCCGTTCGACATGTCGCTGCTCATCAACGGCGAAGTGGACGCGGCGCAGGCCATGACCTATAACGAATATGCGCAGGTGTTGGAGCAGATCAACCCTGAGACGGGCGAACTGTTCCAACCGGAAGATCTGAACGTCATCAACTTCAACGACGTGGGTACGGCCATGCTCCAGGATCATGTCTTCGCCAACGCCGAATGGCTGGCGGAAGAAGGCAACGAGGAAATCGCCATCGCCTTCCTCAAGGCTTCGTTCCGGGGCTGGATTTACTGCCGCGACAACTTTGAGGAATGCGTTGATATTGTGCTCGATAACGGTACGACCCTCGGCGAAAGCCATCAGACGTGGCAGTTGAACGAGATCAATAAGCTGATCTGGCCGTCGCCGGAAGGCATCGGGGTGCTGGATGCTGACCTGTGGGCACAGACGGTCGCGGTTGCGCTGGAAGGCAGCGTCATCACCGAAGAACCGGGCGAAGATGCTTATCGCCTTGATCTGGCGCAGGCCGCTTTGGAAGCACTGGCGGAGGAATATCCCGACCTTGATCTGACGGGCGAGGAATTCGAGCCGGTTGAGGTGGAACTGCGCGAAGGCGGCGAATAACCAGCAGCAATGAACACCGGGAAGCGAGGCGTACCTCGCTCCCACATTATCATGACAAACGGCCTTCGGGAATGACCTCGAAGGCTGTTTTTGTATACAGTATCCAAAAACGATTTCTTAAAGATTTGTAAATTTTGCCCAAGATCGTATACGATTATACGAGTATAACCCTATAATGATTGCATAATCCGCAGCATCCCACCCAGGAGTAGTGCATGGGACTGGACTTAGGAGACATTCAGCGCAACAAAAACACCTCCGAAATGATCGCCACCGCGCTGCGGTCCGCCATTCTGCGGGGCAAGCTGCAAAGCGGGCAGGCGCTCCGGCAGGACGAAATCGCGGCACAGTTCAACGTCAGCAAAATTCCGGTGCGGGAGGCGCTCGTCCAGCTACAGGCGGAAGGGCTGGTGAAGCTGAACCCCAGTCGGGGCGCGGTGGTGTCGAGCCTGAGCCTGGAAGAGGTGGACGAGATTTACACCATTCGGCTGGCGCTGGAACCGATGGCGCTGCGGCGGGCATTCCCCAACTTCACCCCGCGCGACTTCATGCAGGGTGAACACATCCTCAACAAGATCGACCACGAAACCGATCTTACGCGCTGGGCAGAACTCAACTGGGAATTCCACGAAGCGCTGTACCGCCCGGCTAAAATGCCGCACCTCCTGCGCACCATTCACGATCTGCATAACAACGTCGTCCGCTTCCTCGTCCACACCATTGATCGTTCGCAGCTTGATATTTCGCAGCGGCAGCACCGCGAACTGCTGGCGCTGTGCCGTGCAGGCGACATCGAAGGCGCGTGTGTCCTGCTCCAGGAGCATCTTTGCTCCCCTGTGACGATGTTCGCAAACCGCAGCCAGACCCCCAACCCCTGATAATAAGACAGAGGCGAAACAAGGATGGCCGTCAATATAAAGCCAAAAGAATTCATTCCGCTTACAACACCGCAAATTATTGAAGATTATCGTACTGCCTATCGCAGCCGTCAGGCCAGCCTGCTGGGACGGCAGGAAGTGCTCAGCGGGCGCGCCAAATTCGGGGCGTTCGGCGACGGCAAGGAAGTGCCGCATCTGGCGCTGGCGCACAGCTTTTGCAAGGGCGACTTCCGCAGCGGCTACTACCGCGATCAAACGCTGATGTTCGCGCTGGGCGAACTCAGCATCCAGGAATATTTCGCCCAGCTTTATGCCCATGCTGATGTTGAGGCTGACCCGGCTTCCGGCGGTCGCATGATGGGTTCACACTTCGCCACGCACAGCCTCAACGCCGACGGCTCGTGGCGCGACCTCACCCAGCAGGTCAATTCCGCCGCCGATATTTCGCCCACCGCCGCGCAGATGCCGCGCCTGGTCGGGCTGGCCTATGCGTCCCGGTTGTATCGGGAACTGAACGAACTGCATCATCTGACGCAGTTTTCGCGCAACGGCGATGAAGTCGCGTTTGCCATCATTGGCAACGCAAGCTGTGCGGAAGGCATGTTCTGGGAAGCGCTCAACGCGATTGGCGTGCTGCGTGCCCCTGCGGTTGTGACCGTGCTGGACGATGGCTACGGCATCTCCGTCCCGAACGAACATCAGGTGCTTAAGGAAAGCGTCTCGGAACTGCTGGCGGGCTTCCAGCGGGAAGGCGACGGCCCCGGCTTCGATATTTACACCGTGTACGGATGGGATTATCCGGCGCTGCTGGAGACGTATCAGGTCGCGGCACGGAACGCCCGGCTGCACCACGTCCCGGCAATTATCCATGTCCTCGAACTGACACAGCCGCAGGGACATTCCACCTCCGGCAGCCACGAACGCTACAAGACAAAAGAACGGCTGGCGTGGGAACAGGAAAAGGACTGCCTCACACAGATGCGCCGCTGGATGCTGGAAAACGACCTGATCGACGAGAACGAACTGTCGCAGATCGAAGCCGAGGATAAGGCTTACGTCCGAGGCGAGATGAAGGCGGCCTGGAATGCCTTCGTCGGCGCGGTGGATGTGGAGCGCCAGCAGTTAAAGCGTCTGCTGAACGGTATGGCCGAACACTCTGCGCAGGCGCAGCGGTTGGAAGCGATCAGCCAGAAGATGGATGCGGGCGCTTATCCCCGGCGCAGAGACCTGATGGAAGCCGTTTTCGATGCGCTTAAGGTTACGCGCACAGAGGACAACCCCTGCCGCGTCCAATTGCTCAAATGGCGCGAATCTCACCGGATCGACGCCCAGGCGCGTTACGGCTCGCACCTCTACAGCGAGTCCGACGAGTCGCCGCTGCACGTGCGCGAGGTCAAACCCCGCTACAGCGTCAGGCCGGAATCGTTGAACGGCTTCCAGATTCTCAACCGCTTCTTTGACGCTGCGCTGGCGCGTGACCCGCGTGTGATCGCGTTCGGCGAGGATGTCGGCTATCTGGGCGGCGTCAATCAGTCGATGATGGGGATGCAGGCCAAGTATGGCAATCTGCGCGTGTCGGATACAGGCATCCGCGAACTGACCATCGTCGGGCAGGCGATTGGGCTGGCGATGCGCGGTCTTCGCCCGATAGCCGAAATCCAGTACCTTGATTATCTGCTCTATGCGCTGCAAATCCTCTCCGATGATCTGGCAACGCTGCACTGGCGCACGGTCGGACGGCAGAAAGCGCCTGTCATTATCAGCACACGCGGGCATCGGCTGGAAGGCATCTGGCATTCCGGCTCACCGATGGCGGGCATTATCAACCTCGTGCGCGGGATGCACGTCCTCGTCCCCCGTGATATGACGCGGGCGGCGGGCTTCTATAACACGCTGCTCAAGGGCGACGATCCCGGCATTGTGGTGGAAGCGCTGAACGGCTACCGTAAGAAGGAACCGCTGCCGGACAATATCGGCGACATCTGCCTTCCGCTGGGGGTGCCGGAAGTGCTGCGCCAGGGCGCGGACGTGACCCTGGTGACGTATGGTGCGCTCTGCCCGATTGCGCTGGAAGCGGCGGATGCGCTGGCCGAAGTCGATGTGGATGTGGAAGTCATTGATGTGCAGTCGCTCCTGCCCTTTGACCTGAACGGGCTGATTGTCGACTCGCTCCAGAAGACCAACCGCATCGTCTTCCTGGATGAAGATGTCCCCGGAGGGACGACGGCCTACATGATGCAGCAGGTGCTTGAGGTACAGGGCGGCTATCACTGGCTGGACTGCCAACCACGCACGCTGGCCGCAAAGGCGCATCGCCCGGCGTATGGGTCGGACGGGAGCTACTTCTCCAAACCTAACAAGCACGACATCTTTGAAGCGGTGTATGACCTGATGCACGACAGCAACCCGTCGCGCTATCCGCTTTTTTATAAATAGATCAGGAGACTTATTCCAGCATGGCGACCCCGGTGGTGATGCCCGAAATGGGCGAGGGTGTTCACGAGGGCACGATTGTGCGCTGGTTAAAGGACATTGGGGACGCGGTTCAACACGACGAACCGCTTTTGGAAGTGGAAACCGATAAGGTCACGGTGGAAATCTGTGCGCAGGAAGCAGGTGTTCTGCTCCAGCGCAAGGCGGGCGAGGGGCAGGTCGTGACTGTTGGCACGGTTGTTGCGGTGATCGGCATGGCTGGCGAAGCGGGCGAGACAATGGAGGCTGAGGCACAGCCCGCTGCTGCGGTTGCAGAGAAGCCAGCGATAAAACCTGCTGAACAATCTTCCGCGCCTGTAGAACATGCGCCCATGAGCGAAAAAGCTGCAAGCCGCAACGTGGACGGGGTGCGCGTAAGTCCAGTCGTGGCACGGATGCTGCAACTTCACGAGATTAACGCGCATGAACTGGAAGGCACCGGGCGCGACGGCCGCATCACCAAACAGGATGTGCTGGCCTTTTTAGAAGCGCAGCCTAATGGAAACGGCGAAACGGCTGCTGCATCCATCCCTGCCGTTACAGCATCCTCTCCCGCGCCTGCCGTGCCCGCACGCCCTGAAACACCAGCCCCCGCGCCTGCGCCTGTTTCTGTGCAGCCGGGCGACGAGATCGTGCCGCTGACGGGGATGCGCCGCTCGATTGCCGAACACATGGTTCGCAGCAAGCGCACGAGTCCCCACGCGACCACGATTTTTGAATTCGATTTCTCGAAGGTGGCGAAGCACCGCGCCGCCCATAAGGATACGTTCGCCCGCGATGGCGTAAAGCTGACCTATCTGCCCTATATCGTGCAGGCGACAGTAGAGGCGTTGAAGCAGCATCCGCTCGTAAACGCCAGTTGGACGGATGACGGCATTCTGCTGCGGCGCTCGATTCATGTCGGGATCGCGGTGGCTGTGCCGAACGGGCTGCTCGTCCCGGTGATACGCAACGCGGACGGCCTCAATCTGATGGGGCTGGCGCGGGCGATCAATGATGTGTCCGAGCGCGGGCGTGTCAATCAACTGAAGCCGGATGAACTGCGCGACGGAACGTTTACCATCACCAATCACGGCACGTCCGGCAGCCTGCTGGCAACGCCCGTCATCAATCAGCCGCAGGTGGGAATCTTGGGTGTGGGGATGATCGAGAAGCGGGTGAAGGTGATTGATGATGCGATTGCCATTCGTCCCTGTGCCTATATGAGCTTCAGCTTTGATCATCGCGTTCTTGATGGGGCGACGGCGGATGGCTTTGTCGCAGCCATCAAGGAACGGATTGAGCATTACGCCTGATGGTAAAACACGACGCAAAGGTTCGCAAAGCGTAGAATACAGAAGCAGGGATTCCGTAGGGGCGCAGCACGCTGCGCCCGTACAATTTCCCCCAACCAAAAATGTGGTGCTGTGAATTCTAACGTGAGGGCACTTTAACCCGCCCAGGCTGCCCGGTTATCCTGCGCGAACTGCTGGAAGCTGATCGGGGCACGGTGCAGCAGGTTCGGCACATCATCGCTGACCTCGGCGGCGTTGCCGAAGCGCGTGATGGTATAGAGCATGGTCATCACCAGCGCCATGTTGAACTTGCGCCCCTCGGCCAACTGCTGCTGAATGAAGCGCAGCGGCGACGGATTGGTGTAGCGCACAGTCTTGCCGAGTACGCTGGTCAACGTCTTCGCTACCTGCTGATAATCCAGCGCTTCGCTGCCTGTCAGCGTATAGACCCGATTTTCATCATACGGCATCGTCAGCACTTTCGCCGCCACCGCGCCAATATCGCGCACATCGATGAAGGCCGTCCTTGTCTTGCCGACCGGCACCGCGATTTCGCCGCGCACCCGGATTTCGTCGCGGTGGGTGGTGCTGAGGTTCTGCATAAAGAAGCCACAGCGCAGGAAGGTGTAGGCCATGCCTGACGCTTCCACCAGCTTTTCGATCTTGTAGTGCGGCACGAAGCGATTGTTTTCCACGCCCTGGATGGAGAGGAAGACGACGTGCTTCACCCCCGCGGCTTTGGCGGCTTCCACAGCAGGGGCGATATCCCGCTGCACATTGGAGATGGCGGGCGGGCGCATCAGGAACAGGCGCTCTACTCCGGTGAAGGCGGGGCCGAAGGTTTCCGTCTTCAGGAAATCGAACTCCACACATTCCACCTGGTCGCCCAGCATTTGCCGTGCACGTGCCACATCGAAATCCGCCGCGCGCACTAGCTCCGTTCCGGTCAGTTCCCGCACGACCTCTCGCCCCACATTTCCGGTTGCCCCTGTCACCAGGATCAGGCCGCTCATGATGCTGCTCCTTGCTTCTTAAAACGAAAAGGGCTTGTAAGAAGGGAATCAAGTTTTGAGGATGTATTTTGCCCTCACCCTAAATAGCGTTGTCCGGTACTCTAAAAGGAGTTATGAAAGTTCACAACGGCTCATTTGCCCTCACCCTAAATCCCTCTCCCAAAGGAGAGGGACTTAACACGCTTCCCTGGTCTTCTCCCCCTCTCCT